>JBGSKV010000087.1:0-2111 GCA_041740975.1 Oligoflexales bacterium | reverse complement strand
TGATAAGCCGGTGTCCAAAGTGAAGGACTTGCAATATCTTGATGGCGCCGAATCAATGCGAAAGTCTCCAACAGACTGGTCTGCGAATTTTCAAATGCCCAACTCAGATCCACCCGCGTTTGCAAAAGCTTTTGAATGTAGTGGCGAAACAAATCTGTCGTAAAAAAAACTTGTTGCGGATTTTCTAGACTTGTCATTGCCGTGTACTTGGTCATAAAATGCGAACCAACCAAAGTCTTATCGACACCCACTCCATAGTCGTCTTTTAGAAAATCGACTAAAGCATCCATGCTCTTGAATTTGCGCTGCACGGCGGTCTGAATGGCTTGAATTTCATGGAGACTCAAAACACCTCGTAATGTGTCTACGTGCCGCTGCGCACCATCAAAAAGCATTTCGGCCATATCGGATAAGGCATGGCGCTGGGATTCAAAAACTATGGCACCGAGGCCATCCATAATCTCAGGTGACGCATGGACAGTAATCTCATTGAACTTGATATAATTGGAGCCCATCGGCTTTAGCTTAATTGAATTATTATCAGCAAGCTGGTGAATGTTGGCATTGAAGAGTGCATGCAAAGCTTTAGTGAAATTCTGTCCCAACAACCCAACATCATCAAAAATATATTTGGTTTGACGCTTAAATCCAGCGTTGGAACTCGTAATATAAAGCGTCATAGGGCGCTCAGAACCATACATCTCTTTATCACCGAAATACATCCCTCTCAAATAACTACACGGTCTGCCTTGCGCTGTTGGAGCGACCAGCAAGATAATAAAAAGCCATAAAATTAAATTGATTGGGGTATTCATACAATCACTCTTGGAATATCCACATGCAAGCGACTCAAAAGTTCATATTGGATTGTCTCTGCCCATCCCGCTAAGGTTTCGGCCGAAATTTTTTCGGACCCTTGCGTCCCTATTAAAGTGACGGGCGCTCCGATTACGATATTCTCGAGATGGGTGACATCCACCATCATCATATTCATGCAGATCCGCCCGACCAACTGGCAGCGTTTGCCATCAATTAAAACGTAGCTCTGACTGGAACCCGCCAGTCGTGGATAGCCTTCAAAATATCCAACGGGCAAAACCGCAATGCGCATCGGACGCATGACTTTGTACTGACAACCGTAACCAATGTGATCGCCCACAGGTACGTCGCGAACCATCGCCACTTCTGTCTGCCACGACAAAACTGGTTTAAGTTCAAGTCTTTCGCCATGCGACTGAAAGAAAGACAAACGCGTCGAATCCGATGGCCAATGACCAAATAAGGACATGCCGACGCGGCACAAATGAAATCGGCTCTGCTCAAGGAGAAGCGATGAGGCGCTTGAAGCGGCGTGAATCATTTTGACGGGGATTCCGTTGGCCTGCAGCTGCTGAACACATTGTTCAAGAATAGCAAGCTGACGAAAGGCATAACTATAGTCTTGCACGTCTTCGACGTTGGCAAAGTGCGTGTACACCCCCACACATTTGGCAAGATGAGCGGGAGAGTTTTTTATTTTTTTGGCGAGAGTTTCAATGCCTTCAATGGAAAAACCTTGGCGCGCTAAACCTGTATCAAACTTTAGGTGCACGGACGGAGGATTCTTCAACTCCAGCCACGCTTTTAAAGCTTCGAAGTTGCTGATATTGAGATCGAGGTTTTGATCGGCGGCATCTTTGACATGCGCGCTGTTGTAAAGTGGGCCCACGACCAGAATTCGACCTTTGAAACCAAGCGACCGGAGCTCGGCACCTTCCGCCGCATAGTTCACACACAACCACTCAGGCTGAGTCGTTGCTAAAATCTTGTAAATTTCCTTGAGGCCGTGCCCGTAGGCGTTGGACTTTAGGACGGGAGCAAAATGCTTAGGACCCAAGCGCTGTGAAAAAAGCTGGGCATTGTGCAAGAGCGCCGACTGGTTGATTTCCAGTTTGCTGAACACGTTCGCCTCGATCATGAAATTGTGCGAGTCAGAGTCTCTCTATCCAGAATGAAGCCAAGCAGGTGAAAATACAAGTTATAATAGTCCATTACCGATATACACTCGCTTCTGTCACCGAGGTCGGTAAGATAGTTACGGTTTCTTTAACGAAAGCAAGACGATACAATCA
>JBGSKV010000086.1:0-11624 GCA_041740975.1 Oligoflexales bacterium | reverse complement strand
AAGCAAAGCTAAGTTCATTGAAGATCTTGGTGCTGATTCACTTGATATTGTTGAACTCGTTATGGCTATCGAAGAAGACTTTGGCATCGATATTCCGGATGAAGAAGCCGAAAATATTCGTACTGTTGAAGACGCCGTTAATTTCGTTAAAAAAACTTCAAACTAAGATCGCCTAGAATCCTTTATAGGGCGCAATCTTTGTAAAGAGCTAGGTAGGAAAGCACTGTGACCGCTAAAATTGGCATAGCCTGTGACCATGCAGGCAAAGAGTTAAAGCAACTCTTGCAAGAATATCTCGCCGTCACGGATTTCGAGGTAGTTGATTACGGTGTCGCGAACGATTCGCAAGCTTCAGTTGACTACCCTGATTATGCCGCACTTATCGCCAACGATATTTCCCAAAAGAAAATTGCCAAAGGTGTCCTTATCTGTGGCACTGGTATTGGTATGTGCATCACCGCCAACAAAATTCCTGGGGTCCGTGCTGCTTCAGTATGGGATGAATTCTCTGCCCGCATGTCTCGCGCCCACAACGATGCCAATGTCATTTGCCTCGGCTCACGAGCAGTGAATGACCACCGAGCCTGCGATTATCTGAAAATTTGGCTCGAAACCGAATACGAAGGTGGTCGGCATCAGCTTCGCCTCGATAAAATAAAAAATCTTGAGAACACCTACCTGCGGAGCCCGTCATGAACGCGAAACCTTGGGATGTACTCAAACAATATGATCCTGAAGTTTACACTGTCATCGAAGCAGAACTTGAACGCCAACAAAACGGTTTGGAATTAATCGCTTCCGAAAACTTTGCTTCGCTCCCCGTTATCAGTTGTATGGGCAGCATTCTTACTAATAAATATGCCGAAGGCTTACCCGGTAAACGTTACTATGGCGGTTGTGAAGAAGTTGATAAAGTCGAAGCACTTGCCATTGAACGCGTAAAAAAACTTTTCGGCAGTAAGTTTGCAAATGTGCAACCGCACTCGGGCGCGCAAGCCAATGCCGCGGCATTCTTAGCGTTACTTTCCGCAAATGATAAAATCCTCGGTCTTGATCTTTCTCACGGGGGTCACTTGACCCATGGTTCGAAGGTCAACTTCTCTGGAATGAACTACGAATCGCATTTTTACGAAGTTGAACCTGAGACGGGTTTGATTAATTACGATAACGTCCTTCGTATCGCCAAAGACGTTCGCCCCAAAATGATCATTGCCGGTGCGAGTGCGTATCCGCGTGTCATCGACTTTGAAAAGTTCCGTAAGATCGCCGACGAAGTCGGAGCTTATTTAATGGTGGATATGGCTCATATCGCAGGTTTGGTGGCCGCGGGCATTCATCCAAGTCCTGTGCCACATGCGCATGTCGTTACGTCCACAACACACAAGACTCTCCGTGGACCTCGAAGCGGACTCATCTTGTGGAACGATGAAAACCTCAATTTTAATAAAGCTGTGTTTCCCGGAACGCAAGGCGGACCACTGGAACATGTTATCGCCAGTAAGGCGGTTTGTTTTAAAGAAGCGCTGAGCCCTGACTTTAAAGTTTATCAAACACAAGTCGTCAAGAATTCGAAAGCTCTCGCCAAAAAATTAATGGCGCTTGGCTTTGAACTAGTTTCAGGCGGCACCGACAATCATTTGCTTTTGATAGATCTTAGTAACACTTCGGTTACCGGAAAACAGTTTGAAGAAGCACTCGGAAAAGTTGAAATCACTGTTAATAAAAATACAGTTCCCAATGAAAAACGCAGTCCATTTGTAACCAGCGGCATTCGGATTGGCACACCAGCCGTGACGAGTCGCGGCATGCAAGAGACTCACATGGAAAGCATTGCGGCTTGTATTCGTGAAACCTTCGAAAATATCGACTCACCCGACGCGCTGCAGCAAATCGGCCGCCGCGTGAATGATTTAGCAAAAAGTTTTCCGCTTTATCCTGAGTGGAGTCACTAGCGTGTTTTGTCCTCAATGCCAAAATCAAGATACTAAGGTCCTTGAAAGCCGGACTAGTCAGGACGGAGCCGCCATCCGTCGTCGGCGCGCCTGTCCCGGTTGTGGCTACCGCTTTACGACCTATGAAAAAGAAGAAGAACTCAATATCCGCATTGCCAAAAAAGACGGGCGCTTTGAAGCTTACTCTCGCACGAAACTTTTGAAGTCAATTCATATGGCCTGTCAAAAGCGGCCTATTAGTCCAGAACGCATTGACAGTTTGGTCAAAGCCGTCGAGAAAGAATTGCAAAACTTTGGCAAGTCCATCACCAGCGCTCAACTTGGTGATATTTTGATTGTGCACCTTAAGGATCTGGATCACGTCGCCTACGTTCGCTTTGCTTCAGTTTACAAAGATTTCAAGAGCACTGACGAGTTTATGCAAGAGCTCAAAAGCCTTGGTCCGATTGAAACCACTGAACGGTTAAATTAAATTTATGTTTACCGGCATAATCGAAACGACCGCAACCCTGCAATCCATTGATAGATTATCCGCCGGCGGCGCTCGCTTAAAGTGCGAAGTCAAAAAAAATCTCGAACTTAAAATTGGCGATAGCGTCGCCGTAAACGGTTGTTGTCTTACACTTGTCGAGCAAAATAATTTGACTTTGCAGTTTGATCTGAGTCAAGAAACACTGGATCGCACCAATCTCGGCGAACAAAAATCCAACGCGGCTTTGAATATCGAACGCCCACTGAAAATGTCCGATTTTATTGGCGGCCACATTGTTACGGGCCACGTCGATGGCCTTGCGACTCTACTATCCGTGAATGAAAGTCATAATTATTGGGTCCTGTGGATTTCTTTAAAGAATCCGACGCTAACGAAATACTGCGTCAGCAAGGGTTCGCTTTGCGTAAATGGAGTCAGTCTTACTATCAATGAAATTACGGATGCGCCGGGTCAGTGCCATGTTCGGCTTGATCTGATTCCGGAAACTTTGAAACGCACGAATCTCGGCAGTGTCACTATTGGCGATCTTTTGAATATTGAAGTCGACATACTTGCTAAGCACCTAGAAAAACTAGCTAAATCCAAGAAATTCTGACCTGGGTTGTACCCTTTACGCCAGTTGGCCGTCGTTGCTGGAGGATTTCGCGACAATCTGCTAAAAGGCATACTGGACGCCATCTTCACCTCCCATGAGAGTCATATGATCGATACTCATTCTTTATCTATTGATGCGATCGCCCGAGTTGAAGCGGCCGTGACTCAAATCAAAAGCGGTGGCTTCGTGATTATGACCGACGATGAGGGTCGTGAAAACGAAGGCGACCTCGTTCTCGCCGCAGATTTTGTTTCTCCTGAACATATTAATTTTTTAGCGCGTGAAGCTAGAGGCCTCATTTGTTTATCGATGTCAGGAAAACTGATCGATAAACTTGATTTGCCGCTGATGGAACACTCTCGCGCATCCAAAGATAAGAAATCGACTGCCTTCACAGTGAGTATTGAAGCTCGCGAAGGTGTAACAACTGGTATTTCCGCCGCCGATCGGTCACATACAATAAGAGTTGCGATTTGTGACAACACTACGGCTAATGACATTGTGGTTCCTGGACATATATTCCCACTTCGCGCAGTTAAGGGTGGAGTATTAGAACGAGCGGGGCACACGGAAGGATCCATTGATCTGACCAGTATGGCTGGTTTGAAAGCTGCGGCCGTCATTTGCGAGATCATGAATGACGATGGCACGATGGCTCGTGGTCATGATCTCGAGAAATTCTCCAAAAAGTTCAATCTTCCTATCGTCAGTATTGCCGACCTTATAGAATTCCGACTTTTGCGCGAATCCTTGGTTGAAAAAGTAGAAGAAAGTGTACTTAAGACTTCACACGGTGATTTCACCGCCCATGTTTACGAAAGCCTTATCGACAAATCGCTCCATGTGGCATTGACCGTGGGGGAATCAACGTTTCAAGACAATACGGTGGACGTCCGCGTCCACTCTCAGCGACCTTTAGCGGATGTCTTTGGCCACCCGATTGACGGGCCTAGGCTTCGCATTGAATACGGTTTGGATCTTCTTAAAAATAACAATCACGCAGTTCTCCTTTATCTTTCTTCGCGCGACAGTCTTAGTCGTATCAAGATGGACTTGCGCGAACTTGCATTAAACGAGCTGGAAGGTGACTTCGCTCCTCCAACGGCCGGAATGGACTTTCGTTTGTATGGAATCGGCGCGCAGATTTTAAAACATCTCGGGGTTAAGAAAATGTGCATTCACACCACTCAACCTAGAACCCTAAAAGGTTTAGCGGGGTTTGGACTTGAAGTTATTGGGCAGCAGGCCATTACCTAACGGCAAAAAGGTTCGAGGATCATGACACGCATTTTAGTCATTTGTTCAGAGTTCAATATCGATATCACCCAGTCTCTACTCAGTGGTGCCATGTCGCATTTTGAAGAACATGATATTCCCAAGGAACATATCGAAACAATTTGGGTTCCAGGAGCTTTTGAGATTCCAACCGTAGCCGCCGTAGCCGCACAGTCTAAGCGCTTCAGCGCGATTGTGACTCTTGGCGCCGTGGTCAAAGGCGACACGACTCATTATGAACTCGTTGTCGAAAACTGCGCTCGCAAACTTGCTGATATCGGGGCTTCGTATGGTATTCCAGTGATTTTTGGAGTTCTGGCAACACTAAACTTGCAGCAGGCCTACGAACGATCAGGAATCAAAGGACCGAACCACGGCGTTTATTATGCCGAGGCTACACTCAAAATGATGGGTGTCCTGTCAAAATTAAAGGGCCTATCGCATGAGTAGCAATATCATGTCGGAAGCGCGCAAGTTCTGCGTTCTTTTTTTGTATCAGTCAGAAGTTTCGGAAATTTATTATTTTTCTGATAATCACTTCCAGGCCTTTGCCAAAAACTTTGAAGTGCCGCAAGGAATTTACAACGAAACTCGCAGCCTTGCCGAGCAAACATTGGATCGATTAGAATATTACGACAAGAAAATTTCTGGCGCCTCGTTAAGGTGGAAGTTGCATCGTATGCCTGCAACGGATCGTGCTGTGCTCAGACTCGCGGCAATGGAGCTTGAAAAGAAAACTGCACCCAAAAAAGTTATCATCAACGAGGCCATTGAACTTGCCAAAACTTTCGGTACCGAGCAGTCCTTTGCATTCGTCAATGGAATTTTAGACACTCTTGCCAACAAGATTGATGCGACTAGTGAAAAACCGTCGTCTTAATGTTTTGCTGCGCTTGTAAATCTTGCTTTAAATTCAATGCTACGTTCAAAATCGGATTTGCCCCGTATTCTCCCGTAAGTAAATAATAATGATTTATACTTGTCGAAAAAATGAGATTGAGCATGAGTTCTTCGAGGAGTTCATGCTGGGTGGCATCCATATCGAGTTCACGTGGAATGTAACATCCTATCTCTTTCGTTTGAAGACCTTGCAAAGTTTTCGCCAAGTTTGACATCCAATAGGCTTTTGGCAAAACTTCGTCGCTCTCGTTAACCGGAATCAAAAATATGTAGCGAAGCTCGTCATCTTCAATGGTCGAAATCAAAACGGAGCCGTTTGATTGTAAACCTAACGTTGCCGCCTGATGCAAAGTATCCTTCACACTTTTTAATCCAACAATATCTTCCGTCATCAATGAACCGGGACGATACAAACCTAGCCAGAATTTGCATTCGGTTTGATTTGAGTTTTTGAGAACATGGATTTCAACGGTGCGCTCTTGCTTTTCTTCTTGACCAAGAAGTGCAGAAAGATCGACTGGCCGCGCGGTGGGATTGGTGTCTTGCATAGCTTTTGATCCTTTTGGTTCTTGCTTCATTTTAAAGACTGGAACGGATTTTAGCAACCCTCGTCTGGCATGGCTTCATCTCGATTCACGAAGACCTTTCAGCATCGTCGTCAACGCAATGCCAATGGCCCATACGGTTAGAAGTACAGTCGAAATTTTTTGGGTCGTCGGAATCATCATGGTCTCGACTTTTGAGCTACGGGCTCCCAGGTATTGGAGCAAATTGATTGCCGCCACTGCAAAAACTATGAGACCCAGATAAAAGAATGGTCGACTCAACTTCAAACGAAAACTTATGTAAAGAGCAATTGCATAAGCTATTAAGCCCGGCACACTGTTGAGTAGCAAGGCTAATGCATGCAGGTCTGGCATGCGAGATGTGAAAGGAACCCACATGGAAATAACGACAGAAAACGTTGAACACAGCACGAGAGCTGCGCCGAGCCGACTTTCGTAGCCGACCTGAAATGCAAACAAGTGCCAGAGTGGGTATAAACTTAAATTAAAGATTACGAACCCAATGGCGGCATATTCAGCGCCGTAATTTGGTTTTCCATTAATCGCTACAGGCAATGCTAAATCGCACCAATAGTTTCGCCAAAAGTCATATCCTATCGAACTTTTGTCAAAGTAGCTTCCACCAGGATAGTTAACAATTGCATGCGAGTAAAAATAGAAAAATATGGCCTGCAAGCCCAATGAACTTAGGCATAAGATGAATGTTATCTTCTGAGCTCGTGTAAAAGAAGGCACTAGGGATTGACGCATGCGGCAATGGCATCAGCGACATGCACGACAGCTTTCTTATCATCTATACTCCACACATCTTCCTCTTCGCAGCCTGAGATGATGCCTTGCTGTCCGCCTTGTGGAGCTGCACAGCCGCCACCCGATGATGCTGCTTTATATTCAGCGATCGCCTCTGCCACAAACTCTTGTCCACCATTTAAGGCTTCAGAGTCGTACGAGTATCGAATTCTATCGCATGCTGTCAGAACAAAACCCAGTGCGTTGGTCACATTACATTCTGAAACGCTGTCGTTGTCGATTTTCGCGGACTCACCACCCAAATCCCCATCGTAATAGCGCTGAGATTCTTCAAAGAAAGCTTTTTGAAGCGTATAGATCATGCCTAGGTTGTTCTTCGCTTCAACCTGTCGAGCCTTTGCTACAAAAGTTATAAATCGAGGGGTAAGTAAGGACGCGAGGATGGCCATAATTCCTGCTACCACCATCAACTCAATCATTGTCCAGCCGCCAGCATTCTTTAATAATTTCATCGCCCACCCATAAATATGCAATTATTACATATAGTTTACTTTCATTTGGCGGATGGGTCAAATGGCCGACCTCTGAAGGTAAGCTGGCCTTTTGCAGAGATACTCGGTATAAATTTCGCCATGAAGATGCTTTTCGAAAAATGGCATGGCTGCAAAAATGATTTTATTGTTGTTTGGATTCACGCCAATGAACAATATGCATTGGATAGCCTCAAACGCCAGGCTAGTCAGCTCTGCGCACGTGATGGCAGTGGAATCGGGGCTGACGGAATCTTGGTTCTCCACACAAAACTCGCGTCCGATTTACTTCCTTCTTTCTTAGGTATTATTAATCAAGATGGGTCGATGGCGGCCAACTGTGGAAATGGCCTGCGGTGCAGTGCTGGCAGTATTTTGAAAAAGTTTTTGGACGCCGATAATCTGCGCGAGTTGCCAGAAATTGTCGACCTCACCGTTGGCAATCGAGTTTTTCATGCGGCGTATTTGACAGATGACCTGACTCAGAGCCAACTCCATCATTTGCCACATATCACTATCGATATGGGTTTGCCGGAAGTAGACGAAGTTTTGTCTTGGACTCCTCTAGCTCGCGATGCAGTCACAAAAGTTGCTAGAGAAAATCAGTTCTCAATTCAGAAAGATGATGTTCATGCCTGCGAAATTGGCAATCAACATATTGTCGTCATGAATCAGAATACCTCCGATAGAAAATTATTTCATGTTTTGGGAAGTTCGTTGCAAAAAGTCCACACGTGGCAAGGCGGCATCAATGTTCACATATGTGAGCCGTCTGAAGTTGGCAAGCAAGATCAGCAACGCGCTTCACAAGATATTGGTCAATCGATCACCGAAATCTACAAAGCCATTCCATGGGAGCGAGGTGTCGGACCCACCAATGCTTGTGGTAGTGGAGCCTGCGCTATTGCGGCGGTCGCCTTCGAAACTGGCGATGCTTCACGCTCGGATTGGATCGCCATTGATATGCCTGGCGGTCGACTCTATGCGCGACAAGCAGATAAAGAAAGTCCGATTTCTTTAGCCGGGCCGGCAAAGTTTGTTTTTTCTGGGGAACTGACCATATAAAAATTTGACTGATTTATTTGTCAAGTAATAGGTAACGCAAACTCACGTCAAACCTATAGTCCGTGGCCGAATGATTATCGTCAAACTCTTCGTACTGATGATCAATGCCCATGGTTTTTAGTTTGGCGTGCAGTTGTCGAGCGCCATAGAGAAGATTGTATTGATCTTTGGTTCCACATTCGAGGTAAAACTTTTCAAGTGCTTCGACATTTTTTTGCGTGCCTTCAATGCGATTGACTGGATCGTGATCGAGCCACTGGCGCCAAACTCCAGTATCAATTTGTGCAGTATGCAAGTCTACGGGAAGGTCATAACCCCATTTGCTTTTTGGATTGGGGGAGTAAAATCCGCAAGTTCCCAGCAGCATCAGGAGATGAGTGTCGAGACCTGAAAGTTTTTCCGTTTGGCGACTGTATTTGATGAAGTCATGAATGTTACCTTTGTAACGGTCAAGACCTCGCGCCAAAGTTGTTAAATCCCCCCGCACCATTTGTTCAAAACCCATGTCGCCAGAGTGACAAGCAATACCGGCAAACGTTCCAGGTTTGTCCATTGCCATTCTCATGGCGCCGAATCCTCCCGACGAGCGACCCATGATGTAGCGCTTACTTTTCAAGCCAAACATTCTGTCAACTTCTGGAACCAGCTCGTCCGTGATGAAATCAGCGTGCGGACCAAAGTAACTCGAATTAATATACTGCGAACCACCGAAAGTCGTAAAAAGATCTGGAAAAACGGCAATGCATTTGGGAATCGCGCTCTCACTCCAAAGTCTATCCAGTCTCTCTGGAAAATTCTCTCGAAACGGCTTCCAATGCAAAAATGCTCTACCTGCACTGAGCCATGGCGCCAAAACGTAGACGACAGGTGTGTCCGGTGAAACATTTTTAGGAGCGTAGACGAATGCCTTGGGATCTGGGCAAACATCCGAAAAAGTCTCGGTGATATAACGGCTTTGTAATTTGACTTCGTGTATTTGACCTTGCATAGGACTGTGTATCCTCAAATTCTGTAGCTCAATCCTGCAGTATAATATAAGAAGTATTCTACTGCGAGGAAATGCTACTGCTATGAAACTTACACAGAAAGCTGAACGCCTGATTCCCATCATACAATTGATGCGAAAGTACCATCGGCACAGTGTCATTGGCATAGAATCCATCCCCGATGAAGGCTCGGCGATTATCGCTACGACCCATAGCCTAGCAACTTACGATGCCGCCTTACTCATTTGCGCCATTTATGAGGAACGCAGTCGTTTGGTATGTTCTCTCATCGATAGGCTATTTTTTAAAGTTCCAGGTCTTGGTGAACTTATGCAAGAACTGGGTAATCAAGAGGGTTCACGTGAAAATGCGTCGAAGCTTTTGAGTGAAGGTGAAATCATCTGCGTTGCCCCCGGCGGCATGCGCGAATCTTTGCGGCCGTCTTCAGAGAGATATCAATTTTTATGGGAAAATCGGCGAGGCTTTGCTCGAATGTCGATGATGACGGGTGCGCCGGTCATTCTTGCGGCTTGTCCAAAAGCGGATGATATTTTTGAAGTCTATCCGAACAAGTTAACAGCCCTCGCCTATAAACATTTTAAAGTTCCGTTTTTCGTAGCTCGAGGATTGGGGCCCACTCCGATTCCAAAACCTGTAAAACTTATCCATCACCTCAGTGAGCCCATCACGCCCCCACCCGCTCCTGATGATAAGGACGAATTTGAAGTCGAACTGAAAAAATATCACAAAAAGCTCGTCGCCCGTATGCGGCGCTTGATGAGCGATGCAGTCATGTACCGTGGCTCATAAGCCTTGGTAAATGCTGGGGTCAGGCTACTTTCAAAAAAAGTAGCTGTTCCTAGACAGAAAATTTAGTACAACTGCGGGTATGAAATCATACAATATTATCGGCTTGTTACTGCTGGGCATGGCGCTGGATATGCCGTTGCAGGGCTCGTCATCAAACTCCGAACGCCACGACGCGCAGCGCCGCAGCCTCCGTCATCTCTATTTTCGCGGTAGTCCCATGCCGCCCGTGATGACTGCTGAAGAAAAAACTAAAGCTCTCAAGCTTATGAAAAGCGGGCGACCGAAACGCGAAGTCGATATTCTCAAAAAACAGTTCGGAACTGAACTTGATTTGGTCACTTACGCGACTCGCGATTCAGATGGCGATGGCGTTCTCGACTTTCGCTTTCATTTAGATGACGGTCGCTTCTTTGAAGGTGACGTTGATGTTGATGGTGATGGCATCATGAATGTTTATGACAGCGCACCATTCGATCCCGGAATTGGCGGAAAAGATATCGATGGCGATGGCATACCGGACAGAGATTTTGTAGACATTAATAAGAATTCAATTCCAGATCATATCGATTGGAGCATTCTCAAAAAAAACAAGACTGATGGAGTTGCGCTGGCCCAGCGTCAAGCCGAACTTTTTCATGATCACAGTATTGTTGTCGTCGATCGTACGGCAACATTTAACTTGGTTGCCATCGACGCTGTTTACGACACAATAAAGAAAGTTTACCGCAAAACTTTTTATCGACGAAAAGTGCTGCCAACTTTACGCGTTGTTTCGGCTGAAAATTTTCCGCTTCTCTTTGAAGAAGATCCGGTCGAAACGGACGCTCTCTATCATGCTGCCGCCCAGACTTTGATGCTCTACCGGCACTCCTTAAAAGCACACCCTTTGGTGCAGCTTGGCTTGTCCGTGCACGAAATCGGCCACACCTTGCAGTATGCCCTCGATTTCGATAGGCAAAATCCGCAAGAAGAAAATAAAAAGAATTTTTACATGTCTCCGAATCTCATCGAAGCCATGAAGCCTTTTGGTTGGGCCGGTTCTCCAGTTATTGAAAAATGGCAAGACTTTGAGTTGATCTCACCCATGTATGATGTGGGGTATCCAGAGTATTATCTTAAAGGAAAATCTACCGAAGTTTGGACTCAGTGGATTAATGATATTCGCTATGAAGTGGGCTCAAAATTCCTGGAAGATGCCCGCGTAAAAAAAGAAGGCATCGTTGGCATTTATTCACTTTTTAACATTTGGGAGTGGCTCAGTGACAATGAAATTGCTTATGTGTATTTTATGTTGGAAAAGCAAGCTAGTTTACAAGGCCCATGCGCATCGTTGAAACCCGATGCTCTACGCGCCAAGGTCCATGGCAGGGTATCGCGTTTCTGGCCAGATTTTTACTATCCCAATATCGAGACAAGTCGTATTTTGAAATATTTGAAAACTGTAGTTCCGATGACTCAAAAAGATCAAAAAGACCTCGCCAAAAAATATATAGAAGCGAATTTTTGTTTATAGATTATTGAACGGCCGCTCCACGGCCGGATATCTAAATTTGCTCCGCCTTTCGCACTCACAGTTTTCAATTCTTTGGTTGATTGGTCAGGTTCTCCCGACTTGAATTTGTCGGGGCATTGAGGCTGCATCAGCCGACACCGCCCAGACAAATCTAAGCCGGCTCAACTGTCCCAGCCAACCATCGGGTTA
>JBGSKV010000085.1:0-17409 GCA_041740975.1 Oligoflexales bacterium | reverse complement strand
ATTTGTCAAATATCGTTCGATAAAGACATCTGAGTCTCCAAAGGCGACCTGGGCTTCACTGCGGGCCATATCGTATTGCCGCTGCAATTGCGACATTTCCGTCACAATCTTCATACCTCGCCCACCACCACCCGCCGCAGCTTTGATGATAAGTGGAAAGCCAATCTGCTTGGCCAGGGCTTCCGCATCTTGAAAATCAGAGATTTTATCTTTACTACCCGGCAAGAGTGGAACATCCGCCTCTGTTGCCAGTCGGCGTGCTTCTACTTTGTTGCCAAGCATTCGAATCGTCGTCGGACTTGGACCGATAAACGTTACGCCAGACTTTTCGCAAATCTCGGCAAACTTTGAGTTCTCGGACAAAAATCCATAACCAGGATGGATGGCATCGGCGCCACTGATTTCGGCGGCCGCCATAATACTAGGAATGGACAAATAACTTTTAGCACTCGGACCTGGTCCGATGCAGATGCTTTCGTCGGCGAGGCGCGTATGCAGCGAGTCATGATCGGCTTTTGAATAAACCGCTACCGTTTTGATGCCAAGCTCTTGGCACGCACGAATGACACGCACGGCAATCTCGCCGCGATTGGCTATGAGGACTTTTTGAATGGCTTTCGTATTTTTCACATTTATCGATTTTAAATTATTCGACTATAAATAAAGGCTGATCAAACTCAACCGGCTCTTCGTTTTTGACTAGTTTTTTAACGACCGTACCGCCCACATCCGCTTCGATCTCGTTCATAATTTTCATAGCTTCGACGATGCAAAGGACTTGCCCTTTGGTGATCTTTTGGCCGATTTGAACAAAGGCATCAGAACCGGGCGTTGGCGATTCGTAATAAGTTCCCACAAACGGCGAGCAAACATATTGTTGCCCCGGCTTGAGTACGTTGGGTTTGTCAGAACTCGTGTCCACTGGTGTAGTGGTTGTGGCTACCGGAGCGGGAGCTGACATCATCGGCGCCGCCATTGGGGCCAAGCCGCCATGCCTCACCAGTTTGACTTTATCTTTATCACCACTAATCTCTAGTTCATTAAACCCATGCTTTTTCATGAGTTCCATGAGAGATTCGATTTTTTTCTGATCCATGCGCGCTATCCCTTCACTTTTTCGATGTAGGCATCTGTTCGCGAATCGATTCTAATCACATCGCCTTCAGCGATGTGGAATGGAACTGTGACAGTCAAACCAGTCTCTAATTTCGCAGGTTTTCCGCCACCACCAGAGGTGTCACCTTTGATGTTGGGTGGCGTCTCGACAACTTTAAGTTCGACAAAATTCGGGACTTCCACGCTCACGGCACGATTATCGTAAAACGTAATCATAGCTCCCGCATTTTCGATGATGTAGTTGATTTTATCGCCCATCTCATTGGACGTCACCGTCACTTGCTCGTAGTTTGTGTTGTCCATGAATACGAAACTATCGCCTTCTTTATAGAGATACTGCATATTGCGAAGAGTGACGTCCGCTTCGGCGACTTTATCGCCAGATTTGAAAGTCACATCCAGCACTTGGCCAGTTTCGATGTTTTTCAATCGCGTTTTACAAAAAGCCGCGCCCTTACCCGGATTGACATGCTGAAAATCGACGATCATATACGGCTTGCCGTTATATTCTATTTTGAGACCCTTGCTAAAATCCGACGTTGCGTACATCGACTGTCCTTTACGAAAGCTCTGTTAAGCACACTTATTAAGCAAACCAGCCCATAAAATTAACCCTAGGACCGGCGAAACACAAGAACAGTTTTCGTCATCCATACGTGTCTGCCGGACCAGTGAGGGAGAGAGCGCTCAGGATGACGACATGCAAAAAAAAACCGCATTGGACCTTTTGAGGGGTGCAATGCGGTCAGGAAGCTGGAACTTGCGAAGGACTTACTCGGTCAAGCCTTCATACTCATAGTCAACGTCATGGATATAATACTTTCCGTTGATTTCCATCTCGACTTGTTTCTTGTATTTCGCTTTCAGTTTCTTTTCTTTTTCAACATCTTTCAAGATCGCTTGGCTGTCTAATTGCGATTGTTTGCGAGCTTGTGCCTCTTCGGCTTTCAAAGCTTTTTCTTCAGCCGCCTTAATTCGGTCAAGTTCAGCTTTCACAGCTGAGTAATCGTAGTCTGATTTTACGATTTTAGGTTTGCCGCTTTTATTTTCTTTAATAATTTTGGTGTAATCGTCTTCACCTTTCTCACTAGGAACGAGATCTAAGTCTTTCTCAAAATCGGCTTCACCATCGATTCCTAGAGCTTTGGCAGTTTCAGCGCTAAAGCCTAAGATGGTCTTCGAACCTTTGGAAGCATCTGACTTTTTGACTTTGATTTTATAGATTTTTGTTTTATCGCCTTCAAGTGACGCACCTAGAGGTGGCGACGATAACGTGTGGCTTGCAAGATGTGATTTGGCGAAAGCCAAACCGAAAATCGCCAACACTATGGAGATGACAAAAAACCCTACCAATTTGACCGCATTCTGTTTCTTCATTTTCCTCACCCTCAGCTTCAACTTTGTTTTGAACAACAACCACTCGGAAATATGAACCGACTAAAGGGACCCTTAGTCTAATCACCAATTCTCTCAACCAAATCTGCAATCTTGATGCCACACTTTTCCGCCAAATCTCTTTATGTTTCAATGGTTTATACAAGTGCCACTGGCTAGGTTTCAGTGGTCTGTCAAAACGCCTTACACCCCGTTATTTGCGTGCACTTATCGCCATAATGCCGTGAGCCGACATAGAGTCTTTCGAATATTGAGAGCTATCGTAATAAGTCACAGAATCGGCGCCTTTAAGAAAGATATCCACGGATAGATTTGGATTGATGAGAATGTTTTCAGACGCCGTGGTATAACCTAAAGCAATAGGTTGAGAGATTCCCTCGCACGTTGCTTGGACGATTTCGCCTACCTCGGTAACTTGGCAAGGACGTAGGTCATTCTTCTCCAAAGAAACAATCAAATACATTTTGTCGCGGATGATCGGAGCATAAGTCGGCTTGTCTGTGTGTCCGTTGTCAAAAAAAATGCAATCGACATGGGATAATTCCAACATCCCCGCCTGCTCTGAAAAACGGAACTTGCGCTCACAGTCTTTCTTATAAGTGACGTTGACGGAATACACCCCGGACTCTTCGACGCCGCAACTAAAAAGCAGGCCGATGAGCACAAAAGACGCGTAAAAAATAGTTGTTTTAGCAGTCATGCGAAGTCTCCGCTTTTACACCGGGATCAAAGGTTTTCAAAAACATGGATTGGTCTTCGTAAATATAATTTTTCATATCAATGCCAAAGCCAGCCGCATCCGAAGGATTGCCAAGCAACGGTTTTTTGGACCAAACTTCCAGTTTTTCAATGGCTTGATCCGGCCAGCGATCTCCGGCGCGAGGCATCAAAACCAATCCTTCACCGCGCAGTGAGCGCAAAATATTATCGATTTCGCTGATCACCAGCTCTGGTTTTTTGTCGTAATCATGGCAAGAAGCGCACTGGTAGTGCGTGCCGACTTCTTTGGAAAGCATCATTGGCAAAATATCTTTGTACCAGGTGACATCAGCAGCGAGGGTCACGTCCGAAACGGAAGAAGGAGAAGCACACTGACCGATTTGCGGGGAAGCCACGGTGCAAGCCTTGGTTAGGACGAGTATGATTGTGAGCAATACGGTTTTCAGAGCTACGTTCATAGTTAGCTCCCACTCACATAGGAGATGATCGCGGCTCTTTCAGCATCAGTCATACCTGGATTGTGGCGTTTGGCGTTACTGAACATGCGTTCCGGAATCGCCTTTTTCCCATTAATCAAACGGTCGGTATTGGCGGGTGCCGCATGGCATCCTGAGGTTGCACAGTTTTTCTTAAAGGCCGCTAAGCCTTGATCGACTGGAGCAGTTACCGTTCCACTACCACTGCCGATCGCTATCGGTGCCGTATTGCCTTGCAAAGCCGACATGTGCTCATTGATTTCTTTATACATGTTCTCAACTTGCATTTGAAACTTGTCACCTTTGGACGTGCGGCAAGTTGAATACGGACGTTCCAATTTTTTCTCGCCGAAGGCCACGCCTTCGACGCGACTGATCAAATAAGAAATCGGCTCACGCGAGCGACCGCGGATAAGTTGCTCTTTAAACTCTTGATTGCCACCAACAACGCGGTTGATGATTTGCGCCATCGCCGCGAAATATTCGTTTTGTGCTTTTTGAAAGTACGGATCGAACTCTTCTTGAGTACTCCAGCCATTGCCCATTTTCGCCGTGTCCACCGCAAAGCCGCGGATACCATTGTTATGGCAGGAAACACATGAACGACCGACAACCAGCGTATACCCATTGTGGGGATTCGCAGGGTCAATAACACCCGAGGTCAATGCCTTCGTGCCGCTATCGCCGGTGTTGCGCCAAACAATGTAACGCAAAAGCCCGTTTGGCATTTGTTGAATCGATTCGGAACCTGAAATTTGACGACTCGGCATGCCCGGCAGATTATGGCCAGTGTTGCCGTCACCTTTAAAAGCCTGAGCGGGAAAACCACGGTCGGGTTCGCCCACGCTACCCGGGTCGCCTGTCATAAAATAAAGAACTTCTTTGTCACCAATCGTCGAACCACGGACTTCCACCTTACGTGGTCCGCATGGAATTCCATTTAAGTATCCACCGATAGCCTTATAACTCGTTTGTTTGATGCCGCTATTGTTGCGCGGAATTTTGGCCAAAGCCATATAATTGGATGGATAAAAAATCGTGTAGGCAAGGCGCGCCGCGCTAATCATTCCGGCAGCTTCATCAGTCGAGTCTTCAGAGGATTTCTTGACAAACTTTTGCTGCGCAGGATCAGAAGACTTATCACCTACCGGTGAAGCACCTGTAACAATGGACCAGTTGGATTGCCAATCTGTGCCCCAGATTTGTTCGAGTTGGATTTTGTAAACGGCGCAGTGCCCTTGACTCACATCAGCAAATCCGGTGATTTGCTCGACGAAAGACGAATGAAACAATGCCTTCAGGCCACCGACTCGGGCAAGATCCGCTTCGCGTTCTTTGCCTGCTACTAATAAGTCCGTAGGTACGTACATGTATTTTATGGATCCCGTCGCACCACCGGCGGCGGCGGCCCAGGCCGTGATTTGTTCTTTGGTGACATCGCCGGTCTTGCAACTGCCATTGCCAGCCGTTGCCAACGGTGGCGTGACAGGCACACTTGTCACCGGTGTTGCCGTGCTCGTTGGTTGTGGTGGATTGAGTGGAGTCGTCGAAGTCGAAAGAGGCGCGTTGCTGGACGGTGGTAGAACCACGTTTGGATTGGCCACGGTCGGCATCGGAATAGGATTCGTGGCGGCTGGATTTGTAATGTCTTCGCGCGGTGGTAATGGCAAAAATACGCCAGAATCCGGTGTAGCGTCAGTTTTGTTAGGACCGCCAGTGCTTGTTTGTGGTTTTTCGAATTCGGGCAAAGTCGTTTGTGTACAAGCCATCATCAAGCTTGCTACTACTAAAACTTTACTGAATAATTTCAAACTCATTTCAACCAGCTTTCAGCTTCTAGAACATCGTCCGTGAACATGCTCAATGGGAATAATGATAGGGATCCATGACTTGCAGTGCAAAGACCAGGCCAGTGAAAAACCCTTGTGATTTCGGCACTTGCAGCCTTCTGAAAACGATCACTTTGTTGACGCTGCGCAAGAACTTTACGATTTGCTCTCCGCAAAACCGCTGACATTCCTGATTTTTTTGATTGTTGTCATTTGGCGAGAAAATTGCACATAAGGAGACATTGCTAGGATTTTTTTTTGCATGCGGAGTATGAGAGCGTGTCTTTTACGAGGCGACAAATTTTGCGAGACGGCGGACTTTTGAGTCTGATTGGTTCATCGCGTATTTGGCAACTCACCGCGACCACGGCTGGCGTGGGTGCCGGCATTATTTTGCCAAGTTCATATGTACTAGCGGAAGTGAAAGCTTACCGTGACCTCAATATCATGACACCCTTTGGTAAAGCTGGTGTGCTCACGGCCGCGCAGATTCGCGACGGCGTGCCATTACAAGAAAAGTTTTTCTTAGTCGAAGCATCTGACCACAAGCACGCTATCAATATCACTGCCGCCGAAATGGCGATGATACGGTCGGGTTCTCTCGCCAAATTCAAATCGGCCGAACACTTTAGCCACAAACATGACATCACGATTGATCCATCCAAACCGGTGCCGGGCGGCGCGGTTTTATACGACGAAAGCCCTACAACTCCCGTGCCAACAACACCCGTGAATCCACCACCGGCATCCAACTCGACGCCGTTAATCAGTAATCCAGCGGTTAATCCTCCCCCTGCCAACAATAGTTTGCCGGTTGCAGGTCCTTTGGTATCGACTCCCAATGTATCGAGCACATCCACTGCGCCCGTCGCTGGTTTGGCTTTGGACTTCAATGTGAAACTCGGTTATGGCGAGAAGCCCTTCATTTATTTGATGAGTAACACTCCCCTTGCCAAAGGTGGCGCTAAGTTTCGCGGTCAAGGTGGTGCGTGGAATCCGATGTATCAAGTCGATATCGACAATAAGCACGTGTTCTCCAGTCATACGCAAATTGACTTTGGCATGGCTGCCGAACAGATTCTCATTGAGTTCAGCGCCCAGTCGATAGACGGTCAAACGAAGATGTATTCTTTTTATTTGAGGAGACGCTAACATGCGCCTTATATTGACGATGATTTTTGTGATCGGTTTGCAAGTGTCTTGCGCGCAAGATGATTTACTCTATAAAATTCCGCCCAAATCCAATACGCCTGGTCCAGCCATGGAAGTCAACAATGACTTACAACTTGTGCAGTCTTGGACGCTCGGGTTTAATTCTGGAAACTTGCAGTGGGATCTCATACCCAAATCATAAACTCATGCAGGAACGAATTATACAGCTGCCGTTTTGGGAGTAGAATCTTCTTCTAAATGCCGGATAAACTTGTGCCACGACGATGAAGCGATACTAATTTTAAACCCGCAAACCAAGTTATCCGCTTGCCAAACAGGCCACGCTGTCAAGTCAGCGATTTCAAATTGCGCCAAGGCGATATTCACAATCATGGGTGTGCCGAACCGAACAGGCGCCGAAAGCTGTGCTTGGAAGCCGTCCATGGATACATCTCGCACTTCAATATTAACGACGCGCTCGGAGTTGAGGACAATGCGCCCAGCACATTTGACTTCATGTCGGACCGCAACGCGAGGGATACAGTTGGTGACCGTGCGTTCAGGTAGCACAAAGTCATAGGATGGATCACGATACAGAGCCGAAAGGATTTCTTTCTGGCGAATCGTCATACTGGGTAGAGTATCGGTGCGTTTATTGAAGAAATAGTCCAAAAGAGCTGGTGTGATGATGGGATCCGAAATATTGAGATACTTTCTCTGTGGAAATTCAAAGGCCGGGTCATTTGCAAGCTTGAAATAACTCGAAAGGTTTTTATCCGGCGTTTTGCGACCATAATAGGCCGAAAAATCTTCATAGGCTTGGCGAAGATTGAGAACAGCGCCCACGGCTGGCGCGCCATTGGCAAAATCATAGCTTTCAACTTTCAGCTTTTCAAGTGATTCAAAGAATAATATCGACCGATAAAAATCCAGGTGCTTTGGATTGACGGCGATCACCAAAAAATCAACTCCGAAATAATGCACACAGTAATGATACATGAATTTCAAAAGTGGAAACAAGACGCCGCCACGTTGTTGCCGGTAGTCTTTTCGAACTGCCAAAGAAGATATTTCGGCCACACGAGAACCGTGTTTGCGAATATGGGAAGTATCAAACACCCCGTCCATCGGAAAGCCAAAGGCGCTATCTCGGATAATGGTTACGGTCCCGACGACTTCATCGCCATCCAGGCAAATCAATGTGCTCGTACTGGGTAAAGCATGATAGGGGGTGACCCTCAGTCCGGACGGGGTCTTTTTCATGAATCCGGAAGCCACGTACTCATCATGAAGGATCTTGAAGGCCCCTTCCAACTCGTCCTGGGTTCTGGCGACTTTGAAACGAAAGCTCGGAGGAGACTGGGGCTCAACGGTTACAAAGCGTCGGTAGATTTCGAACCGTTGTTTTTCTGGCAAAAACTTCGCTAAACTACGCATGATATTGCGTGGACGCAGTCGGTATTTAAGAGTTTGTCTGAGATCCATATAAGACGCCTTTTAGTAAGGACCTCTCGGAGGTTTTTTAGAGAATTTTACAGGGCTGGAAAATACCGGCCCGAGAAACCTGGGCTTTCTCTAAGACATAATCAAAACCTAAAGAAAAATTTGCGACTTTTAGTTATAAATAGCCATGAAGTTCCGATAGCTTAAGTACCCCTTCATGTGAGGCAACCTCCAGCTATGGCAAGTATTTTTCAATGTCGCAATGTGTCTTTTAGTTACAAGCTCGACAAAGCTAAAGTCGACGCCCTGCGAGATGTCACCATCGATGTTCCCAAGAACAAAATCGTCGCTCTTTGCGGACCATCAGGTTCCGGCAAGTCGACACTTCTCAATTTACTCGGATTGATTGAACCCATGCAATCTGGCGACATACTTTTAGGCGACCAGAACATTGGACAGCTGACGGGAAAACAAAGTAACAAAATTCGGCGCGACAAGCTGGGTTTCATTTTCCAAAATTTTTATTTATTGGATGCTTTAAAGGCCTATGAAAATGTCGAGTATTTTTTAGTACGACAAGGCGTGCATAAGGAAGAACGGCATAAGCGTGTCGAACACGCGCTCAAAGGTGTAGGAATTTGGGAAGAACGCAATAAACTTCCGCAACAAATGAGTGGTGGACAACGCCAACGCGTAGCGATTGCTCGCGCTCTCGCCAAGAATCCAGAAGTCATCTTGGCAGACGAACCGACAGCCAGCCTCGACCAAAAAATCGGGCGCGAAATCATGACGATTATGCGAAAGCTTTGCCACGAGCAAGGCGTCAGCATGGTGGTCTCGACGCATGACCCTATGGTTCTCGAATTCGCCGATCACATTGTTCACCTTATGGACGGTAAACTTGCTAGTCACCAACCGAAAAAGGCGGTGAGCAATGCTTCTTAAACTTGCTTGGCGCAATTGCTTTCGCAACATCCGTCGCACACTCCTCATGTCATTTACAGTGGCGGTGGGAGCGGGCGGGATTTTTGTTTTTCAAGCTTTCAACTCAGGTATCATGGTCGCCAATCGCGAACACACGGTTCGCGCGAAGTACGGCCATGGCCAAGTTATGACCAAAGGCTACCGAGAACAAACGTTCGAAAAACCTTGGGAACACTGGATCAAAGAATCGGACTCGGTCAAAGTCGTACTCGAACAACTTCCGGACGTAGTTGGTGTATATCCGCGTGTGAACTTCTTTGCACTACTGAACGCCGGCAATATCAGCATTGGTGGACGCGGCGTTGGTGTCAACGCTGTCGAAGAGGCCAAGTTTTTTAATAAAATGCGTCTTGTCGAGGGTGAACCTCTTGGTGACAACCCCGACGGTGTGATTGTGGGTGTCGGTTTAGCCAAAGCTCTCAACGTCAAAATAGGTGACACACTCACGGTCCTGGTGAACACTGTCCGCGGAAGTTTAAATGGTTTGGACTTTATTGTTTCTGGTATTTCGCAAGTTGGATTGAAGGAACTCGACGATAGCACCTTTCAGGTACAACTGTCGCGAGCGCAGGAACTTCTCGATACGACGCAAGTCGAGTTTTTTGCGATTGGACTCTCGAGCCACCTAAAATGGAACCAGTTTGCCAATGCTGCCCAGCAAAAATTCCCGGAGCTTGAAAGCTACTCCTTCGAAGTCATCGATAAAGTTTGGTACAAACAAACCGTCGAGTGGCTAGCCGAGCAGTTTAATGTGATTCGATTCATTATTTTAACCATCGTCGTTTTAGGAATTTTCAATGCCGCCTCGACAGCCATATTGGAACGTGCCCGCGAGATTGGCATGCTTCGCGCTAATGGTGAATCCTCAAACGACATCGTTACACTATTAGCTTGGGAGGGAACCCTCGTGGCTGGCTTCGGCGCCCTACTCGGATTAGTGGGTGTCGTTTTCTTTGATTTTTTCTTTTTACCCAAAGGCATTTTGATGCCTCCGGCTCCCGGCTATACTTTTATTGCGCCGGTTTTTTTGGCACTGTCGCCGTGGATTGCCTTTCAGGCTTTCACGATGTCCGTCGGTGCAGCTCTTGGTGCAACCGTTTTAGCCGCGCAAAAAGTCGCAAGACTTCCCATCGCATCGGCTCTACGTTCCAATTAGTGATCCAGGCATCCCTATGCTAGGCTGCTTTGGTTCTAAGATGAGAGCGGGGCCATGCGACAAAGAATATTTTTAGCACTTAGCATTTTTTTTGGTGTTTATGTTTCGAATTCCCTTGCTAATGAGAAATCCATTATAGACTACCACGCTCACATCGCTGGCATTGGTGCTGGAGATAGTGGTTGTTTTATTTCGCCTCACCTAAAAGATAGCTTCAAATACAAAATTTACTTAAAAGCATTTGGAGTGACTGAAGAAGAACTTATGGAAAAAGGCGATGCCATTGGCTTCGAAAAGATTTCCAAGCAGATTTCCGACTCCAGATATATCGCGAAGGCAGTCATTCTAGCGTTGGATGGCTACCACGACAAAGATGGCAAGCTCGACCGAGAAAGAACCCAGATGTATATCCCCAACGAATTTGTCGCCAAGGGAGTGAAGAAGTTTCCGAATTTGCTTTTCGGAGCCAGTATTCATCCAGACCGTGAAGATGCGCTTGAAGAGCTTGACCGTGTCGCCGCGCAGGGAGCCGTGCTTATCAAGTGGATTCCGGCGATCCAGTCGATTCAAGTCGGTGACGAAAAACATAGAGCCTTTTATGAAAAGATGAAGACGTTGAATTTGGTTCTTTTGACGCATACTGGGGAAGAGCGTTCCTTTTTAGACGCCGACGACTCGTTGGGTGATCCAAAACGTCTCGAACTTCCACTCAGCATCGGTGTGACAGTGATAGCCGCACATATCGCTACTAAGGGATCGTTGGATGGACAACCATATTTTGACCGTATACTGCCGATGTTTGCCAAGCACCCCAACCTTTATGCTGATATCTCCAGTTTGACGCAGGTCAACAAGTACGGCTATCTGCAAAAAGCGGTCGTCGACGAACGACTCAAGGGACGACTGGTTTATGGTTCGGACTACCCTTTGATCAATACGATTTTGGTAAGTCCTCTTTATTTCTTTTTTGATTTGGGATTTTCGCAGACCAAACAACTCTATAATTTGGCGAATCCATGGGACAGGAATGTGATGTTAAAGAGAATGATCGGTATAGATGATGATACCTTTCAACGTCGTCTTGGGAAAATTAAATAAGAAAGTCTTTATGATTCTGCTTTTTTCGGTTTATAGACACCGTATGCCGCAGTTTCACCAATGCGATTGCATTTGCGACCGGACTCGTCGTTATATTTGATATGCATATAACCGTCTTCGCCCCAGTTTTTACCCCAGCTATTTTTCATGATCCAGGTTTGCGTTTCATCATCCCAGCCGACAAGAGCTACCATGTGGTTAGTGGAGCTGCGATTACATTCGTTGTAGATTCCTTTTTTATAGGAATCAAACGCTCCGGACGCCGCTACTGTTACGGCCACGACGCCAAAATTAAAAATCGCCGATTTGATATCCTCAACAGATGGCTCACTACTCGAAGATCCTACATAGGACCAATCCATTAAATCTTCGTGTTCAGAAAGACCCTGCTTGCAACTCACATTGGCTGCCTTGTAAGGAAAGTCTTCACTGTAGTTGGCGCCTTTTTCTTCGTAGAGTCCGAACGCATAATATCCTCCGCTGCAGGATCCATAGCTTGGACTGCAACTGACAAGCTGCTGCTCACTAAGGCTAGTTAACTTTCCCGTCGCGATCATAATGGCGGATTCAAAGGCCGCAACGGTTCCAAAGGCCCAGCAACTTCCGCAGCTACCTTGGTTCTTGACGGGAGTGACACCGCCACGTTCACGCCAGTCCCATCGCGCGGGGAGTTTTTCAGTCGCATAGTTTTGACCGCGGAATTTTGCAGTCTGCCGCCAGTTTTCAGGAACTTTCAGGCCTTTCGAATAGACTGGTATCGCGCTAGTGTAGGTCTTCGCATCAACTTCGAAGGTCCAGCCTTTTTGTTTAGCCTCGCTACGAAACGCTTCCATTTTTTCATTCGACACGGCGGTTTGCGCCAGGGCGGAACTTGACCAACCGATGCAGACGATTGCGGGGATGAATAGTTTTTGAGCGCAGGTGATGATCATACTTTGCATCGATCCTAACTTCATGTTCATGGCGTACTTCCTATTTCTTTCAAGAATGCTTCTACATTAGACTTAAGTTCTTCGTGGTTGGTTTTGTCCAGCGCCCATCGACCGACAATGCCCTGCTTGCTTTTGCCTTTAAACATAAGTGCAAAGTAAGGAACGATGTCGCTTTCCGGAGATTCCATAAGGCTCTGATCGAGCACTCCACTCACGTGATCGGCAAGTTTCATATGTATCGGTAGTTCGTCGGGTTCTTTAGCTTCTTCCACGAGAACTCCCACCACCTCGAATTGCTTCGCACCTTCACCGATCGGCATCGCTTTGAGATCGCGATTGATCATGCGACAAGAAGCGGTATCTTCTTGGCAGAAAAACAATAAGGCTACTTTCAAATCACTGGCGACCATGTATTCTGAAAGCGATGATGCAGGGCTTCCGTCTATTTTCCCAAAATTCAAACCATTCAAATCAACGTCTTGAGTCAATTGGACGGATTTTTCCAGTTCCAGTTCTTTATCAACAACAGGAGCAGCGTTTGAAGTCTGCTCCTGTAGGTTGGGATTGCGTAGATTTGTTTGTGCCGGCCCGCAGGAGAGACATGCCAAGATCGCCAAAAGTGAACCGGAGAAACGTAAATTTTGCATGCCTTCTTATCTCCCATTATGTTTGCCGTGATTTTCAAGTCATGACAAACGAAGCAAGAGGTCGTCGGGCGTGACGGGAGGAAAACGTCAGAAATCAGATTTCATAAGTAATTTCATTAGGATATCGTGCTATTTTTAGAACGTAGAATTGGAATTTTTTTATGAGAATTTGATTTTAACTTTCATCCTGAGCCATCAAGTGTGACACTCGCCGAGGAGCGAAGGATGACGAATCACATCAAAATCGATAACTTACACGACTATAAACATTCGTTTGTTGCTGAAAATAAAAAGCACTACCATCGCCATCCAGTTTAAAGACGTAGTCCATACCAACGCTCCAAACACAAGCCGACAGAAAATTTATATTTGAATTCAGCTGCAGCCATGCATCGTGGTTACCTATTCCATGCCAGAAAATAGCCTGTGGCTCCCATTTGCCACCAAAAAATTTCGATTGGTAACGAAAGGCCCACCAAGTCAGCGAACGTTTATCTTGCCCCAATGGTTTTTCATTCCAGTGGTCTGTTTGCACCTGAACACCAATATTTGTATCGCCGCTTTCGGTGGAATGATCGGCTCCGAAAACAGCCTGTAGACGATTTGTAAGGGGAATCTCGTTTGCATGGACCAACCCAGCAGGCTGATCTATCGTATAAGTCACATCCCCACGGTAAACCATTTTTTCCGTGGCTTGACTTGCACTTAATCCAAACGTCTGCACTCGTTTTTGCACGGCGGTCATGACAGGACCGGCTGCTGACATGCCCAGGCCGAAAAGTGGGAGTCGGTTGCCATGCGAATAGAAGAAAGGCTTCAGGTCAATACCCGAAGAATGCGTATAACCAAGGCGCCCACCAAATTCTGGTTTATCAAGAAATTCATCTTCGTCCTCAGGGCCGGTTGTGCGAATACCTTGAATGGATTCTGGAATCGAACTTCGGCGAGGGAACGGGGAAAATATGAGCTCCAATTTCACCGGCCCAAATATAAAAAGTACATCCACTAATGCCAATGGAATTTTGGCTTCTACCGTGTTCGCCAATAAATAATCGCTTAGCTCGTAAGGATGCACCACATCGGCTACTTTAAATCCGAAAGCTTCGCCCCATTCGACTTCCTGAAGACCTAAGGTCATTTGGCCATAGTCCGTATTCCACTGCACGTTGAGGGCGCGCGGGCTGAAGTCTAGAGGTTTGTCTGCATCGTTCTGAATAAAACGCGCGTCGCTTCTGAGTCGCACGGCCATGCGCAAGGCCAGCTGCTCACCGGCGCCTAAGGTTAATTTTGCGGATGGAAGCAAATAAAATCGGTCGTAAGTGGGGGCGATATTATCTTTCGAGCGGAGGAGTTCGTAGCCCGCATCGCCTTGAAATTCCCATCTCAGGTCCCATGCAGTCGACTCTTTAGCCTCGGAAACATCCGTCATTAAAATAGGTAAAAAAGCGAAGCAGGCCAAGCCTAAAAAAGTTGGGCGCCTCAACAGAGTCATTATTTCAAACTACTTTCCAAAAATATCGAATCAGGAAAAGAGGTGTTTTCCATTTTGAGAATCTTAATGGTGGAATTGTCTGCTTCTTTGACCGCACTGGAGATAAGGGTTTCCGTCGGACGAACGGCACCCGCTATTTGCTTGTAGCCTTGAAACTTCGCTTTCTTCAAAACTTTGCCGCTTTTGGTCAAGTACTCGGCGCGATCAGGGCGATAGTCTTTTTTGACCCAAAGGCGAATCTTATCGTAGGTCAGCTTGGGGCGGTCGGCCGTCAGCATCAAAACCCAGCCGTTTTTGTCACTACTTTCGATCTTTGCCGTGTAGTCCCCGCTCCAACGTTGGCGACAAATATCGCCATTGGAAGCTTGGCCCGACATTTTTTGATTGAGTTGTACACGAACCGCACGTTTCAACTTGGGTAGGAACGACCACATCTCCTCATTGACCATCAACATCTTCTGTCCGTTGTCGCGTACCGGTTTGACAGTTTTGACCAGTGTTTTGTCTTTTCCCTTTATCGAGACATCCAACTCCGAAATATCAGATTCGCCGGCGGTTTCAATCTGAACGACCAAACGATACGAGTTCGAGGGGTTGCGAATATCGTCAGCTTTTTTTAGGATTTGATTCGCATCGACTGCGCTCGCACTTGTCGCGAAGGCCAACGTTGAAAAAAGTACCCACGCTTTAAACGCAATAAGAATTTTCACGACCATCCCCTAAGTTAGCATTTCCATAAATCGTGCCAGTGCCTGGACACCTTGTCCATTGCCACCGACTGTGCGATAGGCACCCTGCGGTGAGTTGCAATAAGCATTAAAATCTAAGTGAATCCAAGGCGTTTTACCGACAAATTTATGCAGAAACAATGCTGCCGTGATGGCACCACCATGACCGGACCCGTCGGCGTTCGACAAATCAGCAAAATCCGATTTCAGTTTTCGTTCATAAGGTTCATACAAGGGCATGCGCCAGCACAAATCACCACGTTCAAATCCAGCAACTTGTAGCTTCTCGGCAAATCCATCATCATTGGCAAACATACCAATGAGATCAAGACCGACAGCGACACGCATCGCACCTGTCAAAGTCGACGCATCAATGAGAAGCCTCGGCTTATCATCATTTTCCTGACTCAGCGCTACATCAATGGCATCTGCCATGACCAGACGGCCTTCGGCATCCGTATTGTCAATTTCAACACGCAGACCCTGACGCGAGCGAACAATATCGCCTGGTCGGAAAGCTGTCGAAGACACTGAATTCTCAGCAATCACCAAATAGAAATCGATCGGTAAAGGCACTTGCGATTTTTCGGCCCAGTACGCTAACCCCAGCACACTTGCCGAGCCACCCATATCTTTTTTCATAATGCGCATGGCTGAGGTTGGTTTGATATCCAGTCCCCCGGTATCAAAAGTGATACCTTTACCAACGATGGCAATGGGTTTTAATTTGACGCCTTTCGGGCGATAGCGAATATGAATAAGACAAGGTTCGTACTGTGATGCTCCGCCGACTGCCAAAACCAAATTCATTTTTTCTACGCGCAGTTTGTCGCTATCCCAGACTTGAACCTTGGATGTTTTAAAACCCGTAAACAATTCCTTCACCGCAATTGCATATGTTGTAGGGTTCAACTCATTGGCCGGAAGGTTCACAAAATGGCGGGCAATGTTTGTCCCACTGACTAAATTCGCGGCTTTCGTCACGACTTCGGCGGAGAAATTCTTACTAATGAGCAGTGGCAAGTCTTGGCGACGACGGCCAGACTGGTTGAAGTCGTAAGCCGCTAACTCGAAACCAACCCACATTCCTAAAGTGTGTTCATCAGATAAACCAAAGGTTTCGACAGTTAAACTCTCTAGTTTTGCATCGCAAATTTCCGGCAAAAGTTTGCCCACTTCATCACGAGTCCGTTGATAGGAACTATTTTTAAAGACTCCGTAATGATGTTCCGTGTCGGACTCTGGCGATACGATCAGAAACCATTGCAATCCCGTTGCCGTCTGCGCCCGCAATACTTTGGTATGAGCCTTGATTTGTTTTTTTTGCCATTCATGAAGGGGATTCAAAATCGTTTCCGGCAAATCCTCCAAACGTTTCGCGACATAAAGCTGGCCCTGCAAACCCTTGCCTGCTTTGTGTGAGCCACGCACCGAACCAATCCAAGGTTTGAGGTCAAACCCCCAAAGATCTTTTGCATCCATATTCAATCCCGTCTTTGGCGAATCCCGCCCTTTCCGAACAATTTGCTTTAAAGATTAAATTTACTGCCTTATGCCAAAAATCTCAATCCGCTGATTCGCGTTAATTCCGCGGAATGCCAGGCAACTTGACCTTTTAAAGCACCCACGATATGAACTAGGGTATACGCAATGAGGTTATCTGTGCCAAAAGTGACCATTACCACTGATGAAAAAACAATCGATGTTGTCGATGGTTACGCCATGATCGACATGTGTGATGATCACGACACGTCCATACTTTTTGGCTGTCGTGATGGCGCCTGCGGCGCTTGTATCGTCAAAGTTCTCGAAGGCGCACCTCATCTCAGTCCCATGCAAGATGATGAAAAAGATTTCTTGGAAACAATGGCCGCTGAACCAGACGAACGACTAGCATGTCAGTGCAAAGTATACGGGGATGTGACGCTGAAAGTTTCAGACTAGTTTTATGACGAGCACGATCACTTATTCGTTGCGCGAAACTCCACGTCGCCTTTCATTGCCTCAACAGAAAATGATGGCAGAAGAATGTCTGAAGAGACTTTCCATAGCCATGCCCGATCCAAAATGTGAGCTTTATCACGAGTCCCCCTACCAACTTCTTGTATCTGTTGTTTTGTCGGCGCAAACCACCGATAAATCCGTCAACGCTTGCATGGAACCTGTATATCGAAGTGGTTTTACGCCGCAATCCGTTTTGCTTCTTGGAGAGAGAAAGTTTTTAGAAAAAATTCGCCGCAT
>JBGSKV010000084.1:0-4533 GCA_041740975.1 Oligoflexales bacterium | reverse complement strand
CAATTCAAGTAGCAGCATATAGGCAGCTTGTTTGTCGATTCCGAGATTAGACGCACGCTTGGAAACATGGTCATCCCAGGCTTCTTCGGTGATTTTGAAGCGAGCGAAGTGCGAATGCGCATTCTTAAGTTTCTCGATCACCTCGTCCGTCCAGACGACTTTGGCCTTTTTGTAGATTCGATAAAGGTTCCACTGGCTCTTCATATTTGCCCACCAACCGGTCTGAGCTTCGCCGTAGGTCTTCAGGATATAAGAGTAGGTGTCTTTTTTAAGCTTAAGTGAACGCATTTCCGTCATCATGGCAATTGCTGCATCGCGATCACTTGTGCCACGAGGCTTACCGTAGAATTTTCCAACACGGATATAATTGGCAATCGCTCGATCCAAGTCTTCTGACCAGGGCGTATTGCGAGACGCGTCTTTCATAAACTCAGCTATATCTATTCGGGAAGCCGAGAAGTCTTTCGACAACAACACTTTCGTGTAAGCCTGAGAAATCTTCTTTTGAACGCTCGTCCAAAATCCTTTGTAGGAATGACTCTCCGTAAAAAGCGGAAACAACGTGTCTCTTAAGAACCAGATGCGGAAAATCCAAGGACCAGACTTTTTGAGCTTGTGTGCATTTTCATAAACCCAAGCTTTACGGTTCATATAAGTTAGAACTCGTAGCTTCAAAGTATTGATGCGCAGCGATGCAGAATTGGCATGTCCGCGCCAAGCGTTATGCTTGTCGAGATTTTTGACAAGTTGGTTGTAATAGTACTCGCGGTAACGTGCCGCCGTGATATCCATCAGTTTACTGAGATCGCCATTTAAAAGCTCTGCACCGACACTGAAGCCAATTTTGTGGGTATGAAGATATCCGGCGAGCATGGTCGCATAGACTTCCATTTCATCGGCATTCTGCACTTGACGAAGTGAACGTGCCAAAAGTGTGTAGAAAGTTCTCGTCAGTTCTTCATTGTTGAACTCGCGACTGTCCGCAATATGGGAAAGCGTATGAACGAGTGATTCGGCACCAACCTCCGAGTGAATGGCCTGTTGAAGCTGAAAAGCCCATAAGTCTTCCAAGCGTCCGTAAACCAGACGATCATAAAAATCATGGCTTTTGAGACGGGATTCTTCGAGCTTTAATAGCTCTTTAAAGCCTGGACCAAATGGTAATAATGCCGAACTCTCATCTTCAGAGATTAAAAGCTCATGCGATAGTTTTGGTTTTGGAAAATGGGTTTGATCCGCGATCTCTGTTTCCATATCTGGCGCCAATGGATAAAAAATCTGTCGCGTCACCGTAGATTTCAAAGATAAAGCTTTGAGATCTTTCTTTTGCCATACGGGCCCGAGGCCCTCGTAATGTGCGACGATTTCGGCAAGTTCAGCCATCGCCGCAAAATCACCTTCAATGTCTTTGTGTGCTTCAGGATCTTTCAAATAATCTGTCGCACGACCCTTATCAACGACGAGCATTCGATTGACTAAAGGAAGTGCACGCTGACGAGACGACAAGCGACGTCCACCCACATCTAAAAAGACATGGAGCCCCATGGAAATATCTTTGGTCAATTTTTTATTAAAGGAAACCGTCGAACCTGAAAGGACTTCGAATTGCAATCGCCCCAACCGGGCGCGAACATAAAAGTCCTCTGGTAGTTCCGTCGTTTCACCGCCCAGCCAGTTCTGAGCTATCTGGATCATAGCCTCTATATTTTGCAGAAACTCGTCGGCAGCAACTTGCGGCAATTTGCCTTCTCTGACCGACTCGATCAGACCTTCTTTCAAACTCGCCATGCCACCTAAAAGCATGGGTAGAGACTCGCGAATGGCGGTCTCTCGTTCCAAGCGGAAAATGCGCGACGTCATCAAAGCGCGTTCATGCAAACTGTGCTTTTGGAGCCATTGTTGGTCGATTTGCGGAATATAACCACTTTTCAGTTCAAGATCAGCCTTCGTTCCGGCGTGGTACGAACGTGCTGCCGCGAAGGACTCTTGCACGTTGCGAAAGTTGGCCTTGAGGATGTCTTGGCCGTCTCGACGCAAGTTAACAAGATCCCATTCAATAGGCTTCACGTCCGCTTCTTCGACACCTGACTTCGCCAATTCTTTGATACTAGCGCCGTCTAAGTAGCCAAGTTCGATCAGAGCGGTTTCAATGCGCTGAACGTTGGTTTCGAGCTCTCGCAAACTTTTAACGCGGTCCAGAGTCAAAACGGCATCTTTGTTGCTTCGCCAAAAACCGGGATTGGCGCTGCGCTCGATAAGTAAGTCCAGAGTTTCTTCTAGAGAGTAACGAACCTTGACGAGATCATTAAAAACTACGTCGATGGCTTGTTGATTGAGAGAACGGAATAAATACTCGATCAGTTCTGGATTCACACCCGTCAAACCATGGTATGGACGGCCCACATTGTAGCTGAAGTTTTTGGACATCGGGTCAGGGGCGTTGCCCAAACCCCGGCGATAAAATAATTGTTCAGAAATCTGTTTGCCGTTGCTAAATAACAAGAGCTGAAAGGTACGATCGATTTTGGTTTTGGGATCGTCCATCCGCGCATTGAAGTTACCAAACTCGATGTTGTCGTGTGCTAAAATGTAATGAGTAATGCCACCCAAAACATAAGAAAATTCGGCGCTCTTGACTTGACGTCCATCTTTGGTGAGCAAAAGATTTTCGTTAAGGAAGTCTAATGTCTTCTCGACATTTTTTGTCAAATGCAGAACGCGAACAGCCGCCGCTTCATAGAGTCTTTTTTCATTGTCACGTCCAGCTTTGTGCTGTTCTGAATAGTGATGAGCGAACTGCTCGTTAAATCCATCATGATAGTTGGCATGAAATGCCAATATTTCGCGACATTCCTCGGCCGATTCGGCGTTATTGGCGAGCCTCGTAAGAGCGCCCAAGACAACTTGCGAATCGAATTGTCTTCCCCACGTCGCGACAGTTGCGAGGCTCAAACCATCGCGTAATTCCAAGAAGTCGACCTGCTTTTGCACGATTTTTTCTTTAGCTCGCCGGAAAGCCGATTTGACATTTTTTTCTTTATCATCACCACCTGAGCCGGCGATGCCGCCGATGCTTTTTTCGAAACGCTTGACGGATGCAATGATGATATCAAGTTGGTCAAGATTAGAAGAACTGCCAATGATTTTTTCAAACTCTTTGACGATAGCGACCATTAACTCGCGCGCCATATAATCACTGGTCGCCGTCGAGTGGTGGAGCATGTACTGCTCGAGTGCCCGCAATTTTTCTAGGACGTTTAAGCGGGTGAAAGCCTCGGATTTGGCGTAACGACGGAAGCCGTCGGCCGAAACGCGCGAGACTTTTTCGGGTCCGTTACGATCGACTTTTCCCACAACGACTTGAAAACTTTTGGAACCAAGTTCGCGATTGGTCATCAACGTATCAACGAGCGGTTCAATGTTGGCTATGCGATAGTTTGGCTTGGGATGTTCGTCCATAGCCCGACCCATCATTTGCGATAGAGAGTGCTTTCCTTCTAACTGGCGAAACATGTCAAAGACGTGCACGACGGCTGAGGGATCGCGGTTGGCCGCGTCCATGACGCGAACGGCAAACTCATCCGCATCGAACTCGTGATAAACCCGCGTGGTTTGCTTTTCATCCGACGTGTCGCCATGCATAGCATGGCCTAGTTCGTGGCCAATGATGGCTTCCAGTAAACCTAAAGAATTTTGATATTTTTCTATGTCACTCATATCGTCATCGCTGCAGGCCGCATACTTGCAAACGGCATCCACCAGACCCTTGGTCACGACAACATGAAAAACCTTCAACTCTGAAATATTATGATCTTCGGACACCCAGGCGTTGACTTCGGATGTAGAGGCTAGAAAGACTTCGAATACAGCGTTTTCATCAACGTATTTGGTTTTTTTAAAATCGGCGATCATGTTTTGAATCTGGCGCAAAATATGCGGGGCGTACCAAACGCCGCCTGGCAGTTTGCGCAGGTTTTCGTTCTTCGATTGCTCGAGGTCTTCGGCAAGTTTTTTCTTATTTTGGCGCGCAGACAAATCCGTCGTACCGATGGCTTCCACCGATTCAGTTGCGGATGTCGAAGGCGTTTCCGCGTCCGAGGCAGGCTCTCGGGCCCACGCCGGCTGAACGACCGGAGCGAATAAAAAGAATAGAATGCCGACCTTAGCGAAATGAAGCGAAGCTATACGCTGTACATACAAAAACACCATAAGACCCACGTCCTCTGAAGCGCTCTGGAAACAAGATTCTCAATGAATCGATTAAACTGCTTGAGTTTGGTAGCATCGGTTGGCTGTTCAGTCAAACGCAAATTGGCGAATTGCTAAATAAATATTTTTGTTTTGTGTAACTCTAATGAGTATTGTTCATAAAATAATCAGGGCGTCTAAATTTATAGTTTAATGAACGGCCGCTCCGCGGCCGTAACGTTATCCAGCTCCGCCTATCACACTCACAGTTTACATTTCTATGTTTGATTGGTCCGGTTCTCCCGGCTTAAATTTGTCTGGGCGGTGTCGGCTGATGCAGCCTCA
>JBGSKV010000083.1:0-158648 GCA_041740975.1 Oligoflexales bacterium | reverse complement strand
ATAATAATTTTTTTCACTAAGATATTCCGCCGAGAAAAAGCATACGGTCCAAAACCAAAGCTCCGAACACGCCAAATACATACATGCATGAGTAATGAAAAACGCTCATAGGTGTGCGTTTATCACGAAGAAGCTGCCAGGAAATCCACGCAAAATAAAGCGTGAGTGGAAGTGCGAGAGCCAAATACATCATGCCCGCCGCCCCACCCCAATACAAACTCATCACGCAAGGAACGAGTGTGAGCGTGTAAGCAAAAATCTGCCGCTTAGTTTCAGGTATACCTTTCACGACAGGAAGCATCGGAATATGGGCTAGTTCATAGTCATCTTTGTACTTTATGGCTAGGGACCAGAAGTGAGGCGGCGTCCAAAGAAATATAATCAAAAAAAGCACCCATGCTGGCCATCCGATCGTTCCCGTAATCGCGGCCCAACCTATAAGTGGCCCAACTGCACCAGCCGCGCCGCCAATCACAATGTTTTGAGTGGTCTTGTACTTGAGGTAGCGAGTGTAAAATAAGACATAAAATGCATTAGCGATGAGCGCGATAATGGCCGCCTCAGCTGTCGTAAATATCGCCAAAATAAAAAACGAGAGCACACCCAGAACTGTAGCGAAAATGAAAGCCTGATTTTGTGAGAGTTTTCCCATGACCAAAGGACGTGAACGCGTACGATTCATTGTCGCATCGATTCGCATATCCATAATCTGATTAAATGATCCTGCCGAAGAAGCTGCAAGCCAAGTTCCAACTAAAGCAGCAACAACCGTTACAAGTGGCGGTAACCCAATATCAGTCATGAGAAGTGTAGGAATGGTTGTGACGACGACAAGCAAAGCGATTGTTGGCTTCGTGAGTTGAAAAAATTCACGAACTCCAGCAACCTCTTGCACAAGGGTTTGCTCAATTTTTAATGCGTCTGCTTTCATGTCGGGACATTTATGGCATATCTGTCTGAAACTAGCTAGAGGACTGGTGCATTGGTACCATCGATCGGAGCCGGTGACGCAGTCGAAGGATCCCACCAATATTATTGATTTTTATGAAAATGATGAGACTGACAACTGGAGGATATTACGGTGCCCAACCCATCCAGATCGGAATAAAAACGCAGGTAAAAAACAAAGCTGGATAGAGGAAAATGCATCCGGCAATAAAAAGCCAGCCAAAATCTTCGCGGCAGTTGTCATCCGATGATCTTTCTATGGCCTGTTCCATATAGTTTCTCCCTGTTCTTTTTTAATCTACCTGAACCGATGCCGGACTTCAATCCTGCAAACAGCTTATAAATTGGACAAACTGAGTCCGAATTCGTGCGATAAAACTTCATATACATACTGATTACGCCAAACATTCTTGGTGTAAGATTGCGTTTCTCCGAAGGGAATGAGCTCAACCCACATATAGGGATCGGGGTGATGACGACTTTTTGCCCACATATCGACCACATTTTCTCCTGCATTATACGAGGCGAAGACAGCGTAGTTTTGCTGGGGATAAAAAGTTTTGAGTTGCCGGAGGTAAAGCGCCGCAATAGCCAAGTTCACCTCAGGCTCATAGAGGGCTGTGGACAATGTAGAAGCACTCACTCCCACCTTGCCGGCGTACCGTCTTGCGGTCGGAATAATGAGCTGCATCAAGCCATAGGCATTGGCGGGTGATTTAATATCTTTACGAAAACCCGACTCTTGTCGACTGATGGCATAAAGGAGGTTCGCATCGATGTTGTAAGATTTTTTAACATCTTCGTAAACTGTAGTGTATGGCCTTGGGAAATAAATCAAAAGTTGCTCGGGCCACTGACGCCAGAAGTCTCGATGCGCGCTCATGATTTTTGTGGATAACGCGATCGCTTGATTGAAGTTCTTGACGCCGTGCATCAGGCGCGTCAAATAAATAAAAACCTCCGGATCACTTTCAATTTTATAGTTAGAATCAATTTTCGAATTCAATTCACTAAGCGGATAAGTTGCCCAGTTGACTACGTCAGCTTCTATCAAAAGCTCAGCTTGCATGCGAAGTCGATAAGTCGTTTTGTCATCCGTAAAGGATGATGGAAGATTGAGGGCGCGCGTTTGCAACGTTTCGAGTAAATCGACTGGCTTCTCGAATGGAAATGCCCAATTTAATTTTTGCTCGGAAGCAAGTTCTTTTGAAGCCACCATATAATAGTAACCAGTAGGAAACTCTAGTCCGAGCCTATCTATATAGCGCTGCGCTTCACTTTTTTGACCTTGCTGAATCTCCGACCGCGCCAACCAATAATAAATCTTAGCTCTATAAGAATCTTCCGGCTCTTCCGCGAGTAAAGTCAGCCAGCGTTGTTGCGCCGTATCATAATCGCCGGCCAAATACGCATAAATCCCAGCGTACCAGCTCATGCGCTGTCGCCACTCTGCATTAAGTTCTTTGTCATTTAAGGCTAAATCCGAAAACTTGAGAGCATCATCAAAATGCTTTTGTTCAGTCGCCACTCGGTGAGAAAGAACATGATAAGCTTCTGCCCGATAAGAAGAAAGTTCTTCACGAAAATTTTTTCCATTGTATTTTTTAGATTGAACACGAAGTTCATCGATCAGATTCAGAGATTTGCTGGCATATTTTTTTGCGACTTCATATTCGGCGACTAAGGCGGCATAGCGACTTGCCCATAAAACATCATTTATTTTGCGAAGTTGGAATTGCGAAGGAGAGATATCAAAATCTTCCGGCTGCACATTCGTAGTTAACCAAGTGTCCGCCAGCTTCACATAGATCTTCGCCGCATCGCGACGTCTGCCAACATTGCGCATCACAATGGCTGCCCGTGCGGTGGCCTCGATGGCGTGAGCTTTGTACATCTGACTTTTGGCGAAGGAATTGCCGAACTCGCTCAAAAGGCGAATAGACTCATCCATGTTACCTTGGCATTGCAAATAAAGGCCCCGCCAATAATTTCGCAAGACTTTTACAAGAGTTTTTTCCCACTGTTGCCAGGCTACTTTTGACTTGGCGTCCGAAGCGCAGTAAGTCCTTGCCGTTTTTAATAGGAGACGATCATCTTCAGGAATACCTGGTGATGGTGCCGAGCCCTTTATGGCCATCGAAAGTTTGTCTCTCGGATCAACCTTAGAAACTTTAAATGTAGAAATATTCTTCTCTAAAAAACTTTTTAACTTCAGGGGTTGATCAAGTCCTGCGGTCGAAAGGTAGGCATCGCCAAAACCACCTGCCGTAAACTTAATGATATAGGCTGCCGTCTGATCGGAAGTGAGAGGTTCCACCTCAATGATAGCTTTTGCCAATCGAATCAAAACGGCATTTGCCATTCTGCCTTCGGCATTGGTAAGCGAGAGTCTCCACAAAGGTAAAGCTTTGGAATACTTTGATTCTAGTTCATATTCTTCGGCCTGCGAGGCATAAAACGCAGACTGAAGAAACACATTGTAATCTGGAGACTTGGTCATGACGTCGCCGATTCGCTCGGATGCCTTTAACGCCTTTGCTGGTTTCGGAGGTTGCTTTGGCGCCGCGATCGTATCTTCTGAAAGATCGACTATCATAGGAGTGCGTTGACTCGTCGCACAGCCGATGAAAGCGACGAGTAGCGCGCTATATAAAGATTTATTCAGTAATTCTAAACGCAAGAAATTTTCCATTGTAAAGGACTACGGCAAGATTACCCTCGCGCGTCAATTTGGTATCCACACCCAGATCCTGCACTGGTATTTTTGAAATCATACTGTGCTTTGATGCGAGGTGATAAATTTCAAGAGAACCATTTTGAAAGAGGTACATATGCACATCATCACTAAAGTCAGCAGCGACAATGTCTCGCGAACCTTTCACGGGGATCACTTGATTGACTACTTTTTTATTCGCTGAAAACTTTAAAATTTCACGGCCAGAGTATACAAACACGTCATTGGCGGTACCGCCAATTCCAATAACAGGCTCACCTGCCGTGCGAAGAAAAGTCGTTTTTCCACTACTCATTTCCATCACAGAAATATTTTTAAGATTAGCATACCAGACTGTGCCCGTCGCTTTATGAAAGTATGCCTTATCACCAGGTTTAAATGGCTGCGCACCCTTAAAAGCTTGCACCAAATTTTTGGAATATCGATCAACGTAAAAATGTCCGCCGGAATGGAGCCAACCAAACAAATCTTGGTTGTGAAATAAATCAATAGTTTCACCTTCATCAGAAGGGTGCGCGAATCGTAAGACTTTGAACGGCGCGTATTGAACTTGATAAACCGCCCTATCCGACGCAGCAAATACACTCAACCCGTCCGTACCCAAACGTCGGAAAGCTTCTTCTTTGCTGAGGATAGTTTTAAAACTTGTACGATTAAGAGTTTGTGAGTCAATGTTCCAACGCCAAAGGTTTTTTTGACCGAGAAGCCACAAAATTTCTTTGGTATCGGAGAGTTGAATGTCGACAATTGGAAAATCTTGGGAGATTTCGGCGGCATGTGCCGTGGACAACTCAACATTCTCAATGCGTGCAGTTGAATAATCTACTGCAAACGCTTGACTGCCTGCGAACGCAATTAGCGCTAGCCATACATTTAGCATCCCATCCTCCTTGTAGGTTTTAACTGAAGGCGTCTATCACCCGAGTTAATGCCAATTCCCAGTCGTAACTCGAAACTTTTAGGTCTTTGTCTACCTCGCGACAAAGGTCCAAAGTTTTTTCCATCCCCTTGAGGGGCTTACGTCGGGCATAATCAGTATAACGTCTCAAGACATGATTAGGTAGCCGTAACTGGCGAGCTAAGTCCCTTTGAGGAACGCCTTTTTGCGTAGCGAGGCCAACCTGGAGCGTTTGTCGGCAATGGCGAGCCAAAACTCCCAGAATAAGCGGTCCTGGTTCGCCGCGTTCGACTAAGTTTCGAATGAGTAAAGAGGCTTCGCTTAATCGGTCATCTAAAAGGTAGTTGGTCAGAGCAAAGACGTGATCTTCTTTTAAAGAATTTATAAAAGGCTGGATTTCTTCTGATGTGATGACACCTTCATGCCCATGAAAAACGAGTGCCAACTTTTGCAGTTCGTTTTCGATAGTACTGAGATCTGTTCCAGCCGCATGAAGGATGTGTTCAAAAACACCCTCATCAAAACTCAGCTTGAGTCGATGGGCTATGCCTTTGGCAAGATAAGCGGTATCTTCCTCATACAAAGCGGAAAATGTAATCGTGCGACCGCCCAGTTTCTGAATATTTTTCTCAACTGCTTGGGTGAGTTTTTTCTCAAACCCCAAACAAAGAGTGGTTTGTTCCGGCAGCTCACTTAAGCCCGCCAAAAACGTCGCTATCGTCTTAAAGTTTTCGGCCCGCTTCACAATCGTCAGGTTGGGCGAGGCAAACAAATTTGCTTGGCTGGTAAGAGTCACAAGGTCGTCATTCGAAACCGAGGCACCGTCCCAACCTTGAATTTCACAGTCTTCCCATTTTTGCCACTGATCACGAAACCCCTGCATGACTTTATCGTGAAGATAAGTATCTGGACCAACGATCACGACCAAACGAGGGAATTCGGCCGGAGACGCTATCGCCATCAGCTCTTTGACCACACTCAAACTATCTTTAAGTGAAATCTTAAATGCTGGCGATGTGAAATTCTTGGCCATTATATTTTTGTTAATTCCTTTTTTGCCTGCTCAGCGTCGATGGTGATCTGAGCGACAAGTTCCGACTTATCTGCGAAGGCCTTTTCATCACGTAGTCGCTTCACGAAGTAAAGAGACAGCTTCTGACCGTAAAGCTCTTCATATTGTCCCGCTAAAAAATGCGACTCGACAGATAACTCTCGTGTTTGGCTCACCGTAGGACGATAACCAATATTGGTGACCATGGGAATCAACTTACTTCTCATATTCATAACGTGCGCGCATGGACCGAGATGTGCGTAGCCAATATAGACGCCCGACCTAGGTACAAGCTGCTGAATGTGGCTGAGGTTGGCAGTTGGAAAGCCCAGGGTGCGTCCTAACTGTTGACCCTTCACAATCTCACCTTGCAGCACGTAAGGCCGCCCCAACATTTTGATTGCGAGAGAAACATCTCCTTCGTCGGAAAGGACCGTACGAATGCGGCTACTACTGACCACCATCCCATCAATGGTTAACGCAGGGAGCGCTTCTATGATCAGTCCGTCTTTTTTTGCCTGCATTCTTAGGTAGGTTACATCGCCAAGGCGCTTGTGCCCAAAACGAAAATCCTCACCGACGACAACGGCTTTGGCCTTCAGCTGCGCAAGCAAACATTTTTGATAAAAATCTTGGTGACATACCTCACTAAAAGCCTGATCGAAGCTCTGTGTGACGACTTGAGATACGCCTAGCTCACGGAAAGCTTGAGTTTTCTGATGTCGATTAAAGAGGCGCGGTAAGTAAAGGCCACTAAAAAATTCTTGCGGATGAGGATCGAAGGTGTAGACGAGGGGTGTAGCTTGATAACTTTTTGAAATTTCAAAAGCTTTGGCGAGTAAAGACTGGTGTCCGACGTGACAGCCATCGAAATTTCCAATTGTAACCACTGCACCTGACACGAGTTTTATTCCTCAATAAGGACCCAAATTGTCATCTCGAAAGGAAAACACAGTAGTGTCAGTTCTAAAAAATTGAAATAGATAATCATCTATGATATGTTTTTGCGCACTGCATTCATTGTATGTGTCTAACACGGGAAAACCTCTTAATAACAACTAGTTAGAAAGACCGCCCATGGAACTTGCCAACTCACCTACGACTCCTGAGTTCGATATATACGTCCACGGCCTGGATGCGCTTGTCGCCGGGGGCTCCGCTGGAACGTCCACGCAAGAGTTGGTCGCTTATATTTCTTTGTTAGCCTTTTTGGTTCTGCTCCTTTGTCTTCGCTTCTTTTCCAATCGCAATTTCTTTGGCGACGATCAAATTGGTCCGATTGAGTATGAAACACCAGCCAATGAATACGCTCAATATCGCGCCCAACGACGGGTCGATCACCTTTTCTTGAAAATGAATTACTCATCAGTAAAAGCAAAAAATAGCCAAGCTTATTTGCGCTCCCTGGAACCTCGAGGTGCCAGTCTTATGATTCCGGAAATGCTTTGGGTCGGATCACGGGTCGTTTTGCATCTTAATACTTTGCCGGGATTTCCAAACGAGCACCTGAAATATCTCGACGCCAAAGTGGTCTCTTGCAGCACTGCTGACGATCAAAAAGAGAATTACATCGTTAAAGTGAAGTTTGAATCCGCTGCCGACGAAGAAGTTCGTCAGCCTATTCTTGGTTATATCGATAGTTTGGCTCGACCGGTTGGTTGATAAATTTATGGATAAACCCCTTTTGGCATTGGGCCTACTCGGCCAAAATATTCAGTACTCACTCTCTCCCAAAATTCATTTATCCAGCGCTGAGAAACTTGGACTACAAGCGACTTACTCGCTCGTCGATATTCCACAGCCGCAGGTCAAAGAGTTTATCGAAAACTTCTGGGCTGTCGGCGGGACTGGATTCAACGTCACCACGCCGTATAAGGAATTGGTGGCAGATCTCATTGGCACAGAACTTTCGTCCGTTAACACAGTTTACCGCGGGGACAATGGCTGGGAAGGAACTTCGACAGATGGCGAAGGATTTATCAATAGCCTCAAACATATGTCGCTAAAGTTAGACGATATAAACGAGATAACTTTTTTGGGATCTGGCGGCGCGGTGGTTGGCATCCTACAATATATCGCTTCAACTTTATATGAAAACGCGACTCGCGAAAGACCACTTCGCATCAATATTCTGCGCCGAAACTCTTCACGCGACGACGTCATTTGCGCAATCCATCACCCTCTCATTCAGTATCAATTTTATGATTTTAAAGTGGAATGCCTGAAAGATATCATTAAAGAAAATCCAAACCATCTTATTGTCCATGCGACCAGTGCACCTGCACATGGACAAGACTTAGTTGAATTTACTCCTGCTCTAGAAAACTTCAGCGGATCTTTTTATGATTTGGGTTACGCCAAACCATCGTCAGCACTTTTGCAGCATTGCTTAAAACACCGCATCGTATGTTTGAATGGACTGGCTATGTTAGTGGAACAAGCCATGCTCTCGCAGGAGTTTTGGTTTGGTGATTCGGCCTATCCCAATATGGAACTTCTTTCCTAAGAAGTTAAATCAGGGGACACCCGACTGATTACGTATTTCGAAATATTTAATTCGTAATTATTCAGTCACTTTTACTCTGACGAGGAATACGTAATCAGTCGGGTGTCCCCAGATTTATCACTTCCAACCTTGGTCATTTAATAAAATCTTACGATAAACGAAGTCAAAACGGATCTATGGAAAGTAGGGCCTTTGCGAAAGCCGCCCTCTTTTTGTTGTACCGGCAAAAAAGGCATAAACTAGAAAGATAGTCTTTATATTTTAACTGCAGGACAGTCACGGATGACCTCTCGCCAGATTTACGACGCCATTATTATCGGAAGTGGAGTGTCTGGATCCTATGTGGCGCAAGAACTTACCAATGCCGGTTGGAACTGCCTGATGTTAGAAGCCGGTAAGAATTTTAACCGCAAAACCTATCCCCGCAATGAGATCGACGCCAATGCCCAGCTCTATTGGAATGGCGGACTCGAAATTGATACCAAAGCCCAACTTGCGATGCTTCGCCCCAAAGTTGTGGGCGGAGGCACAATCGTCAATCAAGCGCTGATGGATCGATTCTATCCAGATGTGCTGGCAGATTGGAATCGGGAAACGGGTATTTCGTATTTCCAAAGTACAGAAATGAAACATTGGTACGACGAAGCCGAGAAGAATGTATCGATTCAGAAAGTTCCGGAAAAATACTGGAACCGCAACTCGCGCATCTTCAAAGAAGGCTGCGAAAAGTGCGGGTTTCAGTGGGGTATCCTTCGCCGCGCGCAAAAAGACTGTTTTTATGAAGACAGGAATGACTGCATCGAGTGCCTACACGGATGCCGACTCGACAGCAAACAATCTACACCCGTCACGAGTTTGAAGAGAGCACTAGAACAAGGCCTCGAGCTTTGGTCTGAGTTTGAAGTTCAAAACATCGAGAAGGACGGAGAACTTGTTAAAGTAACTGGGTCTCGCGTCAATCAAGAACCACAAACCATAGTTTGCAAAAAAATTGTGATGGCCGCCGGATCGATGGGCAATGTCAAAATTCTTCTTTCGAGTACCATTGGGCAGCACCTTCCCCACCTAGGCAGAAATTTCTTTACGCATCCTCAAAACATGATGCTCGCGCGATACAAAGAGCCCGTACATGCGCATGTTGGACCGTTCCAAACCGTTCGATCCGAAGATGAGCGATTCAAACAGCAAGGCTTCAAACTTGAGAATGTTTTCGCACCACCAGCCTCTTTTGCGATGCTATTTCCAGGATATGGCGCCGTTCATCAAGATGCAGTTGGTCGGATCGGACACTTTGCCTGTATTGAAGTTGCAATTCGTGACACCAATCCCGGTCGAATCCAACTCGGGCGACGCGGTAAACTCAGAATAGAAAAGTCACTTAACTCCGAAGACAAACTTCGCTTATCACAAGGCATGGAAGCTATTTCCAAAATTTACAACGCCACCGGCGCTGAAGACATCATTCCGAGTGAATTTTTGATCGGGCTGCATTTGATTGGCGGTTGCGCGATTGGCTCGAACTCAAAAACCAGCGTTGTCGATCCCGACTTTCATCTTCACGGACACAAAAATATTTACGTGGCGGACTCCAGCATATTCCCAAGTGCACCCGGCATTAACCCATCTTTAACGATCATGGCATTATCATTAAAAGCTTCACGGCAGATGATAGAGGAGGCCGCTTGACCAGTGAATTTTTAGGTGCAGTTCAATTAAATGGTTTACGGAAAGCCGGTGATGTTTTGGTTCCAGGTTCTGGTCCACTGCCGAAGTTCTCCGCGCTTGATCCCACTTGTGAAGTCGACCGCATTCTCAACTACACGCCTGAGTATGACCGCAAGGATTTTATCATGCTGATGAGCGTATTTGGAGTTTTGCCAGCATTTGCTGTGCGCTTCATAATTTGGATTATTGGCAAGAATTCTTACTTTCCGTCTTTTCTCGGAGCCCAGTTGCGCTTGGCGGAAATTGGTCTGAAGGGTATCATCTATAGTCTCTATTATTCGGACGCAAGGGTTCACAAACTCATACATTGGAATGCGTCGATTAAAACAGTTCTTTCGGAGTCTGAACATGAGCCAACTCGAAACCCAAACCCATCACAAAGACCACAAAACGTCGGAGCATAATCCCATGTCGAACACCTCTGCTTCAGCGGCTGAAAAAATCATGCAACAGGCCCGTGCGATTCAACCGCAAGTTGGCGCCTTGACGCTTGCGGAACGTGCGTCGTTTATGGCAAAACTTCGAAAAGTCGTTTTGGATCAACAAGACGTCATCATTGATACGATTCAAAAAGATACTGGCAAGTCTCGCTTCGATGCCTTGGTTGCTGAGATTTTTGCGGTACTTGACTACATTGAGTTCCTGGAAAAATCTGGCCCGAAGATTTTGGCGCCGGAAAAAGTCCCGACTCCGATTGTGCTCTTTCCGAAGAAGTCTAGAATCTACTACGAACCCTTAGGTGTGGTTTTGGCCATTGTGCCGTGGAACTACCCTTTTTATACGGGTCTTATCCCATGCATTACTGGTTTTATGGCTGGCAATGCCGTTATTTTGAAACCTTCTGAATTCACTCCCCTACAAGGCTTGATGGAGTCTCTGTTCTATAAGGCAGAGTTTCACCCGCATTGGATCCAAGTTGTTTACGGCGACGGTAAGATGGGGTCGGATCTCATCAACGCTCGTCCCAACAAAATCTTTTTTACGGGCGGGACAGAAACCGGAAAGCGCATCATGAAACAGGCAGCGGATTTTCTAATTCCGGTTGGTTTAGAGTTGGGCGGCAAAGACCCGATGGTGGTGTTTAATGACGCCAATGTGGAACGCGCGACGTCAGGGGCTATGTGGGGTGGATTTTGCAATGCAGGGCAAACATGCACATCGGTGGAACGCTGCTATGTTCAGTCGGGTGTATACGACGAGTTCGTGGAAAAAATGACCGAGAAAACCAAACGCCTGACACTTGGCACTGATAAAGACGGCAATTCCGATATCGGTCATATTACGACTGACGATCAGCGCAAAAAAATCACTGTACAAGTCAATGACGCTTTGGCGAGAGGCGCAAAACAACTCACCGGCGAAAATTGGGACAAGACTTCTAAATACATTCCGCCCATCGTGATGGTTGACGTACCCAATGACTCAATCATGATGCAGGAAGAAACCTTTGGACCAGTCGTTCCCATCATTAAGTTTGAAACCGAAGACGAGGCCATTCGCCTTGCCAATGATTCGGAGTATGGACTATCAGCTAGTGTTTGGGGTGGCGATAAAGCTCAGGTGGAACGAGTGGCACGAGCCATCGTCACGGGAAATGTCTCCGTCAATAACGTCATGGTGACACAAGGCAACTCGCATTTGCCATTTGGAGGCGTCAAAGCCAGTGGATTTGGTCGAACCAAAGGTTCGATTGGGGTCCGGGCATTTACAGCCCCAAAATCGGTGATCTTTGACGGAAACAATGGAAAAATCGAACCCAACTGGCATCCCTATACGTCGAAAAAGTACGGAATGTTTCGCAACGTTACGCGCTATGTCTTTTCTGGCGGGGTTCTGAATCTTCTGAAAGCCGGTCTCACGGCGGTAAAAATGGAAATTTACGCCAGCAAAATTGGCAAAAATGGCCGCTAGTCAAAAGACATCAACATGGAACTACGAATCTCTCAAAACTATGCTGAGAGACGAACCCATGCCGTGTGGCATTGTAGACATGAATATCCTCACTAAGAATGTCGAGCGCTTTGCAAAAATCGCAGCCACCCATGGCAAGACCATTCGACTCGCGACAAAGTCCGTGCGAGTTCCCGACCTGATCCGCCATATTTTGAAAGTGGGCGGCAAAAATTTCAAAGGTCTGATGTGCTACGGCATTACAGAAGCTGTGTTTTTAGCGGCCGAAGGATTTGACGATCTTTTGGTGGCCTATCCTTCCGTTCAAGGAAGAGACTTGGATGCAGCTTGCAAACTTACGCAGGCCGGCACAAAAATTATTTTGATGATTGATGAAGTCGCTCATGTTGATGCCATCAAAGAGGTCTGGCAGAAACAAAATGCCATAGTTCCCGCAAGAGTATGCATCGATGTTGATGCTTCTTATCGCCCTTTTGGACTATTCCATTTAGGAGTGCGTCGCTCGCCAATTCGGAACCTAAGTGAACTCAGAAATATTGTTGGCTTAGCAAAGGGAGCCGGACTACAGATCGTCGGACTCATGGCTTATGAAGCCCAAATCGCCGGCCTTGCCGACCGCAATCCCACCGCGCCGTTTATGAATCTTCCAAAATCCTTTATGAAATGGCTCTCTCGTCGTGAACTTGCGAAACGTCGCGCCGCTATGGCGACGTTGATGGGTAAAGAAGGTATCCAACTTGAGTTCTATAATGGTGGTGGCTCAGGAAGTGTCGCCAGCACATCTAAAGAAGAGTGCATTACGGAAGTGGCGGCAGGCTCGGGGTTTTTGCAGTCGCAGTTGTTTGACTACTACAGAGATAATATCAATGAGCCGGCATTTTGCTTTGGCTTAAGAGTGAGCCGCATACCGGAAGCGGGCATGGTGACTTGCCAAAGCGGTGGATTTATCGCCAGTGGCGAGACAAGCGTCGACAAGTCCCCAAAACCTTTTTTGCCGGAGGGCTTGAAACCGTTCTCCACGGAAGGATTCGGTGAAGTTCAAACACCACTAAGCGTTCCATCCGATATTAATCTTGTTCCGGGCGATCCCGTATTTTTGCGACCTGCTAAGGCTGGAGAAATCGCCGAAAGATTTAACGAGTATATTCTCAAGCAGGACGATAAAATCATCGGCAGGGCAAAAACTTACCGAGGCCTTGGTCACTGTTCTTATTAGGAAGGGAGATCTCATGAACAACTTTCTAGCCTGTGTCTTATTTCTGAGTTTATCAAACTCCAGCTTGGCACTATCTGAAACGACTTTAAAAGCACGTTCGATTGCTGAGCATTGCCAGTATTTGTACCAAATCGAAACTGAATTTCGACTCTCCACATCGGAAAAAAATGTGACAGCGGTAAAAGTCTGGTTATTTGATCTCTACACGGAAATTTTCTTGGAACCACAAATATTCGCCACTTCGGTTGAGGGTGATCTGACTAAAGCTAGCATTGATATTAATACTTTGAGCACCAATCCAAAGTACCTAGCCCATGATATTTTCTTCAGTTTCGTAAAAACAAGCGAAGAAATGCCTGCCCGGCCTTCGTTTAAGGCGAAATTTTCGCAACTTATGAACCGCTGCTACGACCGGGCTCATAGAGATCTCGCACCGTTTGCAAATTTAGAAATAGAAAACGCGCAAGAATCAGAGCTTATGGGCCAAACATCGCTTCTTTTCACAGACCGGCTTTGAATATAGCTTGGCGTCTACCTGAGGATCGGGTTCGTGAGTGTAAGTGATTGTGTAACAACGTTGCCAATCTTTCAAAAAATTAATCTTTGATTTATTCACGGCATTGCGGAATCCAGAGAGACCAGGAGAGCTCTCGGTGGCAAATGGTTCTCCCCAGAACTCGCAGTCATGATCATGTTCACAGGAATCCCAATCTTTCTTGTATTGCGAAAGCTGGCAGGAATACTTATCTCGGACAAAGTGGAGGTTTTTGGTTAATGAGCTCTTTCCATGGTATTGGGAGCTTATGGTCAAAATCATTAGCGATTGGATCGAGGCAGCCTGAGAAAAGGCTCTGTGCAAAAACAGTGAGTAACATTTTTCTAATTTGCCTTTATCAGCATCTGAAATTTTGATGTCGTTCCAGTCGTATTCAACGAAGGGGAGGTCATTTTTAGAAGTCGCCCTTTTAATAGAAGTGGCGAATTTATAGCTGATGGGACTGACAGGAGAACCCTCGTTCATTAAGCTTTTATGACATTCATGCAATACCCGTCGCCAAGTTGGTCTAGACATATGCTCACTAACTTCATGGGGAATCGAACCTGCGGCCTTAACTTCTAGGCAAAACTGCTCGCCCGCAAACCGGTGTTCCATCGCTGGCCCGATGTTTTCACAATGTTTAAAGTCGTAAGCCAACGTGGGCAGTGCATAAAATAAAATGGATATGAAAAGGAATGGCCACATTCGGGGCTTCTTAGAAGAAAAATCTTAAAAAGAGCTCCCGAGCGTGTTTTGCGAACCGGTGAGCAAGAGGACGTAGTCCGTCCGAGTTCATAAAACCCAAAAAAGAGCTCCCGAGGACGGACTCGAACCGCCGACAAGGTGGTTAACAGCCACCTGCTCTACCAACTGAGCTACTCGGGAAAAAGAAATGACATTCCATTGTGTTATCGATATTGGCGTCAAAAAGCAAGTGCTTCTGATTTCATCGGGCTAGCAATGTTAACAATGTAATCAATTTTGAATTATTTTGGTCAGATATTGATCAGGAGAAGGATAGATCAAAGTCCCAGAATCGTCCGCGCGGCTTCGGCAAATCCAGACGTTTCCAGACTCATTTCGAAGCCAACATTGTTGCGAACAAAGTCGACAATGACACTGACGTCATCGATTGTACATATCGCAAAGGCGCCCGTGCATTCTTGGTCGAGATTCACGTTACGCGGGTCATTGACGCGCAAAAAGCTACCCTGATCTTCGACTTTTGAAGAAACCTGTACCGAGATTCGATGATAGTTAGCAACGCTAACCAGCCAGCCCTTAGCGTGATTCTTGACTTGGACATGGCCTGACACCGCCGGGATACTCGCATTGGAGATCGCGCGCAAACGATCCGGTTCGGCTATGGCTTTTCGCCACGCTTCCATAAGCTGACGTTTTACTTCTGGGTCTTTAGTTTTGGCGAGTACATCATTCAATTTAAAATCCAAACGATCAAAGGCAATGTGGGTTCGAAGGAGTTGAGAAAATGCGTCTTCACTCAACTGGACATTGACTTTGAGTTTACTATCGATGGCCTGCAGAGCTTTATCGCGCATTGTTTTTAGCTTCGCCACAAGCATGCGATGGAAATCACCGGCCGGATTAAGAATCGGCCAGAGTAAGCGTACCGCTGCTTGGTCAGGGACTTTAGCATCAAACATCCCACCGCTATTCCAAATATCCATCAATTGACGAGATGTTACGGGTTCGTAGTCGCCACCTGTGAACCATGTCCAGTAAGGAATTCCGACATCGATTTTGCCGTTTCCCCGCCAAGACATGAGTCGGCCGGTTCTTTTTTTGGAGCAAAGCTCTACATCAAAGAAAACGAAATCATGGAGAACGTCACCATCAATGGCCACGTGAAAATCTTTTATAAAGCGGCCAACTTCGAGAACCTGCGCACGAAGTTGACGAACATGATCACCCCAATAAATATCGCGATCCAGGGATCCTTCCCAAAAACACGAGTCTGAATCTTCGGCTAAGAAAAAATTATAATGCCCGCGCATTTTAAGTTGCGGGTTGCCGGGTTTGTTGAGAGGGAGTAATGGCGCGGGATCAAGGCCACGCTGCTCAAACTGCTTCTTGGCTTCAGCGTGCAGGGGTTCAAGTTTCTTCGTAGCCTGAAGAAGTTTACCGTTGGCATCACGTTCCACTTGAAACTCGGAAAGAACATCTTGGGCATAGATATTGAGTGCTCGCAGGCGAGCGCGAGTGTAGGTTTCGTCGCCAATGGGTGTTTGATCGTAATACGTGGCTTCGATATTAGCGGTGTCTATCGTGCGGCAGCTAAACGCAAAGAAAACCAGTGTGGCGAGGGCCCAACGCATGATCTTAGGCTCCGACTTTTTGAAGTGTACGGCTAATGACGTTGATGATGAAATCAATTTCGAATGGTTTGGTGACATATTCGTCGGCGCCGGCACTATGGCCACGGGCAATGTCTTCTTCACTGGCGCGGGCGGAAACAAAAATGACAGGAATATGATTGAGAAGAGGATTGTCTTTGATAACCCGGCAGATTTCTAAGCCATCGACACCAGGCAAATTTACGTCTAACAAAATCAAATCCAGTCGCGTGTTATCGAGGATATGTGAAAACTCAACACCGTCTTTGGCTTGGAGAACGCGATACCCTTGCGCATGCAAAATTCTTTGCAAGGCATGACGCATGATCTCTTCGTCATCGACGAGAAGGATGGTGCGTGGCTCTTTGTTTTCTTGCTCGAGACTACGGTATTCAGAAAGACTCACCACTTTTTTAGAGGCAATATTACGGCGCTTCAGATCGGCGATTTGTTGCTTGATCTTCGGTCCCATGGTTGGATTAGGCGTGCGTCTTTTCATAGAAGATGCATCGGCGGGCTGATAAAACTCTAAACTGCGATTCGATATATTATATTAATATCAATGACTTACAGACAAATACCGACCTTTGCCATTGAAGCCAGGGGCTACCTAAACGGATATAGACTTATTTACTGTCTCATCCGCTCGACCTTGCGTCCCTAATCGCTTCAGCAATAAGCCACAAAAAAACCAAAGGTAAAGCTGTGTGAACTGCATCGGATAAGAAAGGTAGTCTTCGAAAAATGCCCCCAGCAACACGGCGGTCACCAGTGACACACAAAATTGTGATTGCAAATTAAGTTTCAGCGTCCTGGCGCCCCTAAGTAAAATGAAATAAAAACTTGCGATGATCCCCATGAATGATCCCAAACCGAGGACGCCATAGTATAGGAGGATTGATAAATAAGAAGCATGGGGATTGTCTCCCAACGGCCAGTAGCCAAAGAGTCCACTCCCAAAAAACCATTGCCTTGACTCAGTCAAGTGTTGAATGCCATCCACCCAATACTTCCAGCGGTGAGCTTGCCACATCTTCTCCGTTAAATATTTCTCCTGAGCAAAAGGATGCCAAAGAATCAAAATCAAAAGAGAAAAACCTAACAAACAAACTAGCGAAACAAATGTCTTTAAGCGTTTTTGAGCCATCCACCAAGCCAATGGCACCACCGAAATACACAGCATCAACTGTGCGCCGCGGGAAAAGGAAATCACAACGTGCGTAGCCGTTATCAAGGCGCATAAGCCATAAAACACCTTCTGTTTCGTCGTGGCGCCGTTCATCAAAAAATAAGCGGACGCCACTGGTACCCACATCACAAACTGCGCCGAATAGTTGCGATTTACAAAAAGACAAAATCGCGAAAATTGATCAACACTGTAGCCAATAAACTCAAGCTTCAAAGACCCTAGGTTTTGCACTTCCGTTGCATAAATGATTAAACAAACGAATGACAAGAATGAGACGATAGCTGTCATTATTCTCATGATGGTTTCAAAACCGCGCAAGCTAAGTATCCGGGGGCAAACGAACAAAAAGAAAAATAACGTGTAAGCCGCAAAAAAAATCGCCCAGCCACGAGTCTCATGAACTGCTTTAGATTGAAAAACGGAACTCGAAATACTAACCAGTGAAAACAAAGCCAAACCGACCCACAAAGAAGAACTTCCTATCAGCTGGTTTTTTACATGCTTAGCTCTATAAATATGAAAACTTATGATATGCAGACATAGCAGGCCTATGCATATCCAAGATATGTTTTCCCGAATGGGCTGACGAATGATGGACGACAAGGAAAGGGAAACAAGGAAAAATAGTACGACTCCCGCTTCGGGCAAGCCCCTAATGGTCTGGGGCAAGAAACTTTTATGATTTCGCTCACCCACCACAGACCCCAGTCGATTCGCTCAATTTACTAAATTTTCCGCAACTTACATGTTACGACGATACTTGCCGCCCAACCGAAAGAGTGCCTCTGTGATCTCACCCAAGCTCAACACTCGCACCGAGTGCATGAGTTCTTCGAAAATGTTTTCATTTCCAACCACAGCTTTGCGGAGACGATCCAACGCGTCTTTTTTCTGAGCCTGATTTGTTTTCTTGTAAGCATTCAGTCGATCGAGTTGGGCGTCTTTTTCATCATAACTGGCCCGAATCATTTCAACATCTTGGCGTTTGTATTCGCCGCTCAGAACTTTTGGATTCTGATAAGAGTTGACACCGACGACAATCAGCTCACCACTGTCTTTCAGACTTTCGTAGTAAAGGCTTTCTTCCTGGATCTTCGTGCGTTGATACTGGGTTTCCATGGAGCCTAGGACACCGCCGCGCTGCGAGATGCGCTCAAACTCATCGCATACAGCTTTTTCAACAACGTCGGTCAAAGTATCTAAAAAGTACGAACCTTGATTGATGTTCTCGCATTTATTGGGACCGAACTCCTTGTTAATGATGAGTTGAATGGCCATAGCGCGACGGACACTCTCTTCCGTTGGCGTCGTTATAGCTTCGTCATATGCGTTTGTATGGAGGGAGTTGCAGTTATCATACAAAGCGAGGAGAGCTTGCAGCGTTGTGCGAATATCGTTGAAGTCAATTTCTTGCGCGTGCAGTGAACGGCCGGACGTTTGAATGTGATATTTGAGCTGCTGCGCGCGTGGATTAGCGCCGTAGACATCACGCATGGCAATCGCCCAAATCCGGCGAGCCACTCGTCCTAAAACAGAATACTCGGCGTCAATGCCATTGCTGAAGAAAAACGAAAGGTTCGGACTGAAGTCATCAATCTTCATGCCACGCGACAAATAATATTCTACATAAGTAAACCCGTTAGCCAAAGTGAACGCAAGTTGCGTGATGGGGTTCGCCCCTGCTTCGGCAATGTGATAGCCCGATATCGAAACGCTATAGTAGTTGCGAACCTTTTTCTGAATGAAGTACTCTTGCATATCGGACATGAGCTTCAGGGCAAATTCTGTTGAGAAAATACAGGTATTTTGCGCCTGATCTTCTTTAAGAATATCGGCCTGCACAGTGCCTCGCACCTGCTGCAAAGTCTTGGCGCGAATCTCTTCCGATTCTTTTTCGTTGGGTTGGCGTTTGTTTTTCTCAGCGAATAAGTCTAGCTGCTGATCGATCGCCGCATTCAAGAACATGGCGAGGATCATGGGAGCTGGACCGTTGATGGTCATGCTGACACTCGTATACGGATCGCATAAGTCGAAGCCTTTATACAAGTCCTTCATATCTTCAAGCGTTGCGATAGATACACCTGACTCGCCAACTTTACCGTAGATATCGGGCCGCTTATCTGGCTCGGATCCATATAACGTGACGCTATCGAAAGCCGTGCTGAGGCGCTTCGCCATATCGTTCTTCGTCAGATAATGGAACCGAGTGTTGGTGCGCGTCGGCCCACCCTCTCCGGCAAACTGCCGCTTGGGATCTTCCGTCACTCGCCGAAAGGGGAAAACGCCACCGGTGAAGGGAAAGCCGCCCGGCACATTTTCTTTTAATAAATAACGCAGGGTTTCCGCTTTGCTTGTAAAGTCTGGCACTGCAACGCGCGGGAGCTCCAAATGCGACAGTGTCGTAAAATAAGGTTCAACCTTGACGTCCTTGCCACGTACTTTATAAGTAAATTCTTTGGACCGGTAGGCTTTGGCAAGCTCTGGCCATTTTTCTAAATGTTCGCGCGCAATTTCATCCAAATCCGCCTGTGACTTTTTCTGAAGGTCCGTCATCGCCGTTTTTACGGCGGTGGGCATGTCGCTTTGCGCGGCCATCAACTCTGCGGCTTCCATGCGGCGTACAATCTCAACCTGGTCATCGACAAATTTATGGTAACTCTCCACCGCCGTGGCAATCTGGCTAAGGTAATTGGCGCGAGCCGCCGGGATCATCGACTGGCGATTTGAAGATTGTTGCGCACTTGGGCGCAAAGGGTCAGGTTGAAAAATCTGTTCCTTTTTGACTTCATTAAGTTTTGCGGCGAGCATTTTGTAGAGCCCATTGACTCCGTCATCATTGTATCGACTAGCAATCGTGCCAAATACCGGATAAGTCTCAAAACCCTCGCGTTTGCCTTGATATCGGCTACGTCGAAGAACTGTGCAAACTTGCTGGAATGCGTCTGGACTTTGTGGGCGTTCAAATTTATTGATGGCCACAAAATCGGCGTAATCCAACATTTCAATTTTTTCGAGCTGAGTCGAGGCACCAAACTCTGCGGTCATCACGTATAAAGTTATGTCTGCCAGCTCGAGGATCGCCGCATCCCCTTGGCCGATGCCGCTGGTTTCACAAACCAAAAAATCAAAATCTTCTGCCTGCATAAGCTGAAGCGCATCTTTGGTTTTTCCGGCAACTTCTTTGCCGGACGCTCGTGTAGCCATGCTTCGAAGACTCACCCGCTGGCCGTCTTCCAAGGAATTCATGCGTATGCGGTCGCCCAAGAGTGCCCCTCCAGTTTTCTTCTTGGATGGGTCAATGCAAAGCACACCTATTTTGCATTCGGGATGATCGAACAAAAATCGGTTTAGGAGCTCATCCGTCAAAGAACTTTTACCAGCGCCGCCGGTTCCGGTGATTCCAAGAACGGGTACGATGCGGGCCTCTTTAGCCGGCTTAAATCCGAGGTCGGCAAGCGATTTGCCATTTTCCAAAAGTGTTAAGCGCCTTGCTAATTTGCGTGCAGGCGAGGAACTCTCTGGGACCATTTTTTCAATGCTATAATCACTTTCGCGAAGCATATGGCCAATGATGCCAGGTAGAGTTACAAACTGACCGTCTTCGGGACTGTAAATGCGCGTGATGCCGTTTCGCTCGAGGTCTTCAATTTCTTTGGGAACGATCACGCCGCCGCCGCCGCCAAATATTTTGATATCTTGGCCACCCTCGGCATCAAGGAGCTCGCGAACATATTTGAAAAACTCGACGTGACCGCCCTGATAACTAGAAATCGCAATCGCTTGTACATCTTCTTGCAAGGCCGCACTGACAACTTCACCTGCGGATCGAGTATGTCCCAGGTGAATCACCTCGGCGCCACGAGCTTGCAAAAGACGGCGCATAATATTGATACTCGCATCATGCCCATCAAACAAAGCCGTAGACGTGATAAAGCGAATCTTATTCTTAGGTGTATAAGTCGGCAGAGTTTCTACATCCGACTTTGTCCAGCGTGTCATAGTCTTCCTTTTAGTGCCTAATGCCTAAAGTGGTGCCTAAAGTGCTCAGCTATTTTTATGCACCCATTGGATGAGTAGCTGAAGATTCAAACTTCAGCTTGCGAAAGTATATAAATCCGAGCGCTGCAAATACTAACACCACCCAGGTGCCATTCGCAACTAGCATAGCTAGCGCCTGAAGCTTTCCATCCATGTCGACAAGGTGTTCTCTTAGTGCAAATCGTGAAATAAGATGCTGGCCGCCAAAGGCGATACCACTCGACAGAAGCACTAACAGGATACAAGCGACTAGTCGATCCCTTGTCCAGAGGATATTGAATTTACGTAGCCCGATTAACAAGCATAGTGCATTAAAACTCAGAGTGACCGAACTCGTCATAGCCAACCCTACGTGTCCATAAGTCTTCACGAAGAGGTAGTTTCCAATAAAGTTCACTGCTACCGAAAATGCAGCGATTTTCAAAGCAAACCCCGTGCGCTCAACCGCATAATAAAAACTTACAAAAACCTTGATCAAAGCGTATCCAAGAAGCCCCATACTATAAGCATGTAAAGCTTCAGCAGTTTGTGCGACATCACGCTCAGTAAATTTGCCGTAACCAAATAGGAGTTCAATCATATCTTTCGAATTAAATAAAATAAAAATCCAGCATGGGAAAATCACCCACAAAATCAGTTCACAACCTTTTTGAAGAGTCTGGCTTGCCCGTTGATCAACCGTCTTATTAGCCCGTGCAATATCTTTGGTTAGGGTCGGAAGAATAGCTACGCCGATCGCTACCGCAAAGACGCCGATAGGAAGTTGCAAAAGACGAAAAGAATAATTCAGCCAAGTCACGGTCCCTGTTTCTAAACTAGTCGCAAAATTCGTATTTACCAGCTGGTTGATGGGACCGGTACTTGCAGCAATCGCCGCAGGCGCCATCAGCAAAAAAGTTCTTTTGATTTCGGGTGTCCAAAGGTGCTTATCAGCGACATGAAAAGTCTTCGAAATAAGTGGTTTCCAAAGAATATAGGCATTCAAAGAAACCTGAGCTAAACCACCCATCAGGACACCTAGCGCTAAGCCTACGGCCATCTTATCGGCGAAAAGTGTCTCGATCCACGCCGGTCCATAGGCAACGAGTAGCGGACCAAAACATGCTGCTCCGACAATATAAAAAATATTGAAACCAATCGGCGCGACGGCGGTCAGAAAAAATCGACCCCGCTCGTAAAGCGCACCCGTTACCAAACTTCCCAGCATCATGATTGGCAAAAAAGGAAACAGAATTCTTGTGAGGCCTATCGCGTTGTCACGAAAAACCTCTGACGAATCACCAAACATCGTCATCATATCGACAAAAAGCGGCGCTCCCACGAAACCAATCGCAGAAATCAAAATCCCAATAAGAAAAACAAATTGAAATGATTTGATGAAGAAAGTTTCGGCCGCTTTTTCATCCGAAACCCGAAGTTCGCTGTAAACTTTGGTAAAGGCATTAGCGAGAGCACCTTCGGCAAGCATTTCACGAAAAAGATTGGGTATGCGAAACGCGACCAGGAATGCATCATGCACAGCTGACGCACCAAAGAATGCTACCACTACTGTGTCGCGTGCCAGACCGCTTACCCGACTAATCAGCGTACCTACTGCAAAGTACGCACTGGAACGAGCAAGTGCCAAAGACACCTCACCTATAGATTGACGAAGGGAATATTACGGACCTGCGATGCGGCGCTGATCCCCCAGTTTTCTTGTCTAACTTTTTTGAATGAAATGCCAGTTGGCGGAGGTTCCTGGGATTCATTTTTCTTCGAAGCATCATAACTATAAGCCCAGTGGCTAGCGATACTTTCGAGGACACCTTTGCTTTTGTTTACGAAGCGGCCTCTGCCATCATTTTGACCGGCCCAAACAGACACAAGATCCGTATCACCTTCGGCGACCTGAAAACAAGCTTCGCGATTCTGGTTGCTAAGGTAGCCCGACATCACAGTCGAAGGTGTCCCAACCTTTAGAACGTAACGTGAATAATGATTCCACATGGTCTTGACAAGAAATGCATACTGAGGCTTCAATACCTCTTCCGCTTGCGTCGGTGCGCGTTCGTATAATACGTCGCCGGCGACATTCTTGACGCGGGTAATAATATACGGATCCACAAATTGACCTTCATTTAAGAAGGGCGAGCTAATCCGAGCAAGATCGGTAAGCGAAATTTTTTGTTCTGCTAGAGGCACATCAGCTACTTGCTGAATGCGTACGGACTGCAAATAATCGATGATTTGTTCTTGATGGGGTGCAATCAAATCCATGGGAGAACTAAAATAAGCGTCGTAGTAACTCGGCTTGTCCCATGAAATTTTCGAAAGCAAATCATTGCCAGAGGCCAAGGCAGCAGGAAGGGCGGGATCTTTTATCTGATCGCCCAATGAAAACGTTTGTCCCATCGACTCAGCGCCAGAAACGACTAAGGCGCGAATTGCACCTGTATATGGATCCGTATCGAGTATTTCAAGTTGCATGGTAACCGGAGAACTAAAACCAATCCCGCGATCACGAACGGACTTCTCTAAAGCCTTCGCCATTTTGATTCGGCTGGCGTCGAGAGTCGTATGAACTTCGATCCCTTGTTGGTCGATTCCCAGTTCTTTGAGTTTTGCAAAAATAAACTGGTTCACCGCAGAAGAACCGCTACCTTCGTCAGTCGCGCCCAAAACGGATTGAAGCTTAATTGTTTTTTTGTACCAAAAACTGATGTCTTTAAAGTTTACGAATTTATTCTGCGCCATTTCTTGAATAATCAAAAGCTGGCGAGACTTGATCAACGCAAAGTTACGCCGAACATCCACATCCCCCGGCAATACAGACAAAGCCGCTAAAAACGCCGCCTCTGCTTCATTAATATCCGTGCAGGATTTGCCGAAGTAGTACACAGAGGCAGTCTCAACTCCTCGCACACCTTCGCCGAACTCCACTGAATTCAAAAAATATTCGAAAATTTCGTCTTTAGAGTGAGCGCTCTCCAACTTCTTAGCGCCAAAATAAACCTGTGACTTTTGAAATATATTGAGAGGTTGTTGATAAAGGACTGAGGAGACAAATCGTTGCGTCAGCGTATAGCCCACATATCGCCCCTGATCATCGCCCTTACTTTTTTTGCGTTGGGCACGGATACTAGCAATGAGATCGGAGCCATTGTGGGCAAAAAAATTCGGGTCTTGGGCACTCACAAACGCATTTTTTAAATACTGTGGAATGCGCGCGAAAGGCATGTATCGGTAGTTTCCTTCACCGGAAACTTCTAACTGCGTGCCATTCTTGTCGTAGATTACGGTAGGCTGTTGAGCCTTAGCGTCTTTAAAGTTATCAATGATGGTTGCCGATGACGGGGAGATTGCCCACAAGATAAAAACAGAAAATAAAACAACCCCAACTACACTGGCCGCAATAAGCAAAAACTTTTTCATTACTTTTTGTCACCCTGTTGATCGGAAACTAGCTTTTGCGCCATCCCCGCAAGTTGAGCAGCGCTATAATCTCTAAAGTATAGATTATCTATTTTATCTGGATTTTTCTTTTTTTCCTCAGCTAATTCGACCAAAGCCCCGGCGGCCTTCTTCTTGGCGTCATTTGCAATCTCTGGGTAGCGTCCAAACTTGTCTATAATCGCCAAGTACCTTTGAGCACAGGCGTGGTAGATCCCCTGCTTACAGTAGAATCGCGCAATAAACTGTTCGCTCTCAGCAAGGCGTCGCATGCCTAACTCTATCTGCTTCTTAGCCAGTGCGGTGTACTTCCCGTTCGGAGATTTTGCGATCAGCTTTTCCCATTCGGCCATGGCCCGCTTGGTAAACTCTTGTTCGCGGTCAATATCCTCTGGAGCTTCCATCCAATAGCTTTCACCGACTCTATACATTGCAAAATCAATCTCGGGATGCACGGGGTGGAGTTTCACAAACTGCTCATATTCGAAAACCGCATCTTCGTATTGCGCGAGTTCGAAATAACTGTTCGCCACCATCAACTCGGCTTCTGCTGTGTGTTGGCTGTAAGGGAAGCGCGCGATAAACTCGCGAAGTTCCGTGATCGCCATTTCATAACTGCCGCTCTTGTAAGTCTCTTCCGCAGATTTGAAGTTTCCCGATGAATCGTTTTCATCGAAGCCCCGAACGGAACAACCCTGGATCAGCGATATGACCAAAGTAACTAAAATTATTGAGAAAATATTCTTCATTCGCACGGCTTCACCTTCTCCGTGTTAGTGTTTGTCATGAGCTGCTACATATAGGCACTGTTTTGCCGATATAGATTAAAGCACAATAGGGCAGAAATAGGCTGTGTACAATGCTCAATTTTACCACATTAAGAGCTATATAGGCCATGGATACAAACCTTAATAGGCCATCCAAACTTCGAAAAGCAAGAATACGTCAGGGTTTTGGTCTCTTTTGGATCGCCTTGGTCATTTCTTTGCTCGTGCACGCCCTTTCCTACGTGAACTTGAATCAGCGCCCTATTTGGGACAAATCGCAAAACAATGCAAAAAATAATGTCAAAATCACCATGCAACCAACCACGGATGACATCGCCCAAAAAATTGCCGAAGCAAAACTCAAACCCACAGAACCCCCGAAAGATGCGTCTTACCTAGGCGCCCAAAACCATCAAACTAAGAAACAAACACGAGTTTCCCAAAACATCCCCCGCCCAAAGGGTGCTGATGCTGGCGAGGCTGGCCCTAAGGGATCTAAACGGCCAAATCCCCAGACCGAACAAAAGTTGACAGATATGGGTGGCAAGTTCTTAATGCAGGACAATTCGCGTCCGTACGAAAAGTTCTTACCGCTGAACACATCTGGCAATCCCAATGCCGGTTACGTCGATTATTTGGATGATCCCAATCTGGAAGAAGGCGACGCTGTTGACATCAATACGCGTGAGTACCGATTTCTTGGCTACTTCACGCAAATGCGTAAAGCCATCGAACTGACCTGGGTTTATCCGATGTCTGCCGTTCGAGCTGGCTTGCAGGGCAAAGTTGATTTGCAATTTAAAGTGGCGCGATCGGGTGAACTTACTTTTATTAGGGTTCGAAAAACGTCTGGGTTTAAAGTTTTGGACGATGCCATCGTTGAAGCTATTAAACTGGCGCAACCGTTTGGCAAACTACCCGCCTCCTATAAAAAGGACGTGCTTCTCGTTAACGCGACCTTCGTCTATCAGATATCCAATAGCATCGCTCACTAATCGCAAAAACACTGCAACGCCTTCTCTTCCAACGATTTGATGCATTTTACGGGCATTGAGTCTTGCGTGGCTTTCATGAAGTCGATAACCTAAAGTCTAACGCTGATTATTTTTTGTTGGGACGACATGAGACAATTTTTACTCACCATTGCCGTCCTGTTTTCCGCGAGTGCCTGCAAATCCACCCAGCCAGAGATCAATGTAAAGGACACCTATGGTGCGCCGGATATTGCGTCGGATGGAATGATTTCACTCGCCGACGATGACCATGGGGCTTCATTTGTTATTGAACGAAACCTCCACCTTGAGACTACGCCTGACGCCCATATTTTTTGTGATGACTCGGTTTACGCGCAGTATTTGAAGGATCGGTTCCTAAGTTCGGATGACACGAAGAAGCGTTTTGCTGGGCGTCGGACGAACCGCCAGCGCAAGGCTGTGGAGCGCTCCTTAGAAAATGAAGCGATCCATGTCGCGCGCGCGCAACTCAATCATCCAACTTTTTTCGTTAAAGTTTCAGGCCTACCGGTTGAATACAACGCTAGTGTCGAAAAGTGGCTAAACTATTTTACAGGCCCCGGACGTCGTTCTTTTTTGACGTGGCTGGTCCGCGCCGAATCCGTAAAGGGCCTTATTATTCCGGTTCTTTTGGAAAACGGCTTGCCTCCCGAATTAACCAATATGGCCATGATCGAGTCCGGTTTTAGCAATCATGCATATAGCAGTGCTAGTGCGACCGGCACCTGGCAGTTTATGAGTGGGACGGCGAAGAACTATAATTTGAATCTCGACCATTGGGTGGACGAACGTCGCGACCCGGTCAAGTCAACTGTTGCCGCTGCACGCTTACTCATTGATCTCTACAAAGACTTTGGCAGTTGGTACCTGGCTTTCGCAGCGTATAACGCCGGACCGGGAAAAATACGCCGAGCTATGCGTAAGTCTGGCTATTCCACTTTCTGGGATATCGCAAAGACAAGTCATATTCGTCTGGAAACAAAAGAATACGTCCCCAAGTTTTTGGCGGCTTATTTGATTTCGCAGAATCCTAAGAATTTCGGTTTTCAGGTTAAGGGTGATCCGGCATTCGACCTGCCGACAGGGAAAGTGACGCTCAACCGTGCGATTCGTTTATCGGATGTTTCCAATGCCTTGAACGTGCCTCTAGTGAAACTTAGGAAATGGAACCCGGAGATTCGCCGCGACGTAACGCCCCCCAATCGCAAAAACTACTCATTGCGCATTCCCAACCACAAAATTCCTCTGTTTGCCTCTGTCGCTCCAACTTTGCCAGCGCTGAAAATAAAAGACATCAAAATGCACACGATTCGTCGGGGTGACACCATGATTCGCTTGGCTCAGCAGTATGGCGTGACTCGTAAACTTATCAGTTCCATGAATGCTCAACTCCGCGCCAATCGGCTTATCATCGGCAAAAAAATTGCCATTCCTGTACCCGACGTCGAAGTTATTCGATAATTCGGGGACACATAACTAAATTGTTTAAAAAAAGAACTACAAACTATGTTAAGTTTGTAGTTCTTTTTTTAAACAATTTAGTTATGTGTCCCCGAATTATCGAAGCTGTTGAGGTTTGATATCATCCTTGGTAATCTCGGCCGTGCCATTTTTATGCGCAGCATACACCCAGATGATTAGAGGATGGATCACGTGAAAGCACTGGTACTTATTAAGCCAACGCCAGATACCGAGGCGAAAATCATGCTGACTTCCGATCGAAAAGCAATCGATCACGCCAGCACAAAATTTATTATTAATCCTTACGATGAGTTTGCCATTGAAGAGGCTCTCAAATTAAAAGAAGCCGGCAAGCTAACCGAAGTTGTTCTTTGCACATTTACTTCTCAGACCAATAAAGAAGTTGTCGTCAAAGGCCTTGCCATGGGCGCTGATCGCGCCATCATTATTGATAATCAAGGATGCGAAAGTCTCGACTCGGCAAATGTCGCGCGTTTACTTGCCGCAGCTGTTAAAGCGGAAAGTCCGCAAATCATTTTGGGTGGCAAGCAAGCTATTGATGACGATAACATGCATGTTCTCACTATGGTCGCCGAAGTTTTAGGGTTGCCTCACGTCAATGTCGTCACAAAACTCGAAGTCAATGGCGAAACGGCCAAAGTCGAACGTGAAGTCGAAGGCGGACAAACGGAAGTTTATGAAGTTAAATTGCCAGTTGTATTGGGTGCTCATAAATCTTTAAACTCTCCGCGTTACACGTCGCTTCCTGGTATTATGAAAGCCCGTAAAAAACAGTGCGATGTTAAAACTCCTGCCGATTTGGGGTTTGATGGCGCAGTACTGCTTGCAAAAAACAAAGCGAAATTTCAAAACTTTCAGCCTCCAGCCGAAAAACCACCGGGGAAAGTTTTCAAAGGTGAGCCGCTCGAAGATATGGTTGATAAAGTTGTTAAACTTCTCAGAAACGAAGCGAAGGTGATATAAGAATGAAAGTCCTTGCCCTAATTGAACAAAGACATGGAAAACTCCGAAGCAGTGGCTTTGAAGCACTGAGCCTCGCCGCTAAACTTGCAGGAAATAGCGCAGACGCTGCAGGCGTTTTGATCGGCAGCAATGTCTCGGGTCTTGCCACTGAATGCGCTGGATATGGCGCTGATAAAATTTACGTAGCTGATCAACCGGAACTTGGACTTTACAATGTTTTGCATTACGCCAAAGCACTAGAGCAAGCGATCAAAAACTTTCAGCCTGATTTGGTGATCGCAACGTCTTCACCGATAGGCCGAGATTTGCTACCTCGTTTGGCCATCCGATTTGATAGTGAACTTCTCACCGATCTTGTCGCCTTAGAAGTGAGTAACGGCAAAATCACGGGAAAGAAACCGATGTTTGCTGGCAAAACGATTGCCGACGTAGAATTAGTTGAGTTAAGTGGAAAACCCGGCTTTGTCAGTGTACGGCCAAATATCTTCGCCATCGAAAAACCTGGTAACGGCACGGCCAGCGTCGAAAAGCTTACTGTCGATGTATCCGATAACCGCTTAAAGACGATTGAGATTCGCAAGGGAGCCAGCGAAAAAGCGGATTTAACGGAAGCGCAAATTATTATATCGGGTGGTCGTTCACTCGGTTCAGCAGACAACTTTAAAATATTACAAAGCTGCGCGGATGTCATCGGCGCGACGGTTGGCGCATCAAGAGCCGCTGTCGATGCAGGATTTGCACCACACAGTATGCAGGTCGGACAAACCGGCAAAACCGTAAACCCTAGCCTATATATAGCGTGCGGCATTAGTGGCGCGATCCAGCATTTGGCGGGCATGCGCACGTCGAAAGTCATTGTAGCCATTAACTCTGATGAAGAAGCGCCGATTTTCAGTATTGCCGACTATGGTATTGTTGGCGATATCTTCAAGGCGATTCCATTAATGGAAGCAAAGTTCAAGGAGCTGCTAGGACATGACGCATAAGACAGAAGAAGAATGGAAAAAAATTCTGACTCCGGAACAGTTCAAAGTTTGCCGCAAAGCAGGTACTGAAAAACCTTTTTCGGGCGAACTTTATGAAAACGAAGAAGATGGTACTTACACCTGTGTATGTTGTGGCGAAAAACTTTTTAGTTCCGAAGCCAAATACGAATCAGGAACGGGTTGGCCTAGTTTTTTCGATGTGATTAGCCCCGATAACGTTGAACTTAAAAAAGATCGCAGCCTATTTCGAGTTCGAACGGAAGTTGTCTGCAAAAAATGCGAAGCTCATTTAGGGCACGTCTTTGACGATGGCCCTGAGCCGACAAATAAACGCTACTGCATTAATTCTGTTGCATTGAACTTCCAAAAGAAAAATGATTAGGACCCCAAAAGCGGTTGATTCACGCTATGATAACGCCCCAGTGCTCGAACATTCGTGCGGGCATTTTACGTTGCAGGGTTATTCGCGAGCCGCTGTCCAAACATACTGGCGCATACCAGAATATAAAATTATTTTTGATCATGGCGCCCATCCGTGGGAATTTTACAATACGGCCCACTTAGCTTTGACTCATACGCATGCCGATCATTGCAATGGCCTCGTTTCTTACGTGGCAACGCGGCATTTGTTTCGACTCACGAAACCAACCATCTATGTGCCACCACACACGGAAGATACTATCCGTGAAGTTATTGACGCATGGAAAAAACTTAATCGGCAATCCTTTGAATTTGAGCTTGTCAGCCTCCCCGTTGGCTCCGATGTGAATTATACGAACCAACTTTATCTAAGACCTTTTGCGACTGTGCATTCAATTGAGACCCAAGGGTATTTTCTGTTCGAAAAAGTCGAAAAACTTTTGGCAAAGTTTCAAGGTCTCGACCCGAAAGAGATTAGCTCCAAAAAGTCAGGCGGCGACACCATAACGGAATCAACCGAAAGACCTTATTTTGCGTTTTGCGCAGATACGGCCATTGGTGTTCTTGAGCAAGAACCATGGTTATATAAAGTTCCAACATTGGTTCTAGAGTGTACTTTTTTAAGTGAAGATGAACGTGAAACCGCATTGCGAACAAAACATGTTCATATTGATGACATTATTGCGAGATTTGATAGATTCGAAAATGAAAACCTAGTTTTGTCACACTTTAGCACGCGCTATAGCCGCCAAGAAGTCTTGGAACAACTTGACAGGCTCTTACCAACCCGCTTAAAAGACAAAGTCATAGCCTGGATATAACTTCGCGGATGATCTATGTCATTTTCTGTATTCGACTTAAAATATTATCTGGAAGTCAGCCGAACGCTGAATATCTCGCGCGCTGCTGAACGACTTGGCATTAGTCAACCTGCACTAAGCCAAGCCATCAAGCGCTTAGAGAATTCCTTCGGAATGGAACTCCTTGAACGATCTCGTTCGGGCATTCAGCTGACACGGGCTGGGCAAAAACTTACAAACTCTGCCAATAGTTTGATTGAAGATTTTGAAAATATCAAAGCTGACATTGTAAACGATACGACAGATGTTACGGGGCATTACACCATTGGATGTCATCCTTCTGTCGCTCAATACAGCGTACCGTATTTCTTGCCTGAACTTTTAAAAAAATATCCAAAACTTCATATCGACTTGAGGCATTTCGATCTATCGCGAACGGTCGCCGCAGAAGTGATCGATTTTAAAATTGATTTTGGCATCGTCGTCAACCCCATACGAAATCCGGACCTAGTCATCACTAAACTCTGTGACGATATTGTCGGTTTTTGGCGAAGCACAAAACTTAACAAACTCAATGATATTGAATCCGGTGAAGCTAATTTATTTTGTAACGATAGCCTGAGCCAATCGAAGACTCTTCTGGCAAAGCTAAAGCAAAACGCTGCCAAAATAGATCGTGTCATCACCAGCAATAGCCTTGAAGTGATCGCGGCCCTTACGGCAGCAGGTGGCGGAATTGGAATCATACCTTCTAAAGTCGCAAACCAAGTCGCCGCCAAGAAAATAGAACTCATTAAGGACCTACCGACCTTTAAAGATGAAATCGCTTTGATTTACCGACCGACGAAGACGAAAGCTGCAAAAGCAATTATTGACGCAATTAAATCAGCCGTGGTTTAATTTGATGTCTCATAGAGGAAGTTTATGTTTATTGTCACAGGCGGTGCAGGGTTCATTGGCAGTGCGTTGGTTTGGGAACTCAATCAGCATGGGATCGAAGATATCCTCGTCATAGATCTCGAAAAAGAACACTTCAAACAGAAAAATTTAGAAAAGCGGGCGATCGGCGAACAAATTCATCGCGACGAAACCATGACTTGGCTCAATCGAACGGGCCAGAGTTCAAAAATCGAAGCTATCTTCCACCTCGGCGCATGTTCCTCCACCACGGAAACCGACGTCGTTTATTTGACCGAGAATAATGTCCATTATTCTATGCGACTGTGGGAATACTGTTCAAAACACCGCATTCCTTTCATCTACGCTTCTTCCGCCGCCACTTACGGTGATGGTAAGCTTGGCTTTAGTGATGATCCCGACCTGACTCCAAAACTTAAACCACTCAATGAATATGGCATTAGCAAAAAGAGTTTTGACGTGTGGGCGCAACAACAGACCAATACACCACCATACTGGGCTGGCCTTCGGTTTTTCAATGTTTATGGCCCGCAGGAATACCACAAAGGCTCTCAGGCCAGTGTCATCGAGCATTTTGTACCCCAGGTTCAGTTGCACGACACAATTTCACTTTTTGCGAGTGCGCGGTCTGATATTTCCGATGGCGAACAAAAGCGTGACTTTGTTTACGTAAAAGATTGCACGAAAGTCATGATGCATTTATTTGAAAACCATACCCAGCTCAAATCTGGCATTTTCAACTGTGGAACGGGTAAGGGTCGATCGTTTAATGATGTTGCCAAAGCAGTTTTTAAGACTATGGATAAGAAAGCGCACATCACTTATATCCCCACACCCAAAAATTTAGTCGAACACTACCAATATTTTACGGAGGCTGATCTCTCTAGGCTGAGAGAAATCGCCAAGTACACCCAGCCTTTTACAACGATTGAAAACGGGGTCAATGATTACGTGGGAAATTATTTGTTGGCTTCAGAAAAATATCTTTAGCCGTCCCAGCCCGGCAACTGCTCTCCCCCAAGAATATGAGCATGTAAATACTCTACGGATTGGCACCCATGTTCTCCGCAGTTGACTACGATGCGGTACCCCTTTTCATCCAACTGTAAGTGTGACGCTACCACAGCCACGTTTTTAAAAAATCGACCCACAATCTTCTCGTCTACCGAAACCATATCTGAAAATCGAGCCATTTTGTGCTTTGGAATGACTAGCACATGAACTTTGGCGTGAGGATTGACGTCGTGAAAAGCAAGTACGTCTTCATTTTCCAAAACAACTTTCGCAGGAATTTCTTTTCTTAGAATTTTGTCAAAAATGGTGGTCATAAGCTCTCTCCTCTAGCAGCTAGGTAACTTTCTGAAAAAAACTTGTGAAAATTTCATGATTCATAACGTTCACCCGCGGACCCGAGAGCGCAATTTTTCCCTTTTTCATCATGATGATTTCATCGGCGCATTCGATCGGCGCGCGGCGATGAGCTATCATAATAACAAGGCTTCCTGATTGGGCTAGCGCCTTGATTTCTGCCAAAACTACGGCCTCTAAAGCTGGATCAAGAGCCGAAGTCCCTTCATCAATAAGTATATATCTGGATTGATGATAAAGAACTCGAGCTATCAATAGTCTTTGCACCTGACCTCCGGAGAGTTGCATACCGCCATCGCCAACGATGGCTGAAGCGAATTTTTCCTCACCGAAAACATGCGTCATATCAAGCTTGTCGAGCGCGGTCTTCAGACGTACCAAATCCATGGTTTCATCAGGAAAACATACATTATCAGCCACCGTGCCCGGCATCAGTCGAAGCGCTTGTGGTACATAAGTCCAAGTCAAGTTTTCGTGAACCCGAACGTCTCCTTGCATCGGCTTGTAAAGCCCAAGCATGACCCGCGCAAGAGTGGATTTGCCAGCACCTGAATCGCCGCAGATGGTGTAAATTTTTCCGGGTATAAAGTCATATGAAAAATCCGCGATGCCGCCCTCACCATTTTCGTAGGAAAAAGAAATGTTGTGGGCCTTGATTCCTCCGACACTCACATCGGAAACCAGATGCATTTCCTGCAAAGATGATTTTTTAAATGTGGAGATCGTTGCTTCGACTCGCTCGATCGCGGAAGAGGTTTCGCGATTTTTATTAAAAAGCCGTCCTAGGCGACTGACGGACTGGCTCATCATGAAAAGTATGGAAAAAAACGAGATAAAGACCGCGCCTGAGGTAACACTACGCTGAACGTCGGCAAGTGTTAGGTACAAAATGCCTGCGATTGCGACTACGGCGATGGTCTCGACGATTGGTGAGCTCATCGAACTAGTTCGCGCGGCTTTCACAAGTCGATTCTCCATATTGCGAAGCAAAATATCCATATTCGATGTCTCAATGGCTTCCGTTCCATAGTGCTTAATGGTTTCCACACCCATCAATCGTTGCTGTAGCCACTCCGTCAAGCGAGAGGAATCGCGAAGCACCGCCTCTGATCGCTTCCGTAGACGCCGCCCAATGCCCAGCACCAACCATAAGCATGGAATGATTCCCAACACAAAAAGTAAAGTGAGTTTCAACGAAAGTGCGACGAGTACGATAAGAAAGAACACGACTTGCATCGATTCACGTGGGACGTTACCGTGGAAATTGACGATGTAATCACTAATCAGTTTTATATCGCGCGAAATGAATGCCGAAAGATTTTCCTCCAACGCAGCCACTTCTGGTTTCAGGCGTAGTTGGGGATCTATCTTCAAATAACTTCCGACTATGTCGGCCCGAATCTCTCGGGCGGATTTTTCCCCGACTCGTTTCCACAAAAAAGTTTGGCCAAATGAAAAAATAGCCTTTGCAGCCGAAGCAACCACAATGATGATTGGTAAATACCAAAGGAGAACTGTGGAGTTCACTGTTTTTGAAGAATCGAACCAGTTGGCTACAAAAGCAAGGTTGTCACCCAATAGATCAGTCGTAGCGAGTTCGCGGGGAGCCGTGTCCATCAAGACTTTTAAGGCGGGGCCAAAACAAAGTCCCAGCGAAGAGGAGATCAAGGCGATAAAAAAACTCATTATCGTCGCGACTACAACGCTGGGACTATATTTTCTTAGGTAGAAACCAACCACTTTACTAGGAAATCTATTTTAATTCTTTGGCACTGGAAACAATTTTGCCAATCAAGCCGTATTCCAAAGCTTGAGATGCATTCATCCAGTAGTCCCGGTTGCCATCTTCTTCGATTTTCTTAACGGTTTGACCGCAGGCTTCCGCTAAAACCTTGTTAATTTTTTCGCGTGTTTTCATGATTTCAATGGCCGTGATTTCGATATCACTTGCCGGTCCTTGAACTTGACCAGAAATGAGCGGTTGATGAATCAAAAACTTGGCGTTGGGCATAGACAATCGACGTTCCTTTGGTACCGAAACGTTAATGATCGTAGCGATACTTGCACAAAGACCGGTGTTAATAATGGTAACTTTCGAATTTAGGAAGCGAATCGTGTCATAAATTGCAAATCCACTCGTGACTTCGCCACCCGGAGAATTCAAATAAAGAAAAATATCTTTACCGGGAGCATCAGCATCCAGGTTCAGCAAATTTGTAACTACGGTCTTGGCGACTCCAGAATGGACGCCTTCAGAAATAAAAAGCGAGCGATGCTCAAGTAATCGCATTTCGCCAAGTTGTGCTTGTAAGTCGTTCAAACTCGAACCCATAACATCCCCCTTATATCTGCTTAAATGAACTTCATAAGCTTAACAGAACCGAGTCCCAGCGTCACTAGCTTCTAGGCCTCCATAGCCTTCAAACGTTCGATCATGGGAGGATGTGAGTAATAGACAGCCGAAAACCAAGGGTGACTTATCGGCATAGAATGTGACTTCTCGCGAAGCTTTAAGAGTGCCGCTGCTAGTTCTTTAGACCCACCCATATGCTTCTTGGCAAAGGCGTCGGCCGCAAACTCATTGCGACGAGATAAATAATTTTCAAAAGGCTGCAAGAGAAAATCGCTCAAACTAAACCACATGCTGAAAACGAGTAGAGCTCCATAATCGGAAATGCCCTGTAAATGAAATGCCGTGTAAAAACTCCCAAGTGGCAAACATAAACTTAAAAGAAAGAAAATCCCAAAGGTCATCGCAAAGCCACGAAGGAGTGAATTACGAACATGATTTAACTTAAAATGACCTAGCTCGTGAGCGAGAACCGCCACCACTTGATCGGGGATAAGAGAATCCACAAGGGTATCAAATAAAACAATTTTCTTTTTGCCAAACACACCCGTGAAATAAGCATTACCGTGCGATGAGCGAACGGAGGCATTCATGATGGAAAGTCCTGAACAATTGAAGCCAATCTGATCGGCAAGCTTAAAAATCCGATCCTTCAATTCGCCCTCTGGCACGGGACTAAACTTATTAAAGAGTGGCGCGAGAACGGTGGGATATAGCCAAGCTGTCAATAAACTAAAAACGCAAACCGCACCTGCCGCATACGCCCACCAAAACTCACCAAGGCGTTGCATAATCCATAAGATGAGGCTTAGCAGTGCCCCGCCTAGTGTGAAGCCAATAACGATGCCCTTTAGGCGGTCGAGGAAAAAAGTTTTGGGTTTTTGTCGATTGAAGCCGTGACGCTCCTCAATTCGAAACACCGAATAGTAATCAAAAGGCAAACTCATCAGCATACTAAGGAGCGCCAAAATTCCAAAGAAAGCAAGACCCACCAGAATTGTGTTATCGGCGCCAGCTATACGAATAGCGAAAGTCTCCACCCAGCCCAAGCCACCACAGATAATAAAAGCCAAGGTTGTGAAGATTTTGAAACGGCCCGCAATTCGACCGAAGAAGTATTTGTCTGTAGAGTAAGTCAAAGATTTTTCCATATCCACTTTGCTAATGCACAGAACTTTCATCGCCTCGATTTGATTATCGGCCTTGAGATAATAACTTCGATTCTTTGCGCCCAAATAGAGTTCTGCGATGTACTGCAGAACCTTTAAAGTTACAAACGTACCAAGTATAAAGCGAGCTTCCATGTCACTCTCCGTTAAAAAGTTAAAACAACCTTTGATGCCAGGTTTCGGCCTCGGTCAAATCATTCAATACGTATTCGGCACCTAAAGCGCTCAAGACTTCGTGTTGATACTCACCCGTCGCCACCGCAACACACTTGGCTCCAATGGCTTTTGCACACGCAATATCTGCCGGCGTGTCGCCGATAATCCAAATTTTTTCCGGATCGGTCACACCTGCCGAATTCTCGACAGTTGCTAGCATACTTTTGGCGAGCTCATTGCGACATGAAAAATTATCTCCAAATCCACCAAAGCCAAAGTAGCGCGAAATGCCAAAATGATTAAGTTTCATATCAGCGCCACGTTTAAAGTTGCCCGTCAAGAGTCCTACGGAAATAGAATCATGATCCGAACAAAGGTCTAGAATCTCTTGTACGCCTGGCAAAAGAATTGAGTCATGTGAACCTAACTCAGTTTCCAAACATTCGTAGTAGACACCTGCCAATTTCTGAAAATTATCCTCGGAAGGGTCGACTTCTGCTGCCGTTAATAAATCGGTAAAAATTCCTCGATCACATCTTCCCGCTAAACTCACGGCGGTGATCGGAATGGACTTTTCAAACTGCTTCTTAAGCGCCTTGTGCATGGCACGTCCGCCCGCACCACTCGTTGAAAGTAATGTGCCGTCTATATCAAAAAGCACTGCGATACGAGACATGGGACCCCCAGAAATTCGAAAATTCCTAAAAAAAACAATATGTTGCTACCAGAATGTAGCCTACCCGATCTCGTAGTTGAGGCCAATCAACAATAATATCCAATTAAATTAAATTGTTATAAGATTCATTCACGCTACCAAACGCGATTCGGATCGAAATCCGATCAGTTTCGATGAACCGTTTATTTTTAGAGGAGAGTGACATGAGATTGGCAAAAGCTTTAGTTTTGGTTTCCATAATCAGTTTTGTAACGGCGTGCGGTGATGCGGGTGACGCTCGTGAAGATGGTGGTTCCGGAACTTTGAATATGACCTTTGACAATCTTGGCAGTGTCGTTGACCTAACTGGAGAAAGTTCTTTCACAATCGAACTGAGTTTTGAAAATGCTTCCGACGATGCAACCTACGATCTTTTCTTCGACGAGTTCTCGAGTTGCGGGACAACGGAAGATAACGCAATAGTCGATGATAACCCGGTTTCGACAACGTCAGTAAACTGGAGTCTGCCCGCAAGTGGAACTTACTGTGTCTGGGGTCGAGTTGTGGATGGAACGAAGACGGTAACGGTTACCAGTAGTGCCATTACGATTTAACATCTAAAACACATACGCTTACTTGGGTGCTGAGCCCGAGTCAGCACTTTTCTTTTTCGATTTTGCCTCAGCGCCTTATTTAGGCGGGGAGTAAGATACCCCAAGTGCAGTATGAATGATGCGTTTTTGTTCTTCGGCGTGTGCTTTGGTACTGCCTTCGGCGGTGGTTCCAGAGGCTTTACGGCCAACGTATTCCACGTCAGCTACACTAAGGTGCTTCTGGAAACGATGCCGCACATGCATCCAGGCACCCATATTCTGCGGCTCTTCTTGGCACCAAACAATCTGAGCTTTGGACTTGGCGTACGCTTTCCAAATATCGACAAAGGATACGTCCGGAAACGGATAGAGTTGTTCAATACGAATGATAGCAACTTCATCCTGCTTGTTGGCTTCGCCGCGTAGTTTGACGAGGTCGTAAAAAACCTTACCCGAACAAAACACCACTCGTTTGACCTTTGACTTGTCTTTAATGGTGTCGTCGATAATCTCAACAAAGTGGCCCTTGGTAAAATCGCTGATTGGGGACGCTACGGATTGATCGCGAAGCAAACTTTTCGGAGTCATCAAAATAAGAGGTTTGTGAACTTTTGGGCGGTGAATCTGACGACGCAAAACATGAAAATACTGTGCCGCGGTCGTTGGAATCGCCACTTGCATATTCAAGTTTCCGCAAAGCTGCAAAAATCTTTCAGGGCGGCCAGACGAATGCTCGGGACCTTGGCCCTCGTGTCCATGTGGCAATAAAAGCACAAGTCCACTTAACTGTTTCCACTTAGCTTCTGACGCGGCCATAAACTGGTCAAAAATAATCTGAGCGCCGTTCGCGAAGTCTCCAAACTGCGCCTCCCACAGAACAAGAGACAATCGATCGGCAACTGAATATCCAAACTCGAAACCCACAACTCCCGCTTCCGAAAGTGGACTGTCGATAATATTAACGGAAGCCTGGTCTTTACTTAAATGATTGAGGATTTCATATTTTTCATTCGTTTTATAGTCACGCATATTGGCCTGTCGACTACTAAACGTACCACGACCACAGTCTTGACCAGAAAGTCGTACGTGATGTCCTTCGACGGCGAGACTTCCGAAAGCAAGTAGCTCCGCCATCGCCCAGTCAATTAAGCCTTTATCTTTTAACATATCAGCGCGCGCTGTGAGAAGGCGCTCCAACTTCGGATTAATATTAAACTTGGGTGGAACCTTGGAAATCTTTTCGCCAACAGAGAGTAATGTCTCTTTGCTTATGGCAGTCTTGCCGGGGTTCATCATGTCTTCATGCGTCAACTTTTCATAATGCATGTCTGCCTTCATGGACTCTGGAATATTCATTTCGGGTTTTTTGAACTCCCCCGAACGAACAGCATCCAAAAATCCCTGCAAGTGCTTACGCACTTCTTTTTCTTGAGCTTTGACATCCGCTTCGGTCACCACACCTTTTTCAACCAACTGGTTCGCGTACTGCGCGTAAACAGTCGGATGAGATTCAATAATCTGATACATGGCTGGCTGAGTAAAAGACGGCTCATCGGTTTCATTGTGTCCGTGACGACGATAACCGATCAAATCAATCACAATATCTCGACCGAATTTTTGCCGGTAAGCCACAGCAATCTGGGCGCTCCAAGCCACTGCTTCTGGATCATCCGCATTGACATGAAGAACCGGAGCGCGAATAGCTTTGGCAACTTCGGAGCTATAGGTGCTTGAACGGTAATCGGATGGTTCCGTAGTGAAACCTATCTGGTTGTTTGTAATAATATGTATGGTGCCGCCGGTTGTGTAGTACGGAAGGCGAGCCATATTGAAGGTTTCGGCCACAATGCCTTGACCAGCAATGGCTGCATCCCCATGAATTAAAATCGGAACTATTTTTTTGCGTTGCTCATCACCCATAAGCCTTTGGCGAGCCCGAACATAACCTTCGACCACTGGATTTACCGCTTCAAGGTGCGAGGGGTTAGGAAGAAGTTTGGCACGGAGTTTCTTCTTGCCGCTCACAATGATTTCATTGACGTAACCTTGATGGTACTTAACGTCGCCGTCTATATCGAAAAGGTTGTATTCGCTTTGTTCAAATTCTTTCAGTAGCGTTCCTATGTTCTTACCGAGGAAGTTCACCAAGACATTGAGGCGTCCACGATGGGCCATACCCATAGCAATTTCCTCAACACCAGACTTCGTCGCATCTTCTGCGACGATGGCGAGCATGGGAATCAGAGTGTCCAGACCTTCGACAGAAAAACGCTTTTGACCCAAGAATCGAGCCTGAAGAAACTTTTCAAAACCTTCTGCTTCGGCGAGTTTTTGCAAAATAAACTTTTGCATTTCGCTAGTGAACCCAGGTTGGTTGCGGCAGCTTTCCATTTTTTCTTGGAGCCACGTCACCATTTCGATTTCGTTCATTTCACGAAAATCAGCCCCAATATGACCGCAATACGTGTCAGCCAAAAGTTGATGAATCTCTTCAAACGTACCTTCACTCATCCCGGCAAGGTTTGCGGGATGGAAAACTTTTTGATGATCGACGTCGGCAAGACCGTGCGCTTCCGGTTGCAAGTCGGGGCCGATCTCCGGCTTCGGGTAAAGAGGATTGAGGTCAGCATGCAAATGCCCAAGGCGCCTGAAGGCATTGACGAATGCTTCCACCGCCGCTTCATCGGCAGATTCGGAAACTCCACCACCGAGTTTCAGTTCAGCACCCATTTCATAACCGCGAAAGAAATTCTGCCAAGTTTCATCAACTGACGCAGGATCATCTTTGTAGGATTTGTACAAACTCTCTAAGTAGTTTGTATTCATCCCCTGAGCAAAGCTAAATTTTTGCGGATCGTGGGCCATCACTTCCCCTACATGTGTATCTGTCGTTTTTCTACTGCCATAGCGGCTTCTTTAATCGTTTCTGCAAGAGTTGGATGCGCGTGAACGGACCGAGCTAAGTCTTCTGCACTTGCGCTAAATTCAAAGGCAACCGCAACTTCTGCAACTAGTTCCGAAACATTCGGTCCAACCATATGAACGCCGAGTAATCTATCCGTTTTAGCATCGGCAATGATTTTCACAAAGCCGGAAGTATCGCCGAGACATCGCGCGCGACCATTGGCCATGAATGGAAATTTGCCGATCTTGTATTCGATACCGCTGTCTTTACACTCTTGCTCGGTCTTGCCGACCGCTGCTACTTCTGGCCACGTGTAGACCACTCCCGGAATGGCTTCGTAATTGACATGGCCGGCTTGACCGGCGATTATTTCTGCGACCGCAACACCCTCATCTTCCGCCTTGTGCGCTAGCATGGGACCATCAATCACATCGCCTATCGCATAAATATGTTCGACATTCGTCTGGAGGTGCCCGTTCGTTTCTACTTTGCCATTTTGACGCGCCTTCACTCCGGCTTTGTCCACGTTAAGTCCGTCGATAAACGCCCGGCGCCCTACGGCAACCAATACTTTGTCGCCTTCAATTTCGATGTCTTTGCCATCGACTTCACATGTTAGCTTCACTTTGTTTTTGAGGACTTTGGAACCTTTGAGTTTTGTATTGGCGCGAATTTCAAAGCCTTGCTTTTCCAAAATCTTAGTCATCTCTTTAGAGATGTCATGATCCATCGTCGCCAGGATACGATCCTGTGCTTCGATAACGGTAACTTTTGCTCCGAGTCTCGCCCAAACACTGCCCATCTCAAGCCCAATGACACCGCCACCGATAACAATGAGATGCTTAGGAACCTCCGTGAAGCTAAGCGCCTCTGTCGACGAAACAATATTTTCGCCGTCGAACGGTGCAATTTTGAGTTCGATTGGCTCACTTCCAGTGGCAATGATAAAATTCTTGGCAGTCAAAGTTTGCTTGGCTGAAGCTTTTGCTTTGCTTTTCACTTCGACCGTATGCTGATCCACAAAAGATGCGAATCCCTCGACATAAGTCAAATTGTTTTTCTTAAATAATCCGGCTATGCCGCCAGTCAATCCTTTTACGATGGACTCTTTGCGACTCATCATTTGCGCCAAATCAAAATCGAGTTTCCCAACGACAATGCCATGCTCTTTCGAGTGGTTCAAAGTATGGTTGTAGAATTCCGTCGACTGCAAAAGCGCTTTACTAGGAATGCAACCTACGTTCAAGCAAGTCCCACCAAGCGCACCACGAGATTCGATACACGCCACGGACATACCGAGCTGTGCTGCACGGATAGCGGCTACGTATCCACCAGGGCCACCACCAATCACAATGAGATCAAAAGACGTCTCGGCCATCGCGAACTACACTCCCAAAAGCAAACGGTTTGGATCTTCAATTCCCTCTTTGATTTTGACGAGGAACTGAACGGCTTCTTTACCATCGACGATTCGGTGATCGTAGGAAAGGGCAAGATACATCATTGAACGCGCGACAATCTGTCCGGCACGAACCACGGGACGTTCTTCAATGCGGTGCATGCCAAGAATAGCGCTTTGAGGAGAATTCAAAATTGGCGTCGACATCATAGAACCGAAGACCCCACCGTTTGATACGGTAAAAGTTCCACCACTCAAGTCTTCCAGTTTAATTTTGCCTTCCCGACCTTTTGCGGCCATCGCAGCTACAGAAAGTTCGATATCCACTAAACTCATATGTTCGACATTGCGGATAACAGGAACCATGAGTCCGCGCTCCGTGGAAACAGCAACCCCGACATCGATATAGTCGTGATAAATAATCTCTTCACCATCAACGTAAGCGTTAATGAGTGGAAACTCGCGAAGCGCCTCGACGGCAGCCTTCATGAAAAAACCCATAAAACCCAAAGAAATGCCGTAGCGCTCCTTGAAGGTATCTTTGTACTTTTTGCGAAGTTCGAGTACGGCCGTCATGTCCACGTCATTAAAAGTAGTGAGCATGGCCGCAGTTTGCTGTGAGTGAACCAAGTGTCTGGCGATACTTCGACGAATCATCGTCATTTTTTCGCGACGTTCCTCACGGTGGCCAGTCATACCTGGCAACTCTTTTCGCTCTGGTGCTTTTGCAGTTTTTTCTGGAGCCGGCGCTTCTTTTGCACTTTTACCATTGGGCGCAGCATGACCATTGCCATTTACTTTCGAAAGGACATCTTCTTTTGTAATGCGACCGCCACGACCCGTGCCGGATACTTTTTCGATGCCATGCTCTGCGGCAATCTTTCTCGCCGCCGGACTAAACACACCTTCGCGACCACTATCACTTTGAGACGTTGCAGTTGACGCCGCAACCCCTGCAGCAGGTTTTGCTTTTTCAGAGGCTTTTTTTGCAGTATTTTTATCGGTTGCAGCCGCACGCTCTTCAACGGCGGGAGCTTCCGATTCACTTTCATCTTCATCGACTGCGTGTTTGCCAGAACCATTGCCATTTGACGATGCTTTTTTATCAGAATCTTTACCACTAGCCTTAGCGTCGGTATCGATCGTCGCGAGTACGTCGCCTATGCCGACGGTATCGCCTTTATTTTTAGAAATGGTAACAACACCACTTACTTCCGAAACGATTTCAACGGTAGCCTTATCTGTTTCGAGTTCCACTAAAACATCATCTTGCGCGACATGATCGCCAGACTTGACGTGCCATTTGTGAACCATAGCTTCTTGCACGGATTCACCGACCGATGGAACTTTTACGTTGAACGCCATTTTCTTCGCTCCTCTTTTCGCACTCAGAAATTTCGCACTGTTAAAAACATCAGAAGAATCAAAAAATATTTCCTGCATACCCATTCCGACTTCACGTTGATCACAAAAAGTCAGAAGGCACGATGACTCAAGCCTTATCATAGTCTTTCTGCGAGGTTGGAGGGCACTGCATTTTTTGCATAGCGCCTATGAAAACCGACTCCAGCACCTCATTTCATATACTAAGGCGCCCTTTATGACTACGAGATTGCCCAGCTAAGGCGGAGCCAAATTTTCACGAATGGGTGAGGGTTGGTGAAGGTTGTTTTCGTCAAAAATATGACGTCTGGTTCGGGCATCTGTTCATCTGCCGCGCACTTTTCGCAAAAAATGCTCAAACTAAGGACAGTAAGCGACTTGGGAGCGAGATTCACGTCGCTTGACTCAGGGCTACGCGTTCGAATGCTTCCGTCTGCCGAAGTCATCACTAAATCTAATGGCGCTAGATTAGAACGAATCATTGGAAGTTCTGCTTAAGCAAGGATAGTTTGACTTCAGAATTCACACCCTTCAGGAGTACGGAACATGTTACGCAAAATGATTTTAATTTCGTCGGTATTATTCAGCACGGCTTCTTTCGCATCTTTCTACGAAATCTGCGAATTCACGGGCACGATTGAAAATGTTTCTAACGTTTACAAATTGGACGACACAGTTGGAACCGCTCCTTTGGCGATTCTCTTTAAAGTGTCCGAAGCTAATTTGATTGGTGGTCATACCGATTGTCAGGGTCACGTTGGTAGAGTTTTCATTTTGGATAACAGCAAGCATATGACTTTGCCGCAAGTGGGCGCGCAGTTGAAAGTTCGCTATAACCACATGAATAGCCTCTCTCCGGACGGTATCAACCAAAGAACGACCTTCGAAACACTTGCTGAGTAAATAACGGCGGAAGATGCTAAACATAGATTCTTCCCTATGCTCACTGTGACGATATTGATATAAAGGTGCCTTCAGCAATGAGGGCACTATGTCAAAAACGATGTCATTAGAATTTGCCTCAAAACTTCCGCCCAATCCGGTTTTCGATCCCGGTATTCGCCGCGCTCCGATGCGCAAACTCAACCTAAAAAAACACGAAGTCAAACTCGCCCTTAGGAACGCCCTTCGCTATATTCCGACAAAATGGCACGCTGAGATTGCACCTGAATTTCTCGATGAGCTCAAGACTCGCGGTCGAATTTATGGCTACCGCTTCCGTCCGCAAGAGCGTCTCTGTGGAAAACCTGTTGATGAATATAAAAGTCGATGTTTGGCTGGCCGAGCACTGCAAGTGATGATTGACAACAATTTGGATTTTGATGTTGCGCTCTATCCATACGAACTTGTGACTTATGGCGAAACAGGCCAAGTCTGCCAGAACTGGATGCAGTACCAGCTCATAAAAAAATATCTTGAAGACATGTCTGAAGATCAAACTTTGGTTCTTCACTCGGGGCATCCACTAGGACTTTTCAAATCGCACGCTGGGGCTCCACGTGTCATCACGACCAATGCCCTGATGGTGGGAATGTTTGATGACAACGAAAACTGGCAACGGGCTGCGGCCCTGGGAGTTGCAAATTACGGCCAAATGACGGCTGGCGGCTGGATGTACATCGGTCCGCAAGGCATCGTGCACGGCACGTTCAATACTTTGTTAATCGCGGGCCGACTAAAACTTGGTCTTAAAGACTCAGAAAGTCTGGGAGGAAAACTTTTTGTGAGTTCAGGTCTGGGCGGCATGTCCGGCGCGCAAGGCAAAGCAGCGATGATAGCAGGCGCGGCTTCGATTATTGCGGAAGTAGACGAATCTCGCATTCAAACTCGGCATAGCCAAGGCTGGGTATCAGAGGTTGCGAAAACTCCAGAAGACGCATTTCATCTTGCGAATGCAGCTGTGAAAAGCAAAAAACCAGCCGCCATTGCCTTTCATGGCAATATTGTCGAACTGCTTGAGTACGCATTAAAGACCAAGCAAAAAATTGATCTACTTTCCGATCAAACTAGTTGCCATGCTGTTTATGATGGCGGCTACTGTCCGCAGGGTATGAGTTTTGCTGAGCGTACCAAACTTTTGCAATCGGATTCGGATCAATTTAAAAAATCGGTCGATGAGTCTTTACGCCGACACTATAAAATCATCAAAGACCTGGTCGCGACCGGAACTTACTTCTTCGACTACGGTAATTCGTTTATGAAAGCTGTATTTGATGCTGGGGTTAAGGAAATTTCTAAAAACGGCTCTGACGAAAAAGATGGTTTCATTTGGCCAAGCTACGTCGAAGATATTTTGGGACCCGAACTTTTTGATTATGGCTATGGACCGTTTCGATGGGTATGTTTGTCGGGAGATCACAAGGATTTGCAGGCGACTGATAAGATTGCTGCTGAAACTATAAAAAGCATGCGCGCGAAACCACGTTATCAGGATATTGATAACTACAACTGGATTCGCGACGCCGAAAAGAACAAACTTGTAGTCGGAACCAAAGCGCGCATTCTCTACCAGGACGCGGAAGGTCGTCGAACAATTGCTCTCAAGTTTAATGCCGCTGTTCGAGACGGAAAAGTTGGACCAATTATGTTGGGCCGCGATCACCACGATACCGGAGGCACCGACTCACCTTTCCGCGAAACAGCAAATATCAAAGATGGTTCCAATGTTATGGCCGATATGGCGACACAATGTTTTGCAGGAAATGCCGCACGAGGCATGACTCTGGTGGCACTTCATAATGGTGGCGGTGTTGGTATTGGCAAATCCATTAATGGTGGGTTTGGACTTGTTTTGGACGGCCGCAAAGAAGTGGACGAAATTATTGAAACGGCACTGCCATGGGATGTTTTAGGTGGCGTCGCACGCCGCGCGTGGGCCGGAAATGCAAATGCCATTCAGACCATGAAAGAAGATAGTCACCCCAATACTGTCACGCTGCCATTTTTGGCGGACGATCATTACTTAGATGGATTGGAATATTAAATTTTGTAATATAATTGCATCCGCAAACGTAGTCGCAGTTCTCAAAATGGAGCGTAGCAGTTTATGAGTGTAGCTTATTATATTGTGCTCGATAGAAGTGACATCGACTTTGACGCGTCAGTAGACGGCAAAGCTCTCGCAAGTGCATGGGACTCTTTGAGCGCAGCCGCAAAAGAACTAGGCATTCGAGATATTGAAGATTTTGTCAGCTGCGATCCGGAAGAATTGGCTGATTTTCTGGACGACATTGGACCGGAGGATTCTGCCCAAGTACCTGCTGAGCAATGGTTTGAGCCAGGTGAAGGATTGGATTGGATTGTCAAACTGAGCGACCACTTGCAGAGGAATCCAAAATCCGTGGCAAATTCCTCGGACGTGCTAGCCGATCTCAACGACTATAAGAAAGTTTTAGAAGCCGCCTCAAACATGAAGGCACGTTGGCATTTCGCGATTGATTTCTAAATTACGTCTTTCGAGGCTGAATCTTGGAACCTTTTAATCCGTAGTAAAATAAATACAAGTAACAAATAACAGGTACTATAAAAGCTTTTTGCAGACTCATATGATCGGCAAGGCTACCCACCACCAGTGGAATTATGGCGCCCCCGACGATCGCCATGATCAAGAGACTCGATCCGAGGCTGGTTAGTTTGCCGAGTTTCGCGATGCCAAGAGTGAAAATACTAGGGAACATAATCGAGTTGAAAAGGCCTACCGCTAAGATCGCATACATGGCGAAACTTCCACCGGAAACAATCGAAAGCAAAATCAAACCAGCCGCACAAAGAGAAAAAATTCCCAAAAGCAATCCCGTATCCACTTTTTGAAGTATAGCAGAACCGATGAACCTTCCTACCATCGCCCCACCCCAATAGAAAGCCACATACTTGGCGGCTGACTCATGTGAGAGAGACAAAACTTCTGGCAACGCAAAATAATTCACGAGAAAACTTCCTATGGAAACCTCGGCGCCCACATAAACAAAGATGGCAAGCGCTCCCAGTACGGTATGACGGTACTTGAGAACATCTTTGATTCTGAGCTTTTCGGAGTCTCCTGAACTTTCCACCCTAAGCGGCGGCAACTGATAGAACGAAAAAAGCACAGCCAATGCAAACAAGATAATTGCAAGACTAAGATAAGGCATGATGACAGTCTCGATGCCTTTGGTTGTCGACAGGATCAACACGCCGCCGATGATGGGAGCGAGAGTTGTACCGAGAGAGTTAAATGCCTGAGTCAGGTTTAAACGACTGGAAGCTTTCTCTTCAGGACCAATAACCGTCACGTAAGGATTCGCAGAAACTTGCAAAAAAGTGATGCCGCAAGCTAACGTGAAAAGCGAACCCAGAAACATAGGATAAGAAACGAGTTTTGCGGCAGGAATAAAACCAAGTGCTCCCACGCCCGTTATCACTAATCCCAAAATTAAAGTTTTTCGGTAACCTAAACGATCCACTACAAAACCAGAAGGCAAGGCCATGACAAAATATGCCAGAAAAAAAGTAAACTGAATGAGCGCAGCTTGGAAATAGCTCAGCTCAAAAACGGTTTTAAAATGTGGGATCAAGATATCATTTAGGCAGGTAACGAACCCCCACATAAAAAACAATAAAGTTAAGACGGATAAGTCGAGTCGGTATTTAAATGAAGAAGATTGGTTAGTCGTCATAAGTCAAACTTGAGCTCTCAAATTGTTGAACACCTTAATAGCCGTAAGTGAACGGACTTGGCAACCACCTAGCCATCCCGACGGGAAAGTCCAACCCTTCTGGCGGCGATCGTGTCATATACCACTGATTTAACTGGTTTTTTTAAATTATACTTAACTTTCTAGTTAATTAACCGATAAGTTAATTATGATGGATGTATTAAGTCAAACTTTCTCAGCTTTAGCCGACCCCACACGTCGGGCGATTTTGGCGCGTCTGTCAGAAGGTGTGGCCAATGTATCTGATCTCGCCAAGCCATTTCTAAAAGACATGAGCCTACCTGCCGTCACCAAACATCTCAAAGTTCTCGAAAAGGCTGGTCTCATCACGAAAACCCGTGATGCCCAATATAGACCCTGCAAACTCAACGCTGAAAAATTTAGGGATGTCTCTGAGTGGATGGATCATTACCGCAAACACTGGGAAGCGAGCTTCGATCGTTTGGATGAATATTTGAAGACTATCCATCCAACCAAGAAAAAGAAAAAGCCAAAAAAAAGATAACCTTCTAAAACCACTGGAAAGGAACCTGTTATGGCGGCAAAAAACAAATCAAATGAACTCAAAATTATCCGCATCTTTGATGCGCCAGTCAGGCTCGTATGGGAAGCATGGAATGACCCTAAACACGCTGCAAAATGGTGGGGACCCAGGGGATTTACGCTTACATCACACAGTAAAGAACTAAAAGTCGGAGGCATCTGGCACTACACCATGCACGGACCAGATGGCAAAGACTATGTAAACAAAACCAAGTATCTTGAAGTCGTGAAGTACGAACGTTTGGTTTACGACCACGGCGGCAATGACGAACACGCTCCTATGTTTCGCGTGACTGTCAACTTTTCTGAGGACAATGGCAAAACTAAAATGGACATGACGATGACCTTACCGACACCGGAAGCCGCAGAAGAAACGCGTAAGTTTGTCAAGAAGGCGGGCGGCGAGTCGACCTGGGACCGATTAGCTGAATATCTCGAACAAGAACAGTTCAGTAAGGACAAGTTCTTTATAAATCGAAGTTTTGAGGCAGAGATCGAAACTATATTCGAAATGTTTTCTAATCCTTTGCATATTTCCAAATGGCTTGCGCCAGTTGGTTTCGAAATGGAATATCTCAATGCGGATATAAAGACCGGAGGTAGTTCTTCCTTCTCGATGTTCAACAAAGCCAATCTGAGGATGTACTGTTCCGCCAAATACCTCGAAGTTATGAGGCCCAATCGAATTGTTTACACTCAGCAGTTTATAGATGAAGAAGGGAACGTATCCCGCCAACCCTTATCACCAACCTGGCCAGAAACCATGCTCATGACAATTACCCTAACGGAAGAAGGGCCAGAGCTTACTCGCGTCACGATAGTTACTGAAGTTGTTGGGGATGTTGCGAAAGTTGAAGCCGAGACTTTCCACAATGGCAAAGCGGGGATGACAAGTGGTTGGACAGGGGCATTTGATAAACTTGAAGATTACCTGTTCAAAAACCGGTAGGTAAAAAATCGAAGTTTGAAGAAATTGCCAAAGCTATTTATGGACTGGAATAGATATTTTGGCCCAACTGGGATTGTCGGCAATGATTTTGTCGATCTGGCTCTGATCCGCAGAAAATGCCGGTTCTAAAAGCTTTTTCAGAAAAGGCTTATAGAACGTTTCCATATCGCCAGCACTGGGATTTCGCTTAAATAAACGTTGATGCAGCAATGTAATGCGCGCTAGAACTTGCGGATGAATCTCGTGAATCCGTGCTTTGGCGTAAGTGGCTATGATTGGAGAGACTTGGATGAATGGAAACTCAAAGTCAGGGTCGATTTGTTTTTGGCGTTGTTGAGTATTTACAGCGAGTCCCGCAATGATATTGTAGGCACTATTGTGATCACCCGTCTCTCCCGCTTGACGTGCAGATACCAAAGCAATGGATCCAGTTGTGTCGTACGCATTCAAAGATCCGAATACTCCCGCGACGCGACCGTCAACTGCATTCGTTCTTGCTTGTACGGCAACAGACATATCAATAATCGATTGTTCGACATTTGCTTCTTGCATTGCATCTTTTGTTTGAATCAGTTTCCCTGTAATCGCCCGCCCCTTGCTGTTCAGCATGTCCATGAAGACATATCCTGTAACTCCAAAAATCATCCCTGTAATGGAATTGAGAGCAGGTATAATGGCGACTTCATATGTCCCGGATAAATGGAGTTTAACAAAATCGATAATGATGACGTTCATATAACTGGATGCGGCAGCGCCACTCAGGAACAGTAGCGTTCCCACGCCGACGCGTTTCGTGGTTTGCCAAGTTGGTAGTCGGTTTTGAAGAAACTCATTGGTCCGGCTTCCTAGCATCATAAGATTCTTGGCGAGAGACTTGACGATAAAACTTTTTGCATTGAGTGGATGACAGTTGGCCCCACACTCCGCTATGACATCCGCTTGAATGGACTTCGCAATTCCGTCACGAATTGCAGAACTTCCCTGAGGAGATAACCCCTCGCCGTTGGCAATAAGATTTCGCGCGATGAGATCAAGGTCAAGCCTACTCTCAATGCTCGTCCACGCTTCTAGCACACCACAGGGCAAAGACTCTGCCTTCGCCAACGCTCTATCTGAACTTAGAAAAAAAATTAGTAGCAGGGCAACGAATAAGAAAGAGATCTTTACGGAATCGAAATTTTGCATGGTTTGGTTCGGCCTGTTGGTGCGGGAATGAGTACTTTGATGGTCGGTCTAGTTGGGAACAAAGTCAATTTACGCGCCTCGGCGGCCTGAATCACTTTGGCACATCGTTCTGCCTATAAGATCTGGATAGACAAAAGTAAAATGAAGTGAGCTAGGCAGTTAGCTTACTAAAATCAGAAAAAAGCACGGATCCGAGCATGCGAGTTTGCACCGCCATTATTTTGACAGCGCATTTTTTCTGAGAAGATGACCTTCGCAGAAAAGCCTGAGGCCCATTCCAAACAATCACTCCAAGGGGCTTTTTAGCCCATGACCAATTTTCTTTTAGACCAAGCGCTAAAGAGCGTGAATTCTCGTGCAAGAACCATCGCCTAAGTTTTGCGGGCGGCACGTTGTTTTTTAAGACTAAACACCACCCCATTAACTTCTTTAAGAATCTCTAAAAACACCGATAAATTGAACAAGATGAAACATTATTTTTGCCTAACATTCTTTCTTCTATTAGCACTAAACTCTATGGGTTTTGCTAATGACGGATCCGCTTTGACCTTAGAGAAAGCTCTTGAACTTTCGCGTACGCAATCCGTCGATATAAAAACCGCCCAAGCTCAGTTAGCCGCACAAGAAGCGAGGGAAGCCGCCGTTGACGGAGTATACGATGCGACTATTTTCTCTAAGTTTCAATTGGCCAATGACGAGAGTGAACAAAACTCTAATTTTGCCGGTACTGAAAGAAACATTCGAAAAACGGAAGTTGGCATTCGCAAACTGTTTGCGACAGGTACAAATATTGAAGTTTCTGGATCCTACGAGAAATCGCAGACCAAGTTCCAAGGCCCACCACCTCCGACTGTCATCACAAATCCGGCTCATACTGGCAACATTCAGTTGACTCTACGTCAACCACTGTGGCGTAATTTTCTATCCCGGGAGATCCGCCTACAGCAAAGATTACAAAAGGCGCATTCGGATACAGCCAGGCTTCAAGTTGAGCTTCGTCAACAAATCAGCCAAGCGGAGACAGAGCAACTGTATTGGAACCTTTCGGCTTTGAATGCACAACTCCAGCTTGCCAAGCAGATCGCCGCAAAGTCGAGAGCTTTTGCAACCATCATGCGGGATCGGCAAGAGTTTGGTCGAGCTGATGAGATCGACGTGCTCAACGCCGAGTCCAGAGCTATCCAATCAGACACTCAACTTCTAGAAATCGAACTTAACCAAGGTGATGTCAAACAAAAGCTCGCCAACAAACTTAATTTAAGCTCTGATCAGATCGTCATGCCTGCGGAAAATATTCTGGCCAAACCAAGTCTTAGCGTTCCCGCAATGGAAGTCAGCTCGGCCCTGGAAGTCGCTCGTCAACAACGGATCGACTTGAAGATTGTAACAAATCAAATGGAACCCATCCGCCTGCAGAAAAAGCTCGCTGAAGAGCAATATAAACCAACGGTTAACCTCTTCGCATCTCTTGGCTCAAATGGAATAGAACCCGAGCGCCAAGATGCAGTTAGTGAGCCTTTTGACCTGGATCATAAAACGACCGTTGTCGGGGTAGAACTTGAATGGAAGCCCTTCAATCGCAAAAGTTCCTACGAAGCTTTCGCAGCCCAGGCACAAATGAAAGTCGCCGAAAGCGAATTCCAATCAGGTCTCCAAAACCTCGAGCGTGACATTAAGTTCGCCATTCACAAACTCGATTCTTCGGCCAAACAAAAAGCCCAAGCGGAGCAGCAGTTAAAGTTTTACAACAGCAAACTAAGATCAGATGAACAGAAGTTCGCTCAGGTTCGGTCCGAAAAAGCCGCTCTGCTCGGTCACGAACTCGAGATTCTTCATGCCAAAGTTAGCCTTCTGAATGCCGAGCTTGGTGCGCGCCAAGCTGAAGCGATGCTTCGCCTTGCTACGCACGCCTATCCGCGAGGTCAAGCCGATGCCAATCATTAATTTTTTCATCACGCGACCTTTAGTGGTCAACATTATAAGCATAATGATTTTGGGTATGGGCGTTATGGGTCTGATGGAAATGCAGCGAGAAGCGTTTCCCTCTGTGAACTTCGACTATGTGGCCATCTCAACGGTTTACCCAGGTGCCAGCCCCGAAGAAATTGAAACTCTCGTCACAGAACCGATAGAAAAAGAAATCACGGGCATCAATGGTGTCATAGAAGTCAAAAGCAATAGTATTGAAGGCTTTAGCAGCATTGTTGTAAAGCTGGATCCTGACGCAACAGAAAAAGTTAATTCAAAAGCAACGGATGATTTGATCCGCGCCGTACAAAGAGTCAAAAATCTTCCTATCGATCTACCCAATCCTCCACTCGTCACAGAGATTGCCAGCGATCGCTGGCCGATCATCGAAATAGCACTCAGCAGTGAGTCGATGTCCGAAATTGAACTCAAAAACTTGGCCGAAGAGATTAGTTTTCGTCTGGAAGACATATCAGATATTTCGATTGTCAATGAACGCGGTGCCCGTGAGAAAGAATACTGGATTCAGATCGATCAGGACAAAGTCGTACAGTACGACCTTAGTTACGCCAATATTGTCGCCAGTCTGCGCATGCAGAATCTGGACTTACCTGGTGGCGCGCTCGATACAAAGGAAGGCGAATACCTAGTCCGAACAATCGGCCGTAAAAATACGCCTGAGGAACTTGGCGAAGTCGTGATCAGGGCTAACGACTCAGGTCAAACGCTTAAGATCAAAGATATCGCAACAGTTCAAGAGCGCCTTGAACAATCATCCATTCTGCACCGGGCAGACGGCCATAACGGAATCATCCTCCAGGTTATCAAATCCGCGGAAGGCGATGTTATAAACCTGGTCGACAAAGTCAAATTGTCTGTGAAGAATTACCTAGCTGAAGCAAAGCTTACGGATAAAGTAAATGTTGGCTATGTCAACGACATCAGTTTTTTCGTACGCAATCGCCTTGGCGTACTCCAGAGTAACGGTATCTATGGTTTCATTTTCGTAGCTGTTATTTTACTTCTCTTTCTATCCCCCGGTATCGCCCTTGTTACCGCAATTGGCATGCCCATTGCTATTTTTGGTGCGTTTATCGTTCTGGGATATATGGGCATGACGATCAACCTACTGAGTATGTTTGGTTTGATCATCGTCATTGGTATCTTGGTGGATGACGCCATCATTGTGGCCGAGAATATTTGGCACCACTATGAGCTCGGACTTCCGCCTCTGGAAGCCACCATCAAAGGTACATCCGAAGTCATTTTACCGGTGGCGGCAACGATCACCACTACTTGCGCAGCCTTTTCACCGCTTCTTATGATGAGTGGGGTCTTTGGGCAGTTTATCAAGGAAATGCCAATTGTTGTCATCGCGGCTCTTTGTGCCAGCTGGTTCGAAGCCATGTTTATTCTCCCCTCTCATGCATACGACGTCCTGAGATACACTGAAAAGAAAAGAATTCGGCTTGGTAAACCAAAAATTAACGCCACGAAAGAAGGCGAAGAAAAAAGCAAAGTCGTCAACGCGTATGCCAGACTCCTCCATAAAACACTTTATCACCGCTACATTTTTATTACCGGCATCAGCGCGTTCACAGTTTTGACTCTCATTTTCGCTGCCACCATGATGAAGTTCACACTGTTCCCTGCGGATGGTATTGAGCAATTTTTCGTTCGCACTGATCTACCTCTTGGTACAAGTATAGAAGAAACTTTGGAAGAAATGAAAAGTGTCGAAGCCGTCATTCGCACGCTCCCTGAAGATGAACTTCGGAACTTTGTTACCACCGTAGGCATCCAGCAAAACGACAACAATGACCCTTTCACAGCACGAGGCAAGCACCTCGGTGAGATCAAAGTTTATTTAGCCCCGGACAACTTACGAAAACGAAGTACCGACGCCATCATTAAAGAGCTTGAAACAAAAATGCAGGCGCTTATCGGCAAATCAAAACATACAGGGTTTCGATACGCGCGAGTGCAAAACGGTCCACCAGTTGGCAAGCCAGTCTCCCTTCAAGTCGTCGGCAAAAACTTGGCTGAGATCAATACCATCTCTGAAGAAGTCATAGCGAAACTTAAAGGAAACGAGCAACTAGTCAATATTGAGTCGGACTACAGGCTTGGAAAGAAAGAATTTCGCATTGAAGTTGATCAAAGCAAACTGATGCGCGCTCTCCTGACTACTGAAGGTGTAGCAACCCACATTCGGGCAGCGCTTGATGGACTCGTTTCAGGATATGTTACCAACAATGGCGAGCAGTTTCCGGTTCGCGTCATTCTTGACTCAGAAGGCAAAAACAGCCTCGAACTGCTGGAAAATATGCAGATTCCAAATCAAATGAATAATTTAGTGCGTCTAAAATCGGTCGCAAGTTTTTCAGAAGAAAAAGGCATCGACGGGATTAAACATCTTGATCGTCGCAGAACAATCACGGTGAATGCGGATTTAAAGGATGCGAGTGTTTACACGAGCAATGATGCTAACGCCGACTTGCTACCGATAATTAAAGAATTGCAAAGCAAATATCCGCATATCAAGTTCGCGCAGGGCGGGGAGTTTGAGGATACCAAGAATAGTATGGACAGCTTGCTAAAAGCCTTCCTCGTGGCTGCCGCTCTTATCTTTTTTATTCTCGTTTTGCAGTTTGGAAATATGACACAACCCTTCATGGTCATGAGCGCTATACCATTTGGTGTCGTTGGAGTTATATGGGCAATGTTCTTCCATGGGTTGCCACTGAGTTTTCTTTGTATGATTGGTACGATTGGACTTTGCGGTGTCGTTGTCAACGATTCGATTGTCTTAGTCGCCTACATGAACTCGGTTCGCAGTGAAGGTGCTTCAGCATTTGATGCCGCCTACCAAGCAGGAATCCGAAGATTCCGACCGGTTTGGCTAACCACATTGACTACGGTCGTCGGCCTTTTGCCAATGGTTTATGGTATTGGAGGTTTTGACAAGTTCCTGCAACCCGCCGCTATCGCTTTGGGCTATGGCTTAATCTTCGGAACCATTCTCGTTTTATTCATGGTCCCAGCCATTTCACTGGTGCGTGAAGATATACTGGCGCGTGGGCGTCAGATTCGGGGTAATCAGGTTGAGTGACTCGGCGCTAGTTGATTACGATTCAGCTCGCGATTTAGAATTTCTACTTCCCCTTTTCGGTTTTAACCACCGATGGGTACACTGGCTCCGCTAAGACAGTTCTGTTCGGCGTCGCCATCAAAGACCGCTTTGAATTCGCCATTTTCATTTAACGTCCACGCATCATAATAAAAGTATCCACCATTCGTTTCAGAGTACACTTCCGGAACGATGCAATGTTTTGTCGGCGGTCCCCTACCAGTCGAAAAGTCATAATCACCATCGATATAAAGTGCGCGAGCGTATGCGCCAAAATAAGTTTCGCGAGTGAAATGATAAGTGCTTGCGTTAACTTGCCAACCTCCTCTGAATAAGTATTCATAACGTAAGCTCATACAGTCACCGACACTGAATCCCAATGCGTTGGGGCCACAATTAGTGGTTCCATTACTCACTCCATACAAGATGATACCCGGAAACTGAGAGTTCTCTGCATGGTAAGCGTGTGCAAGCGTAGCGATATGCCGCAGATTTGTAGTCATCTCCACTCTGGCAGCACGGATCATAAATTTGACGTAACTAGGAAATGTTATTGAGCCTAGAAGTGTGATGATGGAAACCACGACCATAAGCTCAACTAACGAAAATCCCAGATTACTTTTTCTAATCTGTTTCATATGACACCTTGCATTCTCATACCTTACTCTTCGGGGTAGATCATTCAAAGCTTGAGACTTAGGTCTTGCATCAATTTTTATTGGACAAAACAGAGGCTTACACGAGTGCTTAAGTCGCTTTCCAGCAGCGCCCCCAGTCTATGGACATACTTTGCATAGGAACTCTCAGCATCGTTGCGCACGATAACAGCTCTACAAAGATTTACATTTTGTTCTATCGAGTGACTTGCAGTCATCGGTCAAACAATTTCGATCCAAAATTTTGAAGTATTGTCTCCATAAGTTCGTTTCCACGAGCAGCATGCAAAGGGAATATTGAATCTTTCCTTCACGACCAAACGAAGGAAACGTCTATTTTGCGGTAAGCTGATATCTGAAGCGTTCGATAAGGGAATTGAGTCTTTTGCCTTCGGCGCAGAGGTCTCATTGTCATGAGTTACGCCAATGATTTTATTTGCGGAGTTCAACCATGGGCCTGAATTGTGTAAGGCTTTACGGAAGCATTTTGCCTCGTGCGCTTTCCCCTATCGGCTGAGTCACGAAGAGAGAGAATGGGGTGGCTGACGGGGGTCGAACCCGCGAATGTCGGAATCACAATCCGATGCGTTAACCACTTCGCCACAGCCACCATAATGACGAGTTGGGCAGCATACCCGAACGGGAAATAGTGTCAATAAGGCTCAATAATTGGACAGGTGGGCCTTTTCGTAGTAGATATCGGGGCAATGAAAGAAGCGAGCCACAACCTTGAGCGCATCGTGAAAACCAGGCTTCCCACAGCCTACGGTGATTTTCAGCTCTATTTATTCAAAGATAACGCCACCCATAAAGAACATTTGGCCATGGTCAAAGGTGACATCGGCACGGCAACCGAGCCGGTCCTAGCGCGCATCCATTCGGAGTGTTTGACAGGTGAAGTTTTTGGGTCGCTTCGCTGCGACTGTCAGTGGCAGCTTAACAATGCGCTCGAGCAGATTTCAAAGCGCGGCACAGGGATCCTAGTCTATCTAAGGCAAGAGGGTCGTGGCATTGGTTTGAGTTCGAAGCTCCTTGCCTACAATTTGCAAGACCAGGGACTTGATACGGTCGAGGCCAATGTCAAGTTAGGCTTCGATGCAGACATGCGCGAATACCGTGCTGGCGCTGCGATCCTTGATCATCTTCACGTACGCAATATTGACCTCATCACAAATAACCCAAATAAAGCCGAAAGTCTCGCAGCACTCGGAATTAAAATTAGCAGCGTTGTGCCGTCGCACGCTCAACACACCCTAGAAAATAAGCGCTATCTTCAAACCAAAGCAACTCAGCTTGGTCACAACATACCTCTTTGTACAGAATAAGAGATTCTTCGCTTAGCAATGACTGACGAAGGATTTTCACTGTTTTTTCATAAGCAGTAGCTTGCTTGACGCACTCAGTCGCTCCGATATAAGATATTGCCTTGCATGAATAGTTCACTATTTTAAGGGGGAAACAGTGATTGAGGTAAAAGGCCTTTCGAAATCATTTGGGTCCGTTCGGGCACTCTATGATCTCAGCTTCACCGTTCCAAAGGGTCAGATTGTGGGATTTCTCGGAGCCAACGGCGCCGGCAAAACCACAACGATGGACATTTTGTGTGGATGTATTGGAGCCGATCAAGGCAGCGCCAAAATCTGCGGATTTGACATCACCGACTCACCTATTGAAGCCAAAAAAAAGTTGGGTTATTTGCCAGACGAACCACCACTGCATGACGATATGCTTGTATCAGAGTTTATCTCTTATGCGGCGGCTTTAAATAAAGTTGAAAAATCCAAAATTCCAGCGCGAGTCAAACAGTTAGTTGAAATGCTCTCCTTAGGGGAAGTTCAAAATCGCCTCATCGGTCAACTATCGAAAGGCTACCGCCAGCGAGTTGCGCTCGCTCAGGCCATCGCACATAATCCTGAAGTCCTTATTCTAGACGAACCAACAGAAGGGCTTGACCCGAATCAAATCGTGCAGATTCGTACGATGATTCGTGAGTTGGCCGGCGAACATACGATTCTATTGAGTTCGCATATTCTTTCCGAGGTCGAAAACACCTGCGATCACATCATTATCATCAACAAAGGTCAGATTGTTCAGCAGGGCACACGCGATCAAATTCTTCGCCAAAAAGATGCGGGCGCAGTCTATAGAGTGCGGGTACAAAATGATGGTTTGAAGTTCGCCGACACTTTAAAGTCGATGCAAGGGGTTGCTTCAGCGAGTTTGATTGAGGACAATCTTTTGGAAGTCAGTACCAACAATGATGGGGACACCATTGATCGCCTCGTCAAACAAGCTGTCAGTGCAGGCCACGGGCTGCGCGAACTGACTCCTCAGTCCAAAACACTTGAAGATGTTTTTTACCAGCTGACTCACTAAGGAGAATAGATCTATGGGTGCTATCGTTACTATCGCACGACGCGACCTGAAAAGTTACTTTACCTCTCCGAAAGGGGCGGCCATTTTTTTCTTTTTCCTACTTTTTATGGGGTTTTTCTTTCGCTCTTTTATTGCGACTTTCATCAAAGCCGAACAACAATCTCAGCAAATGGGCGGGAGTGGGCTAAGCCTTGAGCAACTGGTCCGAGCACTTTTTGCAAATCTTCACTTTATTTTGATTTTGATCATTCCGGCGGTCACAATGTCGACTTTTGCGAGTGAAAAACGCAGCCAGTCCATTCGCCTCCTACAGACAGCACCCATATCGGCCACGCAAATTGTTTTAGGAAAGTTCGCATCGTCTGCATTCTTTATGTTACTCGTACTCATCGCCTCCACCGCCTATCCGATATATACAGTCATTTACGGCAACCCTGATACGGGCATTATTATCTCGTCATTTGTCGGCGTATTCCTTTTGATGTGTTCGCAGTTAGCATTCGGCTTGTGGATTTCTTCTCTCACCTCTAATCAGTTTCTCGCGTTTATTTTCACAATGTTTGGGTTGTTCATGCTCCTCATATTGAACTGGGCAGCACCCAGCATCAGCACGGAAGGATCTTGGGTGCAAAGCGCAATGCAATATATCGCTTCAACAGACCACTTCGATTCGTTCTTAAAGGGCAGCATCAATATTAAGGATACTTTGTACTTTGTACTCTTCACGGCATCTTTTTTGTTTTTAACGAATGTCTCTTTAGACTCACAGCGCTGGAGATAACTATGAAACCAGGATTACTCTTTTTACCCTTTTTAGGTTTGATCATCGGCAGTGTCGGAACTTCTGTCGGCAACGCTGCGGCAGTAACTTGGGTGATGCCGGCCGCTTGGGCGGTTGCCGGTGTTTTCTTTCTACTTTGGATCATTTTGGACCTTGAGAATATTTCGCGCGTCATCGGGCGCAAAGGTGCCAAATACGGCGCTAGTTCTGGTTTGGCGATTTTACTTGCCGGAGCTTTCATTACTGGCATCGCCTACGTGTCCACAAAACCTCGATTCAACAAAAACTGGGATGTGACGAAAGGCGGAGCCAATACTCTTTCGGACCAATCCGAAAAAATTATTGAAAAAATGAAGAAGGATAAAGCCACTATTGAAGTAAAGGCTTTTTTCGCAGATGAAAACAGCAAGCAGGCTTTCGTGCATTTGATTGAACTCTATCAGATAAAAGGCGCAGCTTTTAATATCAAGTATCTCAATACCGCCATCGATATCGAAGATGCCAAATCCGAAAAACTCACCAATCCCAATACAGTTATCTTTCGCCAAGGCCCTCAGGAGTCGCGCCTTACTGTCTTCAACGAAGAAAAAGTCACAAACGCTCTTTTAAATGTGCTTAAAACAAAAAAGAAGAAAATTCTTTTCACCGAAGGGCATGGTGAAGGAAAATTAGATGCCCAAGATGAAGTTGGCTTCAATATCGTCAAGACTGAACTGGAAACCAATAACTTTGACGTCCAGCAAGTCACTTTGCTTGCCGCCCTGGAAGAAGTGAAAACTGCCGACCTCATCATCGTAGCGGGGCCGGCCTATGACTTAACTGAACCCGAAGTCAAAATTCTAGACGACTATTTGACTAGTGGCGGCTCGGTTATGCTTTTGGTCAATGCTTTGGTGCCCGCCAAGAACATGAATTTATTAGCCGAAAAGTATGGCATGAGCCTGGGATCGGATATTTTACTCCTCCATCCCAATAGCCCACAAGCTCAGATGTACGGGAAGAATTTTGGCATCATCAATACCTTCTCGGCAGACCACGACATTTCGCGTGATTTTTCCAAGGCGTCCGATGTCGCTATCCTTTTACCCTCTAGCCGATCAGTTAGCAGGAAAGAACTCGAGGATAAAAACATACAGATTGTAGAAATCGCCAAGACCCACACTCCCCTCACGATTCGAGTGAAAGATATTTTCCGGCCCGAGGACCTTAAGGGCGATGTTTCTAAAAAAATAGATACCGCCCAACATTCGATGCTGACCATCGCCTCGAGGATTGATGATGCGCCGAAACCTGCGGACGACGACGCTCCATCGCCAGAGCCTACAAAAACCAAAGGTTTTCGCTTTTTAGTGGGAGGCTCCGCCGCGATTGCTGCAAATCTTGGCGCGCAAGACGCTGCGACGCGGGATTTATTCGTGAATTCCGTGAACTACTTGGTGCGCGATGAAGATTTTATCGCGATTCGACCAAAGCCAACAGACAAGAGCACGATTGACGTGACCAGTTCCTCAAGTCAGGTTTCGCTTTTTGTTCTCGCTTTTATTTATCCGTTTATCTTCTTGTGTAGTGGCGCCATTTACTGGCTTCAAAGGAGAAAATCGTGAAAAACCAAAAAACGGTTGTCGCTCTTTTGATCGGGATTCTAGTGATTGGTGGATTGATTATTTGGGACGCGCGCGCCACAAAAGATGAGGAACGCGCCAAAAAAACAGAAAAGCTCATTTATTCGTTTCCCGCCAAGGACATCATGCAAATATCTCTGGTCAACAAGTCCGATGGAAAAGACCTCGAAATGGCTCTTATCCGCTCGACAGTCGGATGGAAATTGACGAAACCTTTTGAAGCGTTCGCCGATCAGGAAGCCATCGATCAACTCGTCGAAGCTATTCAAAACTTGAAGTACAACCAACCTATTGCCGATACCAAAGATCAATGGGCTCGGTACGAGCTTGATCCCGCGCCAATCAAAATCAGCCTCCTTGACTCCAAGGGCAAGATTTATAGCCTCAGCATCGGCACCAAAGCTCAAACGGGATACGACGTCTATGTTGGTGTAGGAGAAACCGGCAAGGTTTATACAGCAAGCTACGCAGTTCAGCAGTCTATGAACAAATCCGTTTTTAATTTGCGTCATAAACGGCTTGCTCAGATTGATACCGGAAGAATCAAAGAGCTTACTTACCGCTCACCCGAACCATTTACTGCTAAGTTTGCGATGGAAAACAATCAGCTTCAGATGACCAGCCCACAAAACCTACCCACGAGTCAGTCGGATGTGATGGGATTTATTTCGGATGTAAACGCGTTTATCGCTCTCGAAATCAAAGACAAGCCAGGCGAAGCATTCGATAAAAAATTTCGCGAATCTGTCGCTAGATATGAGGTGTCTTGGACGACAGAAGACAATGTAACTCGTCATCTGGAGTTTGGGGTCGTGAATGGCGATCTTTGGGCCACCGACAACAAAGGCGAGACTTACATAAAACTGGAAAGAGAACGAGATCAGCGGAAACTTCGCAAAACTCTGACAGATTTTCGCGACAAACAAATTTTCTCTTTTGCCGCCGAAGACGTTGTATCGGTCACAGTGGATGGCAAAAAGACTTCCGAACTCATTGGCAATGCGAGACTTTTGGTTGGCGACTTGGCCGAGCTCAAGGCTGAAGACTTTATGGATACAGCTCCCGCCGGTGCGAACGCAACCAAACCTGATCACACGGTTCAAGTGGCTTTCAAAAAAGGTCAGCCTATCGAAATGAAAGTTTGGAAGGTAGGCCCGAGTGTTTATGTCCAAGCCGACAATTCAAAAACAATTTATAAAACCAGTGACTTGATCCTAAATAGTCTTAAGATTTGATTCGAACCCTAGGCGTCAGATAAGGGACGAGGTTTATAAATCGCAATAAATATAAGCGAACCGATTAGCATCAAAATACTGATCAACTGGGCTGGAGATAGCACATCTTCAATGATCCAGCCCCTATCATCTCCCCGAAGGTATTCGTCAAAAAATCGAATCAGAGAATAAGAAATCAAAGCGATAAATCCGACCGCGGAAGGACGAAAGTATTCCCGAATCTGACGAAAGTAGCGGACCAATAAAAGAACTAGGATGCCGCACGCAACGGACTCAATAATCTGAACGGGATAGCGGTAGATTTGCTGAACCCGGTCACCCAGGTTCGGGAACGATACGGCCCACCAAGGCACAAACTCGTCTAACTTCAAAATTTTGCCATAATCGTCGCCATTTAAAAAACATCCTATGCGTCCTAAACAAATCCCCATAACGACCGCCGGCATACTGATATCAAATAGATCGGCTTTAGAAAGTTTTCGAATATGCACGTACAAATAACCAAAGACAATACCGACTACAATGCCACCGTACAGCGTCATAGGACCGATTTGAAATAAGGCTTTTAATTTGTCCGAAAGATTTGGCAGATCTTGCTGCTCGAAGAAAACCGCAAATCCCCTTGCCCCTAAATAGCCACCGATGTAGCAAATCAGAAAAAGTTTCGCAAGATCTGTGACTGCAATACCCAAATGGTATCGCTTATTGAGATGAACTCCGACTGCATATGCGGCGATGGCTCCCAAAGCCAGAAAGCTATGCCAGGCCGGGACCACAAAATCACCAATGGAAAAAAGAATCGGATACATATTACTTCGGAATCAACGCAACGGTGGTTTTCTTAATACCATTTAGTGCCGCACTGGGGAGCGTTCCCATAAAAAGTGTCGCCAAAGCACAAACCGCAACGATGGATGCAAGAACATAAGACTTCACCGGCTGAATCTGAACAACACTCTCCTCGCCAACGTCATACATGTACATTCGCACAATGACGCGAAGGTAATAATAAAGAGAAATACAGCTGCCAATGACGCCGATGATCACAAGTGTGATGAGATTATCGCCGATGGCCGCACCAAAGACGAAAAACTTCGCCATAAAACCGGCTGTTGGTGGAAGGCCCGCAAGACTAATCATAAATAAACTTAGCACTGCAGCCGGAACCGGATACTTGTTCACAAGTCCGTTCAAATCATCCAGATGAATATTGGAAAGTTCCTTGCTTTCTAGCCACATGAGAACCGCGAAGGCCCCGATGGATATAAAACAGTAAGAGAGGAGATAAAAAAGAACCGCATCTAAAGGAATTTCGCCCGAACCGCCAAGAGCGGCGAGTGCCACAGCCATGTAGCCACTGTGTGCGATAGAAGAATACGCTAACATGCGTTTCATGCTGCTTTGCACTAGCGCCAGTAAATTTCCGAAAAGCATCGAAGCCGCAGCTGTAAAATACAATGCCGGCTCCCAAAGTCCAACCATCCCGGTCATACTGGGTGCAATGATTCGGATCGCCACAATGATCATCATGACTTTTACAGTGGTTGCCATAAATGCGGTGACGCCAGTTGGCGCACCCTCGTAAGCGTCCGGTGCCCACATATGAAAGGGTACCAATGCCAGCTTGAAAGCTATTCCAACAAAAGTAAACAGCGCCCCCACTTTCACCCACGGATGCGTGATGTTGGCCGCAACTTTAGAAACGATTTCTGTCAAAACCATTGTCCCTGAGAACGCATAGAGTAAGGCCATACCGAAAAGCAAAAACCCCGTTGAGAAAGCTCCGAGAACGAAATATTTAATGGCAGCTTCCTGACTAAGCCGCGTTGGGGTGATGTAGCCAACCAAGGCATAAAGCCCTATAGAAGCCAGTTCAAGGCCTACAAACAATGAAAGCATTTCATTGGAAGAAACCAACACAATCATGCCAGTTACGATCATCAAAAATAATGCGACGATCTCTCCACGAAAAAAATCTTTGCAGACGGACGTTACGCGCATCAACAATGTCGCTGTGATGGCCAGAACCAGAATGAGAACCTGCCCAAAACTCGCGAGTTCTCCAGAAAGATAAGAACCCCCCAAAAAACTTGTCGCTGGGCGCCCAAATCCTGTAGCTGAGGAAATCAATGCCGCAATCAAGGATACTAAACAAAGGACGTAAACTTTCTTCGTGCTGCCAATCGTGACATATACCGACTGAAGCATGGCAATGATGGAAGCTACACTCAGTATAAGAACGGGCATTGCCGCCAGATACATTTCAAGTTCAATTACGGGCGCTATGCTATTCATCGCTATCCTTTTCCGGCTTCGGTTTTGGCAGGCTGCGGAACCTGTGTGGTTTCGGCTGGCGCTTTTTCTGCCGCCATTCCACTTACCGACAATTCATAGTTCTTAAAGTTTTTAGCGAGGTGATTGATGGAGGCTCGCGTTTTATCTATAAAGAAATTTGGGAAAACTCCCATTACAATAACAAGCACGGCAAGTGGCACTAGGTAGCCGGCTTCCAGTAAACTTATATCTTTTAATTCTTTGTTTTCATCTTTGTCCAGCGGCCCAAACAATATCGCTTTGCATAGCTTCAACATGTAAATGGCACCGAGAAGTACGCCCAAGCTCGCGAGTACCGCAAGAAGTGGTGATGCATTGAAAGTTCCGAGTAAGATCAAAAACTCGCCTATAAATCCACCCGTACCTGGCAAACCCACTGAACCGAGAGTCGCAATGATCAGCATAACTGCAAACCAAGGCATAACTTTGGCGATTCCGCCGAAGTCGGACAAAAGTCTTGTGTGACGACGTTCGTAAATACAGCCGACCAAAAAGAATAGAGCACCCGTGCTGATACCGTGATTGATCATCTGGTACATGGCACCGGTCAGAGCTTCAGGAGATAATCCATCGCCCACAATGGCAACAGATCCCAAGACTACGAAACCTAAATGCGAGACGGAAGAGTACGCCACGAGTTTTTTCGCGTCCTCTTGGACCCAAGCCGTGAGTGCACCATAAATGATACCAATCACGCCCAAACTCATCAGAACGGGAGCGAACATAATCGTTGCATCTGGAAACAAGGGGATCGCATATCGTACAAATCCGTACGTACCGAGTTTTAGTAAGACACCGGCGAGGATGACGGAGCCGATAGTTGGTGCTTCGACATGAGCATCGGGAAGCCAAGTATGGAAAGGCCACAAGGGAACTTTGATCGCAAAAGCTAAAGCAAAGGCCAAGAAGATCGGCATCTGCACATGCATCGGCAAATTCAGTTTATAAAGGTCTAACAAACTGGTCGAAAAGAATCCGAACTCCCGGTAGTGCGCGTAGTACATGACGAGCGCGGCTACCAACATAAGAAGAGACCCGACAACCGTATAGATCACAAACTTCATCGTTGCGTAGATTCGGCGCGCGCCACCCCAGACACCAATGATAAAATACATCGGGATCAGCATGGCTTCCCAAAAAACGTAAAAGAAAACCAAATCGAGCGCGAGAAGTGAGCCAAGCATTCCTGCTTCTAGCAAGAGGACAAGTCCCAGCAGGGCTTTCGGGCGCTTGCCATCTGAATTCCAAAGGCTCAGAAAAACAAGTGGAGTGAGAAAGGTCGCAAGGACAACAAGGAGCAAACTGAGGCCGTCAATTCCAACGATATATTTAATCCCAAACTGCGGGATCCACTGGTACGACTGAAAGAACTGAAGCCCGGATTGGGATCCATCGAAATAATACCAAACATGCAGGCTCGCGAGGAAAGTAACAATAGATCCAAGCATAGCGGTGATTTTTGCAAGTCGCAAATTTGGGATAAAGAAAATCAATCCCCCCACCACAAATGGAAAAAAGATCAAGAAACTCAATATATGCTGGTTAATAAAATCCACAGTTCCGCCACACTAAAATAAAGTTAGAAGTAAACAAATCAGACCCACCATAAAAATCATGGCATGGCGATGTACATTGCCGGTCATCTTAAAGCTAGCGAGACCGCCGATCATCACACAAAGTTGCGCCGTGCCATTGACAATGCCGTCGACAATCACAACATCAAACACACGAAACAAAAATGCCGACAAATCTTTGAGAGGTTGAACAAAGACGCTGTCGTAAAATTCGTCGACTCGGTATTTGTCGGTCACTAAAGCATGCAGGCGTGGAAAACGCTGCTGCAAACTGACGGCACGCGGTGAAACGCCATTCTTATATAAAGAGATTGCGAATCCAGACCCTAGAATCATTCCAAGAACTGATACGCCCATCACCGCAAATTCTAGTGCATGGCTATGTGGTTCTTTCAAAAAAGCCCAATGCTCTGCGGCTTGAGGCGGCATGGCAATCACTTCATGGAGATAATGGGCGAAGTAGTTTTCAACACCAAAAACCGGCGGGATACCGATATATCCCATACCTGCACTTAAAATAGCCAAAACAATGAGCGGCGCCCACATATGCCAAGGCGTTTCATGCAAATGCTCTTGAGTATGGTGATCGCTACGATTGGCACCGTAAAACGTCAGACAAAGCAGTCGCACCATATAGAACGAAGTACATACCGCTGAGATCGCACCAATCGCCCAAAGAGCTTTGCCGATATTGGGATAGTTGAATGCCCGCCAAAGGATTTCGTCTTTGGAGAAAAATCCTGAAAAGCCCGGAAATCCGATAATTGCCAAAACGCCCACCAACATGACGGCGTGCGTAATCGGCATGTATTTTTTGAGCCCACCCATTTCGAGCATATTTTGTTTGTGATGCATGGCTACGATCACACTGCCTGCGCCCAAGAACAAAAGCGCTTTAAAGCATGCATGCGTGAGAAGATGAAAAACGCCCGCTTCATGCGAGCCCACACCGCAAGCCAAGACCATAAAGCCGAGCTGACTCACGGTCGAGTAGGCCAAGACTTTTTTGATATCAGTCTGTGTTATGGCGATCGTCGCCGCAAAAAGAGCTGTTAAAGCCCCCACAATAGCTACAACACTTTGCGTAAAGGGAGCCAAGTAGAACAAAAAGTTCACGCGTGTCATAAGATAGATACCAGCGGTAACCATGGTCGCAGCGTGGATAAGAGCGGAAACTGGCGTCGGACCCGCCATCGCATCCGGCAGCCAAACATACAAAGGAAGTTGTGCCGACTTACCGCAAACCCCAAGGAACAACGCTAAGGTGAGGTAGCCCACAATATTCAATTGCAGCGTCGTTAAACCGGAGCTTCCCATCACTATGACTTTAAGTTCCGTGAAGGAGACTGTTCCAAAATATATCCAAGTCAAAAATATCGCGATCAAAAATCCAATGTCACCAATTCGGTTAACAATAAAGGCCTTCATGCCTGCCGCCGCGTTTGCATCGGACTCGTACCAGTAGCCAATCAATAAATAACTGCAAAGACCCACACCTTCCCATCCGATAAACATGACCAGCATGTTGTCGCCCAGAACCAGGAGAAGCATCATAAAAGCAAAGAGATTGGTATATGCGAAGAAACGCCACGTGGCTTTCTCTTCATGCATATAACCACCGGCGTAAATATGAATGAGAAGACCAATTCCCGTGATGATCAAAAGCATCATCGCCGATAAGCGGTCGAGAATAAAATTCAGCGGTGCCGAAAAGTCTCCGGCCTCCATCCAGCGCATGCCCTCATAAACTTGAGCCTGTCCGCCACTGGCCATAAACTTTGAAAATAAAATGATTGTGCACGTGAACGATACTGCCATCGCACCCACCCCAACCAAATGGGAAGTGCGTGGACTCGCCGTGCGCAAAATCAATCCGTTTAAAATAGCACCGCAGAGTGGAGCGAAGATGATGGCCCAAAGCATTCGGCTACCCCCTCAACGCGCGTAAGAAGTTGGTCTCGACAGTACCGTAACGTCGATACAGAGCAATCACCATTGCCAAGCCGACGGCGGCTTCACAAGCTGCTACGGTCATAACAAAGAAAACCATAATTTGGCCGTCAACATTTCCGACCGTCCGCGAAGCCGCTACAAAAACCAAGTTGACCGCATTCAACATGAGCTCGATAGACATCAAAATCATAATGAGGTTTTGGCGGTATAGCACCCCGGCCACGCCCAGAAGAAACACCACCATCGCCAATAAGAAATAATATTCGGCAGGCACCATAGTTATGATTCCTCAGTGTTATATTTTTTTGCGATGACGATGCTGGCGATAATCGCCATTAAAATAAGTATTGAGGCCAGTTCAAAAGGCCAAACATACTTGGAAAAAAGAAGGCGACCGATCATCAAAGTATTGCCACCTTGCTCCGTAACCAAACTACGGGTAAGAACTTCCACGCCTTCGCCCGCAAACGCTCCAAAGATCAAATAAATTCCAACTCCGAAAAGCGCCAGCACCGATAACCCCACCATCAAAAACTCTACTGGTGGTCGATCCCATCGCGAGCGCGAGTCGGGAGGAACGTTCAAAAGCATAATAACAAATGTAAAGAGAACCATAATCGCACCGGCATAAATGATAACCTGAATGGCCGCCAAAAAATCTGCGCCAATCACGCCGTACATTCCCGCTAAAGCGAAAAGCTTTATGACTAAGGCAATCGCACAACCGACAGGGTTACGGCCCAACACGACGAATAAAGCACACATAATAATTGTGCCGGCCAGAGCCCCAAATGCAATCCATTCACCCAAGAAGCAAACTCCTTACTTAAACGCTATCGCGCCAGCGATAACGGCAGTCAAAACGATATTAAACAAACCAATTGGCATCATAAACTTCCAGCCCAGGTTCATCAGCTGGTCATAGCGGAAACGAGGCAATGTCCAACGGACCCAAACAAACAACCACATAAAAAAAGACGCTTTAAGGAAGGTCATCAAGACGCCGACCAACACCGCCAGTGGCTGAATACCAAAGAGAAGGGATGTGAGATCGTTCTGACTAATGAAGCCTGTTTGCCAACCGCCAAAGAAACAAATAGAGGCGAGGCAAGAAAGCACGAACATAGAAACGTACTCGCCAAAGTAAAAGAGCGAGAATTTGAAAGAGTTATATTCGGTGTGAAAACCCGCCACCAGTTCTGCTTCACTCTCTGCCAAGTCAAAAGGCGCGCGGTTGGTTTCTGCGAACATTGCGATCACAAATAAGAAGAAAGAAATCGGCGCGCGGAAAATACCCCAATCCCATACGTTGGCTTGTGCTACGACAATGCTGTTGAGGTCTAATGTACCGAAGATAATGACGATGGGAATCAGCGAAAGTCCCAGTGGGATTTCGTAACTAATCATTTGAGCCGCAGCGCGTAGGGCCCCCATCAAAGAGTATTTATTATTACTGGAGTAACCAGCTAAGGTGATGCCGTACACACCGAGACTCGATAAAGCGAATATAAACAAGAATCCAACGTCCAAATTGACCACGCTAAGTGTGATCGTTCGGCCCAAAATAACCAGAGGTGGACCAAATGGAATCGCCGCCGCCACCATTAAAGAGGTGAACAAGCTAAAGACGGGTGCGATATGATAAAAAAACTTGTGTGCTCCCGTAGGGACCACTTCTTCTTTAAAAATAAGCTTAATCGTATCAGCAAGTGGCTGAATAAGTCCGAATAAACGAAAACCAAAAAGCCCGACCCGGTTCGGACCCTTACGACGTTGCATAAAAGCGGGCGCGCGTCGTTCAAACCAAACCATAAACGGCGGGATTTGCGCACAAATCCCAAAAACCACAATGATTTTTATGACCGTGATGAGAAACTCAAGCCAAAAATCATTTTCACGGAAAAAACCCAAAACAGTTTCGAGCATTTAGTTCCACTCCAATGCGCCGCGGCGAAGAACATAAATGTAACCAGCCAATAAAATGACAAGGAACACAAAAATTTCAACAACGCCGAACCAACCGAGCTCTCCAAATGTGCGAGCCCAGACATATAAAAAGACCGTTTCAATATCGAACAAAATGAAAAGAATTGCGGTGAGATAGAACTTTACGCTGAACTTTTCCTGTGCGACGCCAGCCATGGGCACACCGCATTCGTAAGGCTCTGATTTGATGCTATTTTTCTTACCTTGTGGTCCCACGAAATAGGAAATCGCCGATAGGATGAGCCCTATGGTCACACCAAAAACAAGGAACATGAGTACGGGGAGGTAAGGATTCATCTCTTATAAAATACCTTTATTATCTTTATATATTAACTTTATGGCCCATCGAACCAGTTACTTCTTTCAATTACTTCACGCGCACGCTAAAAATAAAAGGATCACCAGATTCTAAGGTTCTCACTGATGACGTCAACAACTCAAAAAAAGATTCTCGTCCTCGGGGCCGGAAATTTTGGCACCTGTCTCGCTCAGCATTTGGCTGCACTCGAGAACGATATTTTGCTGTGGTCACGATCCTCGGAAATCACCGAGCATATTAACACGAAGCACAAAAATCCCAAGTATCTCAGTACGATTACATTATCGAGTCGCATCAAAGCAACCGATAATATCGCAGATAAAGACTGGAAGGATATAGGTACATTGCTTCTTGCAGTGCCGACACAATCGCTTCGTGAAGTACTCGAAAGTTACAAAAAAAATATTCCAAAAAATATGCTGATAATATGCGCAGCAAAAGGCATCGAACAATCCACACTCAAACTGCCCACACAAATCATCGAAGACGTGCTGGGAAAGTCAGCAAGTGAATCCTCTGTATTCCTTTCTGGGCCTAGCTTTGCCGAAGAAATTGCCAGAAGCCAACCCACTGCCGTTTGCGTAGCAAGCTTGGATCCCGTTGCCGCAAAAAAAGCGCAGGATTTGTTTCACTCCAATTTTTTTCGCACCTACACATCAGCTGATCCTATTGGCTCAGAAATTTCTGGTGCACTTAAAAACGTCATCGCGATCGCGGCCGGTGTTTGCGCTGGTTTAGGATTTGAGCAAAACGCGCAGGCGGCTTTGATGACGCGAGGATTAGCAGAACTCACGCGCATAGGTGTGGCCATGGGGGCTCATCCCATTACCTTCGTCGGGCTATCTGGCGTAGGTGATTTATTTTTGACGTGCACATCACAAAAAAGCCGTAACTATACGGTTGGCTACCGACTCGGTAAAGGTGAGAAGCTTGACCATATTTTGAGGACGATGGGCTCTGTCGCCGAAGGTGTGGCAACGACAAAAGCAGCATATGAACTTGGCCGTAAACTCAACCAGTCGATTCCCATGATTACCGAAGTTTACGAAATATTATACAATGACAAACTTATCGATCAGGCTGTGAAAAGCCTTTTGGCACGCGCCGTTGGTGACGAGTTCGACGCGAGCATCATCAAACTTCTAAGCGAATAATTCACAGTGATTGAAATTTACGGGTTACAAACTTTTCTATCGGCCGCAGCCCTTGCCCACGCCGAGCAAAAAAATCTGCAAATTGTTGGTGGGTCTTCGAGCTTCATTCAACTCGCGGCTTTGGTTCTGTCCGAAAACAGGCGATTAGTCGTAGTTTTACCGAACGAAAAAGAACTCGATCGATGGTCGCATATTCTTAGCCACAATCCGCACTTAGTTGGGCAAGATGACTTGCGCATTCACCTGTTGCCCTCTTTAAGTCGGTGGGGATATGACCGCTTCGTCAATGCCGAAATTACAAAAATTCAACGCCTGGCGACTCTCACGCATTTTTGCCTGGATAGACGCGGCCCCGAGATGATTTTGACGACGATTTCCGGACTTGCGCAAAAAACATTGCCCAACAAAGAGTTTCGCAAACTTATGCTTCATCTCAAAATAGGCGATGAAATCACCATCGATGATCTCACCCAAAAGTGCCGAGACCTGGGGTATCTCTTAAGCGAAGAAGTAACCGAAGAGTCGAGCTTCGCCGTGCGCGGTGGGATCTTTGATATTTTTTCACCGCACGCCGCTCTTCCGGCGCGAATCGAATTTTGGGGCGACACGATAAAGTCATTGCGAAGCTTTCATCCCGCCAAACAAAAATCTTTGCACGCATTAGAAGAAATATATCTTACCCCCGCTTCCGAAATCCCCATTCACGACGACAACCGCAAAGAGTCCGCCCAAAGGCTGCACGATTTCTTCTTCGACCAGGACTTTGCGCAGGCCGACAAAGATGCGATGATCAACGCTGTGCTAAATCAAAACTTTTTTCGCGAAAAAGAGCTGTTTGGCCCAATCATTAGAAAAAGTAGTGAGAGTGGCTGGGACTATATCGGAAAAGACGATTTGCTTTTGTACCCCGAAGGTATTGTCACCAGCGAAAAATCTTTCAAAGAATTTGCGGACCTCAATCAACAACATTACGAAAGTGATGTTGCTCAAAAACGAGCAACGACCAATCCCGACATTCATTTCTTGCCGGACAATCCGACCCGAGCTCGCCCGTACATTGAGTTTGGCAACCCTTTCGTGGAACCTGAAAATATCAGCGCCCGTTACAATGCCCGAAATACGCTAAGAGAAGCGCCTGCAGCAGATGAACGCGATTCGTCAGTACTTTTTGATAAGTGGGTCGATGTCATTGAACCGCTTATGCGAAACGAATCGGCCAAAATAGTCATGCTATGTGCTGGAGAAGAGCAAAAGTCTCGACTTGAAGCCATGCTTCGCGCTCATAAGCTTGCCACAAAGACGCATAAGAATATTTTCCCTCTTATCTTTCAAGATAAACTCTCCAAAGCAGAAGTAACGATTGGCCTCGGCAGCATCTCTTCTCACTTGTGGCTGGAAGAAACCGAAACTCTTATAATCTCGGACTCGGCGTTGTTCGGACGCAGCAAGCCAAAACGTCAAAAAGACTCCAATAAAAAACTTCAGAACTACCTGAAGTCATTTCGTGATCTGAAAGTTGGCGATTACATCGTGCATTTAATGCACGGCATTGGCAAATACCAAGGCATGGTCAACATGAGTTTTGAAAACTATCAGGCTGATTTTATTTGGCTTGAGTATCATGGCGGCGATAAAATATATTTGCCCGTTGACCGTCTGAATCTCTTACAAAAATACAGCGGCAGCGATGGCGAGTCCGTGACGTTGGACCGACTGGGCACCACCAGCTGGGCTGAACGCAAACAGAAAATTAAACAAAAAGTCCTAGAAATAGCTGCTGATCTCCTCAAGATCCACGCGCAGCGTAAAATCGCCAAAGCTTATCGCTATCCGTCACTTGATGAAGAGTATTTCAAGTTCGAGGCCGCGTTTCCTTTTACGGAGACCGACGATCAGCTCAAAGCCATTAGTGATATTCACGCGGACATGGAATCCATGGAAGCCATGGATCGGCTTGTGTGTGGCGATGTGGGGTTTGGCAAAACCGAAGTGGCAATGCGAGGCGCCTTTCGTGCCGCGCGTGAAGGTCGCCAAGTACTCGTACTCGTTCCTACGACTGTTTTATGTTTTCAACACTTCCGAACCTTCCAGGCCCGGATGCACAATTTCGGCATCAACATCGGCCAAGTGAATCGATTTGTTTCCAACAAAGAGGTTAAAGAAAACCTCGACATGCTCGAACATGGCAAACTCGACATTTTGATTGGCACCCATCGCCTACTTTCAACTGATATCAAACCGAAAAATCTCGGCTTACTCATCATTGATGAAGAGCAGAGGTTCGGCGTCACTCACAAAGAAAAACTCAAACGCCTGCGCGTAAACACCGATGTTTTGACATTGTCAGCAACACCGATTCCGCGGACTCTGCAAATGGCTATGCTCGGCCTCAGAGATATTTCTCTTATTACGACCGCACCACCCGATCGCTTGCCCGTGCGAACCTATGTCTCGGAGTTCGACGAACTCCTTATCAAGCAAGCCTTACAGCGCGAAATGGATCGCGGCGGGCAAGCCTTTTTTGTCCATAATCGCGTCCAAGATATTGAGGAAACTTGCGCGTTCGTCCGAAGTTTGATTCCTGGTCATGAGGTTCGCTACGCCCACGGGCAAATGAACGAACACCAGCTTGAAAAAGTTGTGGTTGATTTTATCGAGCAAAAATTTCCGGTCATGGTCTGCACGACGATCATCGAGTCGGGCGTCGATATGCCAAATGTCAATACCATGATTGTGAATCGCGCCGATCACTTTGGACTTTCGCAGCTTTATCAATTGCGCGGGCGCGTCGGACGTTCAAAGCGTCAAGCCTTCGCTCTGTTCATGACACCAAAGCCAGAAAGTTTATCGGATGATGCCATCAAACGCCTGAACGTGATTTCGACACACCAGGATTTGGGGGCAGGTTTCCAAATCGCAAGTCATGACCTTGAAATTCGCGGTGCCGGAAACCTGCTCGGAGCTCAGCAGTCCGGCCAAGTGAAGCAAGTCGGGCTTGAGCTCTACACTCAGATGCTGGACGCTGCGATTGCCGAACTTCGAAATACTCCCGAAACGATTCCAGATGATCTCGATGTGGAAATAAGTTTGCCAGTAACAACTATTATTCCGGATCGATACATACAATCCGAAAGTCGGCGACTCGAATTCTACAAAGATCTTTTCGCGCAAAGAGAAGAAGAGGACATCGCGGCACTTCGAAATAAAACGAAAGATCTCTATGGGCCCGTCCCCTGGGAGGTCGAATTGCTTTTTGAATTGGCGATTTTGAAGCAAATTTTGCGACGCTCTGGGGTTTCAAGCCTCAAATTCAAGCCTACTTCGACGCTTATTGCCAAATTTAGCTCCCTTTCCGAGGCGCAACTTGATAAAATCATTAATGCGACCTTAAAAAATCAAGATACCTTTAAACTGACACCGGATTTTAAACTCATTATGCGACTTCCGATCCAACAGCCTAAGGATTTGCGATCACAAGAAATTTTTGTGAAAGAAATCGCTCGCATTATGAAAAGTTTGGAACTCAACATTCCCATGATTGAAAGTAAAAACTAAATGAACAAAAGAGGCATATTCATCTCTTGCAGTATTTTGTTTTTTATGACTTTGGGTGGTTTGCTTTGGCGTTATAGCACGGTTCGAATGAATTTTTCGAGCCGTCGCGAGCTCGCTGAAGTTCAAGAAAAGCAAGTGAATTCAGGCTCCATTATTCTTACCGTCGATGGTCGCGATATCACGTATGCAGATCTTGAGTGGGAACTCATGGTCGAAACCCATTCGATAAAAACAGCGGGAAACCCTGACGACATCGATGGCGATCCTGCTGCATTCGTCGAAAATACAGAAGAACCAATTGAAAATGATCTTGCAGAGACTGAAAAAGTAGTCGAAGTTTCCGATAAAGAGGATCTTTCAGCGCTTCGCCATAAACTTCTTTCATTAATGGTAGAGAGAATTCTCCTGTATCAAGCAGTCTCCGCTGACTCAAATTTTACGATCGATGACTCTAAACGGTTCAAGCAATGCGACGAAGATACAAAGGCTATGGCCAAAGCCGCACCAGAACTTTTCAAGGACAAAGAATCTCAACAACGACTTCGCAACCAACTCTGCGAAAAAAGCATTATAGATCAATACGTTCAAGAAAACATGGCTAAGGACATCGCGGTCACCGATAGCGAAATCAAAAGCTATTATGATGATAGAAAACAAGAATTTTCATACCCCACTCGCGTGGCCATCCGCCAGATTGTTCTCCCGACTGAAAATATTGCCAAAGACGTGCGCGCTAAGTTAAGTCGCACAAATTTTGCGCAGATGGCTGAGAAACATTCGATCGCTCCGGAAGCCATTGAAGGAGGCAAGCTTGCCCCATTTGCCAAGGGCCAATATCCAGGTGTTTTTGATGTCGCGTTCTCCATGAAACGTGGTCAAATATCAAGCATTATGAAGTCAGAATATGGCTTTCATATTATCCTGCTAGAAAATAAGATGCATGGAGGAATGGAAAATCTCAATAAGGCGAGTGCCAAGATTACCGAAATCCTTCGTGATCAGAAACTTCGTAAGGTTTACCAACAATGGCTCGAAAAAGCCTTAGCCCGCGCAGAAATAAAGTCCGATTATCAAATTTGGTAGTAGGGTCTTTTGTTCTTTTTTCTTTATCTTCATATTCATACGCACAAGAAACATTAGTGGATGGCTCGCGCGCCGTGGTGAACGGCAAACCCGTTCTGCATTCGACTGTTGAAGAAAAAGTCAAAACTGGACCTTTGGTTTCCGTTTCCGACTACCCGTCAGTTGGTGGAGCAACCAATGCTGAACGCGCGCTAAATGATGCGATTAATTTTCAAATTATTCTTGAAGCTGCTGAAGAAAACGATATCGACATTTCTGACGAAGAGGTTGACGCAGAAATTGACAGGTTCATCAAGGCCCAAAACACCACTCGCAAACAGCTCGACCAGTTTTTAGCTAAACAAAATAAAAGCTATGAAGACTACCGCAAAGACTTCTCAAAGCAACTTTTGCTACAACAGTTTCAACGTCAAGTCATTTTGCCGCGCGTTAAAGTCACCGATAAGGATGTTGAGGCTTTTTATCAGTCCAAAGGTGGCGTCGTGGACCCTAGCCAAGTTACGATGACCTTGCAGCAGATCATAGTGGGTCCAGATCCCCAAAGAGCGTCTGATCTCTATGAAAAAGTAAAAGGCACGAAAAACTTCAGCGCTGCCGTTGAGAAGTATTCAGAAGGCCCGAAAGGCGAAGGCGCTTTCTTACGAAACTTGCGCTTAGCAGAACTTGCTCCTAACATACAAGAAGCTTTGGTCAAACTCGGCAAAGGCGAGATTTCACTTCCTGTACAGTCCCAAGCTGGATTTCATTTGTTTTATGTTGTGAGTCGCAGCGAGAGCAAACTTGCCGATGACGACTACGTCAAATTAAAGCCGCGTTTGGAAAACGAACTTCGCAATAAAAAGCTTTTGGAACAAACTAATTCATGGCTAGTCGAAGCTCGCGAAGGTGCCCGCGTCACCGTGTCTGGCAAAAAATAAATCCAGTCAATCCAAGCATGCATCCATCATCCAGAGCGATGCATTCGGCGTAGCTTTAGCGATGCAGAAAGCGAAGGATTTCCTAAAGCTGTTCTTTGAACTTCACATGCCAGACGAACTCACCGACACAAATCGAAAACACCACGACATTCGCTAGCCACGCGGAAACAATCGGCCCCATAAATTCTTGGCGCCCAAGAGTCTGCCCGGCCGTTAAGACCAGCCAATAGCTTAAACCAATAAAAATCGCCAAAAGAACTCCGCGAACCGTTTCGACATTTCGTTCGGAGTGGTATCCGAAGCGCAACCCAACAAGCGAGACGACCAACGCGGCAAATGCGAAAGCTAGCTTTTTATGCATATCCATTTGTAGGAGCTTGACGTCGAGGCCAGAGCCTTGACTATTTCTGATTTGGCTCCGAAGATCCTCTATGGAACGTTCCACATTGCGACGTTGCTCTTTTTCCAAACCTTTCGGAGTGAAAGGCAGCTGGGTAGTTTGACTATCGATATGCTCAATAGCCGCTCGGGTACCATCAGGATGGAAGCGGCTGATTGTCACTTTACGAAGGATCCAGTTACCACCGTCCGCCACAGCTTCTTTAGCGTAAACAGTTTTCACTGGACGAAATTTCTTGCCGAGAGTCTGAATATTCAAATCAATAATGGCCTGCGTTCGCGGCTCATAATATTTGAACTTATAAACTACCGAATCATTTCTAAGCCATGTTGACCCGTCATTCATAAGCGAGGACGTGCGGCCTTCAATTTCAACGTTTTCAACTATTCTGGCAGCACGCGATGCTTTCGGAACGACATACTCGCCTATCGCAAAGGAAATCACGCTGAGAAAGATGCCACCAACAAGCAAGGGCACAGCCAATCGGATAGGACTTACGCCCGCAGCGCGCATGGCCGTAATTTCGTTCGAGCGATTCAAGATCACCATTGTGATGACGGATGCAAAAAGTGCCGCAATCGGAATATTTTGAATCAAAAGATTAGGGATCTGCAGCAAATAATACTTGCCAATAAGAGGAGCCGAAACATTGTACTTGGGAAAATATCTTTGCGATTTATCGATAAAATCGAAAAGCAAAAAAAGCATGGTGCTAATGACTAGGGCGCCTGCGGCATACTTCAGGTAATGGCGAATAATGTATAAAGGAAGAATCATGTACGAGCCTCAAGTCTTATAGACTTGCAATCTTTAATGACTGGGCTTTGACGAAGGGCAGTCCCTCGGAACCTCTTTGAATAGTTCCCAGAACTTTTATACTTACGGGTTTGGGTGAATCTTGCAACGACTGTCTAACCCCGATCAAATCAGTCAAAACGACTAGGAGCTTGGCGTCTTGATCTTTCAAAATCAAGTAAGTTCCTAACTCGTTCAACTTGGAAACCTGACCTTCCACGACGACGACTTTATCAGCCAACTGCGAGCCGGCAAGATGAATTTCTTTAAGCGACAAGAGCGACGGCGCCTGAAAAACGGTGCCCCCTAATCGCTTAAAGGACCACTGATCAACATTATTGGCAGAATCACTAATAGAGTCGCATCCCAAAAGGATAAAGGCATTGATTGCGATGAAAAGATAGGCGATTGACTTCATCTTACTATCATACGGTGGGCTAGAGGCTTTTGTCCAAAAAAAACCCAAGCTTGTGACAGCTTGGGATTTTTTATACAGGAGACCCTTCAGCCTAAAGGCCTCTGGATAACTTGTTGCGTTATTTCGAGATACGACGAGAGTAATACTCAATTACGTCCCGAACATTGACTGGGAACGGCATTGAAGTCGGATCCGGCATCGCGATGATCTTCGCGGTCAACTTAGCCTGATCCAAATCGATCCATGTAGGGCGGCCGATTGGTGGAGCTTCCACGGTAGAAACAATAACCGGAAGGTTGCGGCTTTTTTCCTTAATCGTGATGGATTGACCCAATTTCACGCGGTAAGAAGGTATATCTACGCGTTTGCCGTCAATCACGATATGGCCATGGGTCACAAGCTGCCGCGCAGCAGGGATTGTAGGCGCTAAACCGGCGCGGAAAACAACATTATCAAGGCGGCGCTCTAAAAGTTCCACTAATTTTTCAGCGTAGACACCACGGCTTCGAAAAGCTTCCGTGATCAAGCGACGAAGAGGTCTTTCCGAAAGACCATAATTGAATTTAATTTTCTGCTTTTCACCCATTTGACGGCCGTAGTCCGACTGTTTTCTACGACGTCCTGCTGGACCATGTTGTCCTGGCGGATAAGCGCGGCGCTCGATGGATTTGCGAGACAACCCTGGGAGCTCTACCCCTAAGGCGCGCATAACTTTTACTCTGGGTCCTCTAAATCTTGACATGTCTTTCTCCCTTTATAGAAACATCCCCCCGCATTTTCGCGTCTTGTGTAGTGGACTGACTTAAATGAGTCCACAGGGGCGGTAAGACCAAACGACCTATTTGCAATTCGCTCGAAAGACGAGTCCGACCTAACTAGCCGCCGCTCGTTGTACGAGCTTTGCCAGATCCGGATTTTTTCGACTTCTGGGCGCTAACTTTGCCGCCTTTTTCGCTAACTTTCACCTTCGGTGCTTTTGTTACAACAGCAGCCGGTTTTTTCACTTTGTCGATTTTAGGCTTATTTGAAGACTTCTTCACAACCGGAGCGACCTCAGTTTTTTCGCCTGGCTTGTAATCGACAAATTCGATGGAAGCCATTTCAGCACCGTCACCGAAACGAGTTCCGAGACGAATAATTCTTAAGTATCCGCCTGGACGTTCTTTGAAACGTTCAGCCAAACTTGTAAAAACTTTGTGCGTCGCGTCTTTATCAAACAAATACTGACCGACTTGACGAATCGCATGCAAATCACCCGTCCGCTTACGGCCAAGGGTAATCAACTTTTCAACGATAGGTCTGATTGTTTTTGCTTTAGGAATCGTCGTTTCCATACGCTCATTCAGAATTAACGACGTCGCCATGTTTCGCAACAAAGCTCGGCGGTGAGCGGAGAGTCTTCCTAGTTTTCTGTAACCATTGCCGTGACGCATAACGTTTTCTCTTTCTTTCTACAAAATCCACGTACCTTGCGTTCTCACTAGAACTCAGGTGTTTTCTTTTCATTTTCGCGCAAAGTTGAAGGATCAAAACCATCAATCTTCATACCAAGCGACAAGCCCATTTCATTTAGAATATCTTTAATTTCGTTCAAAGACTTACGGCCGAAGTTCTTCGTTTTCAGCATATCGGCTTCAGTCTTCGTGACGAGTTCACCAATATATTTAATGTTGGCGTTTTCCAAGCAATTTGCAGCGCGCACGCTAAGTTCAAGCGAGTCGACTGTTTTGAATAAGTTTTCGTTCACTTCGCTAGCAGGTTCTACATATTCTTCTTTTTTATGTTGAACCGCTTGAACAGACTCATCGAAGTTAATGAACACGTTCAACTGTTCTTTCAAAATTTTCGCAGCGTACGCCAAACCATCTTCTGGTTTCACGGCACCGTTTGTCCAAATTTCGATTGAGAGCTTGTCATAGTCTGTCATTTGACCGACGCGAGCGTTCGATACATTGTAAGCAACGCGACGCACAGGAGCAAAGATAGAGTCGATGGCGATCATACCGATCGGTAAATCTTCCGTACGATTCGTTTCCGCGGCAACATAACCACGACCGTGACGAACGATCATTTCCATGTCGAGCGCACCGTCTGGATTCAAAGTCGCAATGACTTGTTCCGGATTTAGAATTTCAACGGCACTATTCACTTCAATATCTTTGGCGCGAATCACACCTTCTCCCGAAGCCTTTAATCTTAGGGTCGCATCGTTATCGCCCAAATAACTCAAATTAATTTGCTTCAGGTTCAAGATGATGTCGGTAACATCCTCTTTAACACCGCTTAGAGTTGAAAACTCGTGTTCTACGTTTTGGATGCGAACAGCAACGATCGCCGCACCGTTAATGCTCGAAAGCAATACGCGACGCAAAGAGTTACCTAGGGTTAAACCGTAGCCTCTTTCCAAAGGACTTACGACAAACTTGCCGTAGGTATCCGATACGTCTTGAGCTTCAATACTGCTTGGGTTGATTAGGTCTTGCCAGTTACGATGCATGAAATCTCTCCGTTTACAAACTCTAAAAAATTATGCGCGTCTTCTTTTTGGTGGACGACATCCATTGTGTGGAACTGGCGTCACGTCTTTTACTAAGGAAATTTTCATGCCGACCGACGCTACTGCGCGTACGGCACTTTCACGACCCGATCCCGGGCCTTTGACAAGAACGGCACAAATTCGCATGCCGTGATCCATTGCTTTACGTGCCGCTTCTTCACCGGCTACCTGCGCTGCGAATGGAGTACTCTTACGAGAACCTTTAAAACCTTTTGAACCAGCAGACGACCAGCTGACTACGTCGCCGTTCGCATCGGTAAAAGTAATAATTGTGTTGTTAAATGTCGCTTGAACGTGACACACGCCCATCGGAACATTTCGCTTCGTTTTTTTCTTCTTGGTGGTAACTTTTGCTGTCATCTATCGATTCCTTTTAGTTTCCCTAAATCATTTTGCGTTTTAATTAATTTGGACCAGGAGCTTTTTTCTTACCAGCTACCGTTTTTCTCGGACCCTTACGTGTACGAGCATTTGTTTTTGTTCGCTGTCCACGAACTGGTAAACCTAAACGATGGCGAGTACCACGATAAGAATTCAAATCAACAAGGCGTTTTATGTTCAGCGAAACTTCTCTTCGCAAATCACCTTCAACCGTGTAACTTTTTTCAATGACAGTTCTGAGATTATTGATTTCGTCTGCAGACAAATCACCAGCTTTTCTGGTCATGTCAATGTCTGCTTCTTTCACGATTTTTTGAGCGGAGCGAGCTCCAACACCAAATATACTCGTTAAAGCAATATCGATTCTTTTATGATTGGGTAAGTCTACACCGGCAATACGAGCCACTTTTGAAATCTCCTAAAACTATTTAATTAGCCTTGTTTTTGCTTATGTTTCTTGACCGCGCAGATGACGCGAACCACGCCTTGGCGACGAATCACTTTGCACTTCACACACATTGCTTTCACGCTTGCTCTAACTTTCATAAATCTTCTCTCTCTTTCGCTTTCTAGCGTTCTCTTCGTTACTTCATCCAATTATTTTGAACGATATATAATTCTTCCACGGGTTAAATCGTAAGGTGAAATTTCTAATTTCACTTTGTCTCCAGGCAAAATTCGAATAAAATGCATTCGCATTTTTCCACTTATGTGCGCGAGAACTTTATGTCCGTTTTCCAACTCGACTGTAAACATTGCGTTTGGCAATGGCTCAATGACGGTGCCTTCAACTTCAATAGACTCTTCTTTCGCCATTAACCCCTCAGTTAATCCCAGCGTTTTGCCAAGCAAATACCCAGACTTATTATGGACGAGACAACATAGCCCAACTCCCCGCCAAGGGCAAGAGAGGAAAGGGTTTAAGCGTTTTCGACCAACTGTTCAAAACTTACCCACCACATGCTGCGGCCAACTCATTCTTAAGCCGATTAAAGACCTCTTGGGTCGAGCCCGCTCCGTCGACCTTTACGAAAAGCCCACGATCTTTATAGAAGTCTAGTACCGGCTTTGTCTTATTCTCATACACGTCTAGTCGGTTAGCGACTTTATCAGGTGAGTCATCACTTCGTCGGATAACCTGTCCACCGCAACGGTCGCAAACTCCTTCCGATGAAGGAGGATTAGCTTCAATATGATAACTCGCACCGCAATCTTGACAGGTACGACGTCCACTTAATCTTTTCGTCAGCTGGTCTTTGTTAACATCTAAATGAATGGCTCTGACGACGGCATGTGTACCGGCAAGCTTATCTGAAAGCGTTTTTGCCTGGTCGACATTGCGTGGATAGCCATCAAGTATAATTTTTTCGTCTTTTTTGGTACCGATTTCGTGAAGCAATATTTCAAATAAAACATCATCGGGAACTAGATTTCCTGCATCCATATAGACAGCAGCATCTTGTCCTATTTTTGTTTTTTCTTTGACGTGCTTACGCAGACTATCGCCAGTAGAAACTTTACGATAATGACACTTTTCCGCAAGAAGTTCAGCCTGCGTACCCTTACCGGCGCCAGGAGCGCCAGTTAAGACGATAATCATGTAAATCCCCGACGTGGACGAATCGCACCTTTTTTCAAGAATGCATCATAACGCAACGACTGACGATGGGCTTCAATTTGTCTGAAAGTTTCAAGCGCAACGCCAACAACAATCAATAGACTCGTTCCGCCAAAATAGAACGGAATGTTAAATCGCTCGACCAGAATAACGGGAAGAATACAAACTAACGCCAAATAGAGGGATCCGATACAAGTTAAACGCGCGCTGATTTTTTGCAAGTACTCTGCAGTTCTTGCGCCTGGCCGAATTCCCGGAATAAACCCACCGTTCTTTTTCAAGTTTTCAGCGATATCATCAGGCTTGAAAGTGATAGACGTATAAAAGAACGCAAAGAAAATAATAAGCGAAGCAAACGTTGTATTGTAAAGCCAACCACCTGGAACAAAGACTGTGCTCAAAAAGTCCGAAACGGGATTTCCACGCGTAAACGCCGCAATGGTTGCAGGAAACTGAATAAGGGAACTCGCAAAAATTGCCGGAATAACTCCAGCCGAGTTAATACGCATGGGAAGATGAGAAGCTTGGCCGCCATACATTCTATTGCCGACTTGGCGTTTCGCATATTGCACTGGCACTTGACGCGCCGCTTGCTCCATGAAAACTACACCTGCAGTCGTGGCGATGATAACACCCAAAATCAGAATCACCTGCGCTAATTGAATATCAGAATTGTTAAGTTGGTTATAAGTATTAGCTACCACACCCGGAAGACCTGCAATGATGCCTGAGAAGATAATGATCGACATACCGTTGCCGACGCCACGTTCTGTGATTTGTTCACCAAGCCACATAACGAAAGCAGTACCAGCTGTTAACGAGATCGACGTCATGACGAGCCAGCCCATGCCGCCGCCTTCCATGACGAGCGGGCCGCCAGAAAAAGACTGACCCTGCAAGCTGGAACCGATCATAAAGCCTTGAATAACCGCCAAAATCATCGTGAAGTATCGCGTATATTGAGTGATTTTTTTGCGACCAGACTCACCTTCTTTTTGAAGCTGATCAAGTTGCGGAACCACCACTGTCAATAGCTGCATAATAATGGAAGCAGAGATATAGGGCATCACGCCTAATGCGACAACGCTAAAGCGCTCTAACGCACCACCCGTGAACATGTTGAACATTCCAAAGATGTTTCCACCCTGTTGTTGAAAAAACTGTGAAAGTCTTTGTGTGTCAACCCCAGGAATCGGAATGTAGACACCCACCCTATACAGCGCCAAAAACGCCAGGGTAAAGAGTATCTTTTTTTGAAGGTGATTGGCCTGAAGTGCTTTAATGCCCTGCTGGTCTGCCACTACCTATTTCTCCTCAACAGCTCCGCCCGCTTTTTCAACTGCAGCTTTTGCACTCGCGCTGGCTTTGGCGACAACGATTTTCAATTTTTTCTCAAGAGTTCCACGAGCAAGTAGCTTAACTGGCTTATTGAGATTCCGCAATAAACCAACTTTAACCAATGTATTTGCATCAACTGTTGCACCAGCCTCGAACTGATTCAACTGATCCAAATTCACTACGTTATATAAATTTCTGTTTAGCGGAGTGAAACCACGTTTCGGTAAACGTCTATAAAGAGGAGTTTGACCACCTTCGAAACCAGGTCTAACTTTTCCACCTTTACGAGCCAACTGGCCTTTGTGACCTTTACCTGCAGTCTTACCCCAACCAGAACCAATACCACGCCCAAGACGTTTCTTGACTGTGTTAGAGCCTGGAGCCGGCGAAAGGTTTCCTAACGTTTTCATTTCTTTGTCTGACATGACGTGTTCCCTAAACTTACTTTTTTAATTCGTATGTAACTAAATGTCTTACTTTATTAATCATGCCACGAGTGCAGTTATTGTCCGGCAATTCCCGCTCAGAACCAATTTTTCGCAGGCCCATTGCCCACAAAACTTTGCGCATTGAATCAGGTTTACCAATCACACCGTGAGTACGTTTTACTAAAATCTTTGCCATATCTGGTCCCTAACTTACGCTTTTTCTAATTCGGCCGCAGCATCTTTTCTTCCGCGGAGATTCTTATGTATATCTTCCAGGTTCATGCCACGCTTTTCAGCATACTGCTCGATATTCTCAAGCTGCATCAAACCGTTAAAAGCTGCTCTCACAACGTTTTGAGTATTCTTCGTACCATGAATTTTGCAAACGATGTCTTTAATACCAGCAAGTTCACATATGATACGAACCGCGCCACCTGCAATGATTCCGCGACCTTTTTTGGCTGGGTACATGATGACTTTGCAAGAACCGTATTCACCAACAACTTCGTAAGGAATAGTGTTGTCATTTCTGGTGACGTTCATAAGGCTTTTGCGACCTTGCTCGCCGGCTTTACGCACAGCATCCGGAACTTCGCCCGCTTTTCCCAATCCATAACCAACTTTGCCGCGACCATCACCGGCAACGACGAGGGCGCTGAAGCTGAAACGACGACCACCTTTAACAACTTTCGCTACACGAGCAATATGCACAACTTTGTCTTGCACACTCTCTTGTTGCGTTTGACCTAAGGACTCTTCCACTAATCTTACTCCTAATTAATTCCGACACCCGAATACATCAAAGTGCCAATATACCTGTTCTAAAACTTAAGGCCGCCTTCACGGGCACCTTCAGCGAAAGCTTTCACTCGGCCGTGATAGACGAAGCCATTCCTGTCGAACACAACTTTTTCAATTTTTTTCTCAAGGCATTTCTCTGCCAAACTCTTTCCGAGTTGCGAACAAACCGGAATCGAAGCGCGTGCCTCGGAACCTTTCCTTGAACTTCCAAGAGCAACTAACGTCATGCCAGTTGAGTCATCAATAACTTGCGCATACACATGTTTTGCCGAACGGAACAAAGACAACCTTGGTGCTGATGTCGTTCCGGTAACGCGTTTGCGAATTCGCTTCTTGCGTTTAAGCCTTGATCTTTCTTTATTATAAGCCACGTCTCAAATTCCTTATTACTTGCTAGATGCTTTACCAACTTTAATAACAATATGTTCTTCCGTATAACGGACGCCTTTACCATGGTACGGCTCAGGTGGACGGAAGCCGCGGATAACCGCTGCAACTTGACCGACTGCTGCCTTATCAGGACCCGAAACAGTGATAAGTGTTTGCTTATCTACTTTCAGTTCAACTCCCGGAAGCGGATCGTAATCAATCGGATGGCTATAGCCCAGAGTAAGAGTAATCCCTTTTCCCTTGGCTGCTGCACGATAACCCACGCCGTTCAAAGTTAAGCTTTTTTGAAAGCCTTCACTGACGCCCGTCACCATGTTCTTAACCAAACTTCTTTCCAATCCATGATAGCGACGAAGCGCCTTACTATCGTTGATCGGAACAATTTTCACAACACCATCAGCAACTTCTACTTTCATGGTGGGATGAATTTTTCGAGTTAACTGGCCTTTAGGGCCCTTTACGTTCACAGTATCATCCGTGAACTTAACTTCGACACCTTTAGGCAACTCAATAATCGCTCTACCAATTCGTGACATCTGAAACCTCTAAAACGCTGAACAAATGTACTCACCACCAATATTTTTGGTGCGGCACTCATGGTCTGTCATTAACCCAGCCGATGTCGAATAAACACCGAAGCCGAATCCACCCTTTACATATGTCATATCATCTGCACGAACATAGCGACGCAAAGATGGTTTACTCTCACGCTTTAACTGCGTGATGACGCCCTTGCCTTTGTCATCATACTTAAGTGCAATTTTGATGAAGCCTTGTTTGTCGTCGCGAATACATTTGTAATTCTTGACCATTCCTTCACGCTTTAAAACGTGAGTAAGTGCAATCTTCATCTTAGACGCAGGAACATTGATCACATCCAACTTAGCCATCTGGCCGTTGCGAATGCGGGTCAATAAATCTGCTACTGGATCGGTTACGTTCATACTTCAATACCCTTAAAATACTTTATTACCAAGATGCCTTAGTGACGCCTGGCAGCTGACCGTTCAGCGCCATGGTACGGAAACAAATACGACAGATACCAAACTTTTGATAAACCGCTTTCGGACGCCCGCAGCAGTTACAGCGAGTATACGCTTGGGTCGAAAACTTTGGCTTCCGCTTACATTTTTCAATTAGTGCTTTTTTAGCCATAACTCTTAAATCGTCCTCTTATTTGCGAAATGGAAAATTAAAGGAATTCAACAAAGCCCGCGCATGCGCGTCGTTTTTTGTCGAGGTCACAATGGTGATGCCCATACCACGAAGTTTTTCAATTTTGTCGTAGTCGATCTCTGGGAAAATGATCTGTTCTTTAATACCCAAAGTGTAGTTTCCACGACCATCAAAAGCCTTAGCCGATATACCTTTAAAGTCACGTACGCGTGGAAGAGCTGAGTTTACCAAACGGTCCACAAATTCGTACATTCTTTTGCCACGCAAAGTCACGCTAACACCGATGTGTAGACCTTCACGAAGCTTGAAGCCGGCAATACTCTTTTTGGCTTGGCGCTTCGTAGGTTTTTGACCTGTGATCGCCTGCACTTCAGCAACGGCCGAATCAAGAGTTTTTGCATTTTGCGTTGCATCGCCTTGACCGATGTTCACGACAACTTTTACAAGACGCGGAACCTGCATTGCATTTTTAAGACCTAGTTCAGTTTTAAGGGCCGCAACATTTGAATCATAAAGCTTCTTCAAACGTGGTGTGTAGCCGCTCAAGTCTTGCTTAGGCTTTTTTTCAGCAGGCTTTGCAGCCGCCGGTGCTTTTTCTTTTTTGTCTTTCTTTTCGGTCATGTCTTAAAGAACCTCCGGCGCCAAAGACGCGATTCTGAGGAAGTTCTTATGAACTTCACGCGCTACTGGTCCAAATATACGTGTACCAACTGGTTCGTTATCTTTACCCTTGATAAGAACAGCTGCATTTTCGTCAAATTTAATCGTAGAGCCATCCGCTCTTTTGATATCTTTCTTAGTCCGCACAACAACGGCCCTATGAACGCTACCTTTTTCGACTTTGCTTTTCGGCACAGCTTCTTTGATAGAGACAACGATGATGTCTCCCACTGTTGCGAAAGTCTTTTTGCTGCCACCAAGAACTTTGAAACACTTCAGAGACTTTGCTCCCGAGTTGTCCGCAGCTACTAATCTCGTTTCCATCTGAATCATACGACTTAACCCTTTTAATCCTAAATACTATTCCCGTTCACCGGTTTCAAGAATCTCAACTAATTCGAAACTTTTTTTCGCACTACGTGGTCGACAAGGCTTGATCAAAACAAGATCGCCCATCTTTGATTGATTAAGCTCATCATGAAACATGAACCTAGCCCGACGCTTCATATATTTGCCAAGCCCTGGATGCTTTACCAGGCGCTGCGCTACCGCAGTTCTAGACTTCATCATCTTGTCGGAAACAACCGTACATTTGATGGGTTTTGATTTTTTTACTTTAATTTCGCTCACGTCTTAATCCTTATTTCTTCTTTTTTACAGGAGTCTCTACAGCTTTCTTGGCTGCAGGGGCTTTTGTTTTTAGTTCTTGCGTGCGACGCTTCTCGGTTTGAATCGTCTTGACCCGAGCCAACGTTTTTCTCAATCCGCGTAAGTTTCCCGCTTGGGAAGCTTTTGGCGTGTAAATGTCCATGCGAATTTTAAACAATTCTTTGCGAGCGTTGTCTTCCACTTCTTTTAGCTTCGCAGCTTCGAAGTTTCTCAATTCGTCAGTTTGTAGCTTAATTAGTTCCATCACCTTGACTCCACGGATCTTCTAATTTTGAAATAATCTTTGTTCTCAGCGGCAATTTTGCTGCAGCAAGTTCTAAAGCTTCCATCGCAGTCGCTTTGTCGACACCCTTCATTTCATAAAGCATGCGACCAGGACGAACTTCCGCGACATAATGGTCAACAGCACCTTTACCTTTACCCATACGAACTTCAAGCGGCTTCTTAGTCACCGGCTTATGTGGGAAAATCTTAATCCAAACTTGCCCACCACGCTTAATACAACGAGTCATGGCTACACGAGCAGCTTCGATTTGACGAGAAGTGATTTTGGCACCCTCTAACGCGTACAAGCCGTAATCTCCAAAAGCCAAAAGATATCCAGAACGTGCATTACCACGGATTCTGCCTTTGTGGCGTTTTCTAAATTTCATTTTCTTAGGCGATAACATTCATAAACCCCTTATACTACCGCTGCTTCTTCACCCATGGAAAGGACTTCGCCTTTAAATATCCATACCTTGATACCAATCAAACCGTAAGTCGTCATCGCCTCTGCCGTAGCGTAATCAATGTCAGCTCTTAAAGTATGAAGTGGAATACGACCTTCTTTATATTTTTCAACGCGGGCCATGTCTGCTCCACCTAAACGACCGGAGCAACAAACTTTGATACCCTTGGCGCCGTTTTTAATGGTCTGCGACATGCATTTTTTCATCGCTCTTCGGAATGAAACGCGACGCTCTAACTGGCCTTTGATGTTGTCCGCAACGATTGCAGCATTCAAGTCAGGTTTTTTGATATCGAAAACGTTGATCGTTGGATCGCCGGATTCGATTTTGCAGATACGCTTCACTTGATCTCTCAACGCTTCCGCGCCCGCGCCTTTTTTACCGATAATAATACCGGGACGGCTGCTGTGAATATTTATCTTCAAGTTTCTAGCCGCGCGTTCGATTTCGATACTAGCCACACCGGCCGCATCAAACTTCGTAGTGATATACTTACGAATGCGAATATCTTCGTGCAAAAGTTTTGCGTATTCATTGCGCGAATACCATTGCGAAGACCAAGTTCTATTGATGCCGATTCGAAAACCAATTGGATTTACCTTCTGACCCACTCATGACCCCTTAAAGTTCTGATAATTTAACTGTGAAATGAGAGCTGCGCTTTCTGATTGGTGTCGCACGACCTTGAGCTCGTGGTAACCAGCGATGAAGACAACGACCTTCACCAACGAAAGCTTCCTTTATGACCAATCTATCCACATCAACTGTGGCACGTTGCTGCGCGTTCGCAACCGCGGACTCCACAAGCTTGATTAACATCGGCGCGGCCTTTTTATTGGTGATGCGCAAAATGTCTAAAGCGTTCTGAACTGTTTTGCCACGAACAAGATCCACGACCAATCGTGCTTTGCGTGGGGCAATGCGAGCTCCGCTAAGTTTTACTGTAAAATCCGCCATACTACGTACCTACCTTATGCTGACTTATCGCCTGAGTGTTTCATGTATGCACGAGTCGGTGCAAATTCACCAAGCTTATGCCCAACCATGTTTTCAGAAATGAAAACTGGAATATGTTTTTTGCCGTTATGAACTGCGAAAGTAAGACCAACATATTCTGGAAGAATCGTAGAACGACGGCTCCAGGTTTTAATTGGTTTCTTGTCTTTTAGGGCTCTCTCCACTTTCTTGGTGATGTACTCATCAACAAAGGGACCTTTTTTGAGTGAACGTGACACTATCTTCTCTCCTTAAGCTTTAGCTTTATTACGCTGTCTACGGCGTATAATGTCTTTGTTTGTACGCTTATTTTTACGCGTTTTGTAACCCTTCGTTGGCAATGCCCAAGGTGACACTGGATGACGTCCACCTGAAGTTTTACCTTCACCACCACCATGCGGATGGTCGACAGGGTTCATAGCGACACCGCGAACGGTTGGACGAATACCCATCCAACGCATACGACCAGCTTTTCCGTAGTTACGGTTAGCGTGATCGGAGTTACCCATCGCCCCAACACAAGCGATACAAGATTCAGGAACACGGCGCATTTCACCAGAAGGCAATTTGAGCTGAGCATAGCCATCAACGCGACCCAAAAGTTGCGCGGAAGAACCTGCAGAGCGAGCCATCTGGCCACCTTTGCCGGGTTTCATTTCGATATTGTGTAGAATGGTTCCGAAAGGCACACGAGATAACGGCATTGCATTACCTGGCTTCACGTCGACTTCAGCAGTCATAGACGCGAAAACTTCAGAACCTTTTTTAAGACCAGCCGGCGCTAAAATGTAGCGACGTTCACCGTCTTTATAAAGGATACGAGCAATGAAAGACGTACGATTCGGATCATACTCAATGTATTCCACTTTACCGACGACATCGAACTTATCACGACGAAAGTCAATGATACGATAATGTTGACGCGATCCACCGCCTCTGTGACGAACTGTGATTCGGCCGTGATTGTTACGACCAGAGCATTTTGTCAAAGGTGCCAATAAACTTCTTAAAGGCTCAACGCTGTCGATCTCACGATAGTCTACTACCGAGCCGCCGCGCGATCCTGGTGTTACTGGTTTATAAAGTCTAATTGCCATCTGCAAACACTCCGTTAATTATCATCAAAAATTGGTATTTTTTGATCTGGCATCAAAGCTACCGTTGCTTTTTTATATTTCGCCGGCTGTGAAATAAAATTCCCGCGACGTCTCACTTTACCGCGAGTAATCGTAGTCGAAACCGACTTAACTTTTACGTCGTAGGCTAGTTCGATTGCTTTCGCGATCTCTAGCTTGTTAGCAGCAAGAGCTACGTTAAAAGTATATTTATTAAATTTATCGCGTTGACCGTTTGATTTTTCAGACACGACTGGAGATTGAAGTACACTTAAAATATTCATAGTTTACTTCCCTGCTTTCTTAGTCGCGGCGGCGCTTTTTGGCTTAGCCGCTGGACTCTTGTCGGCCGCAGCTTTAGGCTTGGTAGTGGCCTTGTCAGCTGGTTTTTTGGCAGTTTTGGCTTTTGCAACTGCTGCCGTTCTTTTAGCGGCTTTCGCTTTTTTTACGGATGCTGCTTTTTTTGCTTTTTTGGCTTTCTTAGATGGCTTAGCTTCCTCTTCTTTAACTTTGTCTTCAGTAAGTAGAGTCAAGCGCTGAACAAGAGACTTCACCGCAGACTCCGTCATGACAACGTCGGTCGAACGAAGAACGTCCATCGCATTGATTTCGGAAGCGGGAACTACATTTGTCCATTTGATGTTACGAGTCGAGCGATACAAGAAATCATCTTTACGTTCGTCGACGACTAGCGCCTTCGTAGCTTTCAAATTTCCAAGAACCATCACGACATGCTTCGTATTGTATTTATCAAGTTTGAAGTCGTCGATGATGTGCAAATGATTGTGGCGAACCCTATCAGAGAGGGCCACCGCAAGTGCAAGTTGACGAACTTTTTTGTTAGTGGACTCGCGGTAATCGCGAGGCTGAGGACCGTGAACAACCGCACCACCTGGATGGTTCGGTGCACGCGTACTACCTTGTCGAGCTTCGCCGGTACCTTTTTGCTTGAAAGGCTTCCTACCGCCGCCGCTTACAGTTGAGCGAGTTTTAGTCATGTGCGTGCCTTGGCGAGCATTTGCACGGTAAGCCTTGACTACAGCGTGTAGTACGGCTTCGTTCATTTCTCGGCCAAAGATAATGTCTGGCAAATCAATTTTTTTGATCGCCTTACCTTCTAAATTGTTTAATTGCGCTTGCATTCAATATCCCATCACTACTTTGATTTAGAAACTTTAGTTTTAATACTTGGACGAACCATTACGAAACCATCACGATGACCTGGGATGGACCCTTTGATCGCTATCGTTTTTGATTCTTTATCAAGGTCCAAAACCTTAAGATTAAGAATCGTTGCACGATCAACACCCATATGGCCTGGCATTTTCTTGTTTTTCATAACGCGACCAGGAGTTGTACGACAACCCAATGAACCCGGACGGCGATGGAAACGAGAACCGTGAGTCATACGACCAACAGCAACCTTATGCCTTTTAACCGCGCCCGCGAAACCGCGACCTTTGGTAATGCCCGTAACATCAATAGCTTCGATGCCTTCAAAAATACTCAGATCCATTGCGCTACCAACGGCTGCGCCTTCCAAGGCGTCTTCCAAACGAAGTTCGCGAAAGCGGCTGAAGTTTTCTTGGATCGATGCTTTTCTTAGACGCGCGACATCAGCTTTGGTCAACAGACGTTCAGGTTTAACGTAATATCCAACCTGAAGGGCATGGTAACCATCCTTCTCCGGCGTACAAACTTTTGTGATTTTTGAATCTTCCACTTGAAGCAATGTGACAGGAACCAGACGACCGCGATCGTCAAACATTCTCGTCATCCCCACTTTTCGTGCCATTAGTCCTGGTGCAATCATTTCCTACTTCATTCCTAAATAATCAGCTTTTTCAGCTTTTTTTATGAGATCCTTCGGTGCTTCGCGCCTCAGGATACGCCCTCAGCGCTATCGCGCTGACGTCTAGTTTCTATAAGTCTTAATTTGAACGTCAACTCCAGACGCCAAATCCAACTTCATAAGAGCGTCGATCGTTTGCTGTTTCGGAGCAAGGATATCGATCATTCTTTTGTGCGTACGAACTTCGAACTGCTCGCGAGATTTTTTATCGACGTGCGGTGAGCGAAGAACAGTGTAACGATTGATGTTAGTTGGTAGTGGCACCGGCCCTGCAATGCGCGCGCCTGTGCGTTTTGCACGGTCAACGATTTCAGCTGCAGCTTTGTCTATAAGACGGTGATCGTAGCCGCGGAGTCTGATTCTGATCTTTTCGCTATCCATAATCTACAAATCCTAAAACAACTGATGTTCGTAAAATTTTCGCTTTTCTCCGAAAATCTCAGGGCAAAACTACGTTAGTTGTATTGGCTTTATGCGATATGACATGACCGAATCAGTAAAATTTGATCGGTAATGGCATAGGCCTAGCCAAAAATATCTAAGTAGGCATACCAAAAGAGCTTTGGAGCTTATGTGTTTACTTGAAGGTCCCCATGCTGTCAAGCAAATGGGGACGTGATTTTTGCGGCTAAGTACAGGTGTTTGTTTAATAAACAGCGCGACGCGAGAAGTGCGGTGGAATGAGATTTTCACCTTAGCTGACAGCTGCCCAAAACAATGGCTTCACTGTACCTGCGGTCCAAAATTATGACCCCTCGACACTCGCCTCGATCATTGCCTTCTATTAGTAAGTGAAGATCTCTGTGGGGGCGACGAAACAATGCCGCACGGAAGATTTCTGAAAACAGCGTTAACTTCTCAGGAGTTATGTGCGACCCATAGGTAAACATGTGATCAGTAGCTTCCTGAAGATTGACCAGAGATTTTTCGGTTTTATGAATGTCAATGACGCTGGCCTGATAGTCCTCACCTGTATGAGTCAAGTGGCTACGGACGACTTCCTGTAGGATATCTTGCCAGTTTTCGCCCTCTGCCTTTTCTGTGAGCCGCACAACAAGCTGCTGCCCATAGGTTTCCGGCGCCCAAGGCATTTCGGGATCTCTCGACATCATCTCGAAGGCCTCGACGAGAGCTTTGAGATTCTTGTACTTCGGCAGCGGAATCGACTCAATCTTTGCGGCCCAAGCATTTGCGGCGTTCATCAAACACATCAAAACAAAAATAAATTTAAACTTCCCCAACATTCTCATCTCCTTTATCTCAAATTTTTAACTCATATTTTTATTTAGCTCACAGCAAGCCCGTCCTTAAGTGACATCGCGGCTATTTGGAACTTTGGACTTAAAAGTTTGCAATGCAAAACGAGTTGGATAATACTTGCCGGAGAAACACCAATAGTATTCTGGCATGGAGATAGTTATGAATAACTTTAAGCTTTTTCTAAAGGCGATTTTGATTTCGTTGTTCGCGTTGCCGCCATTCGTGCACACGGAAGATCTGCCACCCAAATCTCCACCTAGCTTTAACTGGCAAAATGAAAAAGTTGTTCCTATTGACATGCAGTCCGTCGATATTAGTTATGTATTTGACATCACCACTCAAACAGTTAAAGCGAATGCAACGGTCGAGTTTAAACCACTCGAAACTGGCTTTCCCATGATGGATTTGGTGCCTAATCCTACTGTCATTTTGTTCGATAATACTGCGATTTTAAGTTCGGATTTTCCAACAATTCCCGATCCACAAAACGCGACAAAAATGCGTGTGCTCAAGAGAAAAGTGGTCGCGCAAAGTAAGCACGTTCTTTACTTCGAATACGCCCTTGAAGAAAAGCACATGACTTTTACAACGGACAGCGTACGCAGTGGATTTTTCATTAGCGATCTCGCTCGCGGCGGTCGCGAGTTCTTCGAGCAGTTCGGACCTGCTAACTTCGAGTTTGACGCCGTAAAGTATCGCTTTCACGTCCAAGTCACTGGCACTACGAAAACCCATGAAATTTTTACAAATGGTGCGATGAATGCTGTTGGCGACAACAAATGGAGCATTGACTTCGCCCCTTTCTATATTGCGTCTTCGATTTATTTTCACATCGCCGATGAAGGGCACTTCTTAAAGAGATCGTTTAACTACCAAGGGCTTGAGAAAGAGTATCCTGTAACGATTTATTCAAAAACTCAGAGCCTCGTCGACCGCGCATCCTCTGCTTCGAGAGCAGTTCTTAAGGAACTGGAAGAAGCGTACGGACCTATTATTCACGATCGCGTCGTGGCTTTTATCACTCCCGATGGCGGCGGCATGGAGCATTGCGGCGCTACTATGACTTCACTCTGGGCCTTAGAGCATGAGTTCGCGCATTTTTGGTTTGCCCGTGGCGTCATGCCGGCCAATGGAAACTCTGGCTGGATCGATGAAGCCGTTGCAAGTTGGCGAGACGAAGGCTACCAGACTGCCGACGGCGAACCGGATAGAAGCCCCGTAAACATGAGCAACTTCTCCCCTTATAAGCGGGATACCAATCAGCTTGCTTACACGCGCGGCGAAGAACTTATGCGCGAATTCGATTATATTTTCGAAGCACAGGGCGGCATGAAGCCACTCTTGCGAGAGCTCTACACGAAACACCAACGCCAAACCATCACATACCAATACTTCAAGCAGTTTCTGGAAACTGCGACGGGCATCGATCTCACTGCGATTTTTAATCGTTATGTTCTTGGAAAAGCGAATGTCGGTGAATTCGATGTTGTTGGTCCCGAAACTTTTAACATTCGGTTCATGAACCACCATCATCCACGACCATACACGATGGATGAAATTAAAAAGTACCGCTAATCATAAGCGCCATTTTCTATGCAATAAAACGCCGAGAGCAATCTCTCGGCGTTTTTCTTTTGTACACCTTTATGGCAATTTCCTGACCGCGCAGGTAGACATTCGGAGATCTAGTCGTCATTCGAATTCCAGACAATAACCTTGACCCTCAACCCGTCAAACTCATCCGACCGAGCAATTTTTTTAACGGAAGCCGCATACTTGGTTTTTTGCTTGAGGCCATCGGCGGCAAGTTCAAACGTCATAACAGTAGGCAAGTACTGGCGAAGTTTCTCGGCCATAGCTGGAAATGCTCGCATAGGCATAGTCACATTGCGAGGGATATCTTCCTCAAATTGAATTCGGATAAAGCTAGGAACTTTTCTCAACCAGTCTTCCCGGTCTATCTTATGCATGCGCGTAACTGCCGGCTTGGGCGCATCCCAGTGAGCGAGTGCAAACTCAATGGATTCATCAGAAACTGTCGCTAACCGCACATTTGAAAAATAAACGGAGCATGGAGAATGTTCCGTTTGCATCTCAGAGTATTCTCCCCCTGCCATTGCGGGAACTGAGCTCACTAGAAATAAAAAAATGGAAATCATTTTCATAACTACCCTCCATCCGGGGCGAATCTACGCCCAAGAAAAAAAATAGCTATCGGCGCTTTGAAAATGCAGTGTTTCTATAAACTTGTGCCCAAATTTGGCCATTTAGATAATTAAGATCGCGGTCACCAAAGCTTAGAAAGCCGAAAATCAAGACGTTTCCACTTCGATCTCTCATGCTAACCCAATGAATTCACTCATAAAAAATAACATGCGCGTGGTATGGATAAGAGCAGTCAGAAATAGCTAGTAACTTTCTTAGCCGTTTTGACTATAACCGATATTATCAAAGGAATTCGGGGATGCAGATCAATATAGATTCAAAATTATTTGAAGCCGACCTGATGACGCAAGTCGATCGAAGGATTTTTGACGTTGTCGGCGATAACGCTTCAGAAGTTCTTGCTGAAATGGCAAAGCAACATTTTGCTCATGGTGGGAAAAAACTCCGCAGTCGCATCGCTCTTTCGCTCGCCGTGGTATTGGACGCCCCCGCTTCGAAAATTCTCGGTTGGGCTGCAGCTTGTGAACTTTTTCATAATGGCACCCTTGTTCACGACGATCTTCAAGATGGAGACTCCGTCCGACGAGGCCAGCCAGCAATTTGGAAAACGTTTGGTGCTGCACAGGCCATTAACCTTGGCGACTGCTTGATGTTAATCGGCCCCCAGGCATGGAAAAATGATGATCTTACGGATAAAAATAAGGCTGAATTAGCGCTACTGTATTCACAGCTGGCATCGGCAGTCATACAAGGACAGTCCCTTGAATTTTCCTTTAAAGACCAAGTCGGTATTCGGGAACTAGGCGACGACTATCGGCGCTGCATTACCCTAAAAACTGCTGCTCTGTTTGCGAAACTTGCCAAAGGCGTTGCGCTCATAGCCGGATGTGGCGAGGATGATAAACACGACCTTGAAAAAGCCTTTGAAAATTTTGGCATTATGTTCCAAATTCAGGACGATATTCTGGATTTATTTGGCGATAAGGGCCGAGAAAGCGTCGGATGCGATGTCAAAGAAGGGAAAATATCAGCCCTTGTTGTAAAGCTTCTGGAGCGTTGCCCCGTACATGGCACCTGGCTACGAGCTGTTTTACAAAAAGACCGTGACTTGACAACTATCGAAGACATCCAGCTATTTAAACACCATTTGGAAGAAAGCGGGACATTATTGGAACTGGCGCTTGACCTCGAAAGCCTAGAAACCAGCATCCTGGGATTAGATGTCTTCCATAAGCGACCTGCGGCCAAGGTGGCCATGAAATCTTTGCTCGAAACCCTAATGACCCCCATTCGCCATATCCCCCAAATGAACGCAAACTTAAATTAGTCCTTTGTAAGAGCCTGATAATTATGCCTCTCTATATTTTCCACACGCTTTTTTTCTTGCTTCTCAATGCAATCCTCTATTTGCGCAGCATACAGATTATCGAAATTTCTATAATCGGTGCATGGTGGTTTTTCCTGAGCTGGCTATCTGTCATGAGTTGCGTTGGCGTATTGGATTTAGTGGGCCGGATCTTTAAAAATAGGACATGGCGAAGTTTCGTTTTTTATATTTACTGGATGATTTATGTATTTGTGTTCATTTACCACTACCGCGCTCGCGACGTCCTCAACTTTTCTCTTATCGGTGACAATATCTCTCTACTCTTTTACGGCGAAAGCGTAGTAGTCGTAGGCGCTTTTTACAAAACCAAAGATTACTTTACTTACGCGGCCATCTTTGTCACATACGCACTTTTATGGAATCGCTTCAAAATATATGAGGCTAAATTACCGGCCAAGTGGGTGGGCGGTGGACTTTTGGCTAGCATTCTTCTCCTGGCTATATACCCCTATAATTTTTATGATGAACTTGGTCAGTTCGGGCATTCTGTCGCCAGCTACTATCGATCGGAATCGTCTAGCGAAGTTGAAGAGAAGCTGATTCAAGAAAAGCCGTACCCATACAAAGTCGATTCACCTCTTGTCAAGCCGGCGAATCCCCCCAACGTCGTATTTATACCAATTGAATCTTTCAATGCAAATTTTGTCGGAAAAAAAACGGCCGATGGACGAGAGATTACGCCATTTATCAACGAATTGATCAACTCCGGAGTTTATGTAGAAAAATATTACGGCAATACAGTGCAAACGGCGAAGGGACATTTTGCCATTCTTTGTGGAGTGATTCCACTCTCCAGCGGTAAAGTAGCGACACGATACTCCCATCATAATTTTCATTGCCTCCCCGAGATATTGAAGGATTTTGGCTATTTGACATTGTATTTCCAAGCTCACAGGGAACTAACTTTTGACAATAAAGCCGTTTTTATGAAGTCCATGGGTTTCGATGTCGTTGATGTGGTAGACACCGACAAACTCTCGGCAAGTGATAAAGCTAAATATGTATGGGGCTGGGGAGCTCAGGACGACATTATGTATCAGCAAGGCTTCGCTAAGTTGGATGAGCTCGTCGCCGAAAAGACTCGCCCCGTTTTTTTTATGTTGCAAGGCGTTAGTTCACATATGATGTTCGACAATGTACCCAAAGAGCAACGCGCGCTCTTTCCTGATCAAAACTCAAAGGAAGAAAACTATTCTAACGCACTTCATGTGACGGACGCGTACCTTCGAACGTTTTTCGATGAGTTAAACAAGCGCGACTATATGAAAAATACCATCGTAGTCATCACGGGTGATCATAGTTTCCCGGTCGGTGAGCACGGAATTTATCATAATGAACGAAGCTTTTATAACGAGTTCTTCAAAACTCCACTAATAATTGTTTGGCCAGAAAAGCTTAGGCCGCGTCGAATAAAAAACCTAAACGCATCCCACTTGGACCTTGGCCCAACGGTTTTGGACTTGATGGATGCTAGTTCACCCAACCACTTTTTGGGACGTTCCATTTTCTCAGAAGATTTCGTACCGCGCGCTCCGATCCCTCTCGTTCAACCCTATGCGGGCAAGTATCTCGCGATTGTCGATGGCGATTATAAATTTGTTCAGCATATGCGGACTAAGCGCCAGTATCTTTTTAATCTCAGCGCCGATCCACATGAGCTTCATAACCTTATAGACGATGAAAATTTCGTTCCCATAGTTGCCCGCATGGAGCAGAGCCTCAGTTTATTTAAGCTCAACGACATTCTTATCCAACGAAACCTCGTCTACCCCTTTTAAGGGATCAACCCCAGTCGAAGCCCAAGCCCAGCTCGTTTTAAGATTCTAAAATTGTTCATTTTTATCCTACAATCAGGGTCCGAGATACGCGAGAATACGGATATTTTTACATTTACTGAACTCCACCCTGAAAATCGCCGATAAGTCAGTTAGCCCTTTTGCGATAAGACCAGGAGTATATATGTCTAAAGCCCTCTTCACTTCATTGGCAGCCCTTGTCGGACTGTCTTCCGCAGCTTGTGATGATGATAATAAAAAGGCGACCAATACTGGCGAAGGTGGAGCCGTGGGCGCCCACACTTGCGCAGCCGTTAAAGACACGACGATTACTTATGTCTCAAATGACGCTTGTCAGCCTGGGTTTATCAAAATTGAGAAGATTGAAAAAACCGGCGGACCGACCTCGGTTCCTGTTGAACTTTAAATATGAAACGAACTTGGGTTTAAGATGATTTATCCGTTTACAGAACTTCGCATTCAGTGGCTGAACGAAAGTCAGTTCACGATTGATTTGCCTTGGATAAAAGTCCAAGCGAAGTGCGATCCGAGTGACTTGGCGCGGGTTAAGAAAGCCGAAGACGCTTTCGCAAACGGCTATGGATTTGAAGATGCCGACGTTCAGTGGTTTTTGCAGCAGTTTGCACAACTTCCCATTGGATACTCTCTACCTCGCTGTTTAGATGTGGACGATCGGTCGAAGAACTACCTATTCTCGCCTCGGCACCTCGACCGAGTGTTCAGGGAAAATGAAATTATTGAAATGAGTCGGGATGTATCCTCCGAATATATTGATCCCCTGACTTTTTTGGCGATATTACGACGTGAACGCCTAACGTCACGCATCGATAATCCTTACAAACAAAACGTTCTAAAGTTTCTCAAGAGCGCTAGATCAGGTGCAATCGACAAGAATTTTTTGATTAAAACATTTCTAACTCAGAACCATCATATCACCGAGATTTGTAGGCAAGCCCTTACACCTGCCCTAGCTATTGCTGGAGATGCTCGCGACGATTTGCAAGATTTTATAAAAGCCGAAACTGGGCACGACTTACTGCTCCTTGATAGTCTTAATAACCTCAAGACTGAAGTGCAGCCCCCTGTATTAGAAGGAATCTTTGAGCTCGCAGAACTTCTGCAAAAAACAGCCACGGAATCTTTCTTGGGGATTTGCGCTCTTATTGATTATTTTGAAGAAGGCGGTGATAGCAACCCCCATCCTCTTGACGAAGCCATTCTTTCACTCGGCTTAGAACAAGAATGCCGTGGATTTTTTATTCATAAACGAATTAATCTCGAAGGCCATCACAATAACATTGCTCATGATTTATTGAAGAATGCCCAAGGCTTTACTGTGGCCGAAGCACGATATGTATTAGATGTATGCGACAAAGTCATGGACCTTGAAAACCAAACGAGTTTTGAAATGCTAGGCCTTCTGACGCGTGCGGCCAAAATTCAAGTCGAAGATGATATTGCCGAAGCCTCGTAAACTTCCGGACCATGCCGGGAAAACATCACTAATCTCGCGTAATCATTTGCGAAGTATTGCTGTAGCACTCAACTCACGCGCCCAGAATTCACAGTAAGACATTTAAGGCCATCTCATTGGTAGTTGCGCACTTCCGCATATGGATATGTGGCAACGATTTAAGTTCTGCCTGTTTCGGCCAAATGACCCCGATACAAATCACGATCGCCGAACTTGCCGGCATGAGAATGGCAGCGACGACAGGATGCATGTAGCCCAAGGCTGCAGCAGTGAGCCCGGCAAGGTTAAATATCAAACCAAACAAGAAGGTGACTTTGATTTTCAGGGCTGCCGTCTGGGCTAAGGTTATCGCCTTTGGAACCAACGATGTTTGTCGCTTTGTGAGATAGATGTCTGCTGCATCTTTTGCGGACTGATTAGCATCCACAACTGCCATACTTACCGTAGCTGATGCTAGTGCCAATGAATCGTTGAAGCCATTACCCACCATCAGGGTCGTATGTTCGGCCGCCAACTTTTCGACTTTCTGCGTAGGGCTTAGCTCTGCAAAAATTTGATCGTTTGGAATCTTTAGCGACTGAGCAAAAATTAAATTCCTCTTCCACGAGTCTCCACTTAAGACCGAAACGATAAAGTTGCGCGACTGCAGTTGCTCAATGACTTCAGCGGCATCGGGTAATATTTCATCCTGCAGTCGGAAACTCGCCACCAAATTGCCTCCTTGTGCCAAAATCAGAAGGTCTGAGGGTACATTTTTTACATCAGGCAATGCAAAATCGACTCGGCCTAAGCGATAGGTTTGCTGTTTGTAGATGAATTCAATCCCCTCCCCTACGTGTTCTCGCACAGATGAAATGGGATACGTTACGCTCACGTGAGCGGGGCTTTTACTTTCGGCCCATTCCTTTAATGCGAAAATAACGTGATGGTAGCTGTGGCTAGGAAGTTGAATAGCCATGGAATAAATGTCATCCGTAGAAATAAAAGCCGAGTCGAGTTCGTCGAGGTAAATTTGAGATTCAAAAATTCGCGACAAACCGTCCGTAAGCGTGCCGGTTTTATCAAAAAAGACATGTGTGACTTTCGAGAGGACTTCAATCGCTCTTTGCGATTTCAAAATAATCCCCGCGCGAATACCTTGGGCTGCACAGGAGGCCATCGTTAAAGGAACGGCGATGGCAAACGCACAAGGACAGGCAATCAGTAACGCAGCAATGGCTCTCGTCATCGCCTCTTCGGGAGACACCGACCAATGCGTCGCAACGATTAAACATGCAATGACGATGACCATCAAAAAGAACGCACTTCCTAAACGATCGGCGATAGTCGTAAAGACACCTTTTTGAAGCAAAATGTCGGAAATAACCGAGTTGATCTTGTATATTGCAGACTCATTGCCTGCCTGAATCGCTACAACTTCTAATCGAGACGTGAGATTCAGAGCACCGGCTTGAATGTTTTGCCCCGCGCGAATGGATATGGCATCGGCTTCGCCCGTTAGCTGTTCGTAGGTAATCGAACTGTCTCCACTCATCACTCTTACCGAAAGAGGGATCGGATCACCGGGTAAAAGAACCAGATTATCGCCTATCTTGACCTGAGCAAGAGGCACTATTTTTTCGCCACTTTCCACAACGACTTTTACATATCGCATTGCATACTCATAAGCCCCACGTACGGATCGGTCGGCCACATTGGTCATGCGCTTTTGGAAGTAACGACCCCATCCAAGAAGTGTGACCACAGCACAGACCGAATCGAAATACACTGGCCCTGCTCCACGCAAGACATTCCAAAGGGAGAGACCAAATGTCATGATGAGTGCAAAACTTATGGATTGGTCGATGTGTAATTTGCGAAATTTCATTGAGCGCAACGCTGCTTGATAGAATGGCCATGCCCCGACCGTCATCACAACTGACGCGAGCATCAATGATAGAATCCTGAAAAGATGCCAAAAACTAACATCTGCCACTAACTTACTGTCGACATAATCAGGAATGGCCAAAAGCATAATGTTCATAAAGCAAAATGTGCTGACGCCCAACCGGACGAGATCGCGCATTTCACCTTGTGCATGCTGCGAATTGGTTGGATTTACACGAAAGCCTAGGTTTCTCAGCATTTTCACAATGCGGCTAAGCTGCGTTAACTTCGGATCGAACAAGACTTCGCCGGTTCCACTACTTAAACTGATCTTTAGGCTGGCGTTAGGAAATGATTTTCGAGCCGCTTCATTTATCAACCAAACACACGCGTAACAACTCAATCCGCCAATATGCAAGGAGGCTTTTATATGATTTTCGTCACTAGTTTCACAGAATGTTTTTTGAAATTCCGCGTCATCAAATAACGCAATAAAAGAATCACTCTGTGCGCTAGCTGGCGCAATTTTCTCAGATTGCAGGGAGCTATAAAAATTCTGCAGGTCCATTTCGTGAATGAAACGGTAAGCCGCTTGACAACCCAAGCAGCAAAACTTACCTTTTATGCTAGAAGCATTTAAGTTCAAGCGACAGTGCAAGCACTGAGTTTCAAATCTTTCGGTGGAATTCTTCCATGCTGCGGATCTTTCTTTGTGATTCAATTCATGTTCCTATGCCGCATCTTTTCCATATTACACCTCTGGAAATAGGTGGATTTGTAGCTATGTTATCTTATAGTTTTTTTTCGTCTCTACACTGCGCTTTTATGTGTGGCCCGATGGTGTGTGCATTTCTCGGACCAAACAGTCGCATCCAAGACCGCTCTCTTTGGTATTATAATATTTCCCGCTTTTTATCATATGTATTAATTGGCGCAGTTCTTGGTGCTATCAGCCACACCTTGTCGACGCACCTTCCCAAAATAGGAGCTACTTTGGCCGTGTTTCTTGGAGTCATCCTGTTTTTGCTGGCAATCCAGCAGTTATCTGGAAAGAAGTTTTCTGCCAAATTTCCCTTTCTTGAAAAAATCATAAGCGCTCCGACTTCGGCCATACGCGGAGTTCTTATCCGAGCCCCCAAGAACTGGCGACCAGTACTGCTGGGCTTCATGACGGGATTACTACCATGTATGAGCCTCACACCCGCATTTACGATGGCGGCGGGATCTAACTCATCGTTCAATGGCGCTATCACCATGGCGGGTTTTGGGTTGGGAACCATGCCTGTCATGTTTTTAACACCGGCGATGTCTCAGCAATTACTTTCCGCAATCCCTTTGAAAGTTGGTGCCATCGTGGCCGCATGCTTCTTGTTTATTGCAGGTGGCATCACAATTCTGCGTGCTTTTTGACACACATGTGCGGGAAACCACGCCTTTAAAAGTGTTTAGTTTTTATATTGAATAGTCTATTGACACTATGAGTCCTAAAATATTTTTTCCGTAAGTGAGACACGATGGAAGTTTTGTTTTTCTTGATCCCATTAAGCCTAACACTAGCTGGAGCCGGTCTTTGGGCTTGCCTGTGGGCGATTCGAAGCGGTCAGTTTGATGACGTCGAATCACCGGCACAAAGACTTATCTTCGATGACATGGAGAAAGCAAAAGAATAATCTGCCGCTCTTGGAACCAATCTTGCAGTCTTAAAAATAAAAAAATTAGGAGAATCATTTATGGCGCACGACGCCGTCAAAATTACTTACGATGATAAGATCACTCGCTGGTTTCTTATAGCGACTTTAGTCTTTGGCATCATTGGTATGCTTGTCGGAGTCATCGTCGCGTTGCAGTTAGCTTGGTGGCCCGCCAATACTCATTGGAGCTTCCTATCTTTTGGTAGGCTGCGCCCCTTGCACACTAACGCCGTCATTTTTGCCTTCGGAGGCAACGCCATCTTTACGGCGGTATATTACTCGCTGCAAAGATTATTGAAGACTCGAATGTGGTCCGACAAGCTGAGCTGGATTCATTTCTGGGGTTGGCAACTCATCATTCTCGCCGCAGCTATCACTCTTCCTTTGGGTATCACGCAGGGGAAAGAGTATGCGGAGTTAGAATGGCCCATTGATTTGGCGATCACAGTGGTATGGGTCATCATGGCAATCAATGTTTTTGCCACCATTGCTATCCGCCGCGTTCACCATTTGTACGTGGCGATTTGGTTTTACTTAGCAACCATTATTACGATCGCAGTTCTTCACATTGTCAACGCGCTTGCCTTGCCGATTTCATTTACCAAAAGTTACAGCGTCTACGCAGGTATGCAAGATGCCTTGGTGCAGTGGTGGTACGGACACAACGCTGTCGGTTTTTTTCTGACGACACCCTTTTTGGGACTTATGTATTACTTCATCCCGAAAGCCGTCAATCAGCCAGTCTATTCTTATCGACTTTCAATCATTCACTTTTGGTCGCTCGTATTTATTTATATTTGGACTGGTCCTCATCATCTTCTTTACACGGCTTTGCCTGAATGGGCGCAAACCCTCGGCATGGTATTTAGTTTAATGCTCATCGCCCCGAGCTGGGGTGGCATGCTCAACGGGTTATTAACCATCCGTCCGGTGTGGAGCAAGGTTCGACACGATCCTATCGTTAAATTCTTTGTTGTTGCCTTGACCTTCTACGGCATGTCCACGTTCGAAGGTCCCATGATGGCCATCAAAGCTGTCAATTTGGTTTCCCATTACACGGACTGGACGATTGGACATGTTCATAGCGGGGCTTTAGGCTGGGTGGGCGGCGTTGTCTTCGGCATGACCTACTATTTAGTTCCGAAGCTGTGGGGTCGGCCACTTTACAACCCTAAGTTAGCCAATACACACTTCTGGTTAGTGACGATTGGCATCGTGCTTTACATTACCTCCATGTACGCTGCCGGCATCACACAATTTAATATGTGGTGGGCCAAAACCCCCGAAGGACTTCTCAAATATCCGAACTTTCTTGAAACAGTCCTCGCCATAAAATGGCTTTACTGGGTGCGCCTTCTTGGCGGTTCACTTTATTTCGTTGGTATCTTAATTTGTTTTTATAACGTCGTACGGACGATCTTGGCCCCTGGAGCCGTTACTGTTGATGAAACCGTCCAGTTTGTACCGGAACGAATTCACACTGCGGTCACTTTGCATGAAAGGCTTGAGAATAAAGGATTTCTTTTCAGCGTCCTGATTTTTATCGCAATCATCATCGGCGGCATCGTCGAACTTATTCCTACTTTTGCTATTGAAAGTAATGTTCCTACCATCACCGCTGTCAAACCTTACACTGCACTGGAACTTCAGGGACGTGATATTTACGTTCGAGAAGGTTGCTACAACTGCCATTCGCAAATGGTAAGAACCCACGCGACCGAAGCTCAGCGCTATGGATCACGATCTTACGCCGGTGAGTTTGTATACGATCATCCCTTTCAGTTCGGATCTAAACGTACGGGACCCGATCTTCACCGACTGGGCGGCAAGTATCCCGATCTTTGGCACTACAAGCATATGATAGACCCGCGTTCCACTTCACCAGGATCAATCATGCCGGCCTACGCTTGGCTCGTGACCAATCAAGTAGATCTGACGCAAATGAGTGTAAAATTAAAAGCGATGAAACGTCTCGGCGTCCCCTATGAAGCGAGCCATATCAGCAATGCCGAAATTGACTACATGAATCAGGCTAATCTTATCGTCACCAATCTCACTAATGATGGCATCAGCGTGAATGCAGAAAGCGAAATTATCGCGCTGATCGCCTATATGCAGCGCTTGGGAACAGACCTTAAGAATGCTTCGGCTGACGAGCTTAAGAACAACTAACTGCGGGAGATTTAAGAATTATGAAATCGATCCTGGAATACACCATTTCTCACTCAAACCTGGGTCTTTTGCCGTCTATCGGCGTTGTCGTTCTATTTTGCACGCTCATCGCTATCTATGTTTGGACATTTATTCCAAAACATAAAGCGCAGTATGAACAAGATGCAAAACTTGTATTCGATCTCGAAAAAGGAGACCATTGATGACCGAACATCAAAAAGATCAGCTAAGACCGGGAGAAGCTGATGGCATTCAAGAGTTTGATAACAAAATGCCACGATGGTGGGTGCTTCTATTTTATATTTCGACAATAATAGGAGTCGTTTATGCAGTTTACATACATGGCTTTGGAGGAGAAACTTTAATTGCTGCGTATGACAAAACTCTTACGGAAGAGGCCGCACAGAAACTGCAGGCTGAGTCGGCGCCAGACGAGTCGGGAAATTCCGGACCTTCCCTCGCGGACAAGATGAAAACAGCCGCATACATCGAAGCGGGCAAGCCGATTTATGATGTCAACTGCGCGCCTTGCCATGGGCCGGACGGCGGTGGTTCGATCGGCCCCAACTTCACCGATAAGTATTGGCTGCATGGTGGTAAGCCCGAAGATGTCATGAAAGTCATATCGGACGGCGTTATCGAAAAAGGTATGATTGCGTGGATGCCAATTTTGGGTAAGCAAAAAATTGAAGAAGTAGCCGCGTATGTCTTAAGTTTGCAAGGCACCACACCAACCAATCCGAAAGAGCCGCAAGGTACGGTGGCAGAGTAAGGGACTGGTCAAACATGGATTCACACGATGGTTCGCTAGACTTTCTAAAGGAAAAACAAGTCAGCGCCCCCTCTACAATTGACGAATCAGGCGGGAGACGTTGGCTATATCCTGATCGACGTCCAGGTCCCCATGCTACACGGCGGATGTGGATCGCCGTGGTATTAATCGCATTCTACATCGTTGTACCTTGGATAAATTTTAACGGTCGCCCCCTCCTTCGCATTGATGTCTTAGGGCAACAAGCTCACATTTTTGGGCTGGCGCTCAAAATGACCGAATACACATATATTTTTTTCATACTGGCGATTTTGGCTGTGACTCTGTTTTTGGTAACGACACTGCGTGGCCGAATCTGGTGTGGATACGCTTGTCCACAAACCGTTTTCGTGGACTGGGTCATTCGTCCGCTTGAAGAACTTTGGGAGGGCCCAGCCCTGAAACGCGCGAAGCAAGATAAGGGACCAATGACCAAAGGTCTTTTCTTGCGAAAGTTTGGCAAACATTTTTCCTTTATCGTCGTCTCACTGGTCGTGGCCCATGGGTTCTTGGGATTTTTTATCGATCCTCGCTTAATCGCGCATTGGGTTTTTTCGCCTCCCCAACTGCATTTCACAGCTTTTTGCTTCGTCATGGGTGTGTCCGCATTACTTTACTTCGATCTAGGATATTTTCGTGAGCAGTTTTGTGCATTTCTATGCCCGTATGCAAGATTTCAAGCTGCCATGCTAGACAACTCCTCACCCTCCGTGACTTATGATCGCGAACGCGGCGAACCTCGAGGGCGAAGTGACGGTCACGGCGATTGCATTGACTGTGGTCTTTGCGTAAGGGTTTGTCCGACGGGCATCGATATTCGCAACGGACTGCAGTTGGAGTGTATACAGTGCGAGCGATGCATGGATGCGTGTGACTCGATCATGATAAATTTAAAAAGAAAACCGCAACTCATACGCATTGCTTCCGTAGACGAACTGGAAGGTAAGGCAGTACCCGTTTGGCGGCGTCCACGCATATACATATATTGCAGTCTAATTTTTGCATTAGCTGCCGTGGGTACACTGAAAATTCAGAGTCGGCCGACACTTGCATTAACTTTTTTACGGGGTAAAAGCCAAACATACACTCAAGCCGCCGACGGACAACTTTCCAATATGTTTCAAGTACGGATCAATAATACTTCGGATAAAGAACAGCGCCTTCACCTTCAACTGGTCAGCCCCGCGACCGGAATTAAGCTGATCTGTCCAGCGTGCGATAAACCGATTGAACCATTCGCAGAAACCGTCGCTCCTTTGTTCGTCATCTTTTCAAAAGACGAACAGGTGGAAGGCATCGTAGTGAGGACATCTCTTGACGAAACGCAATATACTTTGCCCTTACTAAAGCCAGGTATAAAGTTAGAGAAATAATTTATTGAAATGCTAGCGAGCATCAGACGATCTGCACTTTGACTTAGAAAAAATTTCGGTAGGAATTTCAAATCAATTTGATTTGAAAAAAGGTGGTGGGTGTGGGAGGACTCGAACCTCCGACCTCTACCTTATCAGGGTAGCGCTCTAACCACCTGAGCTACACACCCAAGTATTTTGACAGACGGAGGTTATAAGATGCTGACTGATATGGGTCAAGTCCTAAAGAAGTTTAAACTATTTCGGCCTCATAGAAGGTTGCTGAGTATATGTTACTCACAAAGAATTTTTATCAACTCAAGCCGTAGGAATTGATGGCCGGCGCGAACCCTCACATTTACTTATGCCTACACCGCAGGTATCATCTCAGCCCAAGTATGGAATGATGATAACGGATGAATTGATTCGCGGAGTGCCCATGAATATTCATGAATACCAGGCCAAGGAAATTTTTAGAAAATTCAATGTGCCTGTCCCTAAAGGATACCTTGCAAGCAGCCCTGTAGAAGCTGAGTTTGCCATGCGGCGCCTCGGATCGAAGGTTGCTGTGGTCAAAGCCCAGATTCACGCCGGTGGTCGCGGTAAGGGTGGTGGCGTGAAAGTCGTAAAGACCCTTACAGAGTGCCGTGAAGTCGCTGAGAAAATGATTGGTATGACCCTTGTCACACCTCAGACCGGACCCGAAGGTAAGCTCGTCAGCAAAGTATACGTCGAATCCGGTAGCGATATAGACAAAGAACTTTATTTGGCGTTTTTGATTGATCGTGACAAAGCCAATATTGCCATCATGGCATCCACTGAAGGCGGCATGGACATCGAAGAAGTCGCTCATAATCGCCCCGAAAAAATCATTCGCGTCAATATCGATCCTACTTCGGGCTTAAGCCCTTTTTATGTACGCAAACTGACGTTCGGACTCGGCATGACCGATCCGGAACTTGTTAAGCAATTCACGGAACTACTCAAGAATCTTTATACGATGTTCGTGAAATGCGATTTTTCGCTACTCGAAATCAACCCGCTCGTCATCACTAAAGACAAAAAAATTGTGGCTCTCGACGGCAAAATGAATTTTGACGACAACTCTCTTTACCGTCACAAAGACATCGATGCGATGCGTGATTTTACAGAGGAAGACCCTCGCGAAGTCGAAGCTTCAAAGTTTGGTCTGAGCTATATTGGCCTCGATGGCAACATCGGCTGTATGGTGAACGGCGCCGGCCTGGCGATGGCGACTATGGACATCATCAAAAACTTCGGCGGATCGCCCGCAAACTTTTTGGATGTTGGCGGTGGGGCAAACGAAGAAGCCGTTACCAATGCTTTTCGTATTTTATTGTCAGACAAACAGGTGAAAGCTATTTTCGTGAATATTTTTGGCGGCATCATGCAGTGTGATGTCATTGCAGCCGGAATTATTGGCGCCAGTAAACAACTTGGCATCAAAGTTCCGGTGGTCGTAAGACTCGAAGGAACAAACGTAAACGAAGGCAAAGCTCTCATCGAAAAATCAGGGCTAAAACTTGTCTCTGCATCTGATATGGCAGACGGCGCACGCAAAGTCGTCGCTGCTGCTAAAGCATAATCATAAGGAGCTGACCAACGTGTCGATTCTCATCAATAAAAACACAAAAGTTATCACGCAAGGCATCACTGGCAAATCTGGTGAGTTTCACACAAGACTTAGCCAAGAGTACGCACCGCGCTTTGTCGGCGGCGTGACTCCCGGCAAAGGCGGTCAAACCCACATAAATTTGCCGGTATTTGATACGGTTGCCGAGGCCCGCAAACAAACGGGCGCGAATGCTTCGATGATTTTCGTACCACCGCCATTTGCTGCTGACGCTATCTTGGAAGCCATAGATGCGGGAATAGAACTCATTGTTTGTATTACCGAAGGTATTCCGGTGATTGATATGATCCCCGTTCGCACAAGACTCAAATATTCAAAATCTCGCTTGATCGGACCTAACTGTCCGGGTGTGATCACTCCTGGCGAATGTAAGATTGGAATTATGCCAGGATATATTCACAAAAAAGGCCACATCGGCATCGTTTCCAAATCCGGAACACTGACTTACGAAGCTGTCCACCAAACGACTTCGATTGGCCTTGGTCAGTCGACCTGTGTCGGCATCGGTGGTGACCCATTGATTGGAACTGACTTTATCGATGTTCTGGCGATGTTTGAGCAAGATCCTGAGACTAAAGGTATGGTGATGATTGGTGAGATTGGTGGTGATGCTGAAATCAAAGCTGCAAAATTTATCAAAGAAAACTGCCGTAAACCCGTCGCCGCGTTTATCGCAGGGCAAACGGCTCCTGCCGGTAAGCGTATGGGTCATGCTGGTGCGATTATCAGTGGTGGTCAAGGAACCGCAGCCGAAAAAATTGCTGCGTTGAAAGAAGCTGGGGTTACGATTGCTGAGACGCCTGCCGATATCGGTAAGGCTATCGCGTCAAGATTCTAAAATGCTTGGTGTCCGGCTCTACAAAAATATTCAAATTGATTTGTGGTGTGGCGAGGTCGAAAACTTTGCAAGTGATAAGTCTTTGCCTCTTACCGCCAGCGTCACTCAAGATGAAATTTCAAATTTTCTGACGTCTTTATCTTCGCAAAGTCATGTTTCACTCCTCAGTGAAAATGCTAGCGACATACCCAAGAACATTTTTACGACGTTAAAGCTGACTATTGATCAATCTTCGCAGCGGTCACTGCCACGACGAATAACGGTCATGACTCCGCTTTTGGAAGTCTACAAAGTCCTGCAAAAGCAGCTTTTTGAAATCTACCCTGAAAGTTAAAACGAGATTCATCGCCTTCGGCTCTGAATGACGAATACCACGTTTCTGAAAACGCCGGGGGCGCTTTCGCGCCTCCGACTAATTAGCTGCTAAGCAATGAATTTCGCATTCTAGATCTGGATTCTCGTCACGGTATTGTTTGATTTTTCTTTGCAACGTGCGCAGACCAATCCCTAAGACGCGAGCTGTGTGGGTACGGTTACCTTCCAGCGCGACCAGTGTTTTCAAGATCACTGATTTTTCGACTTCGCTGAGAAGTACGCCCGGAACGAAAGTCACTTCCATTTCGTTTTTCGAAGTCGTCGCCATGTCTGATAATTTAACTGCATTCATTCCGTCGAACATAAATAAATTCCTCCTCATCAACTTGTTGCTTACTCTTCCCATAGGTAGAGCAAGCTTCGGGCCAACTTTGGACTTAGGCAAAATATTCATATAGGTTAGGGGGTTATGCTAAAACGGCGTACTGCGGACGTCGATTTCCGGTAACATTATGAAACCGTTCCATTATGGCGTGGTATCAGTTTAGTCCAAATCTTCCATGCAAAAATAGATTTTGGCAGGATCAAGGCCTTTATCGGTCGCCAACTGGCGAATATCTTGAAGAACAGTAAGGCGTAGAGGTCTAGGGTAGCGGACTTTTTCGTCGAAACTCTTCGCAAATTCGCCGGTATGAATCGCCGAGTCAGGATAATTTCGCTTCATGCATTGGTAGACTTTTTTGGTAAATCGCACCACGCCAAGAGACATATAAGTGATTTGATCTCCGTTGACGTGGGCGAGAATCTGATCCAATAATTCTGAGTACTGCGCAGAGTAGTCCTCCGTAAAAATAATCGGATCGAGATGCAGTCCCAGTCGATGGCCCCTCTCCGCCAAAGTTTTCATAGCTTTGAGCCGCGCCATTAAAGGTGGAGTCTTATTGTCGTAGGCTCGACTAGCCAGTTCAGGTGATAAGGAAAACGAGATAATGACGTTGGAAAGTGGCTCCAAATCCTGGATGAGTCGAACATTGCTAGACTTGGTTCGCAGCTCCAGACGGCCGTTTTTCAGGCGCGAAAACGCCTCCCAGTAAACCGACCATTCGCGAGTTAAACCCGACAAGGCCAGTGAATCACTGAATTCTCCGGCGTGAAACCATACTTCTTTTTGATCAGCATGCTCGACTCGACAAAGGCGTTCAATCTCCTCGCAAATCTCTTCGTGATTGATAAACAAAACAATATCAGGCGACTGAAAATACCCTTGCAGATAACAATACTGACATTCGTAAATGCAGTTGTACGCGTGAATAAAATAATAGTGCGGAGATCCGCCCAAGCCATAGGCGTCGGGAGCAGGTTTGACCAGCTGGCCTTTTTTTTCACCGATAAATAAATTTAAATTATCGCGCTTTTGCAAATAAGGTTTGTGAACGCGCCCAAACACATCTTCAACTTTATCGATATAAGTGATCGGCCGATCGCCAAGGCGACTGACGATGGCTTTCGTGCGCTCGTTTTGGGCGATGTCCTTTTCGATAAAAATTCGCTGGAAGTTCATTCGGACCGACCTTCAAGGATATCCTGAAGCCCTTGATAATCAAATGATTGCAAGGCTCGAGTCGCTTTCTGAAATTCTTCAGGGCTTCTTACGACCGTAGAAAGTTTCGATTCTTTCATGTCATCGTCAAACTCAATTTTGATTCCACTTTGCATAAGCGGAGCCACATACGCAGAAATTTTCTTTTCCAAATCCGCATAGAAAGGATTCAGAAGTGCGGTCATAAACTTAAGGATTTGATGAGTTCTTTTTTTGGGAAGAATTGGAGATGCAAGTAAATCGATTACGAGACCTTCACCTGCAAGTTTCGGCCAAACGCCTTTAAGACCCAGTCCCCATTTTAAAGCGAGCCGTTGCGACACAGATATAAACATGTCCGACTGCGCTTTCGTAAAATAAAAACCTTCTGGCATCGCCAGCACTTCTGCAAGAGGGGTTTGGAGATTTCCACGCCATTCTTGAAAACTGTGGAAAAGCTGTTGACTGAAATTCAAACTGAGATCTTTGGCGACTTGACAGATTTCATCTTCACCAGCCCGATCACTCAAATATTTGATGCAGTGAAACGACTTTCCAAATCGATGCGCTACAGAAGCAACGGCCCAGGCTTCGCGATCTACGATAGGTGCAAAGCAGCCAAGGTGCTCTGCCACAAGGGTTGTAAGAACTCGGTCCCTCGCACTGACGATATCGTGCGATGCACTGAGGGTATCAGTGGAGAACGATTTGAATTCCATATCTTTCGAATTTTTTTGTGCGTAGCAGGTGCGAATGTGAATGGTTTTTCCTACATCTAAATCTGGCGACAAAATTCCGGCGATGCCGAGGTTGACGACAGTGGTGATCCGCTGACCAAAAATAGCCAAAGTTGCGCTGACACACTCCGTCGCATTCTGCAAACCTTCACCCATGCAAACCAATAAAAAGTTTTGGCTGCTATCCGACAACACTTCGAATGGCAAATTCACGTCCGCCAACTTTTGCAAACCAAACTCTCGCACAAAAACTTGCGCTTCCCCACGATGGGCGAAGACAAGGAGTGTGGACGCTGGCAACGGACTATTCATTGATGACCTGGCTCCGATGTGGGATTGAGACGCTTGAAGAAGGTCCAGTTTTACCGGAAATGTCTGGCATTTGCCAGCACGTGATGACGATGTTTTTTCAGTATGTTATGAGAGGTTTTGGTTTTTGACCCCGCTTAAGGACTCTTAATGACAAAGGAAACGCTGTGCTCACTCGCAAATTTGGCAAACTTGATTTTCAGGTCTCCTGTGTAGGTTTCGGTGGTGCAGCCGTAAGTGGTTCCGGTGGCGGCTATGGTTTCGGCGATATCTCCGATCAAGAATCCACTAATCTTTTACACGCGGCACTCGATCATGGCATCAATCTCTTCGATACTGCTCCGGCATACGGTTACGGTCAGTCTGAGAAAAATATAGGACGAGCATTTAAAACGCGCCGAGATGATGTGTTCATCGTTTCTAAAAGTGGCGTGACCTGGGATCATACCAAAACTCTTGGTGTTGACAACAATCCAAAGCTAACGCAAAAAATGTTGGAGCAAAGTCTTCGCGACCTCAACACGGACTATATCGACCTTTACATGATTCATTGGCCAGATTCGAAAGTGGACATTCGAAAACCGATGGAAGTTCTGTCACGTGCCAAATCTCAGGGCAAGATCAAAGCCATAGGACTTTGCAACTCAAATTCAGGCGATATTTACGCGGCTTTAGAAATCGACCGAGTTGATGTCCTGCAAAATAATATGAATTCTTATATGCAAAGCGTTGTGAAGAATTTGTTTGATATCGTTCGCAACGAAGAAATGGGCTTTATGGCCTACGGGACTTTCGACAAAGGCATTTTGACTGGTCGTGTCGTACAAGACCGAACTTACGAAAAAGCAGATCTGCGATCCTGGTCGGAGAGCTTTAAAAAAGAACTGAAAGACTGGAAGTTTGAGGTCGTGGAACGTTTGAAAGCTCTCGCCAAAAGAGAAAATACTTCCTTGGTCAGTCTGGCCCTAGGAGGAGTATTGCAACATCCAGAAGCGAGTACCGCACTTTGTGGGGTGCGCTCAGTTGAGCAACTTCAGACAACGATTCAGGCGCTAGAGAACTTACCTCCCCAGTCCGTTCTCGATGAAGCCAACAAGATAATCAAAGAGGAACAGGCAAAATAGACGTTTGCGCTATCATTCCTACCTATAACCGAGCCTGGTCCTTGCGCCGCGCGATCACTTCTGTATGGAAACAGAAAACTCCCGTCAAACTTCTCATCGTTGTGGATGATGGCTCAACGGACGATACTGAGTCCATGGTGCGAGACCTCTCCATAAACAGTCCCATTTCTATTCACTACGAAAAAAAGATAAACGGTGGCGTGAGCTCAGCGAGAAACGCAGGGATTGCTTTGGCGAAACGTTTGGGTGACTATTCTTGGTTAGCGTTTTTAGATTCTGACGATGCCTGGCTTCCGCAGAAAAATTCGCTTCAGCTTGCATTGATTGAAAACCACAAACATATTCGTATCGTGCATGGAAATGAGCGTTGGTACCGCAGCGGCAAGTTTCTTAATCAAAAAAAATATCATCAAAAGTCCGGTGGATTCATTTATGAGAAGTGTTTGGAGCGCTGCTTGATAAGCCCATCCGCAGTCATGATGCGAGCCGATTTAATTGACGAATTAGGCAGTTTTCGCGAGGATTATGTCGTTTGTGAAGATTATGAAATATGGCTTCGCATCACCTCCCAAGAAGAAGTAGGATTTGTCGCGGAAGACGTCATTGAAAAATATGGCGGTCACGAGGATCAGCTTTCGCAAAAATATTCGGCAATGGATGCCTGGCGCCTAAAAGCCATGAAAGAAATAGCTGCATCTGGAAAACTCAATCTACACCAATTTGAAGCGACTCAAAAAGAAATTGCCAAAAAATCTAAGATTCTCGAATCGGGATTTGCAAAGCGAAATCAGAAGCTCGATTTGAATAAATTAATCCATAGACAAATGCCGAGGGAACTATAATATTTTTTAGATTCGCTTACGGCTGGCACCGCGAGCAGAAGTAGCTCGACCGCCCAGCTTGTACAAGATGGACGATAGGACTCTTACACTTATTGCAGGGCTCATTTTTTCGGTCGTAAACATCCAAGGAAATCCGAAAATAACCCTGTTCCCCCGCTAGTGACTTATAGTCACGAAAAGAAGTTCCTCCGGCTTTGATAGCGTCGCGAAGAGTTTTGCGAACGTGTTTGGCAAGCCGACTGTATTCGTGCGCATCTATATCGGTAGCGCTTTTAGTCGGCCGAATGCCGGAGCGAAAAAGTGCTTCACTAGCATAAATATTTCCCACACCCACAACGTTCTTTGCATCCATGAGGAAATTCTTGATGGGAGTGCTGCGCTTGCGACTTCGCTCAAAAAGATGCCTTCCCAAATCACGTATATCTAAAGGCTCGGGGCCAAGATCGCGAAAGTATTTATGCTCGGAAATTTCACCCTCTGTCGAACAATCGATTCGGCCAAATCGTCGCGGATCGACGTAATGCAAAAATATTGTTTTTCCAGTTTTCTTTTTTACGGAAAATACGACATGCGTGTGATCAACTTCTGGCCGAACTGAGGGTTTTTCGAGAATATTGCCGGTCATCCCCAAATGAATAATGCCGTTGCCAACTTCCGTTCGCAGAATTATGTATTTGCTGCGGCGATAAACTTCGGCAATTTTCTGACCTCGCAGCACGGAACCCAACGCTTTTATGGGTATAGGATCACGCAGGTCACGGCGCAGGAATTTTATCTCGGTCACCTGGCCACCAAGAATCTGGCTGCGCAGGGCACGAGTTAGGCATTCCACTTCAGGTAATTCAGGCAAGAAGCATTCTCCTTAAGGTCGGCCGAAAATACTATGGATTTTTACGCTTGTCTTCTATACTTTGACTTAACCAACCTCGGGGTGACAATGTCACGAACTCCAAATGATCTTTATAAAGCAGCAGGCGTCAACATCGAAGCCGGCGAAAAACTTGCGAGCTGGCTCTCGGAATCCGGTGACTCCGCTAATCTAGGGATTGGCAAACCGCTGGCTGGACTAGGCAACTTTGCAGGACTATTTAAACCAGACTTCAAAAACTTTAAATCCCCCGTACTTGTCAGCAGCACAGACGGAGTTGGAACAAAAATATTACTGGGACTGGAACACGACAAAGTCGACGGGCTCGGTATCGATCTTGTGGCGATGTGTGTCAACGACCTTTATACCATTGGGGCCTTGCCGCTTTTCTTTTTAGATTATTTTGCAACTGGCCAGCTCAGTGAGCCACAGTTCAAGAAAGTCCTCACCAGTATCAAAGAGGGCTTGAAGACTTGCAAAACTCCGCTCCTTGGTGGCGAGACCGCCGAAATGCCGGGACTTTATAGTTTGAATCACTTTGATTTGGCCGGTTTTGTCGTTGGCGTTGTGGATGAAGAAAGCGTATTGGGCGCTCATAACGTTCAAATCGGCGACAAAGTCATTGCGATATGCAGTGAAGGATTTCACTCGAACGGTTTTTCTTTGATCCGTCAATGGCTCAAAGAAACCAAACCCACTCAACTTCTTTTAGATCGACTACTTCAACCCACAAAAATTTACTCTGAGTTGGTGGATATTTTTCCCAATGCGAAAGCTTTAGGGCTCAATGCCCTTGCCAATATTACGGGCGGTGGTATTTCCGGCAACCTTTGCCGCGTTTTACCGGACGGCACCGCTGCTGAACTCACCAGAAATCTTCCGACTCCTGATTGGATGAAGGAGTTTATCTTCCAACACGCACCTAGTTTGTTTGATGTCGAACATGTCCTCAACTTAGGTGTCGGTATGACGGCAGTTGTTTCCAGCGACACGAGCGCCGCATTTATGCAAGCTTGCCGCAGTGCAGATTTGCAGGTTCATGAGATTGGCAAGATCACGAATCTAAACAACCCGGCTGCCAAAGCACTGGTGAAATATGTCTAAAAACACATAAACACGTAAGGTTATCGATGCCAAATTCTCTCGTTCATTTGATTCAGACCGATCAGCTTCACAAAGACCTTATCAATATACTCGCCGAGAAAGCTGATGAACTTCGCGAGCTTAATGAATCCAGAGATGGCCGACTGCAATTAAAAAGCATGCTCAGTGATAAACGAGCCATTTTATTTTTTGAACAACCTTCGACGCGTACTTTTTTCTCCTTTGCCAACGCTTGTCATATTTTGGGAATGAGCGTGACGGATTGCCGCGACAATACCGCAAGCTCTCAAGCTAAGGGTGAGTCGATCGAAGACACCATTCACACCTTTGCAAACTACGTCGATCTTTGCGTGATTCGCCACAGTCAAAACGAAGCCATCAATAAAGCTTTACATGTTGTGGAAGCGTTTGATCTTTCCACTAGACTCGTCAATGCCGGCAACGGCGATAGAGATCATCCGACTCAGGCACTTTTGGATGTTTATACGCTGATCCGCCACTATAAAGGTGATCTGAAAGGCAAAACCGTTACGGTTGTTGGGGATTTGGCGAGGGGCCGAGCGGCAAAAGCATTTATTAAGATTTTGATGCAATATGAACCTGAAGTCAGTTTGCAGCTTGTCTCGACGAGCGCTTACCGACTCGATCCAAAATTTCGCCGAGAGTTTGTGCCCGAAAGTACAAGCTGTCACGAAACTAGTGATTTTGAATCCGCGCTCCAGAGTGCTGATGTTTTGTATATGACACGCATGCAGAACGAATGGGGTGGTGATAGCCAGGCGGCGTTTCAACTTATGAACCGTCATTTGGCAACTATGAAGAAAGACGCCAGCATCTTGCACCCACTTCCGCGCCGCGAAGAAATCTTGCCAGACGTTGATCATGACGAACGAGCTTTGTACTGGGAACAGGAAAAGAACGGTTTGTGGATTAGATGTGCGTTGCTTTTGAAAATTTTTGGCGTCGAAATAAATTAATGCAAGACGATAAAAAGCATATTGTGATCGTAGGCGCCGGCTTCGCAGGGCTTGCGGCAGCGAAGGTTTTAGCCAGAAAAAGCGTTGATTTGACGATTGTGGACCGGCTTAACCACCATCTATTTCAACCGCTCCTTTATCAAGTGGCAACGTCTGGACTATCTCCCGCCGAGATCGCCTACCCGATTCGTTCGATTTTTCGCTATCAAAAAAATGTTCGCGTCATGCTTGGAGCGGTTACCAAAATTGATCTTGAGCATCAACTCGTCAAAGTCGAAAATCGCACCGAACTCGAATACGATTATTTGATCGTTGCGACCGGTGCTCATCACAATTACTTTGGTCACGACGAATGGAGTTTGTTTGCGCCAGGACTGAAGTCCATTGACGACGCGACGGAAATTCGCCGACGCATCCTCTTGGCGTTTGAAGAAGCCGAAGTGGAAGGTGACCCTGAGCGCCTCAAAGCCCTTCTTAACTTTGTGATTGTGGGCGGCGGGCCGACCGGTGTGGAAATGGCCGGATCGATCGCAGAGCTGGCAAGATTTGCTCTGAAGCGCGACTTTCGCCGGATAAACCCACGCAGCGCGCAGGTGATTTTGGTCGAAGGCGGAGACCGCATCCTACAAAGCTTTCCCCCAAGTTTATCGGCCAAAGCCCAGACATCTTTGGAGCGTTTGGGCGTCGAAGTCCGAACAAAATCTTTTGTTAGTCACATCAATCAAGATGGGGTCACGGTTGGTTCCGAAAAAATTCCGGCCGCAACGGTGATATGGGCAGCCGGAGTGCAAGCGTCATCCGTTGGTAAGTTCCTGCCAGCCGAATTCGACTCGTCCGGACGAGTGGTCGTCAACCCCGATCTCACCTTGCCGGGTCACTCCCATATTTATGTCGTAGGGGATTTGGCGCACGTGGAAGATGAGAAAAAACAACTTGTTCCGGGAGTCGCACCCGCCGCCATGCAGCAGGGCCGTCACGCCGCACAAAATATTCTGCGCCAAATGAAATCAGAACCCACCAAAGCGTTTTACTATGTCAATAAAGGCAATCTGGCGACGATCGGGCGAGCTTCGGCCGTAGCGGACATCAACTCGATTCACTTAAGTGGATACCCTGCCTGGTGGACTTGGTTACTTGTGCACATCGCGTATCTCATTGGCTTTCGCAACAGAATCTTTGTTTTGATGCAGTGGGCGTGGGCATACTTTACGTTTCAACGCGGCACACGCCTGATCACAGGTGGCACCGACCGTTTTCGCCGCAAACATAGCAGTGATAGTTAATTAGAAGTTGAAAAAAACTCTGTCGACAAGCGGTTGCATTCTGCGACACCTGGTTTGGTTCCGGTCTTGTCTGCACAAAAGATATTACGATAATGGCCCAATACAATTTTGGTTCCCGGTTGATAAATCGCATGCGTGACCAACAATCCTGATTCACCGATTAAACCGCACTGATCGAGTACCGCGCCGCCTTTAACGGGACCATCGTCTAAAGCTTTTTTGACTTCTGTGTACTGAGCTTCCGTAAACCCAAGGACTAACATTCCGGCTTTGACGAAATCATAGGTACACACTGGAGACAATTTGACTTCCGGTAGGCAATTTCCCGTAGTCGTTCGCATCAAATAGACTAGTCCTTTATCGTTGCAAAGCTTCATGTCGGCTGCCAACTGTGCAACAGTGGTTGGAGTTGGAGTCGTTGGATTAGTTGGATCCGTAGGAAGTGGATCAACGGGTACGACGGGTGTCGGATTGGGATCAACGATCGGAGTCGGCGTTGGCGTCGGGTAAACGTTCTCAGTCAAACCAGAAGCTGCTGTTCGCTCATCTATGGGCATTTGCTTTTTACAGGCTGAAAAGCCTGCGAGAATGATGAGACTAATTTTTGCGGCGTGTGAAATTCTCAAAAGACTGACTCCGTGTTCTTGATCATAAACAAAATCAAAATTGACATCCGATGGGTACATTGACCTATCGGAATATTGACAGATTAATTCCAGTGGAATTTATTTATCTATCTTATCGCGATTTTAGCTTCGAAAATAGCCCGTAGCCGTGCGTCGCCTAAATGACACAAATACCTGAAATGACTTCATATTATCCAAGAGATCAACGAAATCAGCATGTTATAAAAAGCCGGTTAAAACCAGAAAGATTAGACCGATAGCTCATGTGTAAGCTGAATCACTCAAACAGGAAACAAGCTTTCATGAGTAAGAAGGAAGATTGGGCAGAAAAACTCGACCTTATCGAACGAGGCATCCTCGATCTCGGTACCGAGTTATTCCATCTCAGACAAAAAATTAGCGAGATGACACATTTTCAAGATGACTTCTTGCGCTCGATGTTAGGTCTCAAAGAAGTTCTCGATGAAAAAGGCCTGCTGTCGAAAGAAGATTTCGACGACGCTATCAACCTCGAAAGCATCATTAAACAAATCAACAATCGCGTCGAAATCGCCGCTGATCCTCAGTTTAAGAAACTCAAAAAAGTCGCGCACTAATATTCCGTCATCTTATCGTCATCCAGACCCAGAGCGTAGTGTGGGGGAAGGATCTCCCGTTCCGTCATCCTGAGCGAATTTTTCGTCATCCAGAGGCGAAGCCGAAGGATCTCCTAGTTTTTAATTAAATCATTTCGATTTATGCAGATCTTTGTCTGTGACATTTTTTTTTACAACATATTCAAGAGATTTCACTCGGGGACGAATATCCTCTCTAAGTTCATGCATAACTATCTTTATTTCAGCCATGTCTTTCTGCATAGGAATAATGGCTTCGACAATCATTTCAACTTTTGATTCAAGCGATTCGCGCTTAATTCCCTGGAAATGCATTTCTTCTTTTAGTTCTGCCATATCTTTTTTTAGACTGCCGACATCTTCCACAAGCCCCAACACGGTTGGATTATTATCGATGATTTCATTAATTTTTTTTACATTCAGATCATTCATCGAAATTCCTCGGCGATAATTTCTGCAGATAGCGAGTGTACTTTGCCACACATTCCAGTAGCAATTCTTAAATACCTTACCTAAATCTAGTCAGCCAGCGACCCCCTATTCCCATTCTTAGCGCCCATTTTTTCGCATGCAAGCATTGAGCCTAGTAAAATCAGCTGGTTGTATTTATTGACTCAAACCACTTCAAATTAGTCCGATAACCTCAGAGATTACGAACGCTTACGAATACTTCGAAGGAAACCCACTGATGGGTTGGATGACGAAAATCTATCAAAGATACAACGGCGACAGCCTCCGCATTAGCTTCAAAAAAGTACTTTTGATGGCTCTTTGTTTTTTTGGCCTCCTCTACTACGTCAGCGAATCCGAACTCGGCAAAAATCTCGAAATCAGAACCGCACGAAAGCTGCAGTTCCATGTGCGCGATGCACTGGGGATGAATCCGCCGGTGGCGAAGAACCTGAAGATCCTCATGTATGACGACAAAACTGTTGATTACATGATTAAGAACTTTAACCAGTCCAATGGCGTCACGATTGACTTGAACGTTGCTTCATGGGGAGCTGTTTACGAACATCTTGCGTCTAGAAAACCCAAATTCATTTTTACTGATAAGCTTTTTAGTGCACCCGACGGTACCTTGGAAGCCCGTTCTAGATTTACGGAAAAGATGAAAAAGATATCGGCTCCGATAGCGGCAGCAGCATTTTCACAACGGCATGAATCTGAATTGTCCGTTGACCGAGAGCTCGACTACTCCCATCCGAACTATAAATATTCTGAATGGACAAACGGAAAGCCTTTAAATTTGAATTCTAAAGTGCAAGACGGACTCCGGGTTTTTGGCCCTCACAAGACTATTCAGGCTGGTTTTACATTCATCGGTCACATAAGGTTAGATGGACAAAATGGCGATGCTCCCGCATTTCTTCGACCCAACGCCGAGACCATGATACCTCATTGGAGCTTTTACCTTGCGGAGCATCGAAGTGTCGATGATTCCAATGTCTACCTAGACGGGCATCGCTTGCCTTTAGACGACAATGGAAATTTTATCGTCAACTTGGTGCCACGAGAGCATATAGAGAAAAATATTATTTCTTTTAATTCTGTTTTGGACAATATGTTCAACAAGAAACCCACAGAAGATATCATGCCAAACGATGTCGTCTTGATTCTTTTTAATCATACAGGCGCCAATGATTGGTTTGAAACTTTCTTTGGATCGATGGAAGGTGGTATTCTCAACGCGACCATTACCAACAGCATTTTGACTGGTCAGTTCATTGAAAAAGTAAATGATAAGAAGATGTTTCTCTTGCTTGCGACATTAGCCGGCGGCCTATTGGCAAGCTTGTTTAGCTTCCGCTATTCCATATTCATCTCTATTAGCTTTCTGATTGGGCTTCCTGTTTTGGCTTTCTCAGCATTCTCCTTTTTAGGCGTAGAGCTCAGCTGGATTTATCCTATAATGGGTTTTACGCTGGCGAATGGTGCCGTATCATATGATCGGTACAGAATCTCTGAAAAACGCTCGGATCGCATTCGCAATGCTTTGTCCGGCATGATCTCGGAAGATAAACTCGAACAACTGATTCGCTCGCCAGAAAACTTGGATATTAAGCCTAGCAGTCGTGAAGTCACTATTATGTTCGTGGATATGGTTGGATTTTCCATTGTTGCCGAACGCACAGCTCCCGAAGAAGCTTTCACACTCCTGAAAAACACTATGCAAGAAATCACTCGCCTCATTCACAACTACGGCGGAGTCATTGACCGAACACTTGGAGATGGGGTTCTTTGTTTCTTCGGCTACCATTATGACGGTTCCGAAATCATGGGAAGCCACGCCACACAGGCTATTGACTGTGCGGTCCATATTCAGCGACATATCTTAGAAAGAAACTTAGTAGCCCACACCCATCGCCAGCCAAACTTCCCTCTGCGCATTGGCATCAATACCGACCGAGTTTTCATTGGCGATATGGGAGACGAGCGGCGTCTTGACTACACACTGATTGGCGATGGAGTTAACTTCGCGCAACGACTGGAAACAAGCTGCGAAAGTTACCATGTATTGATTAGTGAAAACTCCAGGTCCAAATATGAACAACTTGATCAAGAATCGATGCAGATCAATGAAAAGTTTGTTTTAATAAAACATCACAATGAACTCATCAAAACTTTTGAGATCAATCCATTTGTAAAAGACAAAGAGCAATTTTACAAAGCCATTCAAGCTCATCGTATTTACGCGGGACTAGAACGAGAACACGAAAGAATTCCGGCCCTCGGCGAAAACAAAATCCAGATGGTAACGCAGTTCGATGAAGGCCACCTCGTCAACTTCTCCCCAGCGGGCTTTGGCATTTGGTTACCGCGCTACATAGGCAAGGGTGTAGACTTAGAACTTCGCTTAAAACAGTCGGTTTTGAATAGTGTGGAAAAAAGTTTATCTGATCAAGGTTTCTTTCCATTGTTTGCCGAGGTGCGATGGGCAAAACCACATGACGGTGGGTTTATTCATGGCCTCGCGCTCCATAACCTCAGCCAAGCCCGCCAACAAAAGCTCTACCAAATCCTTCTCACCCCATTGTCTCAAAAAGCAAAAAGGGCATAAGGTCTTGCCACCTTAGATCGTCTAAAACTGACTTTGGGAGCTTCCCGGTCTCTTTCAATCCGACTCAGGGGCTGCATATAACTTGCTAATACTACTGTCTTTTTATTGTTTTCTCGCTTTTGTTTAAAGGTTTCCGCTGAGGGCGTCGATCGCATGAGCGTTGATTCTTTAAGGACAGAAATGATGCGTTCGTTCAAAATCGTCACCCTATTTTTAGCAAGCCTATTTGTGGCCTGTGAGGGTGCGGATTTGAGTCAGCAGCATTCCGCTGGTGACGGCAGTGATAAAAAATATATCCGCCCATCGCAGATTGCCGGCATCAACCTTTTCCAATGTAATGCCTACAAACAAATAAACGATCCCTCTAAAACCGATATCGTCTGTGCAGTTAAGGCTAAAGATGGAAAATCGAAACGTGCCGGCGTTGAGTACGATAGCATTAGCGTTTTGACGAACGGCAACTCTGAGCCAGTCACTATTTCGACATTTACGCCCTCGACGCACCCAGATTGGGCGGTGGTCTTCACGGTTCCTACGTCGGAATCAGACAACTATAAAGAAGTCATTGGCGGAGTGCGCATCGATGGCGAAAGCAAAATTATGTACGCAGATTTCATCAAACTGCCGACTCCTACTCTTCATGCAGACGTCGTCGAATACACCAATCCTTACAAGCTGTCTTTGCGCGGCGATCCGCGCGGCTTAACCTTTAGAATTTGTGCCGGATTATTCCCACAAGGCGGACAGTGCGGAGATGGCGGCAAAGATTATTTGGAAAGCCCAGAAGTCACTTCTATTTCCTTACCCGCAGGAATGAGCTTCGCCGGCAACGGTGAATTTCCAGGTGGATCGGGAACAGTTGGGGCTGAAACTTTCTGTACAATTCAGAATGGAAAGATCGTGTCCGTTACATCTGGCTGCCTCATAAGTGTCGTCATAGGTCCGAGAACGACTCTCGGCGATGATTCACTAAGCCTGGATGTGAGTTATGACGGTGGAGCGAAGATTGAAACAAAAACGTTAACCAGTAAGTTTTCGGTCGGCTTAGTTCCAAACCGCGTTCTCGGTCAACCAGACTTTGAAGCAAGTGCACCGAATAGAGGTGGCATAGGAACTCCCTCCGCAAATTCTATGCGAGGCCCCGAAGGAGTCGCCGTGCAAGGAAATGAGATTTTCGTAGCCGACACCCAAAATAACCGCGTGACCGTTTGGAACAAAAACGCAAGTTACTCATCTTCTTATTTAAGAAATTTCGGCCAGACTACCGCCTCCGGTCGGGACCCCGGCACAGCGACCAATACATTCGCAAATCCGACAAGCATTACGTTTGATATGGCATTTATGTATGTCAGCGACTTCAATAATGGCCGCATATCGTCAACGTCTGTTTATTCTGATCAGAATGCAGTTTACGATTCTTCTTTGACCATTGGCGTTCCAAAAGAAATTCCGAATCCAACTGTCATTAATGAAGCTAGTTCTGTTAGTAATTTCTTAAACTATTTTTTCGTGGCAGGACGTGATAAAACTTTGACCCCATTTAAAAGCAAAGTTTTTATCTACAGTTCACTCCCTAGTGTCGGCTGGGATCCATCAAGTCCTCCTCCTCCCCATGTGCTACACGATTTTACCGATGGCGTAACCTCTACTCAGCTAAACAACGCCCGCCATGTTTCAGCCAAGTACCTCAGTGGTGGTGGCGGTACTCGATTTATAATTGCAGATTCGGGAAATCATAGGGTTTTGATTTGGAATAACGTCTTAGGAGCGCCGACCATGGGTATGTCCCATGACTTGCCACAAGTTGTTCTTGGCCAAACAAACTTTGTGTCGGGATCACCTGGATCTAGTCCCTATCACTTAAACACACCGACCCATGCCGTCAGTGATGGCACGCGATTATTTGTTGCAGACAGCGGAAATGACCGTATCTTAATATGGTCGACATTTCCGACGAGTTCAGGACAACCGGCAGACTACGAAATCAAATACTACAGCGATACTTTGTACTATAAACTCAAACCTTTAGCAGGCCCAAGCGGCCTTTTCATCGACACATCAGATCCAGCTAATCCCGACTTATATGTAGCCGATAGGGATAACAGTAGGGTTCTTGTCATACCTTTACCCGCATCATCAGGCTGGCAGTAATGCGATTGTTTCCAACATACGAAAAACTAAAACTTGGCGCCCTCGCCAAGTTTTGTTGCTTTATCGGTTTGCTAACTCTTGGCAGCTGCGATGGACTGCAACCGCAAGCAGAAGTATCGGCGCGCCGACCGTCAAACATTACCTCAGACATTGACTTCAGCAACATTAAGCCGAGCGATATTCATGTGAACCTAAAGCCAAAGTGCGTGTTGAGACCACATGCAGATGAGACCAAGCGAAACTTGGAATGCGAACTAAAAACCACCGATGGCAAAGATATTTTTAAGCGCATAGATGGGGCCGAAATCTTAATTGAGTTCGACAATGCTGAGAAGACTTACCTGACCGTTCAACTTTCGCAAGAAAGTGGTGTTTGGAAGCTAAAGGCTGAGTTTACCGTCCTTCATATCACCGATATCAAGTCGATGATTCTGGGGGTCGATCAAGCTGGCAAAGTCGATTTTTTTGAGTTTAAGTTCGAGTATGAAGATCAAATCGTACTGCTCAGTGTGATTTCGGGAACTGGGGAAACGCCGGACGAAAACGGTGCGATTGAGTTTTTAAACGACGAACCTGTTCTTAACTTTAATAAGCAAGCCTTGCGCACGCCTAAATACAAAGTTTTAACCTTAGTACCCGAAGGTGACGTCACCGCCAAAATCGAAAGTATTACCAGCGCAGTCGTTGTCACTGGTCAAGCCAATGCATTCAAAGTGTTTAACAACTTCTCTAATCCCGCCGTGCCGAAACTCGACCTCAATAATCCCTCTGCAGGATACTGCGGCAAGAACATTGATGGCAGCTGCAAGCTGAAGTTCGAAATAAGCGCCCCAGACTTTACGGATGATCCCGCCAAGCCCTTCACAACCGATTTTCTAGTTAACTATCACAATGGCCTCGGCAAGAGCTCCATAAAGATTCGTACCGTTGGCGTCGGGGCCATGATCCCGACGAAAGTTTTTGGTCAAGCGGATTTTACGGGGAATGTCACAACTCATTTGGACTCGCCAAGCGGTATTTTTGTCGAAGGTAATAGCCTTTACGTTGTGGATTTGAGCGGAAATTTAAAGATTTGGAATATCAACACGCCGACTGCGGCTCCTACTGCTACTGAGGCGGGTGTGACCGATCAAACTGATGTTGTCAAAGTAGATAGCACTTTTTATTTTTCAGATGTGGCTTTCATACCGGGACCTACCCCTTGCGATACGAACATTGGTAGCGGATCCCCTTATTTTTATGGATCAAGCAACCTAGCAATTCATCCCACACAGTCCGTTTTAGTCGCGTCCAGTAGCGACTGTAACGCTATTGTTGTTAAAGAGTCAGACGGTACATTCATCAAAAAGTTCGGAGGTAATAGCTCTACTCCAAGCGCAGCGTCAAATAGTACTCTTTTAAACCCCAAGGGCGTCGCTTTTTCTGCATCGAATGTAATTATTGCAGATCGCGGCAATCACAGAGTGCTTATCAGTGATTTTAATCAGAATGATCTAGCGGCTTCAAAAGTAATAGGTCAAACTAGCTTCACTTCAGACTCTTTAGAAACTGTAAGCGCGTCAACACTTAATAATCCATCGGGCGTGGCTGTTTCGGGAAATAATCTATTTATAGCTGACACGGTCAACAATCGGGTTCTTCGATATAAAATTGGCACTTTGCCGCCTGCAGGAGGCATGGCTATTGAGGTCTTTGGTCAGAATAATTTCACGTCAGCTGCAGTGCCACTTCAACCAGGTCGACACTCAGTAAATGAACCTACAGACCTGGAAGTACGGGGTGGAGTTCTATATATTACAGATGCAGCTAATCACCGTGTACTTTCTATACCATTACCATTTGAATAAAGTTTACTACTAGATTTTTCGCTACTGTACTTCAGCTGGACCAATGCAAATTAATCTGCGAGCTTGGCCACAAGGCAGCTGCGCTTGATTAAACCAAAGCGAAGTCGCACTGCTATAGCCTACGCTACCAATTTGCGAAATTGTCTGCGACCAGTTTTGGCAATTTTGCGATGACGCGTAGCCGTTAAAATCCGACCCCGTCCAGAAAGGTGTATTCACCGCTAAAGTGGTGCCAAATTCATTGTATTGAACAGCGTTGTCGATAGAACCATCCCAGAAACTCTCGCCATTCTCCGCCAACACCTCAGTGCCAACTGGGCCCATATTGATAACGCGGCCTTGGATAACAACGCGGTCTCTAGCATTGACTGTGTTCGTAGAAATAAGCGCTTTGTAGATACGGTCTGTACCATTCCAACCCGGAACTAATCCCGCCGCGTTCGCTCGGCGCGTACACTGTAAGTCAGCAGAAGAAAGACCACCAAAGTTTGAAGCTCCTGGATTTGGTTCTGCACCTGCACTTATAGAGTATGTATTGTTAGTAATAAAAACTTTGTGCTGATAAAGCACCGGAGCATCAATCACAATCGGCAAACCATTATTCTTCGCTGGCAAGAAAGTCGGAACAAAGTTCGCTCCACTTGTCAAAGCACTCGATGCAGCAGGATTGTCTGCGTACACACAAAGATAATAGGTTCCATTTGGAAGAGGATCAATTTGATGAGAGAGACTAGCAAGGCCATAGTGATTTTGGACGAAGTTCGTACAGTTTGCGTCTGTAGCGATTTGTAGATCGTAACCAAAAGCACCAAACGACTCAGTCCACTGAATAACAGGAGTGGACGTTAAAGTTGGGTTAGCCGGAGCAGTGATAAAAAAATCATAAATCGAAGTACCGAATACGCGTTGCCACATCAAAAAGTCACGGCCATCGACGGTACCGTTACCGTCACAATCGCCATCCTCAGGACCAGCGCCGCTTTGTGTTCCGTAACCGGTTTTCCAAATCTCTAAGTCCGCACCATCGACATAACCACTAAAGTCAAAGTCACACGGAAGTGAAGGTGCTGGAGAAAGATTGAGTGCGCCGACGGAGCCTTCTTCCCCTTCGTCGACTAAGCCGAAGATTCCAAAGATGCCGCGTCCCATGCCGAGAGCGCCTGTGAGATCTTTATATATTGTCGAATATCTTTTGAGGCCACCAGTCGGTGTTGATTCGACGTTTGCTTCGCCGGACTCAATCGCTTCTTTAAGGATTTGTTCGCCCTGGCTATTGGTCGTGACTTTCGGTTCATTTGCGTCTTTTGCATCCGAGCCATTTTTGGCAACTGGATCAGTACAAGATACAACCAATGCGCAAATGCTGATGACGGCAAGCAGTCTCATCGAGATTCCCCTCTAATGTTCTCTAAGTCTGAAGACAGGACATGTGCGATACGCACGATTACGCGGGGGATAATGCAAGGAGGAGGCCAATCATATCTTATTGATATTATTGATATAATGAGCGAAAAAACTGACTAAGTCTTTGACAGCGAAAAGCCCCCTGTCAATGCCAGGTTCACTAAGCATAACCGCAGGTTGGACCACTTCCGGCGAGCCAAAAAAGAAGTGTGATAAAATTTAGAAAACCCCAGCGAGAACTTCATGCGACTTTTGTTTTTTCTTTTTTTTATTGTTCTTAGTTCCTCTGCGCTTCACGCCAAGGATGCATGCCAAACTTTGAACTATGCCGAGAGCACAAAAGGGGCTCATTTCAAACCGACCGCGCCCATCCCAACCAAAGCCGAACCAGCGGTCTTACAATCTCAAATTTATCGCGGTGAAATTTCAAAGTGGATAGAACGGACAAAATCCGAGGTGGCGGCATATGCCGAAGCGCGCAAAGGCACAACCGACCAAGCTAGACTCAAAGAAATCAATACAGCCTATAAGGAATTTACCAATGTGTACGACGCCGTCAGGGTCCGTATCATCGAACATTGCACGGACTACTTACGCAACCTCGCGCCGCATTTGAAGACCGAAGGACGGGATGCCTCCCTATCGGGGCAAGAGCGAACCAGCCTGATTCATATCGTTAATAACCTGGGAGAAAGCTCCGGAAACCCGGGTGCTTTCAAGCTAGAAATCGCCGACTCTTGGGCGGTTCGCCCGACATTGACCCGGCGATGAACTTGGTATCGTCTTGAAATCTAAGTCATCCTGAGCAATCAACCGTCATCCATAGCTTCGCGAATTCGTCATCCTGAGGCGCAGCTTCCTCTCCCTCGCCGGCTCTCTGCCTCACTGGTTCGGCAGACACGAGACACGATCCAGAGCGAAGCTTCCGTCATCCAGAGCGAAGCGAAGGATCCCCTTGTTTCTGCCACTTGCGCGAGGAGATCCTTCGCTTCGCTCTGGATGACGGACAAGAGATCCTTCGCTTCGCTCTGGATGACGATTGATTTGCTCAGGACAACAAGGTCGCTTGGCGGCTGATCAATATTTTACTTCCGCGCGGAAGTGCAGATTCTGGCGCATCTCAAATCGATTGAGAATACTCCCAAAAAATATGCAAAAGTCAGTTGGCGACTTTTATTGGATTTTTTAATGTCCACTTGTCGGCACAAACAGACTTCCTTAGGATAATCTCTCAGTCAAATTTCAAGAGGTCAAATACTTTGGAACCTATCATACCTTCCACTTCGCAACGTACAGATTATTGGTCTGAAGAATCTATACTTAGATACAAGGAAACTCTTAGAAAACTAGATGAGCTTCTACTGCGCTTGCTTCCGGTTACTCTTGATTCGCTTACAAAAGATGAAATAAGATCAATGGCTGACAGGTTAGGAAAAAAATACAGCCCAGATTCCCCGACAATGCTTTTAATAAAGGCGAGATTATGACTATTTTGACAGTTTCAAGAATTAATAAATTAATCGATTCGAATAAATCCGTTAAAAGCATTCAAAAAACTCTCTCATTTCATGACGAAAAATTCACTTCCATCGAATCGAGGCTCGAATCAGTCGACAATAGCTTATTTGATCTTAAAGAAAGAACCCATGAAATGGGCCTTGTTCTTGAAAATACAAATTCAAAAATGAATACACTTATTGAGTTGATTACGCCGACTATAAAAAGAAACGAAATGTTCGGTGATCTTGCGACAATTGCTGAACAACACGACCTCAGACTGAAAACAGTCGAGTACACCCTGAAAAAGCATCTCAAAGATGATCACTAAGACTTTTATTAGCCTATTTTTCGCTTCTCAAGATTATACTTCTCAACTTTCATAATCAAACCTGCGCGACTAATACCCAGTTCCTTGGCGAGTTTGGATTTGTTCCAGCCCGTTCTTTCGAGGCCGTCCCGAATCAACTGCATTTCTAGTTGCTCGATCGCATCCTTGAGTTTGCCGTGGACGCGTAGCCCTGGAAAACTTCCTTGCGTCGCTTCGCGAATCCGTGGCGACAAAAGATCAGCTTTCAGTTCTTTATCGTTACCGGCCAAAACGCAAAGGCGTTCGATTTCGTTTTCTAGTTCGCGGACGTTACCCGGCCATTCATGATCGAGTAAAGTCTCCATACAATCTTGGCTCAGTGCCTTTTTCTCTTTTTCATTGCGGGCAAACTGCGCCAAAAAATGGTCCACAAGCATCGGAATGTCGTCTTTGCGCTTACGAAGTGGCGGAACCACGACGTTGATAACGTTCAAACGATAGTACAAGTCTTCGCGAAACGAGCCGTCTTTGACCATCTTCACGAGGTCGCGGTTGGTCGCCGCAAGGACGCGGACGTTGGCCTTTTGTTGGCGTGTGCTTCCCACTGGTGTGAAGGTTCCTTCTTGCAAGACGCGAAGAAGCTTAACCTGCATCGACATAGTCGTTTCGCCGATCTCATCGAGGAACAAAGTTCCACGGTCAGCCGCCTCAAACAAACCCTTCTTATCTTTCGCAGCTCCGGTGAATGACCCTTTGACGTGACCGAAGAGTTCGGACTCCAAGAGATTTTCGTTAAAGGCACCGCAGTTGACGGTCAAGAAAGCGTTATTTTTTCGGCGAGAGTTATAGTGAAGCGCCTTGGCGATCAGTTCCTTACCCGTTCCGTTTTCACCCTGAACCAAAATCGTCGAATCAGAATCCGCAATGCGCTCTAACAAGTGATAGAGTTCCTGCATCGGAGCTGATTTACCGATCATTTGATCAAAGCCATAACGAGTATTGAGTGCGCCGCTGAGTTGATCGATTTTTCTGCGCTGCTCAGACAAACTACCGTGCAAATCCACAATCTCATCCACGACGATCGTGACAAGCTCAGTGAGATATTCGACGTCTCTTTCGCTTAACACGGGTAACGTATCGAGTTGTTGCGTGAGCTCGGCAGCTCTTTCTGGAAGAATACGGCTGAGGTAGTTTTCAATGAGGGCTTTTTGTGCGGCCGCTGTTTCGGAAACGATAAAACCGTCACCGTATACGCAACCCATATATGATTTTCCCATTTTGATGGGAACAGCAATCGAAGAGAATCCCGAAGAACAACGAAACACGCGCGCCGTTTTTGCGCCCATCGAATCGACTGTTGTCTTGCGCGCATCTTTCACGCAATCACTAAAGCCACGATCGGAAGCCGTGATGGCTTGGCAGACCGGATTGAGCGGAGCGAAGAATTTACCCTCCGGCACACCGCGTAAGAAACCTGTATTGTCTGTAAAGTTTATCTGCACTTGCCACCAACGACCCACGAGTTCACGCAGACGCTTGATCACATGCATTTCGTCAAAATTATCCCACTGTAATTCTTGAGACATCATTCCTCCCACCGACAGGCCGTCTATGAGTTGTTCACTACTGTCAGGAGTTATCGGCTGGGCGTGCAAAAACTTTACACTTTATTTGGTATTGATTTTAGATAGATAGAGAGAAATTGCAGGTTACTTAGACATCGACGTTTTTATGGTCGGTGTGTCATTATTTTGGTCTATGCAGATATCGTCAAATGTTTTTACTAAAATGCAGTTCCGTGTATTCGGTTTGCGTCTTTGCTGAATCATAAACGCTTCTTACGAAAAGCAAGTGCCGCCCATTGAGTGTCAACGAAACCTGCACTAACTGAAAAAACTGCCAACTTTCTTTATCATCCCACAAAAAAGGACGTGTAAAAACATGTTGCACTTGCGTGATCTTTCGTCCCGAAAGAGAGGCCATTGTTGTTATTTTTCGTTCGACGCTGGCGCTCATTCCCTTGAAAGAATCACTTCCTTTGCGAAAGATTTGGCCGGTCATTTTGCCCTCAACATCGGCCGAAAAAATCGCGCCTTGCGCAATATCTGTCACTGGCGAGCTTTTTGCCGAGAAATTGGCGTTTAGCACGACATTCTTTCCGTCTACCGTGATTTCAGCTTTGAAGTCACTTAGCTCTTTGCTGTTTTTATGGATCGCAAACTTAGGATTCAGGAGTTCGTAACGACCGGCGAAATCCGCCAGGCCAAACTCCGAGGCTTGCACGTTGGACGGAGTTTCTTGCCTCACTCGGCACGATGACAAGCCGATGCCAAACGCAAAGATAAAAATGAAAATCGTTTTATTTGATATCAATGACTTTCACGCCTTTAGGAACATGAAACGCAAAAACTTTGGGATCGAGTTTTTGGCGAGCCAAGTTTTTAAATGTGATTTCGGTGGTGTTTCCAGAGTGAAAATGCATTTTGATGTTTCGCACAAAGCTAAATTGTGATGAAACCGCAAGCTCTACTTCTCGTATATCGGAATCCCCAGCTTTCGGCCTTAAGACCAGCTTGGCCATAGAGTCTTGCCAATTTTTGGAAACGATATTGTAGTCTTTCAAGAGTGCGCCAAAATCCAAAACCATGTCGATCAATCGCGCGACAGAACGGAACTCCTCGCCTTTTGCAGAGAAAATCTGCGCTTCTTGTTTTTCGGGAGAATACCGAGTGAAGGTTTTGCCATCAAAAATCTGAATAGATTGAGGCGCAGTTTCTAGGTTCCACAAAAACATATTTGGCTTAGCAAACTGAGCGGTACCTTGTTTTTTAATCGGTGTTTTGCGTAGTTTTCGCGACTGAACCATATCAAAATCAACTTTGATATGCTGCGCGTGTTTGAAACTTTCTTGAAGCTTGCTGACATCTTCCATCGTCATCGGCTTCAGAGCAGTTTTGCCAACAACTGTAGGCTCTTTAGTCGTGGTTTGCGCATGTAGCGTCGTCGATAAGAAACCAACGACAAAAACGAAAAGTATGTTGCGAACATTCGACATGATTATTTCTCCGTTAATTCTTTAGGTGGCAATCCATCCAGCTGCGAAGCAACTTGACGGCGCCCTGCATAGCTTGTGATCTGATCGCTTGACGATCTCCCTGACATTCCAAAAGGTATGCTGCGACTTCTCCATGATAACTCAATCCACACCATACCGTCCCTACTGGCTTACTCGCCGAACCCCCGCCCGGTCCGGCAATTCCAGTCAGTGACACGCCAAAATCGGCGCCCAGCCCGACGCAGACTCCGGAGGCCATTTGCTTGGCAACTGGCTCTGAGACTGCCCCAAATTCAGACAGCATGTCGCGGCTAACGCCAAGCCACTTGTTCTTCGAGTGATTCGAGTAACTCGCCACTCCACCCAAATAATAAGCAGAGCTTCCTGATAATTCCGTGAAAAGCACGGCTAAAAGCCCTCCAGTACAACTTTCAGCTGTGGCAAGCGACAGCTGGCGACGAAGGAGTTCTGCGTGGATGGACGCAAGTTCGAGAGGATGGGTCATTGAGTACATAGGGAACCACCTTAAATCACTATCTCAATTTAAAATTTTACTGATTTTATTGTATAAAAACACTCATTTTATTGAACACAAGGCCGAGAACTCTTGAGTATCCCTATAACCTAGAATGCGGAGAAAGCATGTCTCAAAAACCATGGGTAAAAAACTATCCTGAAGGTTGTCACGACAAAGTCGATTTTGCAGAAGTCACCCATATCGCCGATCAACTTCAAAAAGCCTGCCAAACTTTCGGCGACAAACGCGCGATGAGTTGCCCTATCGCTTTTTTCGATATTCATATGACATTTACGGAGTTTAACGAGAATGCCACTCGTTTCGCAGCTTTTTTACAAAACGAACTGGGCATCAAAAAAGGCGACCGCGTCGCCATTATGCTCCCTAACCTGATGCAGTTTCCGGTAGTGTTCTTCGGCGTCCAAAAAGTCGGTGCCATTTGCGTCAATACCAATCCGCTCTACACCGAACGCGAAATGCTTCATCAGTTCAAAGACAGCGGTGCAGAAACCATTATTATCTTAGATTTATTGATTGATAAGCTTGATCATATCATCAAAGACACCAAAATCAAAAACGTCGTCACGACTTCGATTGGTGATCATTTGCCGTTTTTTCAGCGAAAACTCATGAAGGTTCTCCTGAAAATCAAAAAACAGAATGTGCCTAATCACAGCATTTCCGTTCACCAGTACCGTGCAGGCCTCGAATCCACCGGTGAGTTTAAATCGCCAACGATTTTGCCAGAGGATCTTGCGGTCATTCAGTACACTGGCGGCACAACCGGCGTATCCAAAGGCGCGATGCTAACGCATGGAAACATTTTGGGTGATATCGCAGTCGTCAAAGAATACATCAAAAAAGAAATTCCAAATGCAAAACACACGGTCCTAACAGCGCTTCCGCTCTACCATATCTTTGCTTTGACTGTGAATTATTTAACGTTCTTACTTTGCGGCCAACACATCGTGCTTGTTCCGAAACCAATTCCGATTAGTAACACTCTTAAAGTTTTCAAAAAATATCCTATTACCGTTATGACTGGCGTAAGCACCTTGTACAACACCCTCAATAATTCGCCTGGTTTTGGCGATCTCACCAAGGGGACGTTGCAATTTGCGGTAGCTGGCGGCATGGCTTTGCATCGCGAAGTTGCGCAAAGTTTCAAAAAAATCACCGGTCTTAATATCATTGAAGGCTTCGGTTTAACGGAAGCTTCCCCAGCCACTCATCTCAACCCGCTAGATGGACGCGAACGCCTTGGTTCGATTGGCCTTCCTCTTCCTGGTACAAACTCACGCATCGTTACGGAAGACGGCAAAGACGTCCCCGCTGGTGAAGTCGGTGAGCTGGTGATTTCGGGACCGCAGGTTATGAAGGGATACTGGCAAAGGCCAGATGAAACGGCCAAGACGATTAAGAATGGAGAGCTGTGGACAGGCGACATGGCGAAGATGGACGAAGATGGATTTTTTTACATCGTCGATCGCAAGAAAGACATGATCCTTGTTTCTGGATTTAATGTTTATCCAAACGAAATCGAAGATGTTCTTTGCATGCACCCGAAAGTCATGGAAGCAGCTGCCATTGGCGTCGAAGACAAAGCAAGTGGCGAGAGTGTTAAGGCGTACGTTGTCAAAAAAGATCCCTCGCTAACGGAAGCGGAATTGCGGGAACATTGCCGTGAAAACCTCACGGGTTACAAGCGTCCGCGCGTTTATGAGTTTAAAACCGAACTTCCCAAATCGAACATCGGCAAAGTTTTGCGTCGCCATCTTAAGGACGAAAACGAGAAAAAAACTCCTGCTGCAGGGAAAACCGCTTGAGCCAAACTTGCGAAAAACCAGTTCTTGCTCAACTTGAAAACGTTGCCGGCCGAAAGCTCGCAGTAGCTTTTTCCGGTGGGTTGGATTCTCGCGTGCTACTCGATCTTCTGGCAAACGCACGAACCGAATTCCCTGAAATCTGTGTGCTGCATGTCAATTTTGGATTGCGTGGCGAAGAGTCCGACTTGGACGAAACTTTTGTTCGCGACGTTTGCGCTGAACTTGACCTGAATTTACATGTGTATGGTGTTGATAAGACTGAGCGAGAAAGTCGCACTGGGGAAAGCGTGCAAGAATGGGCCCGCCGAGTGCGGTATGATTTTTTTGCAAAATTTGCCGAAGAAAATTTCATCATTGCCCTGGCCCATCACGAGGACGATGTTGCCGAAAACGTGGTTATGAGGCTCGCCCGCGGTTGCAGCGCCGGAAATTTGGCGGGAATGCGCGTCTACTCCAATCCTTATTATCGGCCGCTGCTCTTGACGCCCAAGGCTTCGATCTTAAATTACGCTGGGGCTTTAGGTTTGACTCATCGCGAGGACAGTTCCAATGCTAGTATTCTATACAGTAGGAATTTTATCCGACAGGAAGTCTTGCCCAGATTGGAATCCATCTTCCCGGACGCACGTCGAAGAATCGCGGCAACAGGACTGGATGCGCAGGATGTGAGCGAGTATACTCGAAGCCAGCTGCTGAATAAGCTCAACGCTCGCGGTTCTAGCCAAATTCTTATTCCCGATCTCTTATTGTTGACCCCAGGAGTAGCTTTGGAAACTTTGTCGGCATTTTTACAGCAACAAGATCACAAACCCGTTCATCTCAGCCGACGGTTGCTTACCGGAATATTGTCAGATCTACGTGCGCGCGATCAAAAAACTTTTTTGCGGCGCTATCTCAAAAACGGGTTCCAAGTTTTTGCCAAAGGTGATTTTTTACAGGTTTCCCCAAAGACAGTGTCTAAAAGTTTCAAGCCAAAGATTAAGACTTTGCGTCACACACCGAATCAAGCCGTCACTCATGATGGCCCATTAATATCGAGGGATTTGTTATGAACCTTTCTCCTAAAAAACAGAACCAGAGCATGCGCATCACGGTCATTATCGTGCTTTGCCTTTTGGGGTATTTACTTCTTCAAACTGTTAATCATCCGACCGAAAACTCTCAGGAAATTAAATACTCGGAGTTTCTTGCCGCAACGAAACTGCCGGAAGGTGATCCGAACCGCATTACGGAAGTTACCATTAGTGAGAACGGTGACATTCGCGGTCTACGCAAAGACAACAGCAGCTTTAAAACTCAAGGCCCTATCGCTGGCGATCCGCAGTACAGCAAAGAACTCGAAGGCCAAGGTGTTAGCGTAACTTACGAAGCTCCCGTGAAGCCAAGTTGGTGGCATACGCTTCTTGGAAATTCCCTTCCCATTATTTTACTTATGGTTTTGATTTTTTTCTTTATGCGCCAACTGCAAATCGGTGGCGGCAAAGCCATGTCTTTTGGCAAGAGCCGTGCGAAACTTCATGAGAACCAAAAGAAAATCACTTTTGAACAAATCGCAGGGATCGAAGAAGCCAAAGCCGAAGTTCAAGAGATCATCGACTTTTTGAAAGATCCAAAAAAGTTCACAAAAGTTGGTGGCCGCATTCCCAAGGGCGTTCTTCTTATGGGCTCGCCAGGAACTGGAAAAACAATACTTGCCAGAGGCATCGCCGGCGAAGCGGGCGTTCCCTTCTTTTCAATTTCGGGCTCCGATTTCGTTGAGATGTTCGTTGGTGTGGGTGCAAGCCGCGTCCGCGATATGTTTGACCAAGCTAAGAAAAACGCACCCTGCATCGTCTTTATTGACGAGATTGATGCGGTCGGTCGTCACCGCGGAGCCGGTATGGGTGGTGGACATGATGAACGCGAACAAACCCTTAACCAACTTCTCGTTGAAATGGACGGCTTCGAAGCAAACGAAGGCGTTATTTTGATAGCCGCGACGAACCGCCCGGATGTATTGGATCCAGCTCTTTTGAGACCAGGTCGTTTTGATCGCCGCGTCATGGTTCCGAAACCAGATGCAAAAGGTCGAGAAGGTATTTTGAAAGTGCACGCCAAGAATAAGCCTCTTGCCAGTGATGTTGATCTCGAAAAAATTGCGAAAGGCACACCGGGATTCTCAGGTGCCGATTTGGAAAGTCTTATGAACGAAGCGGCTTTGTTGGCGGCTCGCACGGATAGTGAACTTGTCGATATGGTTCACATGGAACTTGCAAAAGACAAAGTGTTAATGGGGCCAGAACGTAAAAGCCTTATAATGAACGACGAAGACAAGAAAAACACGGCTTACCACGAGTCTGGCCACTGCATTGTTGCCAAGCTTGTTCCCGGCTCCGACCCCGTCCACAAAATTACCATTATTCCTCGTGGCCAGGCCTTAGGAGTAACGATTTTGTTGCCTGATGAAGACCGTTTGAGCGTTAGTAAAGAATACGCCGAGGGTATGATTAAATACGCTATGGGCGGTAAGGCCGCGGAAGAAGTTGTTTTCGGTCATCAAACGACTGGCGCCAGTGACGATCTCAAAAAAGCCACCGAGATTGCCCGTAAGATGGTTTGCGCTTGGGGTATGAACGATAAGATCGGTCCCGTTTCATTAGCGAAAGAAAGTAGTGAAGTCTTTATGGGTCGAGATATGGGTCAGGGTAAACCTTACTCGGAAAAAATTGCTGAGATTATCGACGAGGAAGTTCGCAAGATTTTGCAGCGATGCTACGACGACGCAAAACAAACCCTGATCGAAAATCGCACGATTCTAGACAATATGGCTTGGGCTCTTCTCGTCAAAGAAGTTCTCAACAGTACCGAGATCAACGAGATCATGAATGGTAAAGTTCTCGTAACGGAAGACGAGTACAACGAACATCGCATAAATGTTTCGAAAAAAGCCCTTGCTAAAAAGGCCGCTGATAAACAGGCCGAAGCAACCATCGCCAAAGAATCCAAAGATAAAGATAAACATGGACTGGGAAGTATCGGCGCGTTGCCGCAGGGGACCTAAGTTTCAATGGAACAGAAACCCTTCCTGATTATGGGTGTGGTGAATCTTACCCCCGACTCGTTTTCGGATGGTGGAGCTTTTCTCAATTTTGACGCGGCCTACAAACACACGCAAACTCTCATGGAACAAGGCACAGATATACTCGACCTAGGCGCCGAGTCCACACGTCCAGGTGCGCAGCCGGTTGATTTAGAAACAGAGTGGTCTCGACTAGAACCGCTCCTCAAAAAACTTCAAAACCGTCCCCCCGTTGTCCGAGTGAGCGTCGATACTTACAAGCCCGATATCATGCGCCGCGCCTGTGATTTGGGTGTGGATTTTATCAATGACGTCAACGGTGCAGTGGAAGGCTCGTACTTGAGCGAGCTGAGTTCCCAATTCCCTAACCTTTCCTACATCGCAATGCATAAACACGGCACGCCGGCGAATATGCAAAAGCATCCGCTTACGGATGTGTCTACTGTCGAAGCTTTTTTTGCAGAGACAAGCACTCGCCTCCAAGTGCATGGATTTAGGTCTGAAGATATTTGGCTGGATCCAGGTATTGGCTTTGGCAAGACCGATCCTGTCAATTGGCAGCTTTTAAATTCTTGTACTCAAATGGTAAAAACACATAATGTGGTGATTGGCATTTCCCGCAAGTCCTTTATAGGACGATGGCTCGACTTAGAAGACCCTGCCGTTCGGGATCAAGCTTCCAAAGCCTTGGAAGCGGGACTTCTGATGTCTGGGATCCAGATGATTCGAACCCACGTGCCGGGACCTCTGATTGATCTGCGAAAAATGTTGCAAGGAAATGTGCATTGACCGAAGTCTTAAGCCAATTTAACTTTTGGGCATCAATAGACATATTGATCCTGGCTTTTATTATCTATCATTTGCTGATCATTATCAGCGGTACGCGTGCGGCACAGGTCCTTACCGGAGTCTTGTTCGTCATCGCGGCATGGATGATTTCTTCCGTACTTCCTCTTACCGCCTTAAACAAAGTGATGAGTAAGTTCTATTCGAGCTTTTTCATTATTTTAGTCATTTTGTTCCAAGAAGACATCCGACATGTCCTCAGTCGCATGGGTAAGAAGCCGTTTATTCCCAACACCGAAAACGTTTCGCCGGGCTACGTCATTGACGAGATCGCGCGCGCGGTCCAGTCGTTGGCGTCTCGTCGCATCGGCGCCCTTATCGTGATCGAGCGAAATATTATTCTGAGTCGCTACGTCGAAATCGGCATCAAACTCGACGCCCGGGTTTCCAAAGAGATTTTGGTTTCTATTTTTCAAACGTCCGGACCTATTCATGATGGCGCGGTTATCATTCAGCGAGGCCGTATTGCGGCTGCCGGCTGTTTTTTACCCCTTACACGCAAAGAAAACCTCGATCCGAACCTGGGAACTCGTCATCGCGCGGCGATTGGCATTAGCCAAGAAACCGATGCTATCGTTGTCACCGTTTCCGAAGAAGTCGGGATTATTTCACTTGTCGTCGATGGCCGTATTTCGCGCCGTCTAGACGCCAAAAACCTCCGCCAAGAACTTCGCGATATGTTGATGACGGAAGAGGATTTTGAAGACGAAGAAACCGTAGTCGAAAATGAGCCGGGATCTGTGAACTTGATTCCGGATAAGTTACGTGCACTCCTCAAAGGAGTTCGCAAATGACCAAATTCTTAAAGCGCGCCGTTCTCAATAACTTTCGGTTTAAAGTGGTGGCTCTCACCCTGGCCTGCGCAACGTGGTACTTTATTCACGGTGAAGAGACTCTTGAAGTGAACCGACGACTCACGGTCAATATTTTGCTGCCCAACGGTTTGATGGTTCGCGACGGCGCGACAAGAACCAAGTATGTGACGATACGGGGCCCCCGCGCTGCCATGGGCCCTGCCATTGCGAGTGCTAATATTACAGCTGATATTAACCTTCCTAAGGCTACGAAAGGCACTGTTCGCTACCAATTGACTCGGGCAAATCTCGTCGGCGAATGGGACAAGCGAGTCTCCGTGCGCATCATCGACCCCCTTTTGGATTTAGAAATTGATGAACGCTTCGAACGCATGCTTGAGCTTAAAGAAGTCTTACAAGGCTCACCTGCGACTGGGTTTTCCGTCGAAAAAGTGACTGTCGAGCCTGCCTACGTAAAAGTAAGCGGAATCAAATCCGTGATTTCTAAACTCGACAAAGTGTTCACCGAGACTAAGGATATTAGTGATATTTCAGAAAGCAAAGTTTTGGATGCGAGCATCATTCCGCCAGCCGGAGTGGATCCTTCGAATATCTCTTCATTAAACGCCAAGATCAAAATCCAAGTTGGCGAGTCTAAAGTTAATAAAAAGTTTCTTTCGATCCCCGTGGAAGTCACCGGAACCTCCTTGCGAACCACGGCAAAACCTGCCGCCGTCGATATCGAGATTCAAGGCGCCGCCGGCGTTATTGGCTTTGTAAAAGTCGAGGATTTAAGCGCTTTTGTTGATGCCAGGGACCTCCAACCGGGGAGCCACGAGAAGAAAATTCAAGTCAAAATACCTAGTGATACAGTACTTATCGAGACAAACCCCGAGAATGTGGTATTACAGATCCGCGCTGCTTCCAGAACCCCAGCGCCTACTAGAACGCAAAACTAAGTAACCTTTGGAGATACAAACGTGGCTCGCCTTTTTGGAACCGATGGCATTCGAGGAACAGCTAACCAGCATCCTATCTCTCCTGATTTGGCTTTGAAACTTGGGCAAGCTATTGGGGTGTATTTTAAAAAACGCTACCCGACTCCCAAGGTTTTGATTGGCAAAGACACTCGACGAAGCGGATATATGTTGGAACAAGCGCTCGCGTCGGGCATCTGTAGCGTCGGCGTCGATGTTGGTTTTTTGGGGCCCTTGCCCACGCCTGGCATTGCTTACCTGACTAGTGGCATGCGAGCCTGTGCAGGTATTGTTATTTCTGCTTCACACAATCCCTATTATGATAACGGCATCAAAATCTTCGATCACGATGGAGAAAAGCTTCCTGACGAAGTTGAAGACAAACTTGAAGCTCTGATGGAAAGTTCAGAGCTGCAAGAAAATATGCCTACAGGCGCCGGTATCGGTCGCGCCCGCCGCGTGGACGATGCCATTGGACAGTATGCGGTGTTTTTAAAAGAGCAGTTCCCAAGAAATTTACGCTTAGACGGCATGCGAATTGTCATCGACTGTGCAAACGGAGCCTCTTACAAAGTGGCTCCCAAAGTTTTCGAGGAACTTGGCGCCGAAGTATTTTGCCTTGGAGTCCAACCGAATGGTCTTAATATTAATTTGAACTGCGGCGCGCTTCATCCAGAAGACATGCAAAATAAGGTTCGCCTTTACAAGGCAGACATTGGATTTGCGTTTGACGGCGATGCCGATCGCATTATGGCCTGTGATGCCAATGGTGATTTATTGGATGGTGACGAGTTTCTTGCTGTTGTGGGCGTTCATATGCTCAAGAATAAAGAACTCGCCAAAAACACGGTGGTTTCGACCGTCATGAGCAATATGGGGCTTGAAACCGCGCTAAAGGAACATGGTGGCAAGCTTGTTCGGGTGAAAGTCGGCGATCGTTATGTTTTTAAAGAAATGGACAAGAATGGTTATAACCTGGGTGGCGAACAGTCCGGCCATATTATCTTCAGCGATATTTCCACGACCGGAGATGGTATCTTAGCGGCACTTCAACTCTTACGTGTCGTGAGCAGTGAAAAAACCGCCTTAAGCGAGCTTCGTAAAATCATTAAAAAACTTCCTCAGGTTACAAAATCCTTTGAAGTTGAAAGAAAGATTCCACTCGAAAAATTGCCGCATCTCAAAGTTTGCCTCGATAACGTCGAAAAACAGCTTGGCACTTCGGGACGCGTGCTTTTCCGCTACTCAGGCACTGAACAAAAGGCTCGTATTATGGTGGAAGGTCAAGAGATCGGCCTCATCTCGCAGATTGTCGATGAACTCACGAGAGAGACGATCAAATCCATTAATAATTTCGAAGAAAAAAAGTAATGATACGATTAGGTGTAAATGTAGACCACGTCGCGACTGTCCGAAATGCTCGTCGCGCACCCTATCCCGATCCAGCTCATGCAGCCATGCTCGCCGAGACTGCCGGAGCACATAACATTACTGCACATCTTCGCGAAGATCGCCGTCATATCAATGAGCGCGATATTAAAATTATTAAAGAAGTCATCACGATCCCACTGAATCTGGAGATCGCCTCCACTTCCGAAATGATCAGCTTTGCCAAAACAATTCGACCTCATGCCGTGACGTTGGTACCTGAAAAACGCGAAGAACTGACAACAGAAGGTGGATTGAACTTAGAGTCTAATAAAACTACTTTGGAGAGACATATTGCCGAGCTTAATGAAGCCGGCATTCTCGTGTCATTGTTTGTTGAAGCAGACGAGCGGGTCTTTGAAACGAGCTTAAAGCTTGGCGCCAAAGCAGTAGAGATCCATACGGGTCGTTTCTGCGAACAAATCGACAGCTGTCGCGCGACAGAAGATCAGCGCAAACTCGTAGAGTCCATGAATCAGAAGTCCAACTTCGCGCATGATCTGGGACTCCAAGTTCACTTTGGACATGGCCTTCATTATGGCAATGCCCATTGGCTGCAAAAAATTACTCATGCCGAAGAGGCTAATATCGGTCATGCGATTGTCGCAAGATCTATCTATGTTGGCTTTGATCAAGCCGTCAAAGATATGCTGTCCCTTTTGAACGACTCAAAGCATTTGCCCAACTAAATTCATGCAAAAAATATTTGAAAAAAATGCCACTCTTAAAGAATTGCCCGAGCTTGCAAAAACAGTGGCCGTGCATCTTAAAAATACCAAACCATTCTACTTGGCGTTTCAAGGCGAAATGGGCGCAGGGAAAACAACATTCTCTCGCTACCTCCTTTATGCTATGGGTCTCGATAGCAATATGCCCGTCACATCTCCTACCTTTGCTTATCTCAACCAATATAATGTGGGTTCAAGCGTCTACTTCCATATTGACATGTATCGAGCTGACACCTGCCCCTTTAGGACTTCAGACGAGTTATTTGGGGGATTGATCCCTCGAGGCGCTATTGTGGAGTGGCCCGAAAAAGCCAAGCAATTGATCGATTATACCCACGAACTTCGGGTAGAAATTCTGGACGAAAAAACGAGAAAATTTGAATTATTTATTTGCTAACTCGGTAACGAACTTCAAACTCACGACTAGACGGTGAGACCAGTCCCTGATTGAGTCTGATTTTTTGACCGAGAAGGCTATAGGCACCGGCAGCAGCGGGTACATTGTCAATCCTAACTTCCAGAATTTCGGATGGGCGGCGACGTAAAAGAAACTCAGTGTTAGCAATCGTTTCTACGGTAGAGGTCAGGTCATTATAGTGCTGACTCCAATCCTTGGAACACAAATCGAAAGCTTTGCCTCCAGTTTGCCTGGCAAGATCAATATATTCGGTGCCGATGCGAGTGTAACATTGCGCACTCGATGGTAGCGCCGCAAACGCAAATACAGTTGGCGTAAACTTCAAGTTCGCAATCCTAAGAAGGTTCAAAAAGTTAGATGCTTTAACTCCCTTTGCGTTGTCATCCGTAACAAACACGTACACACGGTGCGCGTCTGGTCGGAAAAAATTCGTAAGAGAACCGTTGACGATGGGATCTGGACTATTATAACTAACGAAAGCACCTTGAAGACTGCGGTCTTCTTGACCGCATAAAATATCGTTTTTGAAATTATTTGTTTCCTTGGCACAGGTCGCTAAAAGAGCCATGTACATCAAGTCCCAACTCTCGACGCGATCGATCACATGCGCAAAGTTCGGACCTGTTTTTGGCAAGTTGACACCTGTTTTTCCGACGTTTGTGGATATCAATCCCAGCTTGAGACTTGTTTTGCCATCCAAATGTTGAAAGAAAGAACTGAAGTTGTCTCTGACGATCTGCGCTTCCAAATCCATTGATGAAGAATTATCAATGACCCATACAATATCGACCCGCTTTGAGACGCTTGAAGTCAAATTAAATTTCTGGGTGGCGATTTCACCTACCTGCGCAAAGTAATCAGAATTAATATAGGCATCGTCACCAATGCTATTATTACCAATACCGTTGGGGTTCGTACCATTCGGCTTACTGACGCCACTACTTTGAAATCCAGACGTCTCTGAGCAGGCCGCTACACCCAAGACAGCGAAGCCGAGTAAAAGCTTAGCCATTATATATTGTGTTTTGAAACGATTGATCACACACGCACTCCCGATATGCTAGTTTCGGTATAAGCGCCCCAAAACTTCAGTCTTTGGATATTTATATTGTATTATTAGGTATTTATAGGCAGAGCTCGACCCCGGTCTGAACGTACTATTGCAACACTGATTTTGGGATCTTACTTCCGTCATCAACACACGGCACATCGAAAAATATCAATGGTTTTGGCCATTTGTCGTGAGAGTCCTCGTCATGAAAATATCGTCGGCTCAGTTCACTTGAGGAAATTCCTAGTCTAATTTCATCCAAGTTCTTCACCGTAAAATTCGTCTGGTAAGTGCCATTTCGATTTGGAAAGGATTGATATTGGACTTGATTAGTTAATGCGTCTTTTCTTTCGATATAAGTTATGAGCGAAGGAACTGTGATGGACGGATGAAAAAGTATTCGCACGGTTAGGGGCTTCGATACAATAGAATGAGAAACAATGGCAAGAGTTTCGCGATTGAAGGCCATATCACCCTCAAGACAAAGGCTGATATCCAGCGCTTGATTGGCAGTAGTTGAAACATCCAAATCATCACGACTTTTCATAAAAATGGATAGGTTTTTTACTTTGACAATAGTAGGAAGGGGCACGTTCGGCTTATTCAGCGAGCCACTAGAAATGTCAGAATCTGCCGTTTTTGAAGGGTCTTTATCCGTTAAGGCCGCTTTCTCATTGGAGTCTTTTTTTGGAGAGTCTGCCTTGGACGAATGATTTTTGCAGCCAGTTTGGATTAGTGAAGCCAAAGTGAGAACAATAATGATTGGCAAACAATTCATCTGAATTCCCAAATAGCGACCTGGATTATGGTCCTATCGGCATGGCTCACCAAAAAACTGAGTCTTTCTGGTTTAGTGCCTGAATAAGCGATCTTAGATCCCCTATTTTTACGGCATTTGTTTACATAGGCTTAGATATACCCCATCACGTCGTTGCGCGGGACAACGAATTGGTCGCCGGTTTGAAAGTCAGTCAAGCTAACTCTGGGCTCTAACTTCCGTGGGGGTTTTGCCTACAAATTTTTTGAAGGCAGTATTGAAAGTGGATTTTGAATTGAATCCAACTTCATAGGCGACTTCAATAATATTAAGGTTCCTCTTAGAACTATTCTGCAAAAGTTCTTGCGCCTCTTTAATTCTGTATCCGTTTACAAAATCAAAAAAGTTCATTTTATAACCAATATTAATTAACTGTGACACCTGATACTCTGGGATATCCACCGCCACAGCAAAGTCTCGCAATCGAAATTTATTGTTTTTGTATAGTTTTTCGTCCCGCATAACCTGAGCAATCTTTTCTTTCTTGAATTCAAAGTCAGCAGGATGCCACCCATATTTCACCAAAATTTCTTTCTGACTTAGGCCAGCGAGATTCTCGGTATCAGGAAGGGCGGTCAGCTCCAGCTTTTCTTTAGAAAACAACAAAGAACGCCGTATAGCTGTAAAGGCGATCAAATACGAAGCGAAAACTTGCGCCAGCGAGACATACTTTAGGTTGTCGGAAGTGAGACCAAAAATACTGAAAATGAGGCAACAGCCCCAAACGACGACTGTGGCGAGAAGACAGGCACGCAACCACCCAATCTTCCACAATTGCATGGAAGAATATTGTTGTTTGATTTTCTGCTCGAACTTACCAATCTGACGGTATGAAAAAATCAAATAAACTAAACAAACTCCTACAAAAATCGAAAACCGTAGCTGAATTGAGCCTCGCTCTATGGCCAGCTGAGAGAGCAGATACTTATTATCGGAATCCATAAAGAAAAGCGGCAAAGTCGTTAAAAGAGCAATAAAAGATGGAATCAGATGCAGCCCATCGCGCCATCTAAGTCGCAAGTCCGTGGTCGTAACTGACAAAATATAAAAATAGATGAGAGGACCGATCAAATAACCCAAAGGTCGAAACGTTCCAAACGTCTCTGCTTTAAGTTTCACGTCATCTGAGGTGTAAACAAATGCCAAAAAATGAAGATAAAGGAATATGACGATCAGGCTGGCCAAAAGAATTGAGCCCATTTTTTTTCTAGAACTTGAAAACAGCAGGGCCATCACGATTAGTGAACTGATAACGATATCGATTGGGAGCAACATGGCGGTGTTAAACATACTAGATCCTGTCCGTGCTCCACGTCATATCCAATAAATAGATAGGTGCCAAGGTTCGTTTTTGACTTAGTCGAACCAAATTAAATCCAATAAATACAAAATATTAGTAAATTTCGTAGATTTGGAGTCCGATTTTCCAACCCAGGTCGAAGAAAAAGTATCCTGGCGCCATGCTCCTTCTAACAAGAAAGGGAGCTATTCATGCCTACACCAACTATTTTAATCACCGACGCTAACCCCGATGTTATGGATTTCATTAAGATCATTATCGGAAACCTCAACTTCACCATGCAAACGGCCACGTCGCCAGTCGAGGCTATGACGAAATTTTTGACTTATAAACCGGCCCTTGTCATTGCCGATGCTAGGCTTTCCAACTGGAAAGGCTCAGATATGATTAGAGAGCTCCGCGGTCAAGGTATCGAAACCAAAATTTTGATGCTAGTGCCTTACTATGCTGACAATGAAGTCGCTATCTGTACTGAGTACCTTTTGAAGCAAGGCGCAGACGCTGTCCTCAAGAAAGAAGACATCCAACAAAATCTTGAGCTCGTGATACGCGACCTCTTGTAGCTACCGAAATGATTTTGGGAGCGGTGTGTCAGATGGGGGTCTTATGAGACCCCTATTCCTACAAAAGATCGGTGGCCGAGAAAGACTTATTGAGCAGTTCAGTTTCCTGAGCTTTCATTTCGACATCGGGCAAGGCGAGTTCGCTATCTGGTACGACTGTATGTTCAACTAAATTAATATCTTCAACGTCCCAACCCAATTCCGGAGTTTCGGTGATAAGAGGTTGATGAGATTTTTCGACACCACATGCAACTAGCATAAGAATAAATATAAAGCTTATTAGTTTCGACTTCATCCGCATAAGTTCCTCATCAGCATTAAAGACATGTCAGGGTTTTTCACCTGTTCAAGCGGGTCCAAACAACCGCCACACTCATAAAAGCAATAAACGCTCCAATTTAAATATAGCAATATTAGATAGTTATAGAAAAAACATGCCTAGTCCTGTATCCCGTGTCAAACATCACGACACCCAATGATTGAAACCCCCTTCCTTCTCAAGAGTCAGTTCAGGTTTACCCCCCCACCTTTATTCGCTACTCTTTGGGTCTCAATGAATTCGTTTTCTCGCAAGCGATGAGGTCGATATGAATAAGACAATAGGTTTGGGTATTTTCGCAGCTTGTTTTTCACTTTGGGGATGTTCAGGTTCCAAGGGTAGTAGCGGAAAGAAACCAAAAAATAGCGCAGAAGCGATTGCGAAACTTCCTGAGGCAAATCAAAAAATGCTCGCGAGTTGGAAGCAGCGCATCGTGAAGTCATGCGACGCTTCAGAAGCGCTCGGCCTTGATGATGACGACAATTCATCTTCAAAAGGCATTGATGGCGCGATGCTCATTAAGAAAAATGCTGGCTCAATGATATTCGCCGATAACGATAGCTTAGCGGTTGTCACTTCTTACAATACGATTCCGGGGTATGGCAGCACGATTGCAGACGAATCAGTGACTGTGAACGGCAAAGGCTATGAGATCAAAGGAGAGACGAAGCGATCTGGATCAACTTGCGAACTTTATTTGTATGGGCAAAAAATTCATGAAACCTTCATCGTACAAAATCTCATCGTAGGAACGCAGTGGACCATCGGTAAAGATGCCAAATCGATTTCTCGACCGCCGCAAGTTCATCAGATTGGCGCAGGTGCTAGCGAGGTGTCCGCTCAAGGCATCTTCAGTTTAATCGAAGCAACTTTTAAACCGACGACATCGGCTATTGCGGTGATTTCAAAAAAACTTGGCATTAGTGAAAACCTTGGCTCTACTCTCATAAAGTTAAGCCAATACACGTCAGCGGACTCTGCAGTCCAGATCTCCGACGAACCCACCACTGTTTGGAGCAATCGTGAGGGCGGCAATCTCATCGCTAAACAAGAGGTTTTAGACACTATTTTCAGTGGCGCCAATCGAACGCTCGCTTTAGACATTCGACTAGGTATTCCGCAGTTTGACATCAATGGTGTCCGCAATACGGCAGACAATGGCAACTTAAAAATGTCTTTGAAAATCGACATTTCAAAGCAAGAAGAAGACTTTTTGTTTGCAACGAAAGAAGTGGAGCTGCAAGGACTTGCTCCGTTTAATGAGAAAGAGGCTATAGATTGTTCAAGGTCCCGCGTCGATGCATATATAGGTCACAGCGGTGCAACTGGATTGATACGTCCGTCTGTGGGCGTCATGTTTAGTCCTTGCCGAACCTTCCATCATGACATTGTAAATCTCAGTTACAAAAATGGTTTGATGGCGTCCCTGATACCTACCATCTTCGCTGATGTCATCCCCGAGCGAAATTACAACTATGGTGGCTGGGACGATGTCCTATCTAAACTCTCTTTAGAATACTTGCAACAAGGTAAGGACATTCTTGAATTAGACCCGCAGGTGAAAACAGTCATTGTCGGAGTGATCGCCGGTCATCTCACCGCCATAAAAGAAGAGTTAGCGAACACTCCTCACATTCGCCAATCGAGCGAAGACGCTCTGAATATGGGCCTTAAATGGTCTTTCTTAGGCGAAATCGTCTCGAGCCAAACGATAGTTGACATACTCCAGGCCATCGACAATTCGGTCACGCCTTTCAAAGCGTCTTCGATTCGACTCATGGCGGATTTGGGAACCAATCCCAACGGGCTCCATACCGAACTTGCCTTTGCACTAGGGATCGATGACGAGTACCGGGACGCGGCCCTTGCGGCACTCAAACTTTCTAGAGAGCTGACTTACTCTGACTTCGAGTTGGTGGTTTTTAACCTGGTTATCCAAAAACAAACAAGCTTGGAAGAACTTCGCGACTGGACACATCGCCTGGGCGGAATCCAAGACGAAATGAAAAAATATCCAAACTTGGGTTCTGAAAAAAACGCCTTGGTTGGATTGTCTGTCAAATTGCTAAGAGAGAGTCAAGCCACTTTAGCGGAGTTAGGCGCAATTTTTGCTGCCGTGCATAACGCTTTAAATCCCTTTGAAAACAGCACGAAACAGCTTGTTAAAGACTTGGCGAGATCTCACAGAGGAGAACACTCTGCGGTGGATTTTGCTAAGACCTTGACGCCTGAATACAAGAAACTGGCCGTAGCTATACGCAACCATTCAAAATCCGCCGAGTTTAAAAGTTGGGGCGAAGCCTTCTTCAACACGATCTTACAGAAAAGACCAACTCTCGTCGAAGTCAAAGCTTATGACCATTTGTGGGTATCGGCGCTGGCGTTTACGAAACGCGAAAAAGCGCGGCTCGCTGGAGAATTTGGCTCAAGCGGAGATTGGAACCGCAAAGATGTTTTAGAAGTCGCAATCAAAGAAGTTTGGTCTAATAATGAATTTACCAGCCTCGAAATCATATCTGAAGTCGCTAAGGCAAAAAGCATGTGTGAACGTTACAAGGATACGAGTACACTTGCAGACTGCGCTGGCCTGAGTCTTTTTAGCAAGACCGAGCATAAATTCTTTGATCCAGCCTTTGCCGGTCGGTACGCACCGTTCGCCAAAGACTTCAATGGATATATGAAGAAGTTGAGTGGATTTGACTGGTATAGTTTGCGCTCTACTTTATTGGCCGAGTTTTTTGGCTCCTCTGAACCAATTTGGTCAAAGTGTGACAATAATCTTTTCAAGCAAAAAGCGGCCACCCTAAAAGTCCAAATCGGGAAAATTTTACGCACCACTGATCAAATCGAAACGTGGGAACTTGAACGCAAAATTAAAGAGACTATCGAAAACTGCATTTGAACTTATGTGCGGCTTAGCTTTATTTACGCAGAAAAGCCTTGGCTAGTTTTGCCAGCCAAGGCTTTGCAATACGTTTCTTCGAACTTTCAGTGTGCGTACTTTTCCTTAAGTTTCTTATCCATAAGGAGCTTGTGTTTGAAAGCTTTCTTGTTATGGGCTGTATAGCTATTCAATGCGTTGGCTGTTTGAACCACAGTCATCGCCGTACCAATCCACATCACTAAGGTAATCGCTACGAGTGCATTATGAACCAAGAGTACAGTCGGACTGACTTCAAGGAAATGCTTCAAGGCTACGTATCCAAGGTAAACGACAGCGATCAAATACAAAGAAATAAAGAACATGCTCAAGCCCATCGAAGGCAACGCTGAACCCAAATGCATCGGAATGGACCAAGTCATGAAGAAACCCGTAAACTTGAGCGCACCATTAAGATCTAATTTATTTTTTGCTACCCACTGAGAGAAAAAGAACATAAAGACAGTTCCGATTCCCAATCCAAAAAGAACTCCGATGGGTTGGAAAAAAATGGCACTGATAGCACTCCAGTTACCGCCCAAAATTCCAAGAAATGCTGACAACAACGCAGTCGCTGCGGTCGTGAGAGCGAGCATAGTATAAATAACTTCTATTTTGATCTTCGGATAAAAAGTTTTAAAGAACCACTGAGGATTCGTAAAAGCTTGTGAACTCAACGAGTAATACTTGACGGGGTCGATCTTAAATTTACCCTGACCTACAATCATTGCATTCTCCAAAACTTGGTGTAATTCCAATATCGGAACTCAGGCAGCCGATGTTGATGATTGTCGCTTTCCCTTGAGACTTTAGACGTATAGGGCGGCATTTTCGTCAAAGTCCCTTTCGTCTTCTGTTTATTCGACTACAAATTTTCATGTAAATTCAATTAGTTACTGCCACAAGGGCCCCCTGTGAAGAATGTCATTTTCTCAAGCGAGCCTTCGGGCTGCCGAAACAAAGCAAGCCGTTCACTTTGTCTATCTTTGGCATCTGAAGACAACTTAAGGAATTCATCATGACTCGACATCTTTCGTTTTTCCTACTTGGATCCTTAGCCTTTAGCATTCCCGCAGTCGCAAAGACCAGAATTTCCATAAGTGTTTTGGACAACAAGGCCGCTAGTAGTAAATGTAATTTCTATTTCAACTCAAATGAAATAGGTACTGGATTTAAAGACCAACTCGTAACTGAAATTATGAAACGCACAAATCGGTTCGAAGTTATGGAGCGTCAGAACCTCAATAACATCCACGACAGTGAGTTTAACCTACCCAATGCCGATAAGAGTTCTTTTGCGAAAAAGAACGGTTTTAAGCAAGCTCACTATGCGGTGACCGGTGCTGTCACCGAATATGAATATTGTGCCGGCGAAAATGGTGGTGATATTGATGTCGGTGGTCTTTTAGGGTTTTCTAAGTCTATGAAAGTTGGCGCCTCCAAATCTTACGCCAAAGTTGGCCTCGATCTTCGCGTGGTGGATGTGGAGACTGGCCGAATCCTTGCTTCCGTCAATTCGGCAGGAGAAGCCTCCTCTACAAACGTCAATGTAAAAGGTGACGTGAAGTCGATTCCTTTTGGAACCAAGAATTTTTACAACACGCCTATTGGCGAAGCCAGTCGCGACGCTCTCAATGACGCGGTTGGTCAACTTATGAGTTCGATTCCCGATCGCGTTGACCGCGCTCCTGCCGCTTCCAACCTAACCAAAAATCGCGCCCCCTCAAAAGCAAGTGTGAGTCAGGCTAAGCCGAGAAATGCACCGAAGTCTTTTGCTTCAAAAAGCGGTTCTTCTGGCGCACCCGCTAGATCCAATGCTGCGAAAAGCTCGACCGCAAGAAATTACGCACCACCACCTCAGCAAACAGCGACGGCTAATATGTTGTGTGCCGTTGAAAAAGTTAGCTGGAAGCAACAAGGCTATGTCATGTGTAAATTGAAAGCCAAAACCGCAAAAGGCCAGCTTGAAGTGATAAGCTTAGCTACGGGTCAAACTCATTTTATCCCACAAAGCGCACTCAAAGCCGTTCCTAAAACTTATAGAAATGCTGAGTTGGGCGGAAAAGTCGTTGTGAACTGCGCAGACCTAGACAGTTTGTGTTACCACGCTGCTCATAAGAATAAGTCATACGCCGAGTGTTCCGTGATCGACAAATCTACAAGTCGAATCAATATCATTTGTGACGAAAAAGAATTTACGATCAACAGCGTCCCGAACAATTACGCGCATTGATATTGGACCAGTAGTGGCTCAAATTTGGTGATTTTTGATTGGAGATGGCGCACCCGGAGCGATTCGAACCGTGTCTGCCGAGCCGGCGAGAGAGAGGACCCCCAGATTCGTAGTCTGGTGCTCTATCCAGCTGAGCTACGGGTGCATAGAGAACTGAGGCCCTAGCGGTTAGCAACTTTTAAGGTCTTTTGGCCCGTCGAGTTGTACATCCGTAGACAACAAATCATTCATCAAAGCAGTGTGTGTATTCTGGCTCTTGTCGGGTCCTAGGCGGTGCGATGGGTGGGGCTCTTGCTTCCAGCCCTACTGCAAGAAGGATCTTCTGGACGACATCAGGATCTGATGTGACGGGTCTTGCATTTGCAACTTATTGTGATGTTTGGATGATCGAAGATGGAGCCTTGGGACATCCCCATGGCAGTTCTCTCGGCGGAAATCCAATCATCTATGATGCAACAAAAAATTGCTTTAGATCGTCGCTATGATGACGATTTTTGGCTCACATAAAACTTAGCCCGATGGAATTAATTGAAAAACTCTGTGCTTTGATTCCACTTCCAAATTATTATTTATTTCGTTATTCGGGAGTTCTAGCACTCAACTCAAAACTCAGAAAACATATTGTTCCCAACCCGACAGTGGGGATTCTCCCTCACTGGTTCGGCAGACACGACAGGTCACCTCGGAAGGCAATGATTCGTCTCCACCGACCTAAAGGTATTCTCCGAAGTTAATTTCGGATAGTATCTGTTTTAGTGTAATTACTTGCAACAGGACCGTCGATTTTCCATCGCAAACGGAGCTGAAAACGTAAAAGTTCACTATCCTTTTACCTTTGCGCCTAATTAAAAATTCGAAGCTGCGATAAAACTCAAGAGACGGCGTTAAAAACAAAATGATTTATAAGCCACAGTATGAATTAGAATACCATCGAGTTTAGACCAAATATCAACATAGCCAGAGGTTCCGCAAAAATTTAGTGGAATTAAACCACTCGAACCATAATGGTAACCTAAAGCAATGCCCGTGGAATTTGTCGCCCTAATATCATCCCAGGGATCGGAAGCTCCAGTAAAAGTAGAGTTAGCCATAAGATTGATATTGTAAAAATATCGCAATTTTTGGCAGTTGGTTGTGGCAAAACCAACTACATTCGATAAACAATGAACATTATAGGAAGTCGGAGTCTCTGTTCGAGGTGACCAGGAATCAAATTTAACACCGTATTCTATTGTGAGACCCCAGCTTCCAGGATGACGATCTTCTTTATAGGAATCTACAAGCATATGTGCATGACTCAAATTAATGAAGACTTCCCCACGAGCCGCTTTAGCTTTGAAATCATAAAATTTAGGAATGGCAATTGCACTTATCAAAGATACGATAGATATGACCATCATTAATTCGATTAAAGAAAAGCCCTTAGTTAAACTAGGTAGTTTTACTTGGGCTGAAATTTTCATTTTATACCGCATAAATAAAAAAGTTCCAGATTAAACTAGTGTTTTCATCGGCATTAACGCGCTATTATCAAGCTAAGCCTAATAAAGCCATGAAAATACAAGGTTATAAGCATATGTTTAAAGCGGTTAGGAAATACAAATCACTTTAGATTTATAGCATGCCCACCCAGAAAGCGCCCCCAATTACCCAGTCTCTTATGATGACTATCGCCGAAAACATTGAAACTTTCTTTGCGCGGGGCGGTTAGGAACTTTTAAGGTCTTTTGGCCTATATAGCTTCCGGCCAAATACATCTGCTGATCAAACGATATAAAGAAGATTGTGGATTGCTGAAGTCGTATAGCCTAGATTGCGGCATTCTTTTCGCGCTATAATAGCGTCTGAACTCGTCTTGATTAGATTTTTGAGGTGCCCCTTGCCCCAAGCCAAGTTTGCGTCTTTCACGACTCCGCATGCGCCAACGTACTTTTCGAAGGCCACCCCATTTGCACATCCAAAGGTAGACTCTAGTACGTTCATTTGTGATAATATTTCAACTGAACTTGTGTCTGATTGCTCTCTTTCATTGATTTTGTCACATGCTAGCGCAATGAAAGTTAGCGTACACAACAGAATGAATTTATTTGGACTCATTTTCTGGCCTTTCTTATATTGGACAATCATTTTTGAAAGTTGGATTACTTCCACTTTTCACGCCGGCAACTTCATTTAACTCATCATCGATTATTGATTTAACTTTTCCAACGACAGTTCCCCAGGCTCCACAGGATTCCGGAGTTTCACAAAAATCGAACTTGTCACAGTGCGTGATTGCGAATTCGTTATAGTAGCTAACTGAAGCGCCATCAGATGTTGTTTCGTCTTTTCGCCACTTAGCGTTGTTTCTATTACTTGAGCTTACTTCTGAATATATTTTGGGATGATGGCCATAGTTTTTGTTTTTGGAATGGTCATGAATCACAAGGCGGGTTAGCTCAGCAACCACGTCGCTGCCTATTTTGTGCCAACGATAC
>JBGSKV010000082.1:0-2731 GCA_041740975.1 Oligoflexales bacterium | reverse complement strand
TCCGCCTTTCGCACTCACAGTTTTCAATTCTTTGTTTGATTGGTCCGGTTATCCCGGCTTAGATTTGTCTGGGCGGTGTCGGCTGATGCAGCCTCAATGCCCAGCCAAATCTAAGCCGGCTCAACCGTCCCAGCCAACCATCGGGTAAAAACTGTGACGACGAGGCTCCGCACACGAGTGCGCCCCGCACAAGTTGCATTGGCAACGATTGCTCGAGTGAGGGACCCAGTTTGGCGGAGCCTCACTGTTGGAGATTTTGAGCTTTGCGAAGAGTTGGTCGAAATTCCTCAAAGCGGTCTTCAGAGGGGGTTGTGAGCGCAGGACGCGCGAACACCAGCGCAGCCTGGGCAGGAGCTCTGTTACAAACAAAAATCCCGGTGGCCAGGCTGGCAAGCGTACCCTCTGAAGACCGCTTTGAGGAATTTCGACCAACTCTTCGCAAAAACAAAAGCTCCGCCTGTGAAAGGCGGAGCAAATTTAGATACCCGGCCGCGGAGCGGCCGAATGTTCATTAAACTATAGATTTTTAGATTTATCGTTCGCTTTTTTGGAAGTGGCGACAGGAGAGGATTGTGCTGGTTTGCCAAATCCCGCAATAATTTCCGCTTCCGGTTCATTCTCTTTATTTTGAACTGTGATTCTTGCGGTGCCATGCAATACAAACAATTTGTCTTTGCCGACTAACTTTCCCTGCATCGTGATATTAGCAAATTGCTCTTCAAGCAGTTTATACTCGCCAAACCTTTTGAAAATATTTAACTGCACGGTAAAGAGATTGTCCGATCGCTTCCATTTTAGCGGAATCGTTTCGACTCGATAATCTTTCAGATAGAAATGATTGGTACGATCCATCCGGGCCCGAAGTGTTTGCACGACTGGCTTCAAAGCCACCACCTTCGTCGCGACCTTATTCTGAGGATCTCGAACCTGCACTTTTTCGTAGTTTGTGATCTGTATAGGAATGCGGACTTGCGCCGACTGCTCTCGAGCAACCCAATCGTCCTGACGTGAGTTCTCAAAAATTCTTGTACTATCGACTTCTGACTCATAAGGCAACGTTACAGCCATTGCACTTACACCAAATCCCAGCAACGTGCTTACACCTATGATTTTCAAGCCAATACGCATAGTCGACTCTCCGTGCCTGCTGGGGGACGCCCCGCTGCTATCTACTTTGTTTGAAGTTGATTTAGTTTTGTGTTTGGAAAACACACTAGAAAAAAACTGTGATCTATTACATTATAAAGGTAACGAACATCATAATCAAAGCGAATTACCATTGATGTATTTTATAAAGTGGAAAAAAAGACCTAAAAAGCTTAATTATGTCGGCGTTAAGTCTACCGTCTATATGAAGGTTTTTGCTTTGGTGTGCTTATGGTTCTTACCCCTGGCATGGATCATTGCCTATCCCTTCCGAGACAATAACTGGCAAGGTGAAGAGCGCACGGAAGCCATCCTTATCCAGGTCAAAGAGCTCGTGAATACGTTCATCAAAGAAGAAAAAGTCGCACCACTTGATTTTAATATGCTTCGCGCTTATGCCAAATCTAAAGGTCTTAGTTTTTCATTGTATGACGGCTTCGGTCATCGCCTTGAGTTCGTTCGCTTGTCAGATTTTCATTTTATCGTGCGGTCGTTCGGAAAGGACGGCGTGCAAAACACCCGATTCAAACGCACGGACCAAATCACTGGCACTTTGGTGAGTCGCCCACCGCAAGGATATGTTTACCCCTACTTAGATGCCGCCACTCCGAAGAGTTACGATTGTACTGCCTTGATGGGCTCAGACTCTCCAAACAAGCGATGGTACGCCCAGGTCTATATTGACCGCCTGACTCACAAAAAGTATCTCACCGTTCGTCACCGCGAAAACGCTAGCCTTTACATGCTAGCAGCCCATGACAATGTTGAAGAGTTTATTTGGCTGCCGAACAGTAGCAAAATTGTTTTCACGGCGACTTCCAGCTACCGTTATTCTGATGGGATTTTTCTTTGGGATATTTTAAAAGACGAGTCTTTCAATTTAATCGACTTGCTCGACGAGAAAGAGAAGAATGCCGCACACTGGGGTAAGGGTAGTAAAGGCTTGCATATTAGCTTGGCTGGCGTGATTCGCGAAGGTCCTAGCGTTTTGGCCTACATTGCTGACAATAATGACCAACCCATAGCCCCGCAGGATTTTTATGCGCCGAAGAATTTGATCAGCATAAGAATTCGGGCCTCGAAAGATAACATTAAGAAAGAACTTCTTGACTTCCAATCTCCAGGCTTGCAAGCTAGTCCGCTCAACAAAGATTTCTGGGGATTGGGATATGAACTTTCTTTGCTAGGAAATAAGGGCACCGTTGTGCAGCAAAGTTGGCGCGCTTTGCCACTACGTGGCGACGTCGAAAGCGTGATTTTACAGTGGCAATCCTTCGCAAATAAAAGATCCGATACGGCCCTCTTTCCGTACGTCACCTGGTATCTGGCCTTACTTTACAACGACGCCAGCCGCGGCCTCATGGAAAAGGATCCGAAGGCTAGTGAATCCCTTCGCGCTTTTGGTGCCGAAGTGTCCAAGGCTCTGGGTGAACTTCCGACGGCTCCGAGCTACTTGCGAGCGATGTCGGCTTATATGTACTTTGGATTTCTCAACAAACAAGATATGCCATATACGATCGCCGATTTGAATTTCTAGTTTACAGTAAGTCTGGTCGCTTTTTCTTTAACTTTTCTACAATAAGCT
>JBGSKV010000081.1:0-9766 GCA_041740975.1 Oligoflexales bacterium | reverse complement strand
AACACTTGCGACGGCAAATCTAGTTCTTTCTTCAAAACTGCCGCTTGCAATAGGACCATCTGCACCAGTACAGGAAGCGGGACCCGCGACCGTACAATTTTCGGCAGTAAATGTACCGCTCCATTCTTTGAAAGTTCCGTTCTCGCATTTTCGAGTTCGCATTTCTGTTAAACAAGTGCCACCGAAAGCTTCGCTCGGATTTTTATAAAAAACTTTGCTTACGGATGCGCCATCGGCAATGCCGCCCTCGCAATCTTTTCCTTTTGTGACCGTTCCCGGATTTTCTTTAGTGTCACCAGTTTTAGCAGTTGGTACATCCTTCAAGGCTGATCGCTCAGATTGAACTTCATTGCCAATATCGCAACCAAGGATAAGTAAGAAATGGAGTAGAAAGCCAAGGGTTCGAAAAGAACGCATAAGGTCCTCACTTTTGGGAAAACGATCAAATGTCCCATCGGATGACACGTGGTCGAACTATAGAAAAGTATCGTCAAACAACGCAATATACCGAATATATTGGATAAAAAGTTGTAATGGCGCATGTTGTATGGTCAGGTAAGTAAAGCCCCGAATCGGGTTTTTGCGAGAAATGGAAAGAGGCTATTAACAACCACCCAAGGGCTTACCGCCAACGGTGAAAGTTGAGATCATCCAGCTAGTATCAAACGCGTTTACGATACCGTCACCGTTATTATCAAAATTTAGATTCGTTCCACCTGTTTCAGCGGCTAGGCGGGTTGTGAAACAGACCTGGCAATCCACTGGATTCGAAGGCGAAATAACATGGGTGGCGCCACTACCGCGGTTCACCCAATAAGAGCGGCCGCGGCACTTTGGGTAGATTCTGAATTTTCCGCCTTTGGTTCCTTCGATAGCGTATGCTCCTAATGTCTTTGTTGTTGAAGACCCACCAACCCCATAGGCGAAATTTATTTTTTGACAGTCCGTTAACTTGAATCCATACATGCTGTTATGGTTACAGGAAGTAGGCGTTGTAAAATCGTTTCGACTGATTTCAGAATTGAGATAACCAGGGTTCACTGCCATACGATCATTTTCATCAAAATAGTAACTGTACAAAAGTGTATATAAAGAATTTAAATTTAAAGCTGCTTCTGATTCTTTAGCCTTGGCATTCAAACTTTGAATCACGGAAAAAGAAAATGTTGCCAATATCGACATGATGGCAATAACCACCATAAGCTCAATTAAAGAAAATCCGCGGTTCTGAAGCTTTTCCATGGCTAGGCTTCCCATTGACTAGTGACGAACTTACATCGGCTTTTCGTCGGATGAACTGAAAATACATTCTTGAAATCAAAATAAAATTATAAAAATCAATACGTTACGTAATGCCCCGCCTGGTGGTGTAAAAGCATGTTTTCCAAATGAAATGTGAACTATGATCAGCAGCGCAAACTTAGGCGCGGCATGACAACGAATCCAAAACTCACTCCTTCTCAGTTTCATTTTATGCGTAGTGCGTCTCTATCGTACTTGATCATGATGATTCTGGGTATTTCCGTTATGTATTTGTATCACGGGAACTTTGCCGAAAGTTTTAGATGGAATTGGGACCAAGCTCAGTGGATCACTGCATTAAAGTGTGTGGGCATCAGTCTTGGATTTTCGTTCGGCATTCACTATTTGTTCGAAGGTTGGTTTGGTGGGTATCGCCAGCTGATGAATTTAATGGTCGAGATTCTGGGACCATGCAGTTTTCTTGGCGCTTTTTATTTGGCATTTCTTTCGGGATTTGGTGAAGAAATCCTTTTTCGGGGGGCTATCCAACCGTTTATTGGACTGGTTCCCGCCAGCATTTTGTTTGGACTAGTACACTTAGGTCCTGACGGCAAACCAAATGCATGGAGTTTGGCGGCTGGTTTGATGGGACTTATTTTGGGATACATTTATCAACAAACATCTAGTCTTTGGTTGGTCGCGACGACGCATATGATCATTAATTTTATTTCTATTTTGAAGCTTCGTCGGCTCTATCATCAACGCAATCTTTCAGAATGGAAAGTGGACAGCGAATGAAAAAAGGTCATCCCCAAATCTGTCTGTATCAACCAGAGATTCCGCAAAATACCGGAAACATCGCTCGACTGGCGGCGGCAACGGGATGCCGCCTGGATTTGATTTTGCCCTTCGGTTTTACCACAGAGGACAAGCAATTGCGTAGGCCGGGTCTGGATTATTGGCCATTCTTAGACGTTGAGCTCTTTGAAAATATCGAAAGTATGCTTACACTTTATGCTGACAATGTCGTTTTTTTATCCAAGCACGCGTCCGCCAAATGTTACACAGAGATCCCGAATTCAACCGAAGTGCTAATTTTTGGGCAAGAAACAAAAGGTTTGCCCGAAGAATTGCACCAACGGTTCCCTGACAAATTTTATCATATTCCAATGTTTCATACAGGGGTTCGCAGTTTAAACTTGGCGAATGCCGTGTCAGTGGTAGTCTATGATCAGCTCAGAAAACGAAAGTGCTTTTCATGAATGACACCCCAACACCTTGGCTCAAGCAATATCTGAATGATAGTTTGTTGGAGTCTCCTGGATATCAGATCGATATCAGTGATGCCGCTATAAAACTTGATCAAAACGAATCTCCCATCGACTGGCCTTTAGAGTTAAAAGAGAAAGTCTTTCGCCGGATGTCCACGAAACCGTGGAATCGTTACCCAACTGCGCATGCTCCGGCAGTGAATACCCTTATGGCAAAATATCTGGGTGTTCCTGAAGATCGACTTTTAACGAGTGTAGGGTCTGATCATTTGATTGTTCTGATTCTTCAGTTATTTTCTGCGAAAATGCCCGGTAAATTAATGATAGCGCGTCCGAGTTTTCCTCTTTATGAAGCGCATTGCCGTTACTTCAATATTCCTTTCACGCCTTGGCTATTAACGGAAGATTTGCAATATGATTTGAAAGCTTTGGATCATTTGCCGAAGGGTTCATTTGTTGTCTTTGCGTCTCCCAATAATCCACCCGGAAACTCACTGGCCTATGACGATCTTGATCTTCTCTTGTCCAAAAATCCAGACAGTGTGTTTTTGGCGGACGAAGCTTACTATGAGTTTGCTGAAAAACCTTTTACTCCACTTTTAGACAAACATCACAACCTTATGATCGTTCGAACCTTTTCCAAGGTGATGTCAGCGGCGGGAATTCGTTTGGGTTACGTATTGGCGCGTCCAGAGGTGATCGCTCAGCTAAAGAAACCAAGATTGCCCTATATTTTGAACGAATTCACTGTATGTGCAATGGAAGTTCTATTGAGCGAGCCTTCGGCTATTGCTAAATTTCAAAATTCAGTCGATGAAATAGTCGAACAACGTGAATCACTTATTTCGCAACTGCATCCGCTAACCGCCAAACTTGGCTTTCGTATTTTTCCATCGCAAGCGAATTTCATTTTGTTGCGTTGGCCAACTCAGGATGCTTGCAATCAAACATACGCAACGTTGATGCGAAGTGGTATTCAGGTGCGCAATGTTAGCAAAGCGCCCGGTCTTGCCGCTTGTATGCGCGTGACCGTAGGCACGTTTTCGCAAAATGCAAAATTTATGGAAGTGTTAAGAGCGCTATAAGATCACCTTGGCCAGAAATTAGCCAATGTGCCAACAGTTGCTGCCGAAGGTTCGGTAAGTCATCAACCAGACACTCCTCTGCACCTAACGGAGCGCAAGCTGCGAGCATGTTTTGACTGATATGCGCTGTGCTGCTTTCTAACGTTGAGAAATTCCATTGCTCCAACGTGTAGACCAAGTTGATCCATCCATCCCAGTAGGCGCCCTCATCATAAGGCAACTCATCTTTCATCACAGAAAAGTCGTTAGCATAGATTTGAAGGGTGTCGGCAATCGCAGAGGTATGTGCAGCCCACAAAAGACTTTGATTGCGATTTTGTAACAGAATAGACGTTTGACGAGATGCTGAAAAATACTTTCGCCAAAGATCGCAAGTCGCGATTTTTTCTTTTGTCTTGGCTTGCGGGAATTCAGCAAAAAGGCTTGATTCAGAGCACGAGATTTTGGCCTGAAAATCTTTGCCGAAATAAAATGGTTCAATCGTTAACGTGGCATTGACCACAGCCCATAGTCCAATTTGGTCTCGAACCGACTGCTGTTGCCACCAGGTTTGCCAGTAAATTCCGGCCCAAAGCCCGCGTCGCTCCGGAAAAAGAGGTGAACGGTAGCCTGCAAAGTTTTTGGCAAGGTATTCGACCATGGGAAAGCGTTGTGCATAGGGAAGCTGAAAATAGTGGGGAGGCAAGAGTTCGTCAGATGCATGCGCATCTTGAGCATGAGCCATTGGAGAGTACAGGCCATAACTTGCCACTAGCATAAGGGCTAGGTATAAGAAGCGTCGCGTCATGATGTTGGATCCTCTATTCGGACAGCTAACATGATATCGGCTTTGCCAGCAACTTCTTTAGATTTTGAAAGTTTGAAAGTCATGACTGCCAGGCCATCATGGTCCCTTTATTTTCATGTACCTTTTTGTAGCTTTGCTTGTCATTACTGCGACTTTGTCAAAACGTCCCGATTTGATTCAAATCTCACCACTAAGTATTTTGCAGCTCTGGATCGTCATACGCAGTATTGGCTTGGCAATCAGAATGTCGGATCAGGCAGCATAGAAAGCATTTTTTTTGGCGGTGGAACCCCCGGATTGTTTACCCACGAATATGAAAGCATTCTGGCGAGACTGAAAGAATTTTCCGTGCCGGGAGTTGAAATAAGTTTAGAAGCTAACCCCAATGATATTTCGAAAGAGTCTTTGCAGATTTGGCGAAAACTTGGATTCAATCGGATTTCAATTGGTATTCAATCCACAAGTGATCGCGGTTTAAAGTTTTTAACACGAGATCACAATGTGAGTCAGGCCACTGAAGCGGTGCGATTGGCGCTAACTTTTTTTGAAAATGTGAATGTGGATTTTATCTACGGATGGCCGGACCAGTCCATGGCCGAATGGGAAAAAGATTTGGAATTCGTCGTGCAGAACAAGGTTCCGCACGTTAGTTTGTATAACCTGACTTACGAGGCCCAAACTCCAATAGGGAGGGCGCAAAAAGCCGGGAAAATAAGCTCCATGCAAGCCGATGAGGAGTTCGAAAGATACGATCGAGCCTGCGTGTTTTTAGGTGAGCATGGTTTCGCGCAGGAAGAAGTTTCGAATTGGACGAAGCCCGGGTTTTCCTGCATTCAAAATCATAGATATTGGCGAAGTGATTATTACATCGGTGTTGGTGTTGGGGCTCATGGTTTTATTCCGAATGACTCTGGGATAGGCCTCCGTTACGCTTATGACTCACACATAGAAAGATTTTGTGCTGACGCGGAACCAAAAATCGTAATCGATGAGCGCAATCGACAAAGCTGGTTAATGGAATATGTCTCTTGCCGTATGCGTACGACCGAAGGTTTGAATGTAAAAAAAATTAACGACGAGTTTGATAAAAGTTTGAATTTGGATAATGAAATATTGCGCGACGCTCTCATGGAAGGACGCTTGGTACTGAGAGATAACCACCTTAGCCTCCGACCAGATGAGCTTTTTCGGGAGCAAGCTTGGACTCTCAAAATTTTGGAAAATATCAAACTATAATTAGTCTTCCGCCAAAGACAAAGTGTTGCTTTGTATAATCCCATCCCAAAAGTGGTGCTCTGCCAAATTATTTAGATAAACTATGTCATTTTAGCTTGTTACATTGAGAAAAAAGTTGACTGCCCGGCCAATCCTCTATACATCTATCCTTAGTAACTAAGAACAAAAAAGCACAACGGGCGGCGGCGCAAGGAACCTGCAACGAGCAGAGCAAAGCCAGCTTATGGGGGATGTATGTTGTTGCGAAAGACAGGATGCTACGCAGTTGTATTTCCAATGGCTTTGAGCGTACTGCTATGGGGTTGTAGCGGCGACAAGAAAAGCAAAACTGACGGTAAGGTCACCATTTTTTCCGGTGACTTTAATATTGAAGGCGCCTCGGGCGAACGTATCACGATTCCTTCCGGTGATTATATCCAGATCGAAAAGTATGACGGCATAGAATATATCCCGGTCGAAGGAGTTCTTGCGGATGCCGACTTTAAGACGATTCTGCAATCGTCCCATGAACTTTCAGTTAATAAAACTGACCGGCTTGCGCGTTTGACAAAACCTTTGGACGAAACTTTGACTCATTTGCAGTCGACTGTTCCGATGATGCGAGTCAAAACCTCGCCAGAAGTTGGATATTTCTCTGGTCTCGTTCAACGCAGTCAGTACCGTGATATAAGCAAGGTCAAAGGGCTCCCTTATTCGGTATTGCTAAACCCAATTGTTACGCAAGAAAGTAGCAATATGGTTCGCCGTATGAATGAACCTGAACTTATCAAAGCAATGGGTGATTTGAACGCAAGTCGGGATACTTCTGATTACGCTGGTCTCAAGTCCATGGGCGTGACGTCTTTCTTAAAAACGGTAGGTGAGGAGCTGGGCGAAACTCCGGATGGTTCTTCCGTAAAAGTGGGTGTTTCGGACACGGGTATCACCTTGCACCATCCTGCTTTCTACAATGCTGCCGGCAAAAACCGTATTGTACATATCAAAGACTTTACTTCAGAAGGCCGAATCTTCATTAACCCAGCAGCCAAGTTTGCCGTGACGGTTCCCAGTGAAACTCCTCCTGGCGTTGCGCCTGAAGAATACCTTATGGTGGACGCGCAAGTTCTGCCACCTGCTCGCAGCGTCGTGACCCTTCCTACCGCTGATCAGTTCTTACCGATCGTGGGACCGATTTTGGTGCACGAAAAATTGCGCGCAAAATTACTGGATCCTAGTAAAGCTGCTCGAATGGGCGTCTTGTTCGAAGGAGCATTTGCTGCGGCTGGTGAATCCGCTGATATCAACCAAAACGGTAAAACCGATGACCTTTTCATGGTTCTTGCCGTTACAGACAGTAAAGAACTGGAAATCTATCTTTCCTTCACAGGGGATTTTGACTTTAGAAAGTCCAAACCACTCCGGGATTGGAATGCGACTGGTGACTCCGTGAGTTTGGGGTCAGAAAAAGTCGGTGTTGATATCCGTCCTACCGTTCTTCAAACAACAGTCAACGTTGACGCGACAGTCCTAGGTATATCTTTGGTCGGCTACGATCCAGGCAATCACGGAACGCACGTTTCCGGTTTAGTGGGTGCGCGCAAAATCATCGCAAACGACAAAGATAGTACTTTGGCTCGAGGAGCAGCGCCGAACGTAAACCTAATGATGAACCGCGTTTGTGCAAACAATGGCGGCTGCCGCGCGACGGAAGCTATCGTCGACTTGGCACTCAGCGGTGCGGATATCATCAATATGTCTTTGGGCGGGCTTAGTCCTTTTAATGATGGATTCACCGTGCAGGAAGCGATCATCAATCGCCTGACTGAACTGGAAGATGTTCTCTTTATGATTTCTGCAGGTAACTCTGGTCCAGGCATGAACACAGTGGGAAGTCCTTCCACTGCGAAGCATGCGATTAGCGTTGGTGCGACTGCAAACAATGGAATGATCCAAAAACAATACCAGTGGTCTGGAAAAGGCACGGCCGGGCTGATCGACGAAACTCCCAAAAGCGATCAAGATTATATGTTGTTCTTTAGTTCACGCGGGCCAAGTGGATCTGGTGGCTTCAAACCAAACTTGACGGCTCCAGGAACGGAACTCAGTTCCATCCAACTCAACGCAGCGCAGGGCGCTCGTTCGGGTCTTGATGTCTACTGGGGAACTTCGATGTCCGCTCCTTCAGCGACTGGCGCGGTAGCGTTGTTGCTGGATGCGGCTCGCAAATACAATAAGAAAAATCCAACGGCAAAATTGCCAACGGATGCTTTGACGTTGCGTCGGGTCCTTTTGGAAAGCGCAAAACCTTTCAATGTCACGCGGTTTGATCCCAGATCTAAAAAGTTCGAGCAAGGTCAGTACACTTGGATAGACCAAGGTATGGGTATGCTCAGCTTGCCGAATGCTTGGAAGATTCTTAAGAAACAAGCCGACCGTGCTCTGAGTAGTCCGGTTTACTATGAAGAAGATGGTGAAGAAATTGGTGTTCCTTTGACTTACGAAGTTCGCGTCGCGGACAAGTACCGAAACGGCGGGACGTACAATGGTACGGCCGAACTTCCTGAAGAAATGGCGTCGATGATTGGTCCCGTTTACGGCCAAGGTGTTTGGTTGGATCTGAATGACACGCGCAGCCTTTTCAAAGTTCAAATTGCCCGACGCTTGCCACTTACGGCAACAGTTCGTGAAGATGCGGGTGAATTAAAACGTCTGCTCGTGACTTCAATGGAAGAGTTTAGCTTAAAGACTGTTATTTATGGCTCAAACCAAGAATGGGTGAAGGCCGGAACATTGGAGCAACTTGATTGCAGCCAATCCCCATCTAAGAATTTGATCTTAGTCGGCGAGGGTGCGGTGGATCCAGCGGCTGGCGTCACGACTATGCAACCAAGAGAAAGTTCTCTGATGGTTTGCATTGATCGCTCGACTTTACATTCTTTGCCACCCGGCGATCATGGGGCATTGATCTCTGCGTACCGCAAATCAAATGGTCAAACGGAAGCAACGCCTTCTTTCGTAGTACCCGTGTACGTTACCGTGCCGCACAAAAACTTGGCTGGTCACGATGCATTTGAAGTGAAGTCCGAAGTCGCCTCGATGGGTGTCGGTCGCCACTATGTGAACGTACCGAAAGGCACGAGTTTTGTGACGGTCACTCTTTCCGTTCCTGAGGCAAAAGTTGTCAATGGCGCTGTTAAAGACTGCGCTAGTGTCAAACTTTATGTCAATGAAGCGGCGAATACTGCCTTGCCACCTGAGCTAACAGTTGATCCGACGAAATCGGTTATTCAAAACTGTGATTTGGAAGGCGGCCTGAAAAATGAATCGCGAACATTGACATACACGCGCGTAAATCCAGCTGCAGGTATTTGGGATATGCATGTTTTGGGTCGTTATTTCTTCGAAAAGAGCCCATACGAATTGACGATTCAGTTCGCAAAAGTGGATCTCTCGACGAACTTGATCAAAGGCACTTCGGAAGTGTTGAACGGTTCTTTGGAAATGAAGTTGGTCGATTATTCTGTGGATCCGGTTCCGGATGCAGAGAAGTCTCGCTTTATCTTGAATCAAAAGATCGCAAGTTCAACGCATGAAGTTGCGAACCAAACTGTTTTGGTCGTTCCAACCGAAGCCGGAGATATGGCTCGCCAATATGGTGATGACATTACATCGGTTACGATCAGTACCAGCGAATCACCAGGTAACGATTTGGATTTGACTGTAGTCGAATGCGAAGATGCGGAACTTAGCGAAGGTTGTTCGCCAATGGGGAATTCTGCGGGTGCATCTGCAGATGAATCCGTAAGTTTCATCCCAGATTCTGAAAAGTTCTATGGAGTCGCGGTTGTTGGTTATGAAGTCAAAGATGATGGCGAATTCAAATTTACCGAAGCCGCCACGTCGAAAAATGGTGAAGAAGGTAAGTTGACTTTGACGGAAATTGGCAAAGACCAGTATGAAGTGACCTACGCTTTTGATGTCGCGAATTCGAAGTTATTGACAGATCTTGAAGCGTCCGATGGAAGCTACGAACTGGGCGGTGAAATACAACTTGTAACCAAAGCCGGTAGTCTCCTAGCAACAGTTCCGGTGAGAGTGCAAAAGAAATAGTTTCGGGGACACATAACTAAATTGTATAAATAAAAATCCCGAAGTCATTAGACTTC
>JBGSKV010000080.1:0-17788 GCA_041740975.1 Oligoflexales bacterium | reverse complement strand
AAATCTAAGGTTCAGTGGAAGTGGATGGGCGGAACCGTGGATGGTTTTGTTGAGGAGATTTTTTTTGAATCCGTCTCAAAACTCATCAAAGGCAAAAAAATCGTGAGGCACGGCAGTCCAGAAAAGCCCGCTTACCTGGTCCGTTCGGAAGCGGGTAACATTGCTTTGAAACTTGAGACTGAACTTTTTCCTCGAAAGCACTCCTTCTAGAAGGCGGGTTAAGAACAACTAACCTGACGCTGGAAGGCGCTAATTCGACTTTCGGTACTTCCGCCATTTCTTTGCTTTGTTTATATTTCTATAGATCTCTTAAGGGAACTTTTGTTAAACCTTGACGGAATGTTTTAATAATTTCGGATGAAAAAATGAGCGGCGACCTTAGACGAAAATTTGCCGGTGAATATTTAGGCACGTTATTTTTGCTCGCTATCATTGTGGGTTCGGGAATTATGGGTGACCGTCTTTCTGGTGGGAACGTGGGCATTGCTTTGCTGGCGAATTCATTGGCCACTGGATTGGGACTCGTAGTACTGATTTTAGTTTTTGGTCCGATTTCTGGTGCGCATTTCAATCCGCTTGTCACTGCCATTAGTTATTCGCTGGGACACCATTCCAAAAAAGAGACTTTATTCTATCTCTTAGGCCAAATCCTCGGAGCGGTATCGGGGGTGGCGATTGCAAATATTATGTACGGCGAACCTATCGTTAGTCTTTCTTTACAAGATCGTGGCGGATTCAATCTTATGTTCAGTGAATTTATTGCAACATTTGGACTAATTATGGTTATCCGTGGGTTGGTAGAAAAGCACATTGAGAAAATTCCATTTGCGGTGGGTGCATACATAGCGTCCGCTTATTGGTTTACTGCGTCAACATCATTTGCAAATCCGGCAGTAACGATCGCACGATCCCTAACCACAACTTTTACGGGGATTTCGCCCAGTCATGTATTGGGATTTATTTTTGCGCAAGCCTTAGGTGCGATAGCCGCTGAAACTACATTTCGTTGGTTTTTTAGGAAGTCAAAATGAAGTGATTGTTTTTGCCTGCGATCATAATGTAGGTAGATCACAGATGTTGAGTCTAGCGTTAGGCAGGGTAGCCCTGAATAACCAGCTTTTCTAGTGCTTTCGGAAGCGGGTAACTTAGCCTTGAAACGAGAGTCCGAACTTTCACCCCGTAAACACACTTTCTCGCCATAATCTCCGCAACAGGTTCGTCTCCCGTCACGGTGACAATTCTAAATAATTTTTTCATTCAACCAGATGCAAGATTGGCATAGTTCACTACAAAACTTTACTAGATTCGATTTTGAAAAAATCAAAAATAACATTTTTCATTTGCTAATTAAAAAATCAGTTTCTGCAATGAACTGAAATGATTGAAAGGAATTTGCTCCGTAGCAATGGCATGGTGATTGCTTTAATGGAAATCGAAGAGAGGTTCATTTCAATTAGCCATGAAGGAGGCAAAAATGAGGATAAAGTGTTTAGGGAAGATGACGTTTGTTCTTATGGTGTCTACGGTATTGCAGTCATTCGCTGGAGGAAATGCAGCAGTAGCTCAGGAACGACAAGCGATTTGTATAGTTTATCCGTACCTTGAGGATTGGACGACGAATCGAGTGTCGGCAGTGGCAGCGGGCATTCCTGCGGCGTGCGCCGCCGCAAAAATAAAATGCGAAGAGCTTTACAATGTGGATTACTGTTCGATTGCGCACGCTTACACGCTTTAATCCTAGTATGCGACAACTATGGATGCCAATCATGATGGTGCCGGAAGGGACAGTCTTTTGACTGTCCCTTTTCATTGAGCTGTGCAGCGATGAAAAATTTAAACTTCGTTTAGAAGAGTTTGTTTCTGAGTATGTCTGGAAAGCTTTTTGTTTATCTAATTGTTTTCAGTAATGACCTTTTCGACAGTGCAGCCATCGAAGGCAAACGTATCTCCATATGCCGGCTGGTTTTTGGCCTCCTCTTTTAGAATCATTTTACCATCCTTAAAAACAATAGACTGAGGTTTAAATACCCCAATCATGTCCCCTGGCTTGACAATGATTAAGTCTCCTGGCGAGACCTGCGTAGAAAGGTTGAAGGTTCTGGCATCGTCTTTAAGAAAACAAAGCATCGTTAAATGATTTGCAGATTTTGGTCCTTTTTCTTCATGGACGTTTGCACGTCGGACAGCGGTGGAAAGCGTTAGAAACACTCTTTCCGCGCTGGTCAAAGATTTAACGCGCATTAACAATTTTTTCTGCAAGGGTTGCGCGCAGACTTTGGTGATCTTAAGATCATTTTTATTATTCTCTAGAAAGCATCTATAGTATTCGACCATAGCATCATTGGAAATGTCATTTAAGGGACGCATGTCGACAGGGACATCGACTGTAACACATCCATACACTACGAAGAATAGTAGAACTGCAATGGGCTTCAAAATGAACTCCTCGGCTAGCTTTAAGTTAATCATTAAATACATTAGGTAATGCAAAGGAATCTGTCAAATCGCCACGTGATGGTACTTTAGAATATCAAGTTATCTCATTCAGAAGAGATTTTTCTTCGGCGGCGGTGAGGTTGCGCCAAGTGCCCCGCGGTAAACTTCCGAGATTGATATTCATGATGCGGATGCGACGGAGAGTACTCACGCGCAGTCCGATCAGTTCTATCATGCGGCGAATCTGTCGATTGCGCCCTTCGGTTAGCACCATAATGATCGTATTGTGCCCGGCGCGACGTACCTCGCAAGGACGGGTAGGGCCTTTGCCGTCATCGATATCCATGCCGGCGCTCAGTTCGGCGATCTGGCGATCGCTAATCGGACAATTGAGTTTGACGACATATTCTTTTTCGTGAAAATTTCGGGCCCGCAAAATCTTATTCACGACATCACCGATATTCGTCAGAAGGATGAGCCCTTCGGACATTTTATCGAGTCGGCCGATATGGAAAACGCGTTCAGGGTAGTTCACTTTTGAAATGATATTTTCGGGTACGTCCTCGTTAGATGTGCACTCGATACCAACTGGTTTATTAAAGGCAATGATGACGGGCTTTTTCTTGCTGATTCTGATGACCTTACCATCAAGACTGACAATATCGTGTTTCAAAACTCGGTCGCCTAGTTTCGCGACTTTGTCGTTAATCATAATGCGACCATCGACCACAGCCTGATCGGCGGCCCGACGCGAAATAATGCCGTTTTCTGTAAAGAATCGGTTTATGCGCATGCCTTCTAGAGAAGACGTTTTGACATCAGGATTGTTCATGTTTTCGAATTCTACTTTATTTATTCAACGAATTTTCCAACACAGGTCAGTTTATAGCCGCGTTCTTCTTCACCAAAAAGATCGATATTGCCGCTAAGGCTATATTCTCCGTTAGTGCCATCAAGAAGTTTTTGGAGACCTTTACCAGAAAGAAAGAGGTTATAAGACCTGTTTAGAACTTGTTGAATGTAGACATTTCCTTCAGAGCCGACAGTCAATTGGGCAGGATTCTCGATGGTTAGGTTTTCACCCTTACCAACGATCTGAAGGCGAGTTGCGTTCTCTTCGACAGTAACAACCGACAAGGCAATGGTTTTACCAGCAGTCGTTCCCACGCAAGTGATTGGCAGAGCTCTAATGTCGCGGCTTGAATCGGCCAACGCGGCTGAAGAGGCTACCATTCCAAGAAACAAGCTGAAAAATAAATGTGTCATTATGTTACCTCCATGATTGACCTTCCTTTCCCATGAAGGTCCGAACAAGTCAATTAAATCAGCACGTACCGGAAAAGCTCTTATCCTGAGGAGTGAAATCTGATAGCAGAAGCCTCTGTCATATCGCGCTTTTAAGGTAAAACTCAGTTCATGGTCAAGTCCCCCCAATCGGCTCATCCAAGCGCCGCAAACCTTAGTTTGCGCATTCTTCTTATGACACCGCCGATGACCCAACTCAACACGCCTTATCCGGCTACGGCCTATCTCACTGGTTTTTTACGTGGTCGCGGTTTCGACGTGGTCCAGGCGGATCCTGCGATTGAACTCGTGACAAAATTATTTTCTAGAGATGGATTGCAGAAAATATATGACGGCATTCTGCCCCAAAAAAAGAAAACGCAATCACCAGGCCTAAAATTTTTTCTAAGTAACTTTGAGCATTACAAATTCACCGTCGAACCGGCCATTGCGTTTCTTCAAGGGCGAGATGCGAGTCTGGCGCTGCGCATCGTTGGACGCGACTTCTTGCCGGAAGGTCCGCGCTTTGGCGCCATCGAACAACTCGAAGCTTCTGGTGTTTTCGGTGAAGATACCGATGCGCTTGGTTGGGCTTTTGGGGCCTTGGGAGTCGCCGACCGTGCCAAATACCTTGCGAGTTTGTTTGTCGATGACATTGCCGACGTGATTCGTGACGCCATTGATCCCCATTTTGAAATGTCAAAATACGGCGAGAAACTAGCGGCCAGTGCGCCAAGTTTTGCTCCTTTAAAAAAAGCTCTCGACGCACCTCCCACACTTATTGATGAACTTCTCGAGGCTATAACGTTGGATCTATTGGCAAAGCACAGTCCTGACCTCGTTGGCATGACGATTCCGTTCCCGGGTAATGTTTACGGGGCGTTTCGCATGGCAAAGGTTTTAAAGGCCAGCAAGCCCGACATCAAAATCGCCATGGGTGGAGGCTACGTCAATACCGAGTTGCGATCCCTTGCCGAACCCGCAGTTTTTGATTACGCAGATTTTGTGTGCCTGGATGATGGCGAGCGACCACTTCTTTGTATGCTCGAACATCTGGAAGGCAAACGTTCTGCGGATGAACTTTTTCGTACTTTCGTCCGAGAAAACGGCAAGGTTGTTCTTAAGCAAAATCTTCGCGAGCACGACATTCCTCATAAAGACACCGGCACGCCGACTTATTCTGGACTGCCACTTGGCAAATATTTGTCACTCCTCGAAATGCTCAACCCCATGCACCGGATTTGGTCGGATGGACGTTGGAACAAACTCACACTCGCGCACGGCTGCTACTGGAAAAAATGCAGTTTTTGCGACGTTTCGCTCGACTATATTGGCCGTTACGATCCGGCCAGTGCAGATCTCATTATTGATCGCATTGAAGCCATCATAGAAGAAACGGGCCAAAGAGGATTTCATTTCGTGGATGAGGCCGCACCTCCTCAGGTGCTTTTTGCGCTGGCCGACCAGCTCGTTAAAAGAAATGTCGCCATTACCTGGTGGGGCAATATTCGCTTTGAAAAAACATTTAATCACAAGACGACTGCCTTGCTGGCGAGATCCGGATGCGTTGCGGTTAGTGGCGGATTGGAGGTAGCTTCGGACCGTCTTCTGAAACTTATGAATAAAGGCGTGACGGTTGAACAAGTCGCTCGCGTCACCAATGCATTCACGGAGGCTGGCGTTCTGGTGCATGCCTATCTGATGTACGGTTTTCCATCTCAAACCGAACAAGAAACGATCGATGCGCTCGAAAGAGTGCGCCAATTGTTCGCGGCCGGTTGTATTCAGTCGGCTTACTGGCATCGGTTTTCCGCTACGATTCATAGCCCGGTTGGAAAAGAACCCAAGAAGTTCGGAATCAAGCTTCTCCCACCGCCACACATTACGTTTGCGAGTAACGACGTGGATTTTGAAGATCCGACGCCCTGCGATCACGATCAGTTGGGTGATGGACTGCGAAAAGCACTTTATAACTACATGCACGGCATCGGACTCGATGAAGATGTGCGCTTTTGGTTCGAGGGGCGAGTGCCTAAAGCCAAAGTTGACAAGGGCTTAATCTCAAAAGCTCTTCATTGAGTGACGACTTGTCCGCCGATTAACGATTTTTACCAGTCTCCCTACGTCGCCTCAATAACTCTGTAATTCTGTGCTCACCCGACTGATTACGCATTCACTCCCATTAAGAAATTCGTAATCAGTCGGGTGTCCCCTGATTTAACACAAGGTTTTGAAACTATTGCCCTGAGGCGGGTTGCAGCGCTTTATTCCGCTAGTTGTGGTAGGTTCCCCTTAAGAATCGATTTGGCAACGAATAAGAGGGAGTGAAGCGTGAAAAGAATAGTTTTGTTAGCGCTTATTCTTACGTCTTTGAGTTCCACCGCATTCGCGCTCAAGGCAGATCCTGGTTGTGAGAACAAATTTGCCGAAGTTGCATTGCTTGGTGGAGACGTTCGCATGGAAGGTGTCGAGCGGATTAATGACGCTCGCCTCACGCAGTTAACCAAATACACACAAGGCGCATCCGTTCAAGCCCAGCTGCGACGTCCTCACCGACATGGCTACGTATCCATACGTGATGAGCGTATTGCTGGTGCTTTGGTTTTTGAAAGAAGTCGGCAGTTTTTTATTATTGAAAGTGTGATCGTTGATCCGACCCTGGAAAAACAGGGTATCGGTCGCGATCTTGTTGTCAAAGTTATTAAAGATGCTATCCAAGCCCCCGATATTCACGATGTGCGTATCTTGGTCGCGCAGACCGATTCTGATGCTCAGGCATTTTTCATACAATTGGGTTTTAAAGTAACGGAAACGATCCCAGAGAAATTTAGTGATCATACGGAAGCGGGGGTTTTGATGAAAATCAAAACTTCACCGAATCAAACAGAAACAGAATTCAAACCACAACTAAAGCTAGAGCCTAAACCTCAAGCGCAACCGGCCAGAATCGCCACGACCACCATTCCTATTTCGTTTGAGCGTCTACAGGCGATTGATCCTACTTTGGAGCATGCCCGGGACTAATTAAGTCATATAATTAAATAACGGACGCACTTCCGGTACAGCCGCACTTTCGCTAAGACCAAAAAACTTGACCCCAAACGCATCGCAAGATATTATTTTTATTAGTATTTTGCGTTAGTGGGGAGTTTGTTCGCCTAGACAAACGACAGGTTCAAGCTTAAAACTTTGGTACGTACGGGGACTCCTTGAAATCTCTTTATTCGAATATTCAAACTCATCAAAAACGTGTTCTGGAATATTTGAAACACAAACGACTGCAGCATTTTTCAATTGTAAGAACCTGCAAAGTACAAAATAACGAAGTTTTAGAAATTGATAACGTGTCTTTGCCGGCTGCTAAGGACATTCCTTGTGTGGCTTTCACGCCAGCTGCTGGAGCGGCGACTCGTTATAATCAAGTTTATGATGTATTAGTCTCCCACTTGAGTGCCAACGATAGTATCGCTTGTGAAAAAGAGCTCACTCGGCTTGCCGAGTCATTGGAGGGGTGTCCTATTCCCGTAAGTCTGAAAAGCGTAGTGGGCAAAAAGCTTAGTTCTTCTGAAATGGCGCAAATATTCGATGAATTAAGCCTGCCTAAAGCGTTGTATCCCGCGGTGATGGACGGCGAAACTTTTTTGGAACTTAAAAACCAGGAACACAACAATGTCTTCAAAGTTGATGGACAGGTTTTCATTGTAACCATGGAATCGTTAAGTCACTTCAAATCTATTGAATCGAAACTGACCGGTCGAACGCCGGTGTACTTTTTGGATCAAAACAAGAGTCTATGTACCTATAGATTCACAGAGACCGGGGATGTCATCAAAGATGCAAAAGGTGAGCCGATTTGGGTTGCGGGCGGTCATGGTTTACTTGTGAGGCTTCTGCCTGACGTGAAAAAGCTTTTTGCAAAAGCTCGATCTGTTTTGATTCGCAACATCGACAATATACAGGGAGACAATGAGGCGTCTAAATCCGCGACGGATAAATTTTTCCAGTTCTATTCCTATGCGCTCGGGCAAGTCGATCAGATTCGTGATCAGCTTCATAAGGGCAACGTTCAAGGCGCTGATGCCAGCGCTAGCATTTTTTTGCAAATTTTGGGATTTGACAGTGTTCCCGGCAGCGATGAACAACAAAACTTGAAAGATCTTCAGTATAAAGTATTTCATTCACCATCCAATCAAACGAATATGAGCGAGCTTTTCCAGAGGCCTTTGAATGTGCTAGGAATGGTACCCAATACCGGCAACGATGTTGGGGGTACGGCTTGTATCGTCGATATAGATGGTGAAAAGATCAAAATTTGTTTGGAAGTCCCGCATGCTAGTGACGAGGATAAGTTAAAGCACTTAAATTCGGCGCGAGATTCCTTCTTTAACCCTGTATTTATACTGGCCGAACTTTCCAATAATCTGGATACGGCCTATCAGGCGCATCCCTTTTGGACGATCGCGCAAAAGACTTTTAAGGGTCAAAAAGTATATTACCATGAAGAGCTATTATCAGAAGTATTGGGCAACAGCGTCAGTGCAAACTGCTTGTTCGTCTCTTTGCCGCGATCAACTTTCAATCCACATAAAACCGTGTTTGATAGTAAAGGTCGAAACTTTAACCATTGGTTTAAATCTTTAGGTTTCAACATTTAATTCCAGCACCAATTGCCATAGACATCAACGCATAGGTGAAATAGCAAACCATGCGATGCCGCATACCAGACAATCCCGCACAGAGCATGCGCTGCTAGAACTGCAAAAGCAACCTTCCTACGCTTAGACGGATTCTGCTGGAGTAGGAAACTCGCCGAGTAAACAAAAACAATGAACAATGAAACAGAAGCACCCCAGCCAAAATTGCCATGGGAATTTCGCGACCCACTTTCTGCCAGCAGAAGAAAGTAAGCCATGCCGACGCCATAACAGCACCATGCCAATATGAGCGCTCGCGACTTGATAAACTCCCGAAAAAATAAGGCAGCGACGGCTACCGGGAAAAGACAAGACGCTAAAAACTTAAGAACCAACAGCATGATCGATGGTTCTCTCTTGAGAACCAAAGTGAATGGCTCAAAAACAACCCCTTCGCCCTGAACACTGAGATTATAGAGGAGGAACCACTGTCCAAAAACGATGGCTGTCAGCAAGAATGCGAAAATAAAATAGTAAAAAGCCGTAAACCGAAAGTCTAAATGGTTGCGATAAAAGAAAATCGCCATCAACAGCGCTGGCAAGAGAATGATTGTGAAGCTTGGCTTTGCGAAGGTCGCCAACGCTCCGACCAAAACGGTCATAAACAAATACTTCAAATACTTAGTCTGATTCCGTTGCTCAAAATTCAGCATCTTCGAGGACATGATAAATAACAACAAAGCTAGCGGCTTTAGCATTTGATAGGTGGGATTGTGATACATGGACGTCACGTAGTAGCTAAAATAAAGTTTAGGGAAGCTCCAAAGATTGAGCGGTGCTACGATTAGCAATGCAAAAGTCATGAGTAGTAGTTTCAGGTTTGACGGTTGGGGTAGGCGTTGACCAGCGCCATCTAGAATCCTATAGACCAGATATCCTGTGGTGATCTGGGTCATAAGTATGACAAAAATGACGCCCCATTGGGTGCCGAAGAGCGTGGCTAAGAGAGCTGAAACTAGATGAAATAGGGGATGTACGACTTTAAATATCCCGCTTCGAACCTCTTCTACATGTTTAAGGTGTTCATCATAATCGCTGGCCGGCGCGCCAAATTGATAGAGAAGCGAAGGAACAAAAACGAGAATGCAAAAGCAAACAATATAAAATATTGGCCAACTGAAGCGAAACTTTTTTAGCATCATACCGCTCAATCTAAGGAGCCTTTATCGTCGCGTAGCCGAGTACGCACAAAGCGCCGTCTCCTTCAGTCGTTACTTTTATGATGACAAGTCGGAATCCAGTCTCGGTGTTTTCATGAACGATGCTAAGCGACAGTATATGCTTTGTGTTCAAATAAATTGGTTTCATAAATAGCTGCTGGAGAGAGACAATAATGGCGCCGTCTCCCGGAAACTTTGTGCCAATGATACGAGACACCGCGGTGCCTATAAGCATGCCGTGGGCTATGCGGTCTTTGAAACCTTTTTTCTTAGCAAACTGGGCGTCAAAATGGATTTTATTTGTGTCTCCACTCACTTTCCCGAACCTTTTGAGGTCATCATCCGTCACGACAAGGTCTTCTACGAAGGATCGATCCGCGCCGTGATTTAGAAAGCTGCAGATATGGATCGTTGAATAGGCATCGGTAAGATAATGACCCTCTCGGGCCCAGACTTTCTGAACCGGAAAATTACCAACTTGAGTCGAAACCCTAAAGACTTTTTTACCTTGGTCTTGATAAAATCGTTGAGTGAAACGGATCATATCCGCGTAAACCCCACCCCCTGCAGCCTCTGGAATGACGCCGTAGAGTCCGCCCTCGCTTTCATCTCCATCGAATGAAGTCAGGCAAAAACCAATATCTTTCCCGTCTTTCTGAACAATCCAACCAGTTCTGTTTGGGCTCGCCAAAAAATCTTGAGCCCATTCACGATAGCCCGCTAGCAGAGTTTGCTTTGGCAGATATGGGTTTGCCGAATAGTGATTTTGATAATCTACAAATGTGTCACGAACGAGCTTGTCCAGTCGCGCGCCGTGCGATGCATTCATTTGCTCGAAATTCAAATCTTTGTTCTGCAATGGATGAATGACATATTTCAGCAAATTACAGGTGTAATAGACGAGAGTATCTGCATGCCAAATCGGTATGCCAAATCTTTCCAATTTGAAAAAACGCGGCTGCTCGGAAGTCGGCACTCGAAGGATAACGAGATCAGCCTTCTCTTGTTGCATCGCTGCAAAAAGTTTGCTTTCCTCAACTTTCTCCACCTTACTGCGATATACTTTGATGCCAAATCTCTTCGATTCCTTTTCTGAAAATTGAAGAGTCATTATTGTCCTTTCAAAGCCGCAGAGGACCTGCAAGTACGCGCGCAGGGCCGATCCTACAGTATATTGTACATGTTATTATGGTATGTTAATATTAAACATTCTCAAAACCATCATGAAAGAGCATCGCCATGCCTAAAATGAATCTTGCTCGTAAGCTCCATCAGAAACCTGTCGTTGAACGCATTGCTGAGCTTGATTGGATGAGTGGTTCGAAAACTGGACCCTATGTCGTGGAACTAGATCCGACGACGGTATGCGACCTAGCATGCCCAGGATGCATTAGTGGAAAGCTTCTCAATAAGCAAAAATTTTCCAAAGAGAGGCTACTAAAACTCTCGGAAGAATTCGTAGAAATCGGAGTCAAAGCCGTTATCTTGATCGGTGGAGGCGAGCCGCTTACGCACCCTGCGGCGGGACAGGTTATCGAATATTTGGGAAAAAATGACATTCAGATTGGTATCACAACCAATGGCACCTTAATTGATAAGTATATTGAGCCGATTTCAGAGTACTCTTCATGGACGCGAGTGTCAGTCGATGCCGCTTCCGATCCTACTTTTTTACACTTGCGCCCGACCAGAAGTGGTATTTCTCGTTTCAACCAAGTCATAGCGAACATGGAGTTGTTGGCAAAGCGAAAAAAAGGCCTCCTGGGTTATTCTTTCCTTTTAAGAACGAAAGCGGATGGCGATAATGCCGCTGTGGCCGGTCTTGACAAATTTGGTCATATTACGCTTTCTAATGTTGGTGAGATTTATGAGGCGGCAAAGTTGGCCAAAGAAATTGGCTGCGATTACTTTGAGCCAAAACCGAGCTATGACGACAATCATTACCTCGTAACGCATGCTAAAGAAGATATGGATCGCGCTCGTGAGCAAATTGAAAGATGTAAAGAGCTTGAAGACGATAACTTCTACATTCTCGAATCGATCAATTTGGAACAGTCTTTAAAATCTGCTCAGATGGATCCTCAACCTAAAGACTATACTTTTTGCCCCGCCTCCGATTTGCGTACCCTCGTGACGTCATCTGGTGTTTATGTTTGTCCTTATTTCCGTGGCCGCGAAGATATGCTGCTCGGAGATGTAACGCAAATGTCGATGAAAGACATGTGGCATAGCGAAAAAAGAAAAGCTGTCATGAACAAACTAAATCCGAGCCAGGATTGCGGAATGCACTGCATTCGCCATGACACCAATGTTGAAATGATCAAAATCAAGAAAGACATCGATGCGAAAAAAGACATTGAGATCACGACTGATGAGAAAGAAGATCGTTTTATATAGATGAGCGCGCACGTTTTAGAGCAAATCAATTGTTTAAAGCTTGAAAAGCGTGCGTTTATCAATGGACATTTCGTAGCGGCCATCAAGGGTGAGACATTCTCTAAAAAAAGCCCTGTTGATGGTCGTGATTTGGCAGGCATCACAGCATGTCAAAATGCAGATATAGATCACGCAGTCGAAGTCGCGCATAAGTCATTTAGTAGTCAAGTCTGGTCCAAGAAAACTCCCCAAGAAAAAAAAGAGATCCTTTTTAAGCTCGCGGATTTGATGAGCGAGCATCGTGAAGAGCTTGCGCTTATCGATACAATTGAAACGGGGCGAAGTTTTAGAAACTACTTTATTGATTCCATTCCAAAGGCCATCGAATGTCTCCAATGGTTTTGTGAAGCCGCGGATAAGTATTTCGATTTTGCCATCCCATCGCGCCACGACGCTTTTGCAACCATAAGTAAGCAGCCACTTGGCGTCGTAGGATTGATAACGCCTTGGAATGATCCGCTAGTGGTCTCGACATGGAAGTTTGCGCCGTCTCTACTCATGGGCAATTCTATCGTTTTGAAACCTGCCGAGCAGTCATCTTTGTCAATTTTAAAGGTAGCCCACCTCGCAATAAAAGCTGGTGTTCCCGCAGGTGTCTTTAACGTGGTGCCGGGCCTTGGTGAAGTGGCTGGCAAAGCTCTCGCGTTACATCCGAAAGTGAGCGGCATTTTCTTTACCGGCTCATCTGAGACTGGCAAAAAAATTCTGCAGTATTCCGGCCAGTCCAATATGAAGAAAGTTGGACTGGAATGCGGGGGGAAAAGCCCATTTATAGTTTCGAAGGATTGCAAAAATCTGCAAAAGGCTGCCGAAGTTCTTTGTAAAAGTATTTTCTACAATCAAGGTCAGATATGCTCGGCGCCATCTCGCGTGATTGTTGAGAACTCAGTTAAATCCGAGTTTATCGGGCACCTCAAAGCCGAAGTGAAAAAGTTTAAGCCTCAAGATCCGTTCGCGACCACCACTGAAGTCGGTTGCGTCGTCAGCCTGGAACAAAAGCATCGAATCGAAGGGTTTATAAACACCGGCCTTAAGGAAGGCGCCTTCATCGTTAACGAAGTCGAAAAGCAAGGTATCCCAACGTGTTCCGTATATCCCGTCATATTTGATAACGTGCAACCTCATTCGACGCTCGCGCAGGAAGAAGTCTTCGGACCAGTACTCGCCGTTATCGGCGTGAATAATATAGCTGAGGCAGTTCGTGTCGCAAATGATTCTAAGTATGGGCTCGCCGCCTCCATTTGGACAAACGACTTTGATGAGGCTCACTTTGTCGCCCGTGAATTACAAGCTGGAACCGTGCACATTAACAGTTACGGCGATGACGACAACACAGTGCCCTTCGGCGGTATAAAGCAGTCCGGTATTGGAAAAGATAAATCCATCTATGCATTTGACGAATATAGTTATACAAAATGTACTTGGGCCCGCATCAATCCTCCAAGCTAAGGTCAGTTAAAAATGACAAATCGCAAAAAACTGTTAGTGCTCAATGGCAGCCATTCGGATATTCCGCTTATTCAAACCGGAAAGAAGATGGGGTATCACGTTATCACTACTGGCAATCTTCCCGAACTTTTGGGCCATAAGTACGCGGATGAATACCATCCCTGTGACTTTTCGGACGTCCGTGCCACACTGAAATTGGCGGAGAAGTTGAAGATTGATGCAGTTGTTTCTTGCGCTAACGACTTTGGTCTTGTAGCAGCGGCATATGTCGGCGAAAAAATGGGTCTGCCGGGTCACGACACATATGAAAACGCATTGACACTGCATCACAAACATCGCTTCAAAAAATATGCTCTCGCGACGGAACTCCCTGTAGCGCCTACGCAGTTTTTTAATAGCGTAGAAGTCGCTAAAGAATGGTTCGAACCCGAACTGCTGCCGCTTATCATTAAGCCGGTTGATTTGACTGGCGGTAAAGGCGTATCCAAAGCCAATACCCGAGAAGAATATATTCAGGCGATTGAGTATGCTTTTTCACAATCTCGCATTGGCCATATTGTTGTTGAGCAATTTATAGTTGGCACACAATATAGTTTCAGCACTTTTTTAGTTGATCAAAAAGTGAAGTTTACGTTCAGCGACAATGAATACTCCTATAAAAACCCTTTTCTTGTTTCGACCTCCGCCGCTCCTGCGCTGAATATTGATAAAGTTAAAGGCCAGCTTGTTGCAACCATTGAAAAGATTGCGGATCAGTTGGATCTGGTTGACGGACTTTTCCATTACCAATATTTACTGGATGAGAACCTTAAGCTCTTCATCATTGAACCTACTCGCCGATGTTCAGGCGACCTCTATTCTTACCCGGTTAATCAGGCAATGGGAGTCGATTGGGCGGAGTGGATCGTAAAGGCCGAGACCGGCGTAAACTGCAAGGATTTCCCAACCACGACTCAAAAGGGATTTTGTGGACGGCACTGCATTATGAGTTCTCAGAATGGTGTCATCAAAGATATCGTCATTGATCCCCGCATCAAGGATAATATTTACGATGAACTCCTTTGGTGGAAGCCGGGTGACGTGGTCGATAACTACCTTGCTCAAAAGATGGGGATTTATTTCCTGAAATACGATTCTATGGAAGAGATGATCAGTAAATCTCATGAAATCTCCAATTTGATTCGAGTTGAGATGCAATGACGAACCGTCCACATATTTCTGTCGTCACTCCTGTATACGGCAAAACTCTGGACCTTTCGGGTCTTTATAGCCGCTTGGTCGCATCCATTAGTCCGATTACGAGTGATTTTGAAATCATCATGGTTAATGACTCAAGTCCAGACAACGCGTGGGATGTGATCGAAAGTCTCCATAAGAAAGATTCTCGCGTGCGAGGAGTCAATCTCTCAAGAAACTTCGGACAACATCGTGCCATCACGGCAGGCCTGCATTTTGTACGCGGTGATTGGATCGTCGTCATGGACTGTGATCTCCAAGATCGACCTGAAGAAATACCCAACTTCTATGCCAAAGCAAAAGAAGGCTACGACATCGTCGTCGGGAAACGCCACAATCGCAAAGATAATTTTTTCAAAAAACAAGCTTCTATCTTTTTCTATAGGATATTTAATTATCTCACCGAACAGCGACTGGATAACCGAATTGCGAATTTTGGACTGTACTCGGCCAAGGTTATTGAGAACGTTCGGAAGTTTAAAGAAAAAGATCGGTCTTTTGGCTTGTTAGTCGCACTTGTGGGTTTCAAGCGAACGGCCATCGATGTCGTTCATGATAGCCGCTCAGTTGGAGAGTCCAGCTACAGCTTCAAGAAATCTCTTGAGCTCGCTATTGGTCACATTCTTGCTCATTCTAATAAACCCCTGCGCCTATTCATTAAGCTTGGTTTTATGGTTTCTACCTTCAGCTTTATGTATATCATTTGGCTTATTTACCGATATTTCGTCTGGCAAGTCGCCGTGGAAGGTTGGACGAGTGTGATGGTCTTTATGGCTTTATCAATGGGTGTCATGATGATGATGGTGGGTATTGTTGGTCTGTATATTGGCAACATATATGACGAAGTCAAATGTCGACCTATATTCATTGTACAAAACACTACTTTTGAATAGTTTTTGTTGGAATCCGTAAAAAGTCACATTTAGATTTTATTTCGGATCTGTTCTTTAAAGCCATTTTGGTATAGATTCTCCTTGGTCAAATTTTTTTTCCAGAAAAGATAGGGTCATGGTTACTGATATTTACAACAAGCTCGCTGAGCAATACGATGACGATGTATTCGGAATTTTTGAGAGCACGCGTGTACTCATTGCACAACAACTGAAGGAGCACCTTCCCAACCAAATCGGAAGTGCAGTAGATTTTGCGATTGGAACCGGCAATGCTTTACTAGAGCTCACTGAATATAGAAATATTGATAAACTATACGGCAATGACATCTCCCCTAAAATGCTCGAAATCGCACAGAACAAATTCGGCTCCAAGCTCAAGGTGTTTTGTGACGACTTGGCGAATATTCGCAGTCATCTCTCTGATGAATCCCAGGACCTAGTTTTGTGTCACTATGTTTTTAGTTATTGCGAACTTGAACCGACGTTAACCTCGGCTTATCAAGTTTTGCGTCCGGGTGGCTATTGTTCGATTGTAACAACCACCAAAAAGAATTTTTCTGAGCTTTTTACCGAGCATTTTCCAAAAAGCGCCAAGTTATTGAATATTTCAAAATGGCTCGGCAAAGTTTCTACTCCCGATGATCATGATGATCTTCTTAAGCGCATCAAAAAATGTGGGTTTGATTTAGTGGACGAGAAAAACCTGCGTAAAATCGTATTGTTTGAGTCATACGCTGACGTTAGAAAATGGACTTATAACTCGGGATGGGTCGCTACGTATTTTGAGAAGTATACGTGGGCAAAGTATTTTGTGACCCGCGTGTATTTTGCATTTTCTAGAGTTATTTTTTATCCACTTTATCCCGTTCAAGTCTCGACGGATATCTCGGTGGTTTTAGTAAAAAAACCGTAATTCAGGTCGAATAGCCTGTCCGCCCTCCCTTCCAACCCCTAAAGTGATCTGCGCAAAGATACGGCCAGGTTTCGCAAAAATTTTCGATCAAGGGCGTCGTTTCCTGATCTTTTCGAGCAGGCGAGTAAGTTCTTCTTGATTGTAAGGGCGCTTTTCTAACGTCGCGTCAAAGTAAGTTTTTTCCACGAATGCATCATCGGTTGCGAGCAGAATAGGAAGCTCAGGATACTTTTCGCGAATTTGCGATGCCATTTCGCTGCCCTTCCATGAACTGCCTTTGAAATGGTTATCTAAAACGACACAGTCTATGCCATCGAAACAAGCTGGATTACCGTTCATCTCACTCATAAATAATTCAGGATCGTGGAAGCAGGTAACAAATTGGTTATTGTATTCTCTAAGCCAAGCTTCAGTCAGGTACACGCTATCTTCAACGACTACTATTCGCAGATTTTTCAGACCTGAGAAATCCTTCGGCGTATTCCAAACAATATTACGGTCTGTCAAGTCGGGAGTTGAACATGTAGGAAGGGTGAAAACAAACTCAGTCCCATTTTCGCGTGAGGAATGACATGCAATCGTTCCGCCGTGATTTGCGATAATTTTATTGCAAATCGCCAGACCAAGGCCCGTCCCCACGTGACCCCCGGCCGTATAAAAGCTATCAAACAGCTTCGCGTGAGCGTCTTCCGGAATCATAGGTCCTGAATTGCCAACCGTGACTTCACAAAATTTATCTTTCTCTTCGGTGCGGATCCAAATAGTGCCTTTCCGGTTCATTGCATTCGCGGCATTTTCAAAGAGATTAAGGAAAACTCTCTTGATTTTGAGATCGTTGATAAGGACTTGATTTCTGTGGTGCAAAGCAACTGAAACCTCTATTTGCGTGGAACTGTCGTTGAGAAACTTGAAGTCGTCAATAGAAGCTCGAATCACATCGCCAATATTATGTGGGGACTTTTCAAACTTCTGCTCAATTGTCGTGATATCTGTCAGCATATTCTCCACCGAAGCAATGGCTCGAACAATTTCAGACGTATGGTTGGCTAAGGCAAGGTTTTGCTCGCGGTTGAGAACTTGTATGAGTGACTTAAACATGGAAAGCGGGCGTTTAATGTCATGCGCGATCATTTGTGTTGTGCGGGCGATTGCAGAATCCTGGGCAGATCGCTTCAGAGACTCCACATGACTTAATTTTTCTATGACGAGTTCACGTCTGAAGTTCATTAAATCGTGCGCGAGGATGATGGCAAACAGACTTATTAGAGCTAGCGTTATATAAGGAGA
>JBGSKV010000079.1:0-15949 GCA_041740975.1 Oligoflexales bacterium | reverse complement strand
GCGCCGACAGCCCAAATCGCTTCCACGGTCTTCACGGTTACCGCGACAAATAGCGGCGGAAGTACGACGGCAGATATCACTTTATCCGTCGCCCCATTTTTGGCTTTTACAAATGCTCATGCCGCATCTTTTGCTTTGGGTCAGCCGAATCTTGAATTAGGTAACGCCGGTATAAGCCAAAGCGCTGACCAGGGCTTTTACGGCAATATGGCTATCCATAACAACAAGCTTTTTGTTGCGACGGAAAACAGTCGCGTTGTCTCTCACACACTTCCTGTCACGCAAAATGGCCCCAACGCCGTCAACGTGATTGGCCAGCCTGACTTCGTTACAAGTACCCAAGGAAATGCTGCGAACGAGTTAGAATATCCCGCTGCCACTAGTATCAGTGATGGTAAACTTTTCATTTCAGACTGGGATAATAGCCGAGTGCTTATCTTTAATACGGTCCCAACGACTGACCAACCATCTGCAAACGTTGTCGTGGGACAAGACGATTTTGGTGAAGACAACTCATCTTGCGACGCAACTTCTCTTGGAAATTCAATAGAAGGGGTCAGTGCGGCTGCCGGCAAGCTTGTCATCGCAGATAAGCTTCAAAATCGTGTACTCATTTACAATTCTATTCCCACAACGAATGGTGCAGCCGCCAATATCGTGCTGGGCCAACCAGATATGACAACATGTACACCAAACAATGGTGGAATCAGCGCCACATCTCTGCAGGGCCCAAGCCAAGTGTGGACAGATGGAACAAAGCTGCTTGTTTCCGATTCTTCGAACAATCGAGTGCTTATTTGGAACACTTTTCCAACGTCTAACGCTCAACCAGCAGATCTAGTTTTGGGTCAGCCCGACTTCGTTACTACCAGCGAAGATTTAACTCAGAACAAATTACAAGATCCCATAGGTTTGGCAACAAATGGTACACAAGTATTTGTTTCTGATTACGCCGCCAATCGGGTCATGATTTGGAACACATTTCCAACTACCAACGGCCAAAACGCCGACGTCGTACTTGGACAACCAGACTTTATCTCGGATGATCCCGGCGTGCTGGCGGATAATTTAGAAAGCCCTGCTGGATTTGCATTTGACGAAACACACTTATACGTATCGGAATTTAGCAACCACCGAGTCCTTGTTTTTACCAGTAACTAGTTAGATTTAAGTTGAAGATTTAGCCCCGAGGAATCATTTCTCGGGGTTTTTTTTCACCAATAGTACAGACAAAGACCGCCACATCAAGTGACGGCCTCAAGTTTTGAAGAATCCAAAAAATTAACATTCTCTAAGTGAATTCGAAGCCACCTTAAGTTTCTTCCTCAGCCCTTTGTTCTGGGTTTTCTTCACTATCTTTTGAGTTGTTCTCATCGGTACTTTCGGGTTCTGCGGAATCTTGATTGCCCTCAGCAGGAACAGGATTTAGTTCCGGTCCATCTTCATCCTCGGAGTTAGCGATGGTTGCGGTGACTCCTTCTAAACAAGCTTTCATTTCCTGCAATTTTTCCACTTCTGCTTTTACAGTGTCCAATTTTTCTTTTAGTCCCTCTAATTCACCGGTTTCGCGACTTAAAGACGCGCGAGTGGTTTCTAGTTTCTTTTGTGTCTCGCTGATCAATTGGGCGTAGGAATTTTCAATTTTGGTGGACTTCTCTTCGAGGGATTTCTGAAGGTCATCCACATCTTTTTGAGCTTGCTCGAAGACTTTCTTGCTGGACTCTACTTCCTTTTGCAGACCTTCAGTTTCAGCTTTCGTATTGCTCAGGTCACTGTTTAAGTCTTCAATAGCGTGCTCAAGTCCGGCGATATTATTGATAAAGTCTTGATCGCCGTATTTGTTGGGGTCTTCCTCTCCTTGACGGCGCAAGGTTGCCAGCTGATCTTGAGACTCTTTCAGTAGCTTTTGGATTACCTGGGTCTTAGACATTCTCGCTTTTAGTTTTTCTGAAGATGACGAGAACTTAGAGTTGGCATCTGCCAATTCATCTTGTTTCTTTGTAAGATCCTTTTGGACTTTTTCAAATTCCTCAATTTCTTTTTTTACTTCTGTTGCTAATGTATCCGATTCACTTCGAATGGATTCAAAACGATCCTCCATATCTTGCTTTAGCTGTGCGTTGAAATCTTTCAATTCTGATTCAGTGGCTGCAATCTCGTCTTCCAAAGTTTTGATTTTATTCTGTTTTTCTGTGATAGCAGCATTTAGCGTGTTGACTTCTTGATTCGCCTGTTTTTCAGCATTGCTCCATGCCTTCATGATATCGGCGCTTCCGTTTGCTGCGACTTCACTGGACGTTTGCACGCCTTGTTTTTTTAACTGATCCAGTTGCTTTTGTAGGTCTCCAATTCGCTGCTTAGCCTTTTCAAGTGACGTAACGTCTTTATTCTGTGGAGTGGTGGATGGCGCTGCATTATTTTTCTTCTTTTTGCTGTTGTCATCATCTCCACATGAAGTTGCCAAAGAAAGTGTTCCAGAAACAAACAGAATTCCCATTGCGATCGATGCAAAATTTTGACGATAGACACCCATAGCCCCTCCTGAATTTAAGTTGATTAAGTTAGTTAATAACGCAAAATATTTACACAACGTGCAGGGGTTGTTTATTCAATTTTCGCGCCAAGTATAGATTTTTGAATTGATTGGCCATCTAGTTTAGTGGGTTCGTGAGAGCTAGCTTGAAAGTACGTTGACGGTACGGACGCACGTCCGGCATCACGCATGATTGAATATGTTTGCCAGAAGTGCGTCCGTACCTTTTTCCCGGATAGATACAGAAGATTCTCTCCCCCGCAACAGTCGAATTTTGTGGGATTTATGATTGATGCTAAATAGACTCATGAAATGCCCGATAGGCGAAATATATGGAAATATCAAGTAACAAAAGTCATGGTTTTTCTCTTGTTGAGCTGATGGTTGTCATTTCCATTGTCAGTGTCATCGCTTCCATTGGCCTCGGAAAATATGAGATTTTCAGAGCGAAAGCCAAGCAAGTTGAAATTATCAGCTCCATGGGAAATATACGCCTCCTATATCACAGTTACAAAGCAACATTTGATGCAGAACCTCCTGTTATTGGCGGAGGGCAATCACAAAATAACTGGTTCGATTCACAAAATACTACAACATCAGACAGCTGTAATCGCAGTGAGAATCCAATAGGATTTAAAATTGCCGACTGTCGGAAGTCGCACTACTTGTACATAGTAAATTATGGCGATACTGCAACACCTACACTGGTGAATGTGACCATGATGGAGCGGCAAATTAACGGTAAACTTCAAATTTATTCGGCGTATTGCGGTGAAAGAAATGGTGGCATATTGAGTGTCGACGAAGTCTATTTTATGAGCGAGACCCCCGGCCTTACTTATAATCTTGCACCATATAATAATCATCTGGGCAATTATTTCTTTATGTACAAAGCCAGCGACTGCGCTGTAAGACAAATGCGATAGAGTGAGACCAAATAAAGAAATAACCTTGAGAATGGGATTAGCTACTTTTTTATTGGAAAGTCCGATCCAATGCCCAAAAAACGCGCCCTCCTAACATCATTAAGTATCTAAAATTACAGATTTAAATATATGATTCACGGTTCTCTTACTTAACTTGCCAAAAGTTTCAAGTCTCATCATGGGTATAGGCTGGTTAGATAAACATTAAGGTGTTACATGCTTTAGCTTCACAGATGGCCACATTCGGGCGGGGGTAAGCTTTGGTACAAACAGAGAAAACGAAGAAAAAAATCGGTCTCACTTCAAAGATACTTTTGGGAATGATTTTGGGATTTATCGTAGGGGTCATTCTCTACAATGTTCCCGCCACTCCTTTCAAGTCGTTCCTTGTCGATGGTCTTTTCGATGCGGGCGGAAAAATTTTCGTTTCGTCCCTAAAGATGCTTGTCGTACCTCTAGTACTGGTATCTCTGATTTGCGGAACTGCGTCTTTAGCTGATCCGAAAAAACTCGGTCGAGTTGGTCTCAAATCAATTGGACTTTATATTTTCACCACTGCCGTTGCCATAACAATTGCGCTATTAGTGGCCTCAATTGTGCAGCCAGGAGCTGGTTTTGAGCTTTCAAGCGACACAACGTTTACAGCTTCCGAGTCTCCTGCCATACGCGATGTTTTGATTGGAATCGTCCCCGACAATCCATTTAAGGCCATGGTCGATGGCAATATGTTGCAGGTTATATTCTTTTCTATTTTGTTTGGTCTTTGCTTGGCCTTTGTAAAAACGCCTCAATCACAAAAATTATTGGATGTAATAAATGCCGCCAATGATGTTGTGATGAAGATGATTATGGTGCTTATGGTGTTCGCGCCATATGGCGTGTTTTGCTTAATAGCCAAAGTGTTTTCAACCCAAGGTTTTTCGGCAATTTTAGGACTCTTGACCTACTTCGCATTGGTTGCGGGCGTACTCGTAGTGCACTGGCTTTGCGTCTATCCGCTTTTACTCAAAACACTCTCAGGACTTAGTCCCGTTATATTCTTTAAAAAGATGAGAACTGTATTTACGTTTGCTTTCAGTACATCCTCTAGTAACGCAACATTACCAGTGACTCTTGAAACGGCAGAGTACGACTTGGGAGTCGATAATTCCATTGCCTCATTCACGATTCCGTTAGGGGCCACGGTCAACATGGACGGAACGGCGATCATGCAGGGCATCGCTACGGTGTTTATTGCCAATGCCTACCATATAGATTTAACTCTCAGTAATTATATTATGATTATAGTTACAGCCACACTGGCATCGATCGGTACTGCTGGCGTTCCCGGCGTAGGGTTGATTATGCTTGCTATGGTTTTGAAGCAAGTCGGACTGCCTGTGGAAGGCATCGGTCTGATCATTGGCGTGGATCGTCTCTTGGACATGATTCGTACGACTGTGAACGTTACCGGTGATGTGATTGTTACGTGTATCGTGGCAAAATCAGAAAAAGCTCTCAACGTGGAAACTTATAATAAATTGAACTAGTGAACTAGAAGATGGTACGGACGCACTTCCGCTAATACAAGTCTATTTTTTGTCAGAAGTGCGTTCAAACATTTTTATCTGGATTTGGCGGCCCCACCAAGAATCGAACTTAGAACTGATCTTTAGGAAAGACCCGTTATATCCATTTAACTATAGGGCCGCATGGATAGAGGCTGAAGTATAGCTGCCTAGCTTCAAGCGTCAACGCCCAAATGTATTCATATAAATGCGACTATAATTGATGCCTCCGTCATCCTGAGCGAAGCGAAAGGATCTCCTTGTCTCAGCCACGTACGCATAGAGATTCTTCGCCGACCACTCTAGATGACGGATAACTTTGCTTACCATGACGGGTTTTTGTGTAGGTTTTAGAGCCAAAGATGCAGCTGAACAGCCATATCAAAGGAACGATTGGATGGTCCGGATTCGGGGCTGTTGATCGTATGATAAAGATCAGCTCGCCATTCGACACGCTGCGTTGGAAAGATTTGAAGGCCTGGTCCGATGCGGTACGTCTTGGCATCCGAATCGACATTTGCCTGTAAAATTTCGTAGGTTAATAATGCGAAAAGTCCGCGTGTCATTTCAAAATGAGTCTGGGTAAAGAGATACCGACTGGATGTTTCCGCAGACGTCGCTTCAACGGTTCGGTTGACCTGTCCTGCCTCTGCCATAATACTATTGCCAAGCCCAAGCCCCATTCGGGTATGAGCAGAAAACATATTTTGCGATAAATATTCGGAAGTTGAAAAAAGGAGAGATCCTCCGACGCGGATTTTTTCACTCACTGCATATTCGCCCATGGTCGTGAGGCCTTTTTGGCGAAGCTTGCTGTCTTGGACGAAGTTTCCCATAAACGGTTGTACTCCGACTTCAAAAGTCTGCGCCATATAATGCATCAAAATCCCGTGTGTTTGATCATTTTGACCAAGACCGGTAATGGTTCGGCTAAAAGCGATATGATCCGGCACGCGCAACCCAAAAACTTTATCCATGAGACCGGCGTATAATCCGATTTCTTTAGAGAATCGGTATCCCACATAATGTTCACGGGAGCGATACTCATCCAGCTTTAGTTCTTCGGGAACGCCGCGTGGAAGGGGGGAGTAAGCGATTTGCCCAACGACAATAAGCTTGTCTCTATCCATAAACTTGGCAACCAAGGTGCCGTTCAAATCCATATGTATGATTTCGTCTTCGTTGGCAGCTTTGCCCATGCTGCGATCAAGATAAAGCCCACGGTAGTCAATCGAAGGACGCAACCAAGAGACGGGGAATTCTCCAAAAAGAAATCCTGATTTTTCGCCGATTTCGTCGTCTTTCATTTTCTTTGGCCAACCGACACGATTGGCAATGGCAGTCGCGCCGACCGCTCGGCCATAGTCTGTCAGTGGGCCGTTTCCGAAAGGATTGTAGTGGCAACTCATACACGAGCCGTAGCCGTGACTGATAAAATTCGGATAAGCTTGGGCGTTTTGAGAGGCGAAAAATCCAGAGAAAACGAAAAAGAGTGCGAAAACAAAATTGAACTTCATCGCTTCGCCCTTACGTTCATCGTCGGCATTTCATTGATCCAGGTGCGGAGAGTTTGAAAATCATCGTCCGACAAAGCGCCGGCATCCTGCGGCATATTTCCACCGACATTTTTGAGTTTTGTGATGAGGCTGGATGTGTCAGCATCGCCTGGTTTGACAAGTTTTTTCGTCCACTGGGCTTCCGTGACGTAACTGCCCCAAATGCTATGGGTGTGGCAAGAACTGCATTCGGCTTGCAAAATCGTCAAGGCAGCGCAAAAGCGCGCGCCCGATTCGGTCGTGCAGTCTATCTTGGATGTATCTTGGCCGAGGTTGCTATCGCCAGAATTTGAATTATAGTCTTGTCCGCAACTGTAAAGTGTGACGCTCATCAGAAACATCAAACTACAAAGAATGCCGAGCTTATTTCTTTTTCTCATAAGGTAAAGTCACAACCACAGAAAGTTTATCTTCAACGCCCACACCTTTATAACTAATACCTTCGATTTTATAATCTGGCAAATTGATATCAAACTTCGCTTCGGCGGATTTCCCGTCGAGATCCTTAAAAGTGAAGGTAATGGGTTTTTTAACTCCAACAAACGTTAACATTGCCGTGCCTTTGCCGTTTTCGGCTTTGATATTTTCCACGATGATGAATGGATGTTTGTCTGATTTCAGCTTTTCCTTCATATGGTCGTCGCGCATATTATTGTCTGTAGAAAAGTTATTGATGGGCGCTTTGAGGCTTTTTGCAAAGTACTTGTTGCCTTGGCGGTAGCCTTTGCCAATGACATTAGTTGATTTCGCTTCGAATGACCCCATCGGATAGAGTGAGCCTTTTGCAGAAATCGACGCGGATTTGGCGTATATGGACGTAGTGAATGTAAGAATTATGGTAACTGCGAGTGTGCCAATGATTTGAAATGACTTTTGCATACTTACTCTCCTTGAGTCGATACCCACAAACGTTAGGGCGTTCTGACCTAAACCTTACTGAAAAATCTGCTGGATCTCTTCCCAACAGTCTAATCAACATATCGGTGCAAGTCATTATTTTTATGAGTAAACTTGCTTATGGCCGCCATAAGAAGGACTTATGAAAGTGTATTATTGGCGAGCAGAATTCAGGCGGCAAGACCATACTGAGTCGAACCCCGTCATTCAGAGCGAAGCGAAGAATCTCCTCGCGTCAACCCCGTCATTCTGAGCGATCTCTCCCTCACCGGTTCTCTCCCTCGCCAGCTCGGCAGACACGAGACACGGAGCTGCGCTCTTGATGCGAAGGATCTCCTCGCGTTAAGCCACCAAGTTTACAATTTGATAAGCAATGATCGCCAACACATAGGCAAGCAGCCCGTACGCCGCAAAGATCGCAATCGGAAAAATCCGACTACCCGTTTCTCGCTTAAGTACGGCCAAAGTGGATACACATTGCAATGCGATGGCATAAAAAACTAAGAGTCCCACACCCGATGCCAGCGTGAAGCCGGAGTTTTGCATGTTTTCGGCTAGGCCGGCGATGTTCTCATCGGCGCCTTCAATCCCGAACATCGTTCCGAGTGTTCCGACGAAAACCTCACGCGCTAAGAAAGAGGCGAGAATACCAACGGCGTACTTCCAGTCGAGTCCGAGAGGGCTGAAGATTGGCTCCACCCAATGGCCGAGTGTTGCTAACCACGAGGTTTCGAGGTGTCCAGTGCCATTTGGAAAATAGCCCAAGACCCAGACGACAACCGTCACACAAAAAATCACCAAGCCCGCTTGCGCCATAAACTGCCACGCTGAGTTGGCTGCGCGACGAAAAATGGGAATAAACCCTGGCATGCGATAAGGCGGAAGTTCAATGATAAACGGCGCGTCCGATTTTGTTTTATATAGTGTCCGCGACAAGAATCCCGACACCAGAAGAGCGGTGACTAAGCCAAACAAATATAGGCCGAAAAAAACCAGCCCTTGATAGCCGAACAACCCACCGGCGAAAGTCGTGGCCGGAATCAGCGCGCCTATAAGTAACGCATATACGGGAAGGCGAGCGGAACAGGCGACTAGCGGAATCGCCGCGATCGTCAAAAGTCTCTTGCGCGGCGACTCGATGGTTCGTGCGGCAAATATCGCCGGAATCGCGCAAGCATGGCCCGACAAAAGTGGCACGAAACTTCGACCCGAGAGTCCAAACCAACTCAGAGGTTTGTGACAGATGACCGCGGCGCGAGCTAGGTAGCCGCTATCTTCCAAAAGCCCGATTACGAAAATAAGTATGAAAATCTGCGGAACGAAAACCACAAAGGAGCCGATGCCACCCAAAATCGCGTCGTTAAAAAAATCGGCGATGATCCCCGTCGGTAGAAGGGGAGTGACCACCGTGCTGATCCAAGCAATCGAGTCTTCAATCGCCGTCATCAATGGCTCGGCCCACGTAAAAATAGACTGGAACAAAGCGAGCATGATAGCGGCGAAGGCAATGGTACCGAAAAATCCCGACAAAAAAAACTGATCGAGTCTGGTTTGTCCGCGCAACAAGAACTCGGCGCGTGGCATAAACTTGGCGCTGATTTCCTTGGCGCGTCTGGCGACTTGGTCCGGTGCGATCGTTTGGCCGTTTGGAACTATTCCGGCTAGGCCTTGGATGCACTGCGTGAGTGTGGCAAGTCCTTGCCCGGTTTTGGCAGATACCGAAATCACCGGATGACCGAGTTCTTTCTCGAAGGCAACAAGATCAAAGTCCAATTTGTTGCGAATCATCTCGTCCATCATATTAAGCGCGTACACAACTGGCTTGTTGTTTTCGATGCTGAGGTTTTTAACCTGGAGTCCGAGCATCAAGCTTCTCTCTAGGCGGGTGATATCCAAAACGCAAACAATCCCAGAAACCGACGGATCAACCATACCGGCTTTCAGTTTCTCAACTGCAATTTTTTCGTCTTCCGTGACTGCGTTTAGCGAATAAATGCCGGGGTAATCGCAAAGATCAATATTTTCCATTTGGCCGCGTTTGACTTCGACGGTGACGCCAGGAAAGTTTGCTACTTTTTGCCGGAGGCCCGTGAGGCGATTGAATAAAAGACTTTTGCCAGAGTTTGGTTTCCCAATTAACAAAACCGATGACGTGTTCACACCTTCTCCTCAATATGCACATGCGACGCTATTTCTTCGTCTAAACTCAAAACACACGATCCGACCATGTACGTGCGGGGCGCGCCGAAGGGGGGTCGTTGCAAACACGTAATATTTTCTCCCGCCACAATTCCCAAATCCGTTAGACGTTTTTGAAAAAGTGGCGGAATATCGTGATCAATTTTTTTTATGATTGAGAAAGCACTCGCTTTCAGTTCCCATAGACGAATCATGTTTTATGCCTCACGAGGTGCCGATATTGATAATCATTATCATTTCCAAAAGATTGCTGCCAGCCCATTTATGGGATCATTCTCCGCACTTGCCTATTGATGGTCATAAAACAATCAGCATCAATTTGGCCACGATAGCCGCCTGGAAAATCGCCAAAGGTCCCATAAGACGCTATAATCATCAGAAGTCAAACTGTTAAAGAGGGTTAGGGGATAGCATGAAAACTATTTTAGTCATTGCCGCGTTCGCAATCCTCACAGCGGGATGTAAAAAGTCCGAATTCTCTTCTTCTGTTCAGCGTCTCAAGCCGGATCAAACGGGGACTGGAAATGGAACTTTCAATCCGAACGATCCTAGCACTTTCCCGATAAATCCAGTGTCGAACCTGCCCTACAACCCAAACGACCCAAACGATCCGAACAATCCTGCAAACCCAAATAACATCGCCAATCCAAACAACCCGAATAGCCCGCTCAATCCGAACAATCCAAACAATCCCAATAACCCGAACAATCCTAATAATCCTAATAATCCTAATAATCCCAACAACCCAAATAGCCCGACTAATCCAGACAGCCCTAACTACGTTCCGAACACCAACTATGCAAACGGCTCGGACAACGCTGGTACGGACCTAAAACCAGGAGCGAGTGGCGGTGGATTATTGAAAGGTTCCGGCTTTAGTTGTACGGGCTTTCGTGCCGGTGCTATCGGTCGCGTTTACCGATTGCCAGGGGGTACGTCGCAAATACCAAACTTTGCCGCGATGACATCGATTGGTACGGTGAAGAGAGATGATTTCAACATTCCCGCGCGCAGTTGGACGAAGGGTTTTCCGGGAGTCCCGACTTTGATTGAGTGGTTTGGGATTCAGTTCTTTGCGGTTCTGATCGTGCCTGAAACAAATTTTTACACCTTCCGTACGACCTCAGACGATGGCAGCAAAGTTTATGTCAATAACGCACTGGTTGTGAATAATGACGGTACCCATGCCCCGACAACTGTGACTGGCATGCCGATACAGCTCAATAAGGGTATTCACTTGCTGAAGGTGGATTGGTTCCAAGGTCCGAAAAAAGAAATCGCTCTCCAGGTTTTCTGGAGTAAAGCGGGTGGTGGGATGCAAATTATTCCGATGACGAGTATGATTGCGCCGGAAAACTGCACGGAAACCAATCTCGGTGTTTTTAACTAACGCCAATGTTCAAACACTATTTGAAGAAATATTCCATCATCACCGGCATCCTTGCCGCGTGCCTTGCGTTGTATCTTGCGGTCACGATGGGCTACGCAGCTTTCGAGAACTATGTTCATATAAAGTCCGAGTCGTATTACGCAGATTTTAACAAATGCCCTTTTTACGAAATCGCTTTCTTGCGAATCTATCAAAAAATCTGCGACGACCGCATCATTGAGCAAAACGCCACAGCTATAGCAAGTATGCAGAAGTATATCGCCAATCTACCGCGTCCAACGACCAACTATCCAGTTGTCCCATCGCCAATCAAAGAACCTCAGGAAGACACTCCAGTGTCCATGCGATCCAATGTGGTGTCTGTTGCTGATGGAGCTTTTGATGCGTGCCCAGATTGCAATATTATTTTTGATCATTGCGAAGATGAAAATCATGGGATTGCGAAAATTTCTATTCGAGAAAAAGGCAAGCAACCAAGGCCGATATTTGTGAATTTTCCCCTTGATTCCTTATGCGATTTTTCCAGAAGTGAAATGGATGTCCGCGAAGCATGCTACGTAGGAAACACTTGGAAGGGACCAAGCTGGCGGGCTTTCACTTTGTCATGTGGACGAGAAGTTTTTGTCATCGTTGGCAAATACCAAGACAAAATCATGGGAAAAGCCTATCAGATTTCCAATGCCGAATATTTTGAGGTCGATGACAACAGCGTTGATTTTAAAGTGATTGAGTTTGATAAAGGCAAGGATGTTTTTGTCTTTGAAAAGCGCATGCGCAAAACAGACAAAAAATCTTTTGTAGAATTGACCTACGTCGATTTGCTACAAAACGCGCCAATTCTTTCTAGATAGAGGGATTTGCCGTCATCCAGCGCAGTCAAGTGTGCAGTTCACCGACGCGATGGATCTCCTTGTCTCTGTATCCTATGTGTGTCAATATGCTTCTTATGCCATGAACAGCTTAGGATGCAGGCACATTGACGACACCACGAAAACCCGACAATCCTCTTATTAGTTTGTTGATCAACTTAGTCATTCCGATGTTTCTCTTGAAGAAACTAAGCGGACTTCCTTCGGTGGGTCCCGGGTTGGCGCTGGTCATTGCCTTGGCCTTTCCCGTCGCCTATGGCGTGCGCGAGTTTATGTCTCGCAAGAGCCTCAACTTGATATCAACTTTGGGATTTTTTAGCGTTCTTCTGACGGGCGGCATTGGACTGTTGGAAGTGGACGTGTTTTGGTTCGCGGTTAAAGAAGCGATGATCCCCTTGATCCTCGGCGTTTTTGTTTTGAGCTCACTACACAGCTCAAACCCTGTCGTGCGGACTTTTCTTTATAATGACAGTATTTTTCATATTGAACATATCGATGAGGCTTTGCACTCTAAGGGCCGTCGTCCTGAGTTCGATTATTTGATGAAGAAGATTACGGTTTTGCTCGCGCTCTCATTCTTACTCAGTGCGTTTCTAAATTACTACGTGGCCACGCTTATGGTCAAAGGTGCGCCCGGTACAGAGGCTTTCAATCAAGACGTCGCAAGTTTTATGGCTTGGAGTTTTGTGATCATCGCCTTGCCTTGCACGATTATTATGTGTGTAGCACTTTGGATTTTGTTAGCGGGTTTGCAGAAACTTACCGAAATGCCTATGGAGCGCTTGCTTAAGGGCGGCCAAAAAAATGCTAAGACTTAGATAGTGATTTCTCAAAAAGACGCAGCGCTTTGCGATCCAAGTTCGACACCAACTTTTCTTCAACATCTTTCAGTGCGAGCCACCTCATTTCCAGGTTTTTTGGCGGGGCCGTGTCTTTGATCCAGACGTTCGCCTTTATGTCGTGATGGGTGATGTTGTGACGAATCGCTCCCACCTTTTTGGCGGCTGACACTTTTTCCTTCGCTTCCATATCCGTCAAAAATCCCCAAGTATCTTTCAAAAATCGATCTGCCTTTGGGCGTTTATGGATGCCGATCATTTTGCCGCGGCGAAAAATCGTCAGCTGCATTTCGATATTTTTCTTGGCCGTTTTGAGTTTTGGCCCCGGCGAAAGTTCTTGGGTTCCGCCCTCCTTCGCAAGACAAGACGTCGCGACTGGACAAAGATCACAGTCCGGATCAATCGGTCTGCAAACAAGCTGTCCGAGTTCCATCATCGCCTGATTAAAATCCCCAGGGCGTTCCACATCCAAAAGTTGTGCGGCCCAGCGTTTATAATGTGGTTTCATTTGACGGTCGTTTACCGCCAAACGAATATCAAAAAGCCTGCATAAAACCCGTTCGACGTTGCCATCGACCACAGCGTGGGGTGTGTTTAGAGTTATGCTCGAGACGGCTGAAGCCGTGTACTCACCAATGCCGGGTAGTTCCAACCAACCTTCAAAGGTTTCGGGAAATTTTCCGCCGAGACTTACCATTATTTCTTTCGCAGCCCTGTGAAGCATCGAAAAGCGCCGATAGTACCCAAGACCTCGCACCGCGAGACGCACATCTTCTTCGTCGGCCTTTGCCAGATCTTTTACGGTTGGAAAATGTTTGAAGAAAGGTTCATAGACCGCCAGCACCGCTTTGATGGTGGTTTGCTGCAGCATGATTTCGGAAACCCAAACATGATACGGACTTCTGTGTTTGTTCCAGAGGATGCGCCAGGGGAGGCGTCGGAGATCAGGTTGGTACCACTTGAGAAGGGACTTACGAAGTTTTCGAGCGGACTGTGGTGAAAATTGAAGTGTATGCATCACACCCCGCTCGATCAGGAAGTAAATTACTTCGTTGCTTTTTTTGTAGCAGCTTTAGTTTTTTTCGTAACTTTTTTTGCAGTCGTTTTAGCTTTGGTCTTTACGTTTTTCGCAGTCTTGCTGGCTTTTGTTTTGGCGTTTTTGCCGGCTTTTTCAACTTTGTTTTTCACGTCGTTGATTTTGGCGCGGGCATCTTTCATGCTTTTAGAAACGCGAGTTTCAAATTCTTTTGTGAGCTTGTCTGCATTTTTTTGTAGATCTGCTACGTATTTTTTGATGATCGGTTGGTATTCTTTGACATTTTTGCGAACAAGTTGTTCCACTTCTTTGCGTTTTTTGTCGATCGTATTTTTATTGAGATAAGTTTTAGCTTTCTTAACGATGCTGTTAGCTTCCGTCTCAATAGTTTTTTGAATGTTGTTAAACTCTGTCTGAATTTTCTTTACGAAGTCTTTCATGAAACTCTCCTTAAGTTGGGCCATAAAAAGCAAGTTTGGGCAGTGTACTACTATTGCCTAAGGAATCAAAGCTTTACTGCGAAAGTGGCAGGCCGCTTTTCTATGAAGGCGCGCATGCCGTCTTGGCATTCTAAATTTTCAAAACATTGTCCGAAGTGCCCGGCCTCGGCAACAAGCCCGCGCTCCAGATCCCAAGACTGAGCGCCTATGGCCAATTTCTTTGTCAAAGCAATAGCTTGTGGGCCACCTCTTAACACACCTTTTACAATAGAAATTACCGTTTCATCGAGCTGCGCCACCGGACAAACACGTGCGATTAATCCTGCCTGCAAAGCTTCGCTGGCGTCCATCATGCGTCCCGCAACTAAGATTTCCATTGCGCGCGGACGACCAACGGCTTTGACTAACCGCTGCGTTCCACCGAATCCCGGAATCAGACCCAGACCAACTTCAGGTTGGCCGAACTTGGCATTTTCCGAGGCGACAATGATATCGCAAGCCATGGCGAGTTCACATCCTCCACCTAAAGCAAAGCCATGGATTTTGGCGATGACGATTTGTGGAAGGGATTCGATTTTGGTGGTGAGGTTTTGCCCGAAGCGTGCAAACTCCAGCGCGCCCTCTTTGTCGAGACCGGACATTTCTTTGATATCGGCACCGGCCACGAAGGCTTTTTCGCCAGCGCCACTGAGCACAACCACACGACAAATCGGATTGATCAGCAAACTATCCACCACGCGGTGCAGTTCTTCCAGAACTTGGCGATTGAGCGCGTTGAGTGCCGCCGGGCGATTGATGGTGATATGAGTGATGGGACCTTCTTCTTTGTAGAGAAGTGTTTCGAAAGCGGCCATAAAAAATCCTCAAAAAATAAAAACAAGTTTAGTAAGTGTAAACGCCACGCTTAGTTTTGCGACCGTAGTAGCCGGCTTCAACGTATTTGGCGAGGAGAGGACATGGACGGTACTTCGAATCTCCGAGTCCCTCATGCAAAACTTTCAAAATCGCATAGCAAGTGTCGAGTCCGATAAAGTCTGCCAGTTGCAGCGGACCCATCGGTTGGTTTGTGCCGAGCTTCATGCCTTTATCGATATCTTCGGCGCTGGCGACACCTTCCATCAGCGTAAAAAATGCTTCGTTGATCATCGGCATCAGAATGCGGTTAACGACAAATCCCGGATAATCTTGGCTCGTCGAAACCTCTTTACCGATCGCGGTCATGAGCGCCATGCAACGATTTTTGGTGTCGGTAGACGTCGCCATCCCCGGAATCACTTCGACAAGTTTCATAAGGGGGACGGGATTCATAAAGTGAAGTCCGATGAATTGATCGGGACGAGATGTGTAAGAGGCTAGGCGCGTGATCGGAATCGACGACGTGTTGCTGGCAAGGATCGCGTCTTTTTTAAGATGCTCATCCAATTGGCGAAAAACTTTTTCTTTAACGGATTCGTTTTCAACGATCGCTTCAATGGCGAGATCGGCCTGCGAAAAATCCATCTTCGCTTGATAGTGAATATTGGCGAGAGTTTGTTCGGCGAGGGCGGCGGTGAGGATTTCTTTTTCTTTGAGTTTGGCGACGGATTTTTCGATGCCGGCTTTGGCTTTTTCAACCTGACCTTCGGCCACATCAAAAAGTGTGACTTTCAGTCCGGCCGTTGCCATGACCTGGGCGATACCGCTACCCATTTGTCCGGCCCCAACCACCACAACGCTT
>JBGSKV010000078.1:0-38289 GCA_041740975.1 Oligoflexales bacterium | reverse complement strand
GGACGGTTGAGCCGGCTTAGATTTGACTGGGCATTGAGGCTGCATCAGCCGACACCGCCCAGACAAATTTAAGCCGGGAGAACCGGACCAATCAAACATAGAAATGTAAACTGTGAGTGTGATAGGCGGAGCTGGATAACGTTACGGCCGCGAAGCGGCCGAATGTTCATTTAACTATTGAATACCGTATCTTACATCAGTTTTTTACGTTTTTCGGACAAACTTCCGATAAGTGTTTGTTCAGGTACGTTTATCAGCCAATTAGTAGCGCTTTGATTTGGAATACAATGAAGATCAATTTTAAAATGGTTTTGCATTTGAGTTTTATCGTGAGCACAGTCAGCTGCTCACCTTCCTCCTTTGACTATGGCATCGAGAAAGAAGAAGGATCTTCCATAAATCAATACTCGGATGGATTGGATACGACTTTCATCGGTGATGATACGACAAAAACTGGTGAAGTGGCCCAAACAGCAATTGGGGATTCAAAGACCGCTTTGAAAAACTGCGCTTGGAGTCTGCAGACAAAACAATCGTCATCGTTCACCATCACGAATCTGCCTGGTTTACTGGGTGCGGGAAAAATTGATAGCAAGCCCGTGTACGCACTGGCTGAAGTCGGAAAAGGCCGCGTAGTATTTTCGGGCGATACGAATTTGGTAGGTTTGTCCGATCAAAGTTGTCCGGTTTGGCCTTGGGCTGGTGCAACGTTTCCTAAAACGCCTCGTGTTTTGGTCTTTGGCCGTTCCACTTGCAATCAAGACAAAGAATTTTATGGAAATGGAATTTATAAATATCCCGGCGTTTATCAACCCGGCTTGCAGCTACCTGCAAAGTATTTAAATAATCCTTCCGCCTTGAAGCAGGATTTTGATTTGGTCGTGTATTGTTCGAATGCCCAAAGTTCCAATCTAAATGTCATTTCCACACTGACACAATACGTACGAAACTTGGGTGGTGGATTGTATCTCGCGCACGAGTACTATCCCTATGTCGGGGACGCGGATTTCGCGGCTATGAATGCGCTATCGGAACCCATGGGCGTTCGGTTCGATAAGACTTCCATCCAATGGTCCAGTGTCGGGCTTGCCATTCAATTTGAATAAACACGACCTTTCCATGCTCATTTTTTGAGACCGAAGCCAGCCGATTTTCCATCAATGCGTTAACCAGCAGGCTTTTGTGGCCTTCGCCGAGCTTTGTTCCACGAAGACTTGGTAGATATTGCTGTTCTAACCTGCTCTGACCTTATAAAGTTATGAATAGCCCAAATTCAGTATTGGTCAAGCGGCATAGCTTGGGGAGTGTTCGTGAAAGTTCTGAGCAGAATTTTTGTAATTTTGATGACAGTCTCCCAACTTTTTGGTTGTTCCGGCGGATCTAAGGGGCGATCGAGTTTCAAAACTCAACCAAAACCTCCCATAGTCACTAATGTCACTTCGCCCACAGCTAATGGCGGCTATGATCTTTTGAGTACCATTATTATTCAGGTGGGTTTCAATGATGTTGTGAACGTGACCGGTACCCCGACTTTGACTTTAGAAACGGGGACGACCGATAGAGTTGTAAATTATTCTTCTGGATCTGGATCCGCTACTTTGGTTTTTTCATACATAGTACAGGCTGGTGATGTAGCAGCCGACCTAAATTACGTCTCCGAAACGGCCTTACAACTTGCAGGCGGAACGATCAATAGTTCATCCAGCAACCTGGCGGCAAATTTGACGCTTCCCGATATTGGCGAAGCCAATTCCTTGGGCATAAATAAGAACATTGTTGTCGGTAGCGTCTGGAATTTTATCGATGGCAACCAGGAATCTACTGGAATGAACTTTGACAGTGGTGGGGCTGCGAATAGGCCCAAGCTTGTCGAATTTGACTCTCAGTTATATGCATTTTGGGACGAAAATTCACAGATTCGCGCCAAGCGCTTTACTGGAACAAACTGGGTTTCTGTGGATGGCGGTGCGACTGTAGGTCTAAACAAAAGTTCGTCATGGCCCGCGCAGAGTGCACAGCCAGTTGTTTTTAGTGAGGAACTTTATGCGGTTTGGTCGGAGGAAAATGGTACGGCCAATCAAATTCGCGCAGCCATGTACACGGGAACGGCATGGACGTTTGTAGATGGTGATAACGCGTTAACGGGTCTCAATTTTAATACGACGCTGGGCGCGGTTGTTCCCTCAGCTGCCGTATATGGATCTAATCTTTATCTCGCTTGGGAAGAGGCCAACGCTGGCGCCGTCGGACAGATACGCGTCAAGATGTACAATGGCGCGACCTGGGCATTTGTCGATGGTAACGGAGCGAATGGTTTAAATAGAAATGTTTTGCAAGCCGCAACGGCGCCCAAATTGGTAGTGTATGGCTCCAACCTCTATGCCGCCTGGATTGAAGGTAATCCAGCGCAGATTCGGGTGAGTCGCTACAACGGTACAAGTTGGGCCTTTGTCGATGGCGACGCGGTCAATGGCCTCAACAGAGATACCAGTCGAATTGCGAGCGAACCATCTTTGGTGGTGTTTGACGGGGAACTTTATTTGAGCTGGAGTGAAGAAGATTCCTCTGGCGTTAGACAAATGCGGGTGCGTCGATACGACGCTGACAGTTGGATCTTCGTTGATGGGAATGAAGTTGAAGGATTAAATAAAGACTCTGGGCTTGACGCGTTCTCTTCTTCCTTTGTGGTTCACAATTCGGCTTTGTATCTTAGCTGGAGCGAAGGAAATCCCGCGCAAATCCGAGTTGCAAAGTACTCGAACGCACAGTGGGTTTTTGTAGATGGTGATGACGTCGATGGCATCAATAGGGTCTCCACAAACTCTGCGACCATGAGCAGTATTGTCAGTTTTAATTCGCGAATTCATAGTGCTTGGACGGAGTTTTCACCTCTCGGAAATATTCGCGTTGCGAGATACCAGTAACAGAAACTTCCTTTTCAATTAGTAGACCTCTTACCTAATCTCCGGTACAAAACAAGCTTTGAGATTCGTCGCTTTTCGCGACGTATCCACCCGTTCTGACACGTGGTTTCGGAATAAGTCACGGTGGAATAGCCAAATTCCGAAACGTTCTTCACTTAGAGGATCATTCAAAAGTCACACAAAGGGGTTATGTGATGAGACTGAGAATCCTATCCTTACTAAGTTTAAGCATCGCAGTTAGCTGCGCTCCCCTCGACGAATCGACAACAACAAGATCAGAATCTTCAAACGACATTAACGTTGTCCAAGACGAAGACGGAAACCTCGGCTTTGACGTTAAGTTACCAGAAAATCATGGCACCTTAGCCGGAAAGTCATTCAATCTGTCGGCGATATCCGTTGACGAAACATCAGCGCACATCAAATTGGAATGTTTGGGCGGCATCTTAAAAGACTCCAGCACCAAAATCAGGATAAGCCTTTACAACACTCACACAAAAGTCACACACCAGGCTGTCTTTGCATACAACTGTGCAAAGGGTGCCCGAGCAAAGCTCGCGAAACTTGAAAAGGGTCATTCGTACTTGTTAAATATCGGCGTCTTCAATGATAAAGGATTAATTTTTGCCGGAAAATCTGGAGTTTTCCAATCAACGGCATTAAACGTCGTAATCAAAATGGAAAGAATCAAAGAAAATTCAGACGTGAATGTCGAAATTGTTTTTCCAACGGATCCAGTGGTCAATCCGCCTAAACCTTCCGAGTCCTTCATAGTTTGTGATTTTACCGCGCCAAATTATGGGGACATAAAGTCGCCTGGCGAAACAGTGGGATACTATGACAACAATTTCCCTAGACCCTCGTTAGGCGGGACTTGTAAAGTTGCTCTCACTGAGCTGAACAACACACCTGGTGATCTTGCTGTCGCCCCCAAAATGTGTACAAGCAATGGGTCGTCCTGTGTGCTTGAGCTTGGAGCTTTGAAAGAAAAGAAATCCTTTCATTTAGCGATAACTTCACGTGCCTGCAGCGGTCAAAACATAGAAAAAGTAGTGACCGTCCTTCCGGGACAAATACTTCACATCAAAGCTTGTCCGATCACAGTGCAACCACCATTGCCACCAGTGAATCCACCGGTTCAACCTCCCGTTCAACCACCCTTGCCACCGGTTAATCCACCAATTCAACCGCCGAAGCCACCAGTTTATCCTTCAAAGCCATATTGTAGTTTTGCGCTGGTTTCGCAAAGTTATGCCGATCTCACCAAAGCAAAAGTGGGTCAAGTCGTTGAACTTGCATTCGTAGCAACGCATGCAAAAATTATTGGATTAGCTGGTGAATACATTAAGAACGACAATCAAGAGTCTTTCGCCATGGAAGTTGAAACCCAATTGAAGGCGAATCCTTCAGAAGTGTCGGCCGATGTGGTTGGAGAAGCCGGAGTGTTTCATTGTTCTATTCGGCTACCTGCCGGTATCTAAATATCTTCGTATGGGGCCCTTTTTCAGAGAGGGCCCATTGATCACACTTAAATCCTCCCATGAAAAGCACAAAAATCCCCTATGTTGAGACTGGCGAATCCCATAATTATTGAAGTGGGGACGAACGACATGCTATAAGGCTATCGTAGTTATAGTCCAGATAAGCAGGAGATTGCTCATGAACCAGTCTAATGAAAACGCCAACCCGTTCACGGATGATGCTAATCCTTCAGTGTTGACACCAGTCGTAACCGTGAAAGAAAATGTTAGAATGTGGGCGATGATTTTACACTTTTCGCAATTGTTGGGATTTTTAATTCCCATTTTGGGATTTGCAACACCGATTGTCATTTGGCAAATCAAAAAAGACCAGATGCCGGAGCTAGACCGGCACGGCCGAGAAGTGACCAACTGGATGATTACGGCGCTTATTTATGCTTCGATTTGTTTGATTTTGTTTATTCTACTGGTTGGTATTCCATTGCTCTATGCTCTGGGAGTTGTGGTTGCGGTTTTTCCAATCATTGGTGGTTTTAAAGCGAGCCAAGGTGAGTTTTGGAAGTACCCGTTGACGATCCCATTCTTCAAAGTGGCACTACCAGCTTCTCAATAATCATACCATGACCAAAACCTGGCGGGAGTCGAAGGTAAGCGTTCGACTCGTGCCAGGCACTGTTTTTTGTAATGCGTTCTGTCATAAAAAACGGCGTATCCAAATCTACAAATGATATTTTCCCCGTTCCACAGGCCATTTGGAGTGATGTCCCCATTGCTATTTCCGTTTCAAACATGCCGCCAATCATTAGCTTAATGCCGTTCTTCACTGCAACATCGATGATGCCAAGCGTTTCGGAAATACCACTCTTCATAATCTTCAGATTGATCATGGATGCTGTTTGTTCGCGCACAACCCTTTGGGCATCGGCAACTGTTTTTACTGTTTCGTCCAAACATATCGGTATGGCGATTTTGGAAGACAATGTTTTATGACCAGACCAATCATCTTCCGCCAAAGGCTGCTCGAAAAAAAGGGGATGGACTTTGATCTTGTCAAGAGCCTGCACTAGCTTTGCAGCCGTTTCGACTTGATAGGCCTGATTGCCATCCAACGTGAATTTGGTAGAGGAGGGTGTGATTTTTTTCAGAGCCTCTATCATCGCAATATCTTCATCGACATGACCAGAAACTTTTACTTTGACGATCGGAAAGTTGTACTTTGCAAAAAGCTGCCAAAACTCACCTACGGCACTTGAGGGCATGATGGGCATGGTGATGTCAGTTTCGATTCCTGGCAAGTTGGCGTTCCCCCAGATTGATGACAGTGATTGACCAGTTAATTTTCCGTGTAAATCCCAAACCGCCATTTCTAAGGCGGTGAATGCCGTGACGGATTGACTGCGAATGATATCGCGACGAGTCTTCAAAAAGTCGAGCGCTGCTTCTGTGGATTTTTGATAAAGTTCGGGAAGATAGGTTTTGATAGTCTCATAAGCCACCAGCACGGTATCGCCCGTGAGTGATGGAAAGGGTGATGCCTCTCCGACGCCTGTTTCGCCACCTTGAGCCTGCAAAGTTACCAAGACGATGTCTGCTCCGGTCAAGGACTCTTTAGAAATGGTAAAGGGTATAAAAATCGACAAATGTTTTTTAGTCGTAAGTCCAGTCAGAATAAGGTTTGGTGAGCTATGGGGCTTTGGTGGCAAGGTTTTTTTCTCTCGATCGCCGACTAAGCTGACGTATAGCCTAAAAAACGGAGGATGCCAATTACGATGATCATATGCCTACAGATTGCGACTCGATAGCTCTTGTACGAGATCGCGGTAGAAATTCTTGAAATCACATTGGCGCCGGAACTTTGACCGTCCCATACCACCTATAGAAAAATGGTCGCAGTTGGCCGTCCCCATAAACTCACCCCATTCAGCTGATGACGATTCTACGAGTCCATCATTAGTCCCTTCCAGATTGAAAACGATTTCTGAAACAGGACGAAGCACCGCATGCATGTTATTTTTTGAGGCGATTGAACTGAACGATAGGTAAATGACGCGGTTATCATTAGAAACAGACTGATTGAATTTATTCATTTCGGCCTTGCTAAGATCAAGGAGAGCTTGTCTAAGATTAACGTTTTGGAGTGTGGTTTGATCATTGTAGAGTGTGGAAAGTATCTCGATAAATCGAATGATTCCCGTTCTTCGACCGGAGTTTAACTCTTTTAATACTTCATCCGCGAAAATAGCCCCGCGATGCGGAGTCGAGATCGTCGTGAGACTGGCTACTTTGTTGCCGTAGCCCAACTTCGACACCAGATAACGACTGTCCAAGCCACCCATTGAGTGCGCGACGATATTGACTTTGAGAGCTTGCGAATGTTTCAGGACTGCATCGACATAATCGGCGAGATCGTCGGCACGAGCCGCGATGCTTCCAGCCGCGAGAACTTCAGCTAGATAAACTTTGGTTCCATGCTGACGTAACTCTTTTGCGGCGTTCTTCATGGAGGCGACGGAATCACCTGACAGTAAACCATGTACGAGGATCACTGGGTATTGGAGGCGTTGTGCATGGGTGTGTGTGGGGAAGAAAACGGAAGCAAAAAAAGTCACGATGAGAAGTCGTAGCATAAAAGGGCCTTTTTTTAAGAGTTCAGTTACTCCGGTTGAAAAATTAATGCCAGTGATCCCGAATATGTGCCATAGTCTGCAGTGTCGAGATCGGCCTGAAGGATTTGCATGCTGACGTTGGCATTCAAAGTTAAATCTTCGATCGGATCTACGGCTCCCAGTTGGCCCGTGATCGGCACACCACTTGTCGCGGTTACACGACCCGAAGTTCCCGTCGCATCATTGTAATAAGCTAAATAGGGAATCGTTGAGGTACCATTTGATATCGTAAACGCTCCCGCCGTTCCGCTGCCATTCAAGACAACTTGGTAAGTGATGCTGGCGTAGGTCGATGCAATATTAAGATCATCATCGCCATTGAGATCTCCTGAGCCGTAGGTGTACGTTCCAAAAGAAAAATCAGAAAAATTGCGGGCCACAATAAGCTTGCCAATCAAAACTGAAATATTGGAGGAGCCAGTCGAATTGATGCCAGCAGATCCATCCACAGCAAATGCGGCGCTCGGTCCACCCAGATACAGCAAAAGCATCAGGAAAAGTTTAAATTTGAAGTAACCTCTAAAAACCATCACAAAATCCAAGCCGTTCATGGTTAAGGCTTCGGTAGGCATCTAAAATCATTAAGTTTTGAATTAAAAATAGTCAGTCTTTGTAATTACTTATAGGGATTTAAGAAAAAAATTAAGAAAGCTCTTAAAAGGTTCGGGGGTTGCGGGTAGGGATTTGAATTCTGAAGTGATAATGTTTCGAATGCGCTTCTGAGGTTTATAATGCTCCTTCAAAAGAATAAGTCCGAAATCATTGCCGAGCTCATTCAGTTAGCTTCGCTCGATCGGGATAAACTAAAAGAATCAGCTGATAATACCGCTAAGGGTGCCACCAGTTTCGAGGCTAAGCAGGAAGGTAAATACGATACGCGTGCACTCCTGGATTCTTATCTCGCCGGCGCGCAAGACGCCAGGCTTCGTGAGTTGGATGCGCAAATTGATTTGATGCAAAGATTTCAATCGTCTGACTTTGCTGCTGATGAGGCCATCGCTGTTGGTGCCATTGTTCAACTCAAGTCGAATACTTCTTCACATTGGTATTATTTGCTGCCAAGCCTTGGCGGCTACAAAATAGAAATGGGATCAGAGTTGATTCAGACCATCACCGTCAACACGCCCATAGGTGAAAGTTTGGTGGGGCTTTATGAGGGCGATGACTTTGAAGGGCCATTAGGGAAGGGGTTGATTCAAAAAGTTCTTTAGCGCTTGATATCGCCAGCTTTTAAATTTCGAAATAATAATTAGTTTGGCCATTTGATTTCGCTTTATCAAATAGGGCTCCTCGAATACCTCAGGCCCTCGCATCTTTCTGCTAAGTGCCTGTATCTTATTACCTACATTGACGAGAGCGCTGATTGTTGTTAAACCAACGACAGGATTCAAACAAAGCTTAAAAGATGATCTAGATTTTTTTCAGCACTTAGGGAGATGACAATATGAAGATTTATGGTTTGATTATTTCGACTTTAATGGCTTTCAGTTCATTGGCTTTTGCAGACGGAACGGATCCCGTATTGCCTGGACCGGGCGGTAAAACAAAACTGACAAATTTCTCGATTGTTCCGATCGACGAAGTATTTATTCCGGGTGGCTTTGACGACAATGACGTGACGGAAGTCGTTTTAAAAGGAACTTTGCCAAACTCTTGTTGGAAAGTTGGATCTCCTACCACTAAATTCGATAAAAATACCAATACTTATAAATTGTCCGTGATGAGCTATGTTTTAGAAGGCCAGATTTGCTTGCCTGTCACCTCCACTTTTGTTGAAAGTGTAAAGTTGGGAATCTTGCAATCAGGAGTTTACTCTGTTGAGGCGAAAACTACGGCAAATGAATTGATTTCAAAATCTTTGAACGTTAAGCCGGCAGGAACGGATTCTGGCGATAGTCATTTGTACGCTCAAGTCGAAAGTATTCAACTTGTGAAAGATGGTGGCGACACAACGGGTTATGAAATCCAAGGCCGCGTTCCGCCGTTGGCTGGAAAGTGCTTAGTCTTTGAGAATTTGGAACCTGAGTTTGATAGTGAAAATGTTTTGACCTATTTGCCTATTCTTAAAGAAGGGGAAGCGAGTCGTTGCACGCCGGAAGAGATTTTGAATGGCCGGACGTTCACAGCAAAAAAAGCATTTAATAGCATTGTTTCGGATAAGTCGTTTTTGATTCACGCCCGCTCGCTGAATGGACAGTCCGTTAATCGGTTTGTACCAGCGCAGTAGGTTTGTTAGCTACGGAATTCTAGAGAACGTGTTTTGAAGCAGCAAAAGCGAAGATTACTTTTTTTGCTGCTTCAATTCCGTTCTCTTTTTTCATCGCCTCTCCAACATTCTTCGCGTATGCCGCGTATTTTCCATCGGATTTAAAATCATTCATAACTTTAGTGATCGACTTTATAGTTAACTTTTCTCTGGCGATGGGTTTTGGTCCGCAGCCTAACTTCGCAACCTGCCTTCCCCAAAACGGCTGATCCGCCAAATACGGAACTACAAAAGTCGGGATACCGGCGCGCAGTGACGCAGCGGTGGTACCAGCCCCGCCATGATGAATGGCGCCGCTCAGTTTGGGAAACAACCAGTCATGAGGAACATCGCGAACCAACAAAATGTTTTCCGGAAGATTTTTCGAATCAAAACCGGCCCAACCAGATGAAAGTAGAATGCGACCCCCTGTTTTTTGGCTTGCAGCGACGACCATATCTACAAATTTCTCTGCGTCATCATCCATCATGCTACCAATTCCAACGTAAATCGGCTTTTCACCATCTTTCAGAAAATCGATCAGCGCGGGTGGAGGAACCCATCCGAAAGTTTCATTCAGGATTAAAGTCCCGGTAACAACATGCTCTTTCGGCCAATCATGCCCTGTAGGTACGAGAACATTGCTAAACGCGCACAGCATGGGTTCTTTATCGCGATACATTTGGCTGAACATCCCGCCACGCGGGAAAGGTGGCAAGTTCAATTCTTTCACTCGCAGGTCGTTAAAAACCGATCCGAAAAGCCACCAGATGGATATCTCTACAAAACGGTGCGAAAGGCGATTCAGAGTTTTACCCATGGAAGGCACGTTCATCATGCAGGACGGATGCGATCCCGTGCGCGATAAGGGCTGCAAAGCCACCGCGATGTGCGGAAGGCCAAGCTTTTCGGCGGCCAACGCAGCCGGTGTGGTCGAATGGTTATAAATGACTAGGTCGGCGCCTTGGCAGGCCACAAGCGAGTCCTTCAGCATGCCTGTGAATAGCTCCCGGATGGCGCCATCCAGATGTTTTCGAATGGTAAACGGATTCGGGTGGCGCATATGCTGACGAACGTGCGGATTGGCAAGTATGGCGCGGACATCGCCGTGCAGTGATAGATATTCTAAACCATGACCTTCAATCCAAGATTTGAATTCGGCGTGAGTGGCGATGGCGACTCGGTGTCCGTTTTCTTTGAGGGCTTTGCCAAGAGCGACAAAGGGCTGCACGTCACCTCGCGTCCCAGATGTGATCATGACGGCGTACATATTTTAACTCCCCCTGCCAAAAAAAATCCCGTCTTGAGAGTCTATGCGCCCAAACAGTCATCGTATAGTCCAAAAAACTTTTAGCTTCGAAGGTTTTTTGCTTAGGGGGATGGTTTACAGTGCGCGAAGAGATCTTTTTGGGTTGTAGAGACTGAAACCTGATGCTATACAAGGCTCAATTCTAGTTTCTACAATTTGTTTGGGGATCACCGTATGAAAAACGTATTTCTTTTCGTCGTACTAAGTCTATCTGCATCGCCTGCTTTCGCTGAAGAAAATGCGAATGAAGTTAGCTGCGAATACGGAGTGGGTTCTCAACTTTGTAGATATCTCGATTCAACGGCAAGTTCTTTTGATTTTACCTGCACGGGGGCAGCTTGTTACGGATTGTGGCGACGTCAAATCCTAGAAATGAAACGTTTCACCAGACTTGAAAATAACTCCGTACCGTATTCATACCAAGCGAGTTTAGAACTTGGTGAACTTGCGGCGAAATTGAATGGCAAAATCTGCAAGCAATCCGCAAGTGGGGATTACAATTGGATGGTAGCGCTATTCAATGCAAAAGTGGCTGCGAGAGACGCATCTGTTCGTATACAAAAGCGCACGTACGGACTAAAAGTCCGCACATGCACTTTGACTTTGAACTAATTCTGCGGCGGCAAATCTTTTGCATCGATTTGGATGAGCTGCCAACTGACCATTGATTGGGTTTTGGGATCAAAAACGTTGACGAGAGATTCTTGTTGAGTGATCTGGTCAACGTTGGTTTCAAAATATGGCGAATCGGGTTGGTCTTTCAATTGCCAAACGACTTTTAAAGTGTCTTGCTCAATGGAACCGACAACTTCCGCCGTTGTATTTTTGACCAAATCCCACTGCATTCCTCGCAAGCTTCCATCGTTGGCGGTCGTCAATTGAATGGCCAAAGTCATATCTTTTTGACCGTACGGAATGATGCCAAATGCCCCAATATTTAAGAGTTGGGCGTCATCGGCAACTGGTACTGACTGCGCTTGCTCGGCAACTTGCGATACCGAATCAATATTTTCATCGTAAACTTCTTGGGGAGCAGGTTGCACGGGATAGTAAACGACTTGTTCGGAAGATCCATATCCACCATAAGGCGCATAATTTACAAATGCCGTCAACGCGGCACCCGTAGCCGCTGCGGTCCAGTACGGCCAATTGTGATAATGCCAGTGATTGTGATCGCACCAACCTCTACCAAACGGGTAACCTACGCCTGGATGATAATGGAAATGGTTGTGAATGCTTTGGGTCATTTCACTTTTGTGATAGCCGGGATATCCGGGACGATTGCCAGGGTTTCCTGGCATATGGCCGGGAGGATTTCTTCCGATGGCACCTGCGATATCGCCAGCATTCGGTCGTCCACCCGGACGCGATATGGGCTGGCTCGGATGCGGTCGAATGGGGCCTGGACCGTTGCCGATCGGTCGGTTTCCAATATTTCCGTTACCATTTCCTGGCCGACCCGGTTGCTGAATGGGTCTTTGTCCGACGGATGGGCCACTTGGACGAGGGGGGCGATTCATGCCACCGCGATTGCCGCCACCGCCTCCTGGGCTAGGGCGAAACCCGCCGCCCGGTCCGCCGCCCATACCACCGCGTCCACCACGGCCTGGACCTGCTTCTAAGCTGGCGGTCGCGCTAACGCATATCAATAAAAAAATAATTTTTGATAATCTCTTCATAAACATGTCTCCTTCAAAGAAATTTAACGGCTAACTTCGACTGCTGTGAGGTTAAAGCGATTAATTTCTTTGCGCGCAAAATCATTATTAATGTCAACTTTATAAAACTTCAAAGTCTCATCGGTTTGTAGCTTCCCATCGCTGTTCAACGCTAATGTTGCAGAAGAGGCTGAAGACGTAGGGGTAACGTTCTTACCATCAAATGAAGTTTCGACAAAACCCGTCATGGATTGGTAAACGAAAAGTTCCTGGTCGTTGTCGCTGATTTCCATCATGGTCGTAAATCCAACGCCGGTTGGTTCTTCCAATGAATTTTCCATCACAATTGCAAGACCAACGAGAGTTTTAGTCACTTCACGTTCGCCAACTGCAAATTGCAATTTTACGATTCGGTCATTTTTGATGGCTTCGCCGAGGGGCTCGCCATTCGCGTCCATTTTTGTATTCGTTTGTTTGATATCCCGGGTTTCTTCGAACACCAACCCTTCGCTCGTTTTTTTTAATCCAGTCCACGTAACGGTCGCTTTGAAATCAACGAGAAAGTCTTGTCCATCGGCAGTGATTTTTCCTTTGGCGGACACTTCCTGCGTTTTGCCCATGACCTTGGTCTCTAGAAAAGTTGCAATGCGATCACGAACAGTCAGAGGTTCGGCGGCGAATGACGACGTAGAAAAGACAGCCATAAATAAAATACTGATGTAAATTTTAGTTCTCATAATATGCACCTCTTAAAAAACAAATGTTCGAAAGAGGACATACCCTATCATTCTTAATTTTTCCTTAAATATATTTTTTAAGCTGGCCATTCGCTCAAGACAAAAATAATTTGCACAATATGTGTGCGCTAACGCAAGGAAGCTTTCGTTTATTTTAATCTTTTTATTTTCAAATTTCGGTAGGAAACGCGCTCGCCGTGATGTTGCAGCAGAATTCGTCCTGAAGACTGAGTTCGAAACTGCGGCTTTGTGGCGAACTTGCTTTTGTCTAAGCCGGCTGCGTATTCGGGGCTATCAAAATCATAGGATAAGATAAGTTTTCCATTTAGCCAATGTTCTACGCGATCTTGCCTAACAATAATGACTCCGCTATTCCAGTGACCAGAGGAATAGGACCATTGCGTGAAGATTGGCGCCAAAATATCGTAGAGTGCGCCGCTCACATGAACTGGAGTTTGAATGGATTCACCGGAAGCAGGATCAACCATTTGGTATTCGAGTCCGACGGCTCCTAACTTTTCCTGAACTTGGTATTTGATGCCGCCATTTCCATGGCCAGTGACGTACCATTCAAAAGACAGAACAAAATACTCAAACTCGCAAATCGACAATAACTGCGTAGGATTTTCAGCGTTGAGCGTATTCACCTGGCTGCCTTGCAGATTCCACGAATCCCGTGGGAAATCCTGTCGACGAAATCCCCGAAAATGCTCACTCACGTCTGTCATCTCGACCCAGGTCTGAAAGGGGTAGCGGTCATGGCATGGATTTGCGGCAAAAGCCGAACCGAAATTCAGCAAACCAGTGAATAGTAAAAATATTTTAAGCCCAGACATATTTATTTCGCAACGACTGCGGAAGCAAAAGCACCTTCACAACCTGCCGCTTGTGAACGAGAAAGCTGACTGATTGCAAATCTTTGCTCTGTTTTTTTCTTATCCAACTCGTACCGGACCACTACTTGTTTCTTAGCGGGGTCAAAATCTAGCTCTATAGCCGCATGTCTTTCCGGAAGTCCCGAATCAATCGCAATGGAAATCGCACCGCGCGTCAAATCAACCGCTGTCGCTTTTAAACCACGCGTTTTCTGACCGGTAGCCAGAGCATATTCGGCAATGGCATCTACCAAAGCGTCCGAAATGGTGACTTGATAATCGTTCGTTTCCGAAAAACCTTTCACAAAAGCCGGAATCCAAACCCTAACAATATCCGTGTAACGTTCCGGCGCGGATGGTTCAATGACATAGACCCCGCCAGTGCTTTTGGCGCGATCGAGTAGGGCCTGTGACACAGAGCCCACATGCGTGTTATTTTCATTTCGACCATGTAGAAAAAAATTATCAATATCAGACTGAGTCAACCGATCGTATGATTTTCGATCTTCAAGATAGGCTTTGCTTTCAAAGAATTCTTCTGCCCACTGACCCATGATAAATACTGGATAGCGAATAGGTCTTGGTCGCGAGTCAACGCCGGAGGGTTGAATCACGCCGCGTTCAATGAGAACTTTTAGTTTATCGAGTTCGCCGCGTTCGGTGTCAGCAGCCTCGTTCAGAGCCAGAAGTCCGGTACCACGGGTGTTTTGTAAAGCGCGAACGGCCAAGCTTGGCCTGCCATCCGAATGGTTTCCAAGTGGAGGTCCATCGAAAATCGCATCGACGCCAAACCCTTGTTTGCCACCAAGATTAAACATAAGTTCTTTGCCATCGTGACCAAAAAGCACCATGTTAAACGCCGCCACAATTGTATCTTTCCCGGCTCCCGTCGGTCCGCCCAAAAAGAAAACCGGGACATTCTTGCTCATCCCGGTACGCGCCCATGCTTGGATGCTGGCGGCTATGCGATCAATGATAATTTCGTGATTGACGACGAGTTTTTTGACTTGCGCTGCCAAATCATGAAAGGGTGGCTCGCCATTCGGACCTTCAAACCAAATCGAAGTGAGACCAGCTCTACCCATCAAAAATCTTTGTGTGTCTTTTAAAGTGACTCGGCCCGCATCTTCACCGGGGTGATGCATCTTCCAGGCGATCAGCTGGTTGAGCGCCATTTTTGGAGCGGCGGGTGCAGCTAGCGGCGGCCAGTTCAAAAAATCCTTCATATGAACAAGGTAACGTAAAGCCTCGTTATCCACTTCGAGTTCTGGATATTGTCGTTTCCAAGTTCCATCCGCAGCTTTACGTGCAACTTGAAAAGCTTCTTCATCAGAAGGCTCATGTTGTTCGACTTTGACATAGCGGCGTTCAATGGCCGAGTCGCCTTCGACAAGCTTGTAGTATTCGTCAGGCGTCGTCATGGCGACAACGTGATAGCCCGGATCTTGGCGACGCAATGAAATATCTTTGGAAATAAGAAATCCACCTTCGTCCAATATTGGTTTCAACGCATTATGAATAAACTTCGGAATCTGCCCCGCTTCATTAATGACAAAAAGTGTACGTTTACCTGGTTTATCGGTGCGTAGGTATTCTTTGCGCGCTGCCGCAAAAAGTCCGATCAAGGTTGTCTTCATCCGTACTTCTTCACTCGCAAACGGACCATTGTTCAGACTATGGCTGAGCAAGTTATCGTCCAAAAGAACGACTTCGAATCGACTTAAGAATGACTCGCCAACGCGATCAGCGATGCTTCCTTCGCCCGTCAAGTTCAACTCTTTACGTAAATAATCCGGCGCGATCCCATAGGCGAGTAGCATGGCAATTTGATCAATAAGAAAAGACTTTCCGACGCCTGCACTTCCCGTAATAAACGCGTTGGGGAATTCTGGCAGCGATAGCGCTCGGAAAATTCGGGCAATCGTCGGTGCCGAAAGTTCAGAGAAAAACTCTGTCTCTATTCTTTGGCGATTTTCTTTGTAAGTTCTAAGGCTTTCTTCATCGGCATCAGGCGGGGGAGTCAAAATATCTCGGAGATGTCTAAACTTATGGGTCATGCTGAACATCGCCAGGTCATCGACCTGAATGCTTTCCAAATAACGATGCACATAGTTTTCAGGAGGTGTTGTATCCGCTGCTTTTTTCGTGCCGTTGGGCTCTGCCAATGCCTTATGCGAAGATAAGGAAGCGAGTGTGATCAAAGCTATGAAAGTCCAAACGAATACAAATCGATTGATTGTGAACATCAAAGGTCTCCGCATGAATGCCGCATGGTCGCGATTTTTAAGAGCCTTCGTTTATCATAAAAACAGGCAATCTCGCATTAATTTTGGATAAAGACCTAAAAAGATTTGATTTTTTATCAAGGCCACCTCAGGCCTTGTTTGGCTGGGTGATCAAATTAGTTGCAGCGTCGCCAATTATGGGTTAGCTCAAAGGCCCTAACTTGAGGATTTTATGCAAAAACTACTATTAGCCTTCATTTTCTCCATTTCCCTTCCGGCCTTTGCAGAGAGCGAAAAGCCATCTGTTCAAGACTTCCTTTGCAGATCAGTCTTCTTTCAGTCCGGCGAGTTTATCAAGGCCGGCGACTCCATCATGGACACGACGGCGTTCACGATGGGGAAACAAGATCAATATCGTATTCATGTAAAACGTGGCGACAGCCCCGCTATTTTCGCTGTGGATTCGTCTAGAGAGTCAGACGAACCAACATCCGAAGTAAGTGCATACTTCCAGCCTTCTGTACCCAAGGGCGTGGCATTTAAATGGGAGTTGCCTGAAGGTTCAAATATTTTAAAGTCGATTGATATCGTTGATCCCTTCGCGAATCAAACGTTCATAGCCGTTCCCGTTAGCTCACCAAAACCGAACCGAAATGACTTCGCAAGTTACTTGGTTTTGGTTGAAGAAAAGGACGGAGTCTTTACCAGACGAATTGATATGCCATTAGGAACAGGCTACCTTCAAGCTGCAATCGATATTCAAGCTTACACCCAATCAAAGCCAAACATGTTTGCTATGCTTCGCCTGACGACGGCTAATTCTTTTATTTTTTCGATAATAGAAATTATTCCAAATTCTGCAGATCCTAAGGATTACGATCTCAAAACCCACTTTATGCAAGTTCTCGAAACAAAGTCGGCGACAAGTCCTGGCTATCAATTAGGTCATTTAAAATTCGATGACATACATTTTCTGACCGTCGTTGATATTGAAATGGAACAAGCTCGAGTTTTTAATTTGGAAACGATGAGCTGGGATCCGGCTTCATTTCTTTTTTAAACTTTTTGATCTTCCCCAGCCTTTAGGGGAGCGCTACGTCATATTTGGAAATAGTCTTTAAATACAACGTGTTAAATCGTTGGTTGGAGCTCGTTCCTTTACACGGTCATTTTTATACCGAATAGAGATGAGAGTAAACTCGCCGAAATCGTCTTCGTTTTTCCGGAGACGGGTTCGATTTATATAGGTTTGTTGAATGAAACTGGTGTTTACCATTCTAATGATGATCACTGCGCAAGTCAGCATTTTGGGATGTCAAAACGCTAACATCGTTACACCGAAGTTTCGTGCGGTCACCAGACCGATTCCGATGATGGCGCATCGCGGTGCGGGGCTAACCAGGCCAGAAAATACCATAGATTCTTTTATTCATAGTTGGGACCTTGGCTTGGCGCCAGAAGCCGACATACGTCAAACCAAAGATGGGCATTTAGTGTGTTTTCATGACGACGATTTTTCGAGATTAGCTTCGAATGTTTTACCAGAGCATAAAATGCTCGGAGTCGATAAGTTAGCTTTGTTTCAGGTTAAGAAGTTAGAGGTTGGTTCGTATGCAGGAGAAAGGTTTCGCGGACAACGCATACCAACATTGGTTCAGGTGTTTGAAGAGATGATCGACAACCCTGATCGCTATTTATATCTAGACATAAAGCAAGTGAACCTAGTGGAAATGGCGAACTTAGTCAAAAAGTATCGACTTACGGATCAAGTGATCTACTCGGCGGGCCAGTATGTAAATATTCGTCTCTGGAACGACATTATGCCGACTTCCTTAGCCCTGCTTTGGATCAATGGGAATCAAGCGGCACTTGATAAAAAGTTAAAGAAACTGAAAGAGCAAAACTTTCAGGGCATCACTCATTTACAGATGAACATTTCATCGATAGACAACAAAAAAGAAGACAAAGACACGATAAGCTCAGAGTTCATCGTTTATGTGGATAAAATGCTAAGTGCCTATGGCGTGACGCTGCAAGTTTTTCCATGGAAATCCTCAAAGATGAAAGATTTTTTGAAACTTCAGCAAATCGGCATAAGAGGTATGGGGACGGACTATCCGGAAACAACACTAAAAGCTATTCGAAGGTACCAACAGATCATTGAACCAGCCAAACCTGACGAAATCGTCGAAAATCATTAAATTATTTGTCAGTTTGCGCCAATTTTTTCTTGAAACTCTTCCTCAGTCCGTAGATCTGATCTAATGCCTCTTTGGAGAAGTTCGCAGGCATAGCGGTCCGTGCATCTGAAATATTTTTAATGATCAGTTGCTCAAATGGTTTCTTCTCTTCCAGGTAAGTGTCGATGGCGATCTCCTCAGCCTTGCTGGCAGCGGAAAGCTGCATCTTTCCACGAATCTTAAATGCATTCATGCCTTGCCAAGGACGATCGATTTTGATGACATCTCCCGTGCCGACAATATTTGGGCTGAAGCCGATGAAACTTCCTTTTTTGTCAGAGAATAAGTTTCGACCCACGAAAGAATTAGGCGGTCGAACATTCAATATTTCCATAATACTAGGCACCATATCGTAGGATGCAGCAAAACTTGAATATTCTTTATTCCATTTACTATCTAAACCGAGAATAAAGAACGGGACCCAACTTTCGACTATGTCGGCTGGTTTTAGTTTAGAAACGCCTGGCTCCAATAGCCAAGGAGCATGATCACCGAAAAAGATCACGATTGTATCTTTAGCAATGTGAGCGTTCTCGGGCAAATAAAGCCATTGCAAAAATTCTTCCGCAGCATCGTCAACAAAGCGCATGAGCCGATGCGAAAGAAGCGTGGCTTCGCCCAGCGATGTTTCAGGACCAACCTTCATTTTTTCGTATTTCTCGAATGGTGGGTTAGGCCAAGGATAATGATGAGTGGCCGTCTTAATCAACATGTAAAATGGATCGTTCGGGAAGTCCCTGTAGTGATCCTTAATCCACCGGCCCGAAACTTCCAGAAGTTGCTTGTCATCTGGCATTTTGACAAAATTTTTGGCCCAATCACTTTTATGAATATCAAAATGTTCCAAAAGTTTTTTGCCACCGAGGACATCGTCTACGCGCCCATTAGTGCAGAATCTGCCATAATTTTGGAAGTCGGAAGGTGCCGCACTTATGCAAGCTCCTCGGTAACCAAGACTACTTAGTATATCGCTCAAACATATGATTTCTGGCATCGGTTCCATGTCAGGCAGTGAAATGCTGACTCCTGGAACCGAGCACAAATAACTGGATAACGACAGATTCGTTGGTCGATTGACCGAAAACATTCGGGAGAACCAGGCTCCTTCCTGCATTCTTTTGCCTAAATGTGGTGTTATTCCCGTCCATATATCTGACAGGCCATCAAAGCTGAGGCTCCGAAAAGATTCGAGTGAAATCATAACAATGTTTTTACGATTGGGAGTTATGGGTTCAAGATCTTCGGGGGCGCATGGAACGGGGGTGCTTGCCTGATTCTTCTTTTCTAGTCGGCAATATTCTTTCTTGCCGATCTTAAAATAGGGCATTTCTAAATAGGGTCGGATGTAACCCTTGTCGTCGGTAAGTTCACTCGAGATTTTTTTATACTTAGCAATTTCTCCCAAAGTGAGAGGGACAAGAGGTTTGGGTTTGATATTTAGATCAAAAAACAGAGGCGTTGCGATATCTTTCACACCATCCAGATAAAACGATTTGGCAAGGATAGAAGGCTCAGGGATAAACTGCCTATAAAGCGAGTGCGTGATGTAAAAAAATCCCATGGCAGCTGTCGAGAATGCAGTCAGAATGATGAGTCTTTGCTTTGCTTTCTGGCCTCTGGCGTGGCGAAGAAATAGGATGAAAAATAATAGTGGTGCAATGATTGTGAAAAAAATCGGGATCGGCTCGAGGGCTCCGAAAATAACAAAACGGCCGAAATCCGAAAAGATATCTTTGGTATTGAAATACTTGAAAAACTGGGGTGATAAGTACACTCCGGTAATTTTAATGATTTGATAATTAGAATAATTGATGATCGCAAAAAACAAAATGGGTACGAGCAGCAACCACCGTGCAGCGCCTTTGAAGGCAACAACACCAACTTCTATAAGCATAAAGAGCACCAAAAGCGACGCAACATCGCCAGTTAGACCCAGAAGCCATTTAGCGTACGTGTGACCTTCGATTCCGATGAGTGAAAATAGCGACCATATTCGAAAGTAGACAAGTGACACGCCGATGCTGATATAAAAATAAAGTCGAAAATATTTCGGGTTGTTCAAAAAACGAATGGTATTTCCCCAAATTGCTTTTTTTGGCTAAACTAAAATTATATAGGGCGCTAAACCGAATAGCAATCCCACAAAGGCCTTGACATGAGTGCCATCCAGGTGATTTTCCTCGATTGTTTCTATACTGACAAAAAAAAGCTGAATATTGAATACAACCAGGTATTTATTTTCTACCAAGGCTGATAAAATTCTACGATTCTACACTTCCTATCAGTTGAGGTCACATGCGCAACCTTTTTAAATGTCTTTCCTTCTTTTTAGCTTTGACCGTGCCGCTTCCATCTATAGCGCAGGAGACTCTGAGAATGGAGTCAGTTTATTCGCGAGGTAATGACGATCTGGTAGAGGTGAACCATGAAACCGCCAAAATATCTTTAGCTCTTGTCATCACTCAGAATAAAGCCGATTACTACTCTGTGAACTTACATTACTCGGGAAGGTTTTCAGTAGATCACCCCCACAATCCCATGTCGGAAAACTACTGGCTCAAGCAAGTCTTCAATCACGTCGAATCCAACCTGACGATCTCACAGTTTAGCTATGAACCAGGTGCGGAAGGAACATCGTTAAATGGCAGAGTGTTCGGGGAAATCTTTTTAGGTGAGCTGAGAAATCCGGCAGATGGCCCGTTCCGCGGTCGCCTGGCCATAACGATGCAGCCCTTTTTTGATATCAATGACCTACGACCGATCGATTCTTGGATCGAATGGGGATTTTTGATACAAAACAGAAAACCAAGGGTGGGAAGTATCTCGATGACGGCGCAGTGGAAGGGTGGTACTCGTCCAAGTGAAGAAATGTTGCGGCTGGTTTCGTCAAACTTTATTGACTCTAGCCATTTTCGACCGCCATTTCCGCAGAAGCAACAGTCTAACTGAAACGGAGATTTTATGAGCCAGCAAGCAACGTGCCCGCAGTGCGCTTCCGAATATGGTTATCAGGACCAAAATATGTGGGTATGTCCCATCTGTGCGCATGAGTGGAGCTCATCATCTTTGCTAGACGAGTCGATTCCCGTTTCTGAAGTTTTTGTAGTTCGAGATGCAAATGGTAATATTTTGCAGGAAGGTGATTCGGTCACAGTTATCAAAGATTTGAAAATTAAAGGCTCGTCTTCGGTCGTAAAAGTGGGAACGAGAGTGAAAAATATTCATTTAGTCGAGAGTTCAGATGGTCACAATATTGACTGCAGAATAGACGGGATCGGAAATATGGGTTTAAAGTCTGAATTCGTCAAGAAAACCTAAGTTTAATGACAGGTCGCAAAGCCTCAATCCTCAATGGAGTTGAGCAAGGCCATGAATGGTGTCTAAAAGTTCATTCTTGGAAATGGGTTTTTTGAGGTGGGCATCACAGCCAGCCGCAAGACTTCGATATTTTAATTCTGTAAAAGCGTGCGCGGCTTGTAAAATGATCGGATTCGAAAACTCACGGCTTCTCAAGAAACGAGTTGCATTTAATCCATCGATACTAGTCAAATCATAGTCCAATATCAGGACGTCAAAATTTTCTTTCAATGCTAAGTTGACAGCGTTATTTCCATCTTTCACTGAAACCACTTCGGCACCGGTGGACTCTAGAATCTTTCGAGTTAAAAGCTGGTTTTCTTGATTTTCATCGGCTACTAGAATTCTGAGTTTGCGAAGACTTGATCGAGTTGACGATAAGTTTGCGATCTCACCCAAGGTGACTTGCTGTTGTAAATGTTGACTTATGAAACGAGAAGGACGAAGGCAGTTTATCCTGACAGAAAATGTGCTTCCTATATTTTCTTTACTTTCCACTAAGCTAACATCACCTCCCAAAAGCTTGGCTAACTTCCGTGAAAGTACAAGACCCAAACCAGTGCCACCAAAGCTTCTTGTAGTTGAACTATCGCCTTGAATAAATGGTTGGAACAACTCTCGTTGTATAGGTTCAGGTATGCCGATTCCTGAGTCAGAAACGAGAAAGGTCAAAGTGGGGCATTCGGATGGCGTCTCGGGATTGTATGTAACCTTCAGCGTAACATGACCGGCATGGGTGAACTTTACGGCGTTGCCCAGAATATTCATTAGAATTTGTTTTAAGCGCCCAGGGTCGGTCTCGAAAAATTCTGGGATGTCGCTTTCAAAAACCACTTTCAGTTCTACGTCTTTCTGTTTGGCTTGAAGGCTGAAGGATGTAAAAATTTCTTGTACGAGTACGGGAAGCGAGACTTTAATGGTTTCTATTTCGAGCTTTCCGGCTTCGACCTTAGAAATATCCAGTATGTCATCAATAACTTTTGTGAGTTGGTCACAATTTCGTGTGATCACCTCCAGATACCCTAGCTTCTGATCTTCATCGTGCTCTTTTTCCTTGAGAAGATTGGCAAAGCCAATGATCGCGCTGAGTGGTGTGCGGATTTCGTGCGACATATTGGCGAGAAAACAACTTTTTGCGTCGTTTGCTGCATTGGCAAGTTTGCAAGCTTCCTCTAGTTGCTTGTTGCTTTCCATAAGTGCGGATTCATTCGTTTTCCGTTGCGTGATGTCTTCACTTATTCCGACGATACGATACACCTCACCAGATTCGTCTCGAATAGGAAAGGCACGGCTAGAAATCCAACTTATGATATTGCCTGGCTTGCAAATGCGAAACTCAGTTTCCGTCTCAAAGCCTTTCAGCTGATCCATCAGAGACTGCTCAAATCTCGGCAAATCTTCTGGAATGACCATTGTGAAAAGTGAGTTTTGATTTTTCATCATGTAGTCGAAGTCATATCCGTAGACTTCCTGACAAGCGGCACTTGCATAAGCGGGCTTCATGGGTTTGACATCAAAAACCCAGAAAACCTGTCGAATGTTGTCGGCTAATTGGCGAAAGCGTTCGTCACTTAATCTCAATGCCTGCTCAACTTTTTCTCGCTCAGAAATAATCACTGCCAAATACAAACTACAAACAGATGCAACAATGTTAAACGCATGCAAGCTCATAAGGCGTGAGTCAGCAGTGTCACCGTGAAATGGCCCGTGCCCCGTTTCCGCCGCAACCACGGCAAGGGTCACCACAAAGAAATTAGCAGTTACGGCGCCATGCACGCCGTAACGGACAGCCGCCCAAATGAGGAATGGGAAAAACACATAGATAATTTGAAATGAGGGAGAAGGCACCGGAAGTTTGATCAAATCAAAAACATAGACCCACAGGAAGAGTACACAGCTAGCAGCAATAAAATTTTCAATCTTACCGGGTCGGTTTCCTTTAAGGAGAGGTTCAGAAAACCATGCCAATATTAGAGGAGCCACCACCAAAATGCCAATAGCATCCCCAAACCACCAATCGCGAAAGGCAATTGGCAGAGGTTTGTTGGCCAGCATTCCAGAAAAATGGCTAACGAAGATTCCTATCGATGCAGAAAAAATAGGGGCAACCATGACTCCTACCAGGGCGAACTTCAAAATATCTTTGAGCGAACGAAAGGAATTGGAAAATCCAATACGACGAAGGATCCAAGCTCCAGCAAATGCCTCCAGTGTGCTGCCGGTTGAAAAACCGATCGAAGTAAAAAAATTGGCGTCACGCGTGGTCATGACGGTCAGGAATGTTCCGATAAACACACCCGGCCATATCCGATAGCCCCACAGAAGCATGGCGCCTAGCGCGACTCCGCTCGCTGGCCAAATGAAACAGACGAAGCCATCGACCGTGTCAAATAGCAAACCGATATGCCCGGCAACACAATAAGCTACTGATACAAATAGAATTCTGAGGAATGTACTAGAGGGAGCCATAATGACCTATACTTTGGCTACAGGCTTCTTCTATATTAGAATTTGCGGCATGACTACGGAGTAAGTGCTAAGTCTGTGAAATATAGGGCTAATATTGCGGCCAAGCGAGACGTCATTTCATCGAACTAGAGGGAAAAAACAACGGAGCACCGGAGAAGCGGAGAATTTCGAATTTGTCTAAAACTGACTTCGCACAGTCCTATTATTTTATTACACTCATAAAGTATCATTTTCCTGGGAGAATCTTATGACTTGGTTTGGTGATTTTGCTGCGTGGCTTTCTGGATTTGTATGGGGAGTTCCCCTTATCATATTGTTGTTTGGTACCCACCTCTACATGACATTTAAAACGGGCTTTGTGCAAAGATATTTGCCGCAAGCCATTCGACTTTCCTTCGCTCGCAAAAGTGAGGGTGAAGGCGATGTTTCACAGTTTGGATCATTGATGACGGCCATGGCGGCGACCATTGGAACGGGGAATATCATAGGCGTCGCGGGCGCAGTCAGCATTGGCGGTCCGGGAGCTGTGTTTTGGATGTGGTTGACGGGAATTTTTGGTATTGCGACAAAATTTGCGGAGGCCGTGCTTTCTGTAAAGTACCGGGTGCAAATGCCTGACGGAACCATGGCAGGTGGTCCTATGTACGTCATTGAACGAGGTATGAATAAGAAATGGCTCGCCATTATTTTCGCTGTCTTCACATGTATTGCCGCATTCGGAATCGGCAATATGACCCAAGCCAACAGCATCGTCGAGTTATTAGTTAACCAGATTAAACCACAGTCAGAGATGCAGCTGCGCTGGGTTGCCGGAATTGTCATGGCAAGCTTGACCGCCTTGACCATCTTAGGTGGTGTGAAAAGTATTGCGCGCGTCTGTAGCATCTTAGTGCCTTTTATGGCGGTCGTTTATTTTGGTGGATGTTTGCTGGTGCTCATCAAGAATTTTTCTTTGCTTCCGCAAGCTTTCGCTGAAATTTGGTTCGGAGCATTTAACGGTCAGGCTGCGGTAGGCGGGTTTGTCGGATCGACGATGAAACAAGCGGTCCAAACCGGAATTGCCCGGGGGCTTTTCTCTAACGAATCGGGATTAGGTAGCGCACCTATCGTGGCGGCAGCAGCCAAAACGAAAAACTCGATTCGCCAAGCGCTCGTATCTTCAACGGGAACGTTTTGGGATACAGTGGTGATTTGTGCGATGACAGGCCTTGTCTTGGTTTCGAGCGGGCATTGGAAAGAAGGAATCAGTAAAGCGGATTTGACGAGCGCTGCATTTGCCGAGCTCTCACAAATTGGGCCGTTAGTTCTGTTGTTTGGTCTCGCGACATTTGTGTTTTCTACGATTTTGGGCTGGAGCTATTACGGCGAGAAAGCGGCCGAATATATTTGGGGCCCTCGCTCTGTGAAGCCGTATCGTGTCCTTTGGGTCATCGCGGTTCTTTTCGGTTCCGTGCAACCCGCGCAAGCTGTGTGGGACTTTGCAGATGCCGCCAACGGTCTCATGGCCATCCCCAATTTAATTTCGTTGATCGCCTTGGGGAGCGTTATCGTTGCGGAAATGAAATTGCATAGCGAAGAGTTTAAGTAAATATCAAAGGTTGCCAGAAAGAAGAACTTGCCAATCGTCCACAATGGCTTGCATGTAAACTTTAACTTCAGGTTTGTCTTTGCCTTGTAGGGCGATTTTGGCGTTTACGGCGGTGAATTCGTATTCGGTCAATTTGCTTTTTCGACCACCGCAGAATCGTCCAGAAAATCCCTTCTTCGTGCATTCAGGTTCGTTCAGATACATGTCTTCCAAGTATTCCGAAATATGAATGACGTTAGGTTCAATGCCAAAGTCAAAGTCGTAGACATAACCTTTTTCGTCCATAATAAAGACGTGATGATACCAATTGGACTCTTCCACGGACAGCTTCTCGAAACGACTGCCGCGCGTCTTTTCGGCATTGATCATTCCGAAGGTACTAAACCCCACATTTTTTAGTGAGACTAGCGTCAGACTTTCTGCGGCAGAAAATTCTGACTCGACCGCGCGTGCGAAGTTCAGACTATTTTGAAAACAACGCCCACCTGTGTATTGCGTGAGAAAATTTTCGTGAAACATCTCTTCAACCGTGTTGGCGGCAACTCCAGCCGAGGACAACGAGAAACAAATGATCGTGGCTAATAAGATTTGGCGCAACATGACGACTCCGCTACTCAGTTTTCATTCAAATGTTTAGTACTGAGGTTGCTTTAACAGCGGTATGCGCGGAAGTCAAGATTCAGGGCAGGTGAAAAAAGAAACTCCGCGGCATCGATTAGATGGCGCGGAGAGCAAAGAGACCAATAAATATTTGATGAGTCTTTTATAGGTACATGACAACAAAAGGGACGGGCTGCTCAACACAAACGGTCGACTCTTCTACACGAAAACCACAGACGCGAAGACTACGCGTCGCGGCGATACGCATACGTAAAGAAGAGGAGCTGAGATCTTGGGCTAATGCATGAATATACTCTGGGCATTCGCAGGCACTACCGAATCGGCGGTCAATGCGAATTCCCCTGGCAGCGGAACGAGTTTGGCAGTTATCGCAAGTATAAGCTGTCGTAAAAACCTCGGCCAAAATGGCTTCTTCGGTGCATGCTCGCGGGCGGCTATTCCAGCGACCAATCAATCCGGTCGCGCGAACTTTCTCACCGCAGCGAAACAAGCCGACGACTGAAAACTTGGTAGCGTTTACTTTCATCGGACTATTTTGAATGGCGACGTTGTCTGTGCTGAGGGGTTGTACCGCCAGATCCGAATTGTCAGCTGGAATAGGTGCATTCAGTTCTTCCACTTGATTCGGCGACTGGGCTTGTGTCACTATGGATGCTTCCACTGCAAACAACTGCGATGAACTCCAAAGTCCCAAAGTCACAATTGCGAAGGTTAAAAAATTAATTTTCATAATGTTTCTCCTCATAAACCATAAGCAAATTTCGAAAACCACGTTCGGGTTACCAAGGTTTACCCGGTATGTAAACCCGCTAAGCTTTAAATATCTTAGAGTTTATATAGAATCCTTAGAAATATTGATTTTATTTTATATTATGTTATAACGAGCGTCTTAAAAGAGGACTTTTCGTGCGTATTTTGACCAGACATTCTATTTTGATTGTCGCAGCGTTAGTTGCCTTCATAAATCTTTATTCGTCTTTAGCACGTGCAGATACTCCTTCTGTTTCCTTCACAACTTACGACAGCTGCATGGCGGCTTTTCAAAGCGCAAAAGCTCTTATGGCCCAACTACAGGACCAGATTAAGAGCCTAGAAAGCCAACTTGTCGTTCTTGCGCCAACCAAAGATAAAAACGAAGTTCCCTACGAAGCCCTGATCAACGCTCCCAACCACAAACTTAAAAACGAAACCCGTCGTGACTGGCTTGTTCGCCATTTGGCTTGGCGAAGTATGAGTGTTGAAGATCTTTCGCAAGTGCGTGGCATAGGTGTTGTCAAAATAAATGAACTCAAGGAATTTGTAAGTGGCGCGCGCCGCGAGCCCGAACTGCACGCCGGTGTGATCGATCGCATCAGTATTTATTTTTATGCGAATCGCACGTCGGACTGGTCAAACGTCGGTCCGACGATTTGGGCGATGCGAGACATCCGCTTGTTACCTGTTGAGATGGACACGACACATGCTCTTGAAAAAAACTCGATGTTTAAAGTCGTCGATCTTTTGAAATATGATGAAGAGACCATTTGCAGGATGGTCACGGCTCGCACGGAACCTGGTGTTAAACAAATTGATGATCTGGCAATTGTTTCGGCCATGCACCAAAGAATGCGACGGGCCAGAGATGCTGGCGAATTCGCTTTCTCTAGCGATGCACCTTAATCCTAACTTTTCGCACTAGATGTCTGACTTACTTCCTCGGACCTGCGGTGACTTTAAATGACGCCTTACCCAAAGAATTTCCCCAAAGGTTAAATCCAACAAATGCTGGCGTCGATGTTGCCGGGATGCCTAAGTTGGCAACCTTCAAAGCGTGCACGGTGTAAATATAGGTATGCTTACGGCCAGGAGGAGGGCATGGTCCGAAAAAACCAGGCTTGCCAGCATCCGTGGCCGACTCGATTGATCCCGCCGGGACTTTGCCTTTGCTCAGATCACCAACGGCGATTTTATTGACGCCAGCCGGAATGTCGAAAAGAACATAATGCCAAAATCCCGACCCAGTCGGCGCGTCTTGGTCGTAATAAGTCATGGCAAACGACTTCGTACCGGCCGGAGGATTCTTCCATTCAAGCGACGGAGACATATTCTTCGCCGTGCAGCCAAAAATATTTGCGTAGTAGTCGGCAGGAATCGATTGATCAGCTTTCAAATTGCTGGTGAGTTCAAACTGGCCTTTGCCTGATGCGGATGAAATAGCAGAAGCAAAAAAGCCAAAACAAAATAATGCCATCGGCAAGAAAATATTCACAAAATGCTCCTTCAAAGGTAATGTCTGGGGCCTACATACCGCCGCAATGCTCTCTATGTCAATCGCCGTTTGCGCATCATTTTACGCACGATAGACAACGGCTATTATTTAATCGCTATCGTATTTTTACGGTGGAAGCTAAGATGCTGTGAGGTGGTATTTGGCTGACGATAAGATTAGGAAAGACCATGTCATTAGAATCGTTAGGGTGGACACCCTTTTTTGAAAAACAACGGCAAGAGCTAAACCAGCCGGACTGGATCGTTGCACGTGTCGTCAATGAAGAACGCAATCTTTACCGACTGGAAACCGGATCGGAAGACTATTGGGGTGAAGTGAGCGGACAGTTTCGTTATGCCGCCAAGCGACGCATAGAATATCCTGCAGTCGGTGACTTTGTGGCCTGCGTACCGCAGTCGGGTGTCGATCGCGCTATTATTCATCATTTATTTAAACGCAGTTCTTGTCTTAAAAGAAAAATGATCAGCAATGAAAACGAAGAACAAGTTCTGGCTTCCAATGTCGAAACGGTATTTATCACGACGTCCGCAAACTCTGATCTCAATGCTCGGCGCATAGAGCGTTATCTAACGCTCGCTTGGAATAGCGGCGCCAAGCCGGTCATTCTCCTCACAAAAGCAGACCTCGCTGAGGATTTGGAAGAATCTCTCAAACTCCTTAGGACCGTATCCCAGGGCGCGGCCATTCATCCGATCAGTACACTGGATGAAACCGGTCTCGAAGTCATGTCGCAGTATTTCACGGGCAACAAAACAGCAGTGCTGCTGGGTTCTTCGGGTGTGGGCAAAACAACCCTTGTGAACTACCTACTTGGCTACGACGCCTTGGATACGCAGGAGATTCGCGAAAGCGATGAACGGGGCCGTCACACTACCACATCTCGTGACCTGATCCACCTTCCGGATGGTGGGATGCTCATCGATACCCCCGGTATGAAAGAAATGGGCCTACTGGATCAAGAGGATGCGGTCGGCGAACTCTTTGAAGATGTCGAAGCGCTTATCTTGCAATGCAAGTTTTCGAACTGCGAACATGAAACCGAAACCGGCTGCAGAATAAAATCCGCCATCGAAAGTGGCGAACTCGACAAAGGTCGCATGGAGAACTATTACAAGCTCCAACGCGAAATCCAGTTTCAGAAAAATAAGCTGGACAGAAACGCTGCGAACTTGGCGAAAAAAGGCATCAGGAAAATTTCGCGCTCTCCCCGCGCCAGCAAGGGCAAAAAAGGTCGATGACTTTTCAGTGGCAGGCTTTGCTACGATTTGCGGCGTTTTTTCAAATGCGAAAACTGCGAATACACCCACGGCCGAATCGCTAAAGACATGCCGACGCTATGGGTTTGGCTTTTGGGCAAAGTCGCGTCCACTTGCGAATAAGAATGGAAGAACTTGACGAGTTCATCGATTTTTCTTTGTAAGTGTCGGAGTGTCGCATCCGATACTTCACCGTGGATAAACTTAAGCGTTTCTTGTTCACCCGAAAACTCATGACTGAAAAATTCGGCGCGAGCTTGACGCTCAAACTGCACTTGAACGGCGCCGTTGGGTTTCCAAGTGATGTTCGGCCCGACTAGCATTTTGATTTTGTTGCCGGGATGCCTCTCCAGTAGACGTAGTTTTTCAAGGGAAATCACGTGGCGACTGATTTGAGCGAGAGATATTTCGTAGTCGGCAGCGATTTCGGAGGGCTTCCATTCGTGCGCTAAAAGATAAAAAACGGTGAGAAGGCTTGGATCATTGGCAAGTAACTCTTCTTGCGAGTCATTGAGATATTCGACTTCTTCGTCGCTACTGGCGAAACTCATTTTGACAAGTTGCGAAATGCTAATGTCCAAAACCTCACAAATTCGTTCGAGTCTTTCCAGAGTAAATGTTTCGTTGGCGAACAATCGTTTGATACTGGCTTCACTTAGTTTGAGGCGTTTACCGAGGTCTTTGTAGGTCATGTTGCGAGCTTTCATACAGACCTTGAGACCGGCGATCAACTGAGAGGATTCTTTCATACACGCTTCCTAGAGAGCTTAAGTAGTAGGGCTTTCCACTATAGGTATCATAATATAATACTTCACAAAAGGGTATTGAGAAATCACAAGTAAATGGCGATAAGGGGTCATCTTAATGGAGGCTCTATGAAAAAGTTTTTGGCGGTAGCGTTATGTATGGGATTTCAGACTTATGCGTTCGCATCAGAAGCGCCCGTTCCGGCGGAAAGTGAAAGCAGGAAAACAGAAGTCTATCTTCAGCACGGTTTTCAAACCACAGGTGGCGGCGTAGCCTATCGTTTGGGTGATGGTGCATTTCTCTTCGGACATGCCATCACGGCCAGTCCCGATCTTTCCGGCACCAGTCGATATGCTGTGGGCGTGCATCAGTTGTTCAACAAAGTTCTCTACGCTCGTGCCGGTCTGGGATATGCGGAAGTGGAAGAATACGATCGCAAGAATTTGGATGCCGGTGCGGGGGTTGAGTTTGCGATTGGCAGTGAGTGGAGATTCAAAAATCGTTTTGTGATCGGCGGTGAGTGGTTCAGTACCGGTTACTTCTTAAAAGATAATTATAAAAACATCGGCCAATGGATCGAGGCTCCTCAGCTTCGCGTTGGGGTTTCATTCTAATAACGCCGTCATCCAGAGGCGCAGCCGAAGGATCTCCGGCTCCGCCTATCACACTCACAGTTTACATTTCTATGTTTGATTGGTCCGGTTCTCCCGGCTCAACCGTCCCAGCCAACCATCGGGTAGAAACTGCGACGGTGAGGCTTCGCACACGAGTGCGCCCCGCGCGAGTTGCTTTCGCAACGGCTGCTCGATGGAGGTAAACCTGTTTAGCGGAGCCTCATAAGTGTGTCGTCATCCTTCGCTTGGCTCTGGATGACGTTAAATCCCACTTGCACCGGTGCAGGTGATTGAAATTCAGAAGTCTAAATCCATCGGTTTTCTGCTCATTATACTATTTTTTAGCATCCAGCCGTTTCAGATAGCCCGATAAAAATATCGCCAATAACGCATAAACCATAAAAAGATAATATCCTGGCTGCAACTTCGTGCCATTGGTCGTCATGACATTAGCGCCGGTCTGTAAGGTGCTAAAAATTTTGAGTTGGTTGTCGATGATGCCATTGAAGCCAATATAAGCCATAAATATAGCCACCACCATCACATCCGTCATGGACCATTTGCCGGATTTGAAAACAAAAAAGTTAATGAGGGAGCTGTCGCGGATACGGCGAAAATTAAAATAATAACCAATCGTCGAAAGTAGCTTAAGCAGTGGGAAGATGACACTAAAGAGAAGTAGCAGGACGCCCACGAACTTCATCAAAATCTTTCCGTGTTTGATCATGATCAAAAATACATCCAAGATACTTTTGCTTTGAAAGTAGAGCACTTGGTTATCAAACTGGATCGTATGCCCGATCAGAACAAACTTTAGCTGTGAGATCTTGGCTTCCATGTCAATCATTGGTGTCGCGACGCCGGTGATCAAAAGAAGGACGAGCGAGAGGGTCAGCACGCTAAACAAAAGTGGACTCGGAGTCTTCTTGCCTTTCACAAGAATGATGAACGGAATAAGCAAAAGAAGGACGAACACGACCGATTGTTTAGCGATGAGATGGCGCATGATGGTCATGGACTGATCTATCTGGTCGCGCGCCGTGACAATATTCGATGTGTCGGTTTTTTCGAAGATGCGAAGGAGGCGAGTACGATCTTGTTTGGCCTTGGTTTTCGTAGCGAATTCTGCAAGTTGGTCGTTGACCATGCCTTTCATGTGATCTTTGGTTTTCTGGTTTTTCATTTCTTTGATGACGGCATCCGTGTACTGCGGAACGCCCTCTTTAATGTCTTCAATATCCACAAACATATCGATGAAAATCTGTTTGAACCTGCCGCCGGCGGTCTTCTCGTTGGCCTTTTTTACCTTTAATGAAACCTCGTCAATCATTTTGCTAAGAATGACGCCGACATGTTCTCTGAGTTCTTTTTCGGTTTCCTTGGACTCGTAAATGCGATCAAACTCTTTGATGACGATTTCGACGAGTCGCTTCTTCCACTCGTCCACACTAAACATGCCATACTTGACGTGATTGATTTCGGCATAATCGATTCGGCTTTGTTGGTTTTGCACTGAGTTGTAAACAATTTGCTGGCACAGAAAAATGGAGACGATGGCAAAGACGATGGCGAGTACAATCTTAGAAGGTTCCGAAAGTTTCATTGGCTAGCATCCACTCCATTACGTCAGTCTCATGTGGCAGACCTAGAGTCGAGGGTCTACGTGAACTGCAATTATCGTCCTAATAGCGAAAGTCACAAGCTTTAACTAAATTCGGTATCTGCATATGGACTTGTGACCTTCGCGACAATGGGTTGGGTATTGTAAGTATTTGAAAGTATTAATTTTTTGTTTGAAAACTGAACCTTTGAAACAACTTGCCGATGAGAAAAGGCCATAGAGACAAAGGGATATGCCATGAGTGAATCTGATACCCAGCAAAATGAATTTGCCGAACCCCGCACATCAAGCGGACTTCGAGGCGTCAACTTGAATGATGACGGTTCCGTTTTGCACGCAGCACTGTCGCAATTGTCTAACTCTGAACGCGAGATGATCCGGTTAAAATTTCAGGACAACCAAAACTACAAAAAAATCTCACAGTACCTTGGAGTCAGCACAAATGTAGTCGCGAAAGCTTTGCATAAAATCTTATTGAAGCTGAAGTTTGTTTTGGCAGGCGGGCAGCTCGCCGATTTTGAAGATAAAACGACGAGTCGCAAATTTGATAAACACCATCCTAAGTTCACGGCTTATGCGCTCGGAGAAGTGTCGGAAGACGATCGTCGCAAAGGTAAGGACTATCTTGGCCGTCATCCAGAACTTCGCAGGGACATCGAAGACTTGCGAACTCTTGGCAAAGCGATTATTGCGGAACTGGAAATCAATCCATTTCCTAAGCTTAAAAAACCATTTAAAATTTCGTTCGCAAAAATTCAAAACGAACTAACCTCCTTTTTTCAGAAGCATCCTGGCCCGTCGATGGCGGGAGCAGGGCTGGTCGTTGTTTTACTGATGGTATCGATGTATCAGCTTGGACAAAGTTCTAAGAATGAATTCATAGAAATCAGTAAGCCACTAGCTAGCGGAGATAAAAAGCCTAGTGGAGATGAAAACGCTAGTGGGGATGAAAAACCCGCTGCCGCGGAAGATACACCGGCAGAGCCGGCGCCAGCCGTTGCGAAAGTGGCTCCCATTGCCGCGAAGCCGGCGCCAGCAGCAACAGTTCAAACTCCCGTCGTGGCTCAAAAATCTGTCCAACAAAAAGTACCAGTGACGCAAGCGGCTGCCATTCAGCCTAAACCTGTCGTTCAGGCAAAAGTAGCGGCAGTGGTTCCGAAATCGCCGGTTCAGCAAAACACTGCGGGGGTTCAGCAACAATCTGTGCCACAGCAAGTTGTAAAACCAGTTGCGACAGTAGTAGCGGCTGCAAAACCCGCGCCTGCGTTGACCTCACCCGTCGCATCCACGCCTCCAGCTGCGGTTGCACCTGTTGTTGAGAAAAAACCAGAGGCAGTCGTTCAAGCCGTTTCTGCGGCTCAGCCTACAGCTGCTGCTCAACCCGTAGCGCAAGTCGCCGCGAAACCAGTCGTTGCCGAAGCTCCTGCGAAACCAGTCGTTGCAAGTGCTCCTGTTAGTAAACCGGCACCCGCAAAACCCGCGGGAGTCAATCTTTCTGCGCTAAGCCTCGGCACAAATAATCTTTTGAGCAAAAGTAGCGGTCCGAAGTTTCAAGGCACCGTTGCGACTAACTCCCCGAATCGTGTGGGTGCCAATGACGATCTAAAAGTTGGCGATGCTAAGCAAGATCTGGCTATGCCAGAGGGTGAGCCAAAGGTTACGGGTGGACTGACATCTCAAGATGTTTCGACTGTTCTGCGTGCCAACGCTAACCAATCTCGCGAGTGCTTTCAAGACTTGTTGAAGCGCGCGCCGGGTGCCAAAGGTAAAGTCGTCGTTGATTTTATAATTTCGGCGGACGGACGTGTCACGAAAGCGGCCGTAAGCAACTCCACAATAAATGATGCCATGGTTCGCGGATGCCTTACTGTAAAACTAAAGTCCTGGAAGTTTCCAAAATCCAGCGATGGCAAAAGTGTAAAAGTCCAATATCCGTTCACGGTGTCAGCGGGATAAGGTGATGCAGGCTCGGTTGAGTGTTGTTTGATAATGCCGTCTGATTTTTCACTATAAACTACAAATATCGGCTATAGTTACGTGGTGGCAAGTATTGCTTACCATAACCATGTTTATGCCTTAAAGACTTTATCGAGGCGGGCAGACTATGAGTACAATATCTAAAGAAGAGTTAGTTTTTATCAAGCAGGCATACGATTTTTTGGAAAATCAAAGTTTGCTCATGAGGATTGCCAATCAGATTGGAAAGCCCGCCGAGTTTTTCCAAAACCAGCTCCCGGAAAAATACCAAAATAAAGTGAAAACAATTGTCGATGAGTCGCTAAAGGCTATCGTCAAAGTTGCGGTTTCGTCGATTAAGTCTGAGAAGAAAGATATTTCTTTCGTACGAGGCAATACAAAATCCAGTAAATACTTTCACACGGCATTGGCCACAGGAAGCGGAGCGGTGGGCGGATTTTTTGGCTGGTTTGCACTACCCGTCGAGATGCCTGTCTCGACTGCCATCATTTTCCGGTCTATCGCCAACACCGCCGACCAATATGGCTTCGATGTGAACGATCCAGAGATAGCTTTGGAATGCATGTATGTGTTTACCATGGGATCAAAGTCAAAAGACAACTCCGAAATGGACTCGTCATACTATACGTCCCGCCTCGCGTTTTCCTCCGTCATCAATAGAGCTGCCGAATACATTGCCACGCACTCGGCCAAAGAAGTCATGAATGGGGTGAACAAAGGCACCGCTCCGGGTTTGGTGCGATTTATCGCGCAAATCGCCGCGGTTTTTAATGTAAGAGTGTCTGAAAAACTACTCGCCAGTGCGGTACCCATCATTGGTTCGGTGACGAGTGCAAGTCTCAACGCAGCGTTCGCCGATTATTTTTGCGACGCGGCTCGCTATCATTTTGGACTGAAGAGCCTTGAAAAAATTCATGGTGAAAAGGTCATAAAAGAAGCGTATTCGGGTGTCCCTTGAAAAACTGCACATAATCGCCGAAGTTTCCTTGAAATGGCACGCCAAGGGCGATACCATACCAATCTGAACATTCATTACCGTTCTAAATAAGACAATGGAGATAACCATGAGAAGTTTTCTGTGCGCTATAAGCGTAATGCTCTCGACCTGTGCGTGCAAAATGCAATCTGGGGATGGATCTGCATCAAAGGCGATTGAAGCAGTAGATGCAGCGGGCAATCCAACCGAAATTGAGAATCGCGAGTGGATCACGAACTTGTCTTTTTTGTCTCCTGATCTTGAGGACTTCAAAAAGATAGGTATTAAGGCCGAATCGGCTTGTTTTCAACTTGTGCGGTATTTTACAAATAAGACCATTCATACCAAAGGTGAATTGCGCGTAGACTTTGGTGTCGGGGTGTGTCCGGAAGCTAAGCTTATGAATGAAATTAAACATAGTTTTATGGTGGGTGAAACTCCAATAAATGCATATAATATTTTGGGAGCCAACAAAGCTGGTCAATTTATTGTTGGATATCTTTTCGCAGATTTTGATAAAAAAAATTACAAGATTTTCAATTTTTGCTATTCATCAAGTGCTACTTACAAACCGATAGCAGAAGTCTTGCGTCACAAAAACTGCGATTTGATTGTCGATCAAAACAAAGAAATTATCGATTTGCGAATGTCGGAAAGTCCGCATATTTGGGCTAGAAATATTGCACAAGTCAGTACATTGAATAAGCCGAAGAAGTTAGTCGCATCCAAGCCGAATACAGTCGAGCTAAATTTTTCGACAGCGTACAAATATCAGTACTATTATGATCACACTTGGCCGACACCAAATGCTTGGTTTTCGTCCGATAGCTTTCAAGCGGCCATTGATGCTTGCGTCACATACGCGAATAAAAATAAAGTGGATATTAGATATTGTCGAAAGTACGAGTAATGCGATTCTGCGATTCTGGGGACACCCGACTGGACCCAAACTATATCGGGTCCAGTCGGGTGTCCCCCGAAAAGAAACTATTCGAAATCTTCTATAAAAATTGGCCCTTCTTCATCGATTGGGCCTTCCTCGTCACCTTCATCATCATCATTGTCGTCGGAATCGCCATCACAGTTAACGCCACCGCCGCTGCTTCCGCCTCCATTGCCACCGCCGCCTCCACCACTACCTGGATAGGGTTGCGGTCCTGGGCCGATCGGACCCTCTTCGTCTTCGCCCTCATCATCGCTATCGTCATCGTTCTTTTTAGGCTTACAAAGTTTCCCGGTCCAGGTTCCTTGTTGATTATTGGCGCCGGCCCATTGACCCGTAAATTTTTTGCCATCACCAGAAATCCGGAAAGTAAAACCACCGGTTTGATTGCCGAAGGTCCAGGTTCCGTAGACACCAATTTTACGTTCTGGTGCGGCCGTAATATAGTTATATTTGATTCCGGTTAATTTGCCTTTTCGACCTTGAGTCGTTACGTAAGATCCAGACTTGCCTTTGAGCGTCAGGATATTATCGACAGAAAATGTCCCATCTTTGTCAGCGTAGGTTGTCTTCCATCGCGAACTCTGCACTTTTTTGATATCGGCAGAAAACGCCTGCGCCGAAATACCGATACTCAGAAATAAAACCAAAAATTTTTCCATAAATTTCATATCCACCTCCTATTTCAAGACCTTGAGAGAACCAAACGCCAAACATTTATAATACAAAAAATATAAAGTCTATTTGTACTATCAATGACTGGGCGTTCAGCTTATGGAAGAAATGTGCAATTTGATTTGATGAGATGTGAGTGACTCAATGCTTAACTAATTTAATTTGATTCCGCAGCCTCCACAAAGGACTTCCGGAATATATGGTTTAACTTTAAACGAAGATTTCTGGTTAGATCCAACAGTCGGATAAGGCATTGTGTGTCGCAGTCAAGTGTCGATTATTGTCCATGGTCCATATGTCGTTATACCGAACTTCATAAATAATTCTCTTTGTGCAGATACTTGTCGGTGGACCTTGTTTATTGCCGTATCGAACGACAACTGAGCCACCTATAACCAAATAAACGCTGCTCGCTGACGCCGCAACTTCGTCGCTTCCGGAGTATGCATATCCATTATAAAAATAGCGTAATTTTTCACATTCGGTTATAAAAAATCCAATAGAGTTAGTCCCGCAGAAATTCGCATCACCACCCAATTTGTAAGTGCCATGCTGAATAGAATAACCCACCACAAGGTTCTCATTCTCAGCCCGATGCGATTTCAATGCGGTATAAAGAAAGTTAAGATTGACTTGCTTCTCTGCTTGCGCCGCCCTGATTTTTAGGTTTGCAACTTTGGGTAACGCTAAAGCGCTGAGCAGGCTCATGATAGATATAACAACCATCAGTTCAACAAGGCTGAATCCAGAGGATTTTGTGGGAGGTATTGTCGGTCGCGAACGATGGCTCATTAGCTACGCGGACATGCTTACACT
>JBGSKV010000077.1:0-2980 GCA_041740975.1 Oligoflexales bacterium | reverse complement strand
GCTGTCGATCCTTTTGCAGGCGATGGGGTTATCGCACAGATGCTCCCTAAGCTTCAATTTCGTCTATACGACATCGCTCCGGCGGGGGAGGGGGTAACCATGCGAGACAGCTTAAAGAGGTTCCCGAGGGCAGATTTGTGCATCACAAACCCACCGTATTTGTCGACAGCATCTGCCGCATCTCTGGGTGTGAGATTGCCGTTGGGTGTTAAGGGTGATTTATATATTTTCTGTTTAGAGGCCTGCTTATCTAACAGCAGATATGTAGCAGCTATTCTGCCTCTTAGTTTTATATCGAAAACTAAAAGGTACCCGAGGCTTGCAACAGTTATAGAGCTAACCAATGTCTGCTTTGTAAACGCACCATTCTAACCATATTGTGACCCGCCAATTTCTCTATAGAATGCCGCCAACAACCTGGAGGTATTTTCAATGCAAACAAAATCATCATCGTTAACAGAAAAACAGCAATTTTGGCTCGGACACATCGAGATCTTCAAAAAATCCGGCCTCTCTCGGAAGGAATACTGCGACCGGCATGGTTTAGAGCTGCAGCACATGAGCTACTTTGCGTCCTACCTTAAAAAGAAAGTTGGAAGGCAGAATCGAAGCGATGGCTTTATCAAGCTGACTCCGGATCCGCCTGTCGTACATTTAACCATGCGCCTGACCAATGGTATCAGCATCGAGTTTCCGTCCAAGTCACTTCAGGATGTTTTGAGATCCCTCCGTGAAATCAATTGACCAGTTTTCTGAAATCTTTCTATACCGCTTCCCCGTCGATATGCGCAAATACCGAAACGGTCTTTGCGCAATCGTAACGACGGAAATGGGCAAGAATTCGTTTGGCCGGGATTTGTTTGTCTTCACAAACCGCCGACGCAATATCATCCGATTTATCTACTGGGACGACAGCGGATTTGCGGTCTGGACTAAAGCTCTCGAAAAGCAAAAGTACCAATGGCCGAAAAGTTTGTTTGCTGGAAATTCCGTCGCCATCGCTTCAAACCTCTTAGCACTACTACTTCAGGGAATGAATATTACGAGTCACAAAAAACTCGATTATGAAAAAGTTTTTTGATATCCTTCTGCAATGCAGACCGAAATCGAAATTCTTAAATCTGAAAATATAGCCCTTGCTGCTAGTCTTAAAGGCCGTGACCAGCTTCTTGCAAAAAAAGATTTGAAAATAGAACGCCTGGAAGAAGAACTTCGCCTGCAGCTTCTGGCCCGCTTCGGCCGCAAATCAGAAGTCTATGAAAACCCAAACCAACCGACCTTATTCAATGAAGTAGAATCCGACGCCGCGCTGGCGAGCTCAGAACATGAGCCGGACGAAACCGTGGTCGGCCCCTATAAAAAGAAAAGAGGACACCGGAAGCCACTGCCTGAATTTTTGCCGAGATCGCGCATCGAGCATGATCTAAGTGAAGATGAAAAATTTTGCCAGCTTCACAGTAGTCCTCTGATTAAAATCGGTGAAGATGTTTCCGAGCAGCTGGAAATCATCCCTGAACAGATCACAGTAATTCAGCATGTCCGGCCAAAGTATAAATGCCCCTGCTGTGAAGGCAACATCAAGCAGTGTCCGGCACCTTTACGGGCGATTCCCGGATCAATGGCGTCGGCCAGTCTTCTAGCCTTTATTGCAGTTTCGAAATATGTCGACCACTTGCCTTTGTACCGTTTGGAAAAGAGGTTTGAGCGAATTTCGGTCAATCTTCCGCGACTCACTATGGCCCGGTGGATTATTAAGACAAGTGAAGTGCTGACACCTCTTTACAATATGATGCAGGAAGACCTCTTATCAGGTGGAATCCTGCAGATGGATGAAACGCCTGTCCTGGTGCTAAAAGAGCCAAACCGGGAGGCTTCGACGAAATCATATATGTGGGTACGAGCACGGGACCGGACAACCGGTCCGCCAATAATTTTATTTGATTATTTTCCATCCAGAAGCAGCCGGGTCATCGGGGAGCTATTGTCCGGCTATCGCGGGATATTGCAGACGGACGGTTACCGGGCCTATGATTCTTTTGCAGTAAACGCTGAAATTATTCACGCGGGATGTATGGCGCATTGCCGGCGTAAACTTTGGGAAGCCTTTAAAGCTGCCGGAAAAGTGAAAAATACCTTAGCTGAACAAGGTCTCAACTGGATAAAAGAAATCTACAAAGTCGAGGCAGAAGCCAAACTATTAGGTCCTGCGGATCACTTGGCGTACCGGCGGGAGAAGATGACGCCGCTCTTTACCAGTTTTAAGGATTGGATTGACGATTCCATCAATAAGGTACCGGCGACTTTGAAAACCGGAGAAGCCCTCAGCTATATTTCGGAACAGTGGCCCAAACTCCAGCATGTTTTAAGTGACAGCCGTATTCCACTCGATACGAATTTTGTCGAAGGACGAATCCGACCATTTACGCTCGGGCGAAAAAACTGGATGTTTAGTGACACCCAGGCCGGTGCGCATGCAAGTGCGATGTTTTACAGTATTTTGGAAACCGCCAAGGCAAACCACCTTGAGCCATTTTCTTATTTGCAATCCGTTATTGAAAATCTGCCGAAGGCTACTACCGCTTCAGAAATCGAAGCGCTCCTGCCATACAATTTTGCAAAGAAAAATCTTCATTAATCTACTGATTTTTGAACGCCGACTCGGCAAATATTTCCGATGTTACAGATCATTGGTTTAGCTGACTTGGGCCGCCGCTTTTGGGTGGGAGTATTTTGAACGCGTCAATAACGGTGCGAATGGCGCGCTTACCCTCTTTTAGCCAAAGATGCTGTTGAGGCCAGCTTGAGCGGTCTGCGATCTTAAATACAGTCCCGACATACATGTAAAAATCTTTACCCTCCAGATCGCCTACCCAATCTATTAGATATGGAAGCTTAATGCCCGCATTTAGAACGCGAGACTTAAATGATGTGAATAGTTCGTTGGCCCCTGGCCCATCAAATGCGACATGCACCGCCAACG
>JBGSKV010000076.1:0-32470 GCA_041740975.1 Oligoflexales bacterium | reverse complement strand
GCCATGATGGTGCATATTGATCGCGAACATCCCGAACTTTTCAAAAATTTAGATCAAAAAATGCCGCTAAAACCGCCTAGCCCGGCGAAGCGAACTAAAGTTGGACGTGCACTTCAAGCCAAAATTTCCGCGAGCAGTTCTGCAGGTTCTCGATCAAAAATCATAGGTCATTTGCAGGGTAATATTCATAGTGTTGAGCTTATTGATAACGGCCCAGCGATCAGAGTTCGTATTGAAATTAAAGAAGGACAACTGACCCATTACGATCTGGATATTGATGCTGCCGCGAAGTTTATTCAAGGCGCTGGCAATGTCGAAAGCGCGTCCGCTGAGCTGAAAATTTTGGAGTGTTTTGAAGATTCCTGTGAACTCGGAACCTTTATTCAAAGTGACGGACAAGAAAAAATCACGGCGGAACGTTGCATTGTTATCCCCTACATAAAACGCGCGGATAAGAATAAATTTAAATCCCTAGCCGCTGAGTGCTATAAGCTGCAAAAAAATACTGAACCCTTCATGATAAAACGCGAGTTTATTTTTTCAAAGGTCGCGCAAAAATACATAGGGAAGCAATTCTTTTTCTTTCCCGGTCGAGGCTACTATCCGATAGATCGCAGCAAGGTTGCACCCGAGTGGTTCGAACTGCCACATACGAAGACTTACAAAGAAGATCAGGCAGCGATGTTTTTGGAAACTGAAGTGCACACTTATGCCCAAGTGGGTAATGTTTGGGTCGATAACGACATAGGTCCCATCGATATTCAGGCAGCTCCGCAACTCTCCGAAATTCGCATCAGCAACGAAACCGACGGTTGGTTTATTTTAGATCCGCGCTATCAGGTGGGTGATACCGAATTCTCGATGGCCGAATTGATGCAACATCTCTCCAAAAGGAAGCGTCGATACTTCAAGAAGGGCAAAACTTGGATCAAAGTCCCTACCTTTCTTCAAGAATTCGACTGGCAAATCGACGAAACTGAGAAGTTCATAAAAGTGGACGCTCTTGGACTGATGCGCTTGAAGGCAGCTAGCGGTGGATTCGACCAGTTCGTGGGAAGCCGAAAACTTTTGGATCAAATTCGCGAGAAGACTGAGTTCAAACCAGCCGGACCACCGCCTTCTCTTAGTCATACGAATCTCGACCTTCGTGATTATCAGGTAACGGGCTACGAATGGCTTTGGTGGCTGTACCAAAATAATCTACATGGACTCATTGCTGATGAAATGGGCCTAGGCAAGACACATCAAGCCATGGCGCTACTTTCTGCCATAGTAAAACCAGACTGTAAATTTTTAGTTATAGCTCCCACAACCGTATTGGATCACTGGTACGACAAAATTGTGGAGTTTTCACCGAGTTTAAAGCCTTTGCTTTACCACGGCAGTCGCCGCCTCAGTTCATTTTCTGACTTTAAACGCAGTCACCACACTCTGGTCACGAGTTACGGGGTTGTACTTCGCGACAACAAGCAGCTTACAGAAATCAAGTGGGACGCAGTTGTCTTAGACGAAGCACATTACGTCAAGAATAGTGATACCGCTACGTACAAAGCGGTTTGCAAATTGAACGCTCGCATTCGTATTTGTTTGACTGGTACGCCCATGGAAAACAACCTCGGTGAACTTAAAAACATTTTTGACTTTTTAGTCCCGGGTTATTTGGGCTCGGACGAATACTTTAAACGTGAATTTATTGCCCCGATAGTATTGCATCAAGATCCTGAACGCGAACACGCTCTTTTGAAGTTGATTCATCCGTTTAAACTGCGTCGAGTCAAAGACAACGTTCTTAAAGACTTACCTCCAAAAATTGAAGACAAGCGTTCTTGCTCGCTAAGCGAAGATCAAGTTAAACTTTATCAGAACATTTTGGCCTTAAAAGGCAAGCCGCTTATCGATCAGCTCGAAAATGAAGATTCATCGGTGCCTTATTTGCATGTCTTTGCGACTTTGAATTTGCTTAAGCAGATTTGCGATCACCCCGCCTTGGTGATCGAAAATGCAGACTATGAAAAGTACGAAAGCGGAAAGTTTGAACTCCTTAAAGAAATTCTCAGCCAGGCCATGGGCTCGAACCATAAAGTCGTCATCTATAGCCAGTACTTGAAGATGATCGATATTATTAAAAAATATTTGGATAGCCTCGGCATCGCCAATGTCACGTTAACCGGCCAGACCCGGAACCGCGGTAAAGTCGTGAAAGAATTCCAAACGAATCCGAACTGCAAAGTTTACATAGGGTCACTTTTGGCTGGTGGGATCGGTATCGATTTAACAGCTGCATCAGTGGTCATCCATTACGATAGATGGTGGAATGCGAGTAAAGAGGCTCAAGCTACCGATCGGGTGCATCGTATTGGGCAGCATAGCAATGTGCAGGTTTTTAAACTCATTACCAAAGGAACTTTGGAAGAAAAGATCGATGCGCTCATCAATCAGAAGAAGGATCTTTTTGATAAATTTATGAATAAAGACGAAGAGGTATTTAAACATTTTACACGGCAACAAATCATCGATTTGTTAGAGTTTTAGAACTGTTCAAGGATTATTCCTCACCACCGCTCAAATGATCCCATATTCTAAGCGAGCCCTAAAGAAATTTGCCATCAAATTAGAAACCGCTAAATTGATATTCTCAATATATATCAATGTATTAGGCCCTACTACCCCCATACTCCCTTATCATAGACTTAACTTTTCTGAACCACGCCCGAACCTTTTAGTAGGCATCCATTATAGGAAGGTTAGCTTTGAAAGTAGTCCCGAAATCCAAACTTCAGCAAGGCTTTAGTCTCATCGAGCTGATGATCGTCTTTAGCATCATGACGACGTTGATTACGATCAGTTTAGTGCACTATGAAGGCTTCAAAAATAGCGCATATGACTCTGAGGCCGAAGGCTACATTCGACACATCGTCAAACTCGTCCGCGCCCTGGATATCGATGCTGATACTGCAAATATTTCTTTTGAACTTGTAAACAGCACAGTTGCCACGGACTCGATGAATTTCATCATGCACCTCCCAAAATTGCATGCCGATCCACGCGGAATGTACCTCTTGATTAGTAAAACTGGCCCGGACTTGACGATAACTTCGTTTCATTGTCACGGAAGTTATAAATATTTATATGATTCCACCGCTGGCGAATTTATCATTCAAAAACAGAACCTCACGTCAGCAGACTTAGCAACAAAGTGCCTGGCCACTAATTAATTTACCGCTTCTGATTTCATACAATCGCGAAGTCTAAAGCGAACCATCTCTCGACCCAAAACAACCATTGTTTCGGTAAGAGGCGGCGAATCCTTTCGGCCCGTAACAGCAAGGCGAACGGGCATAAAATAATCTTTTGGCTTCCAGCCGATTTTGGCGCGATGCGTTTCCATGATATTCTTAAGGTCTTCCAACTGCCAGACGTAACACTCATCCAAGATCTCGACGAGTTCTTTAAACATTTCTTTGACTTCAGCCTTACTCTTGCCCTTTGTAGGATCAGGAGACGATAACTCGACACCTTTATAGTTCAGTTCGCCGTTAAAGAAAAAAGCGTTTTGATCTACAAACTGGTCAAACTTAGCAATTCTTTCAATTGCGAGTGGTTTGATCGCGCGAATATAAGCTTCACTAAAAACTTCTTCCCGCACATGCCGGACGAACTCGTCTTCGCTTAGCTTCTGTAAATATTGTTGGTTCAACCAAGTGAGTTTGACAAGATCAAAGACCGGCCCCCCAAGAGAAATATCTTTGAAATCAATTTTCTCACACATTTGTTTGAGGCTAAAAATCTCAACATCGTTTCCGAAACTCCAACCCATCAAAGCCAAAAAGTTTGTCATGGCTTCGGGCAAAATTCCAGCTCGTCTGTAGTATTCGAGGGAAACTGGATTTTTACGCTTCGATATTTTTGAGCGGTCCGCATTGCGAAGGAGTGGCAAATGCACCCACTTCGGTTCTTCCCATCCGAAAAATTTATAAAGCAAGACGTGCTTTGGCGTCGAAGATACCCATTCTTCCGCACGGATGACGTGTGATATTTTCATAAGGTAATCGTCAACGACGTTTGCCAAATGGTAGGTGGGAAAACCATCCGATTTCAATAAAACCTGATCGTCAATACGGTGGTTCTCAAACTCAACTTTGCCTCGTAGCTCGTCGTGAAACGACGTGACTCCATCCGTGGGCACCGCTAACCGAACCACGAAAGGGACACCTTCTTTTTGCTTCTGCTTTCTTTCATCTTCGGACAGGCTTCGGCAAAATCGGTCGTAGCCTGGGGGTAGACCTTGTTGGCGTTGCTGAATGCGCAAATCACCAAGTCGCTCTTGGGTACAAAAGCATCGGTAGGCATGGCCCGAGTTAATAAGCATTTCGGCATGCTTCAGATAAATAGGTAGCCTTTCCGACTGACGATAAGGACCATGATCGCCGCCACAGTCTGGACCTTCGTCCCAATTTAGTCCCAACCAATGGAGAGTTTTTTGAATTTGGCCTTCACTACTACTTTTGGCGCGAGCTTGGTCGGTGTCCTCAATTCGCAAAAGAAATTTACCGTTGTGCCGTTTTGCAAACGCATAATTAAAAAGGGCCACATAAGCCGTGCCGACATGGGGATCGCCAGTAGGCGAAGGGGCAATGCGCACTCTGACAGGTCTTTCAGCCATTATGTCGAAAACTCCGAATGAAACGTTCAGTATAGCTAGGAAGCGTAAGCTTAGTCACTATGCGTAAGTACCGCCAGGTTAAATAGCAAAGAAAACGCCTTTATTCAGCGGGATAACGAAGCCCACCCAAAAAACCTTGTGTTCTGCAAAGCAGCAGGGCAAAGTGCCAGTCGATGCAGCTATCTAGCCCAACAAATAAGCAACTCAAGAGCGAACTCTTCGTGGAGAACGTTGACCACTTGGACTGCGCCATTTTCTTCCCGGAATTTGGGGTGATGGGAGTTTCGTGGGCTCTAGATCTGACCTTGCAAGGTGAGCTAGGTGAGAATGGGTTTATTTATGATTTTTCCATCGTAAAAAGTTTGACCCGGGAAGCACTTAAGAAGTCCCTGGACCATTGCCTTCTCGTGAGTGCCGACGTTCAAAAGAAAATGCGCGGTGCAAGTGAGCATTGGCAACTAAACGAGAAGTGGTCTTACCAATGTCCGGAACGCTGTGTTTACCAGTTTGCGACTTCCGATATATCCAAGGTGACGATCGAACGGGAAATCGAAAGTATTATCAGTCAAGCTCTGCGTGAGCCCGATATAAGAGTTACGGCGACACTTAGAGAACTTATCATTCCGGATGCAAGTTTGTTTCAGTATACCCACGGGATTGTAGGGCATCAGGGTTACTGCCAACGGCCACTGCACGGCCATTCGTCGCAACTGGAAATCATAGTGGATGATGTTCGCAGAAAAGATATTGAGCAAAATATTATTTCTCAGGTGTTTAGTAAAAATATTCATTTAACGAACCGATTTCAACTTCAACACACTAAAGCCTGGGAAGTTGGTCAACGTGGCCCCATTGGCGAAATTGCCAAGATTTACTACGAAGGCTCTAAGGGTAACTACGAAGTCTGTTTGCCGGCAGACAAAGTCTTATTGCTGCCTGAAGAAACAAGCATCGAATGCCTTACGCATTTTTTGGCTTCTCATGTGGATAAATTGGGAGAAGCGAAAAAATCAATTCGCGTGACTTGCCGGGAAGGCCTTAATAAGGGCGCGACTGCGCAGCTTTGAATTTCGTTATAATTCTCTTCCAATTGCTAAGAAGCTCAGATAGATCCTGCGACAAAAAAGACTCTGGATGAAACTGAATGCCCATCGCGGGACATTCTGAAACCTGCCAATTCTCGATGGCTTCAATCTCGCCGGCTAAGTTTCTTGCCGTTACCGACCAACCGAGCGGTGTCAAGTGCGAGTTATGGTCAAGGCAAAGAGAGTTGTAAGATGAAACCTTCAATCTATCCGGCATTGTTTGAAATAGTCCGGAGGAATTAGAAATTGACACTTCACGGGCATGCCCATGCCAGACCATATGAGATCGCCTAATCTCAAAACCCGCCAACTGACCCAATATCTGGTGACCTAGGCAAATACCCAATATGGGAACTTTGCCGAGGCTCTTTTCAATGAGACCAAGAGACTGTAAATAGTCGGAAGAAGTACCGGGACCTGGCGAAATGACCAGCGGAGTCGAGCATTTTTCTAGATAATGAGAAGGTATTGAATCAAAGAAAACATGATCCACTTCGAAGTCTGCTGACTCTAACCAACTAACAATATTTTTGCTAAAACTGTCGTAATGATCAATAAACGCTAAACGCATGTGGCACGACGAGAATCAATGGATCTGTGATTCAAACAAACTAACAATTTTTTGCGAAACAGTATTAACACCGTAGGCTTCTTGATTCTTTTTTGTATCACCAATGTTTTCAATTGTTTTATCCAAAGCAACCAAAAGTTTCTCGGAAGTGAGGTCACGTTCTGATATTGCATATGCCCAACCTTTTTTAACAAAAGAAGAGGCATTGTGCACCTGGTCTCCCCGAGAACCAATTTCTAAGGGTATCAGTAGCATAGGTTTGCGGGCCGCTAAAAACTCAAAAATAGCATTGGCACCTGCACGACTTATAACGATATCAGCAAATGCCATGACATTGGGAAATTCTTTGTCTAAAAAGGCATAGGACCGATAATTGGGATGTTCGTAATCTGCCGCCTTCCCTGGACCAGTTATATGAATCACTCGGTATTTTTTTAAAATCTCATCCAAAGATCCTAAAATAACATTGTTCAAGCGAACAGCACCAAGGCTGCCGCCCACAACCAAAATTACTAAACCTTGGTCACTTTCAAAATTAACAAATTTTCGGCCTGCCTCTCGGTCTCCATTGAAGATGTCGCTTCGAATGGGTGTGCCGACATAAACTGCATTCGCAGGCAAAAACTTTTGCGTTTCAGGGAATGCATATAAGATTTTTTTGGAGAATTTAGCGTTGATTTTGTTGGCAAGGCCAGGCGTTAAATCGGATTCGTGCGAAATAACCGGAATACGCAAGCACCAAGCCGCTAAGGCCACAGGAACACTTACGTAACCCCCTTTAGAAAACACAATCCGTGGACGCAATCGAAGGAGAAAACCAAATGCTTGGAAAAAACCCCATATGATTCGAAAGGGGTCCGTGAAATTTTGCCAAGAAAAATAGCGCCGCAATTTCCCAGTTTTTATTTCATAAAACGGCAGGCCAATTTGTCCGATGATTTTTTTCTCAACGGCATTAGATCCAATATAGGACACCGTCCAATCATTCTGGTGTAGACGATCGAGTAGCGCGACGTTTGGCATCACATGGCCCGCACTTCCCCCACCCGTTAAGACAATAGATTTCTTTCCCGACAACTTAGGCATGATGGCACGCTACCCAATGGGGATTCTCTTTCGCGCCGATATTGCGCCAGTCTGGTTTTGTGGATGAACAAACTTCAGTAGCGATGGGGCAGCGCGTATGAAAAGGACAGCCTGATGGAATGTTAATTGGGTTCGGTATCTCTCCTTCAATGGCGGCAAAATTTTTTCGCTCCCTATCCATTCGGGGAATCGCTTCAAGCAATAGTTTGCTGTAAGGATGGCGCGGCCTACCAAAAAAGCTTTCCACATCAGCCTTTTCGACAATCATACCTAAATACATGACGGCGACGCTGTCACTGATATACTCTACGACCGCCAAATCGTGGGCGATAAAGACCATCGTTAGACCCAAATCTTTCTGAAGATCTTTAAGAAGGTTTAGTATTTGAGACTGAACGGAAACGTCCAAAGCACTCACTGGTTCATCGGCAACGACGAAACTGGGCCGTAGTGACAGCGCCCTTGCAATACCGATGCGCTGCCGCTGGCCACCTGAAAACTCATGTGGATACCTTTGACTTTGTTCTGGTGACAAACCAACACTCTCCATCATGGAGTGGACTTGCCGCTCAAGATCTTCCCTATCCTTGTACGCACCGTGAATAACTAGCGGCTCTGCGATGATATCGAATACCCGCAAGCGGGGGTTAAGAGAAGAAAAAGGGTCCTGAAAAATAACTTGCACGTTTTTTCGCAGCGCCTTTTTTTCGGCCTGGGAAAGAGTGACCATGTTCTTGCCGTCGTAATTTACTTCGCCTGAATCTGCAGGAATCAAACCTAACATAGTGCGAGCCAAAGTTGACTTACCGCATCCAGATTCTCCCACTACACCGAGAACTTCGCCAGGCCGCAAATCAAAACTGACACCATTAACAGCTTTAACGGTTTTAGTATCTCGACCAAAAAAACCCTCTTTTATAGAATAAGTCTTAACTAGATTTTCGACACTCACCTTCATGCCCCTAGCCCCTTATCTATTAACCAACAAGCGGCTGGATGTGCCTCGGCTCCTAATTTTGGAGTTTGACTGCATTTTTCAAAAGCAAACTCGCAACGATTGCGAAATCGACAACCCTTGGGAAATTGTCCGAGTGCCGGTACATGGCCTTTGAGTGGTTGAAGTTTGTCACGGCGATTTCCAATTTTTGGCATCGACCGGATCAACCCCTTCGTGTAAGGGTGGCGCGGGGAAAACAACACGTCTTCAACGGTACCTTTTTCAACGATATGTCCACCGTACATGACATTCACAACGTCACAGACCTGAGCTACCACTCCTAAGTCGTGGGTTATCAAAAGTATCCCCATATCTCTTTCTTCTCTCAAACGAAGAAGCAAACGTAAAATCTGGGCCTGTATCGTGACATCAAGTGCTGTTGTGGGTTCATCGGCAATTAAGACCTTTGGATCACAGGTCAAAGCCATTGCGATCATGACACGTTGTCGCATCCCACCGGACAACTGATGAGGGTACTCTCCCATACATCGGACAGGATCAGGAATATTCACACTTTTCAAAATCTCAACTGAGGCCGTATACGCTTGTTCAAAAGGAATCCTTTGGTGGAGACGGTAAGCCTCAACCAACTGATTCCCGATAGTAAATACAGGATTGAGACTCGTTAAAGGTTCTTGAAATATCATGGCTACTTCATTACCGCGAATGGATCTCAACTGCTTTTCAGACATCCCGAGAAGATTCTTATTTTGAAAATCTACTTCTCCACTAACACGAACCGCTCGTTTATGACGCAGCAGACCCATGATGGCCTGCCCGGTAAGGCTTTTTCCGCAACCAGATTCGCCGACCAAGCCGACTATCTGACCAGAAGCAATATTTATTGCAATTCCGTCTACCGCACAAACTTCAGCTTTATCCCGCATAAAGCTGACGTTAAGATTTTTAACATTGAGTAGACTAGCTTTCGTCATAGATGCTCAATTGATCCGTAGTCGGATAATGCCTGCGCATGGTTTTCAGTATTTCGTATCGCTCGGCTACGAGGGGTTCAATTTTCAGTTTTGTAAATCGGCTGACTTTGTTGATATCGTCACTATTCAATGGATTCAAAAAAACGACTTCCATGGAACTCTTATCTGCAGAAGTCTTAATCGGAACACAAGTCAATTCATATGCGATGCTATAAGGCAGTTGGGCCAAGGCGCTTTGCGAAATTTCCATCGTGGAAAGTTTTTCGATTCGGGTAATCTTCAAACCAGCCGCCAAATAATCTGCAATATCACTTTGCGTAAATAAATTCGTATCTAACAGCGCATCGTAGGAGGAACATTTCCATTGTCCAATATATTCCACGACGTGACCATAGGTTACTTCTGACAGATAATTTCTTTCCCTGAAGAAATCCAATAGTTCCACTTATTTCCCCTCGTTAATCAACGACCACTTCACAACCAAATCTTTGTTAAAATGCAAAGTTGATCTATGAGTGACTTGGCGCGAAGTCAACTTTTCATTGCACCACATCAAATCCTGACGAGAAAGGCCCAGAAACTGACGCCATGATAGGTTAATGCAAACTTTGCTTAAGTCAGCACCTTTCGATTGGTCAATTTGAACCGAGATATCACGGAAAGGATCTTGCAACTTGAGTTTTGTAACTTTACCTACGACATCAGATTGAATAATCTGATCTTGCCATGCCGAGGGAAGTTTAAACTTAAACAAACAAGGGAATTCTTGAACCAAGAACCCTGTAAAATACCCTTTCATGAGTAACTTTTGCGTCTCTTTTTCAACAGTCAACTTGGGCACTTCACTTGCGTACAAGCCAGTGACATCTATCAATTCTCCTTCGCGTTCTATTTTCCACAATCCTTGCCCTACCGAATTAACAACTTCGAATGCAAAATCATGTCTTTTATCCACTTGCCAATCCACTTCTCCAGCAAAACTGAAGTCAGACTTCCGACTTCCCTCAATTTCCAAGGTGCCTTCGGCAGATAAACATTCATCAAAATGGGAGTGAAGATATGCTGGCAGCACGACAACCACTGGAGGTTTCTGCGCCGTTTGACAGGCGGAAAACCCAAGCAGTAGTATATAGCTGAGCCTTAGCATTTAAACCTGACCCCCGATGCTCCGATATTTTTGCAAAACTTTTTCTTTGTCGGACTTTTCCAAGTGAAGTGTCAAAGCCTTTCTAAATAGATCGGCCGCCTTTGCTTTTTGACCCAAAGCCAAATACACATCTGCCAAATGCGCCAATATAATCCCCTCATCTGGCTGAAGCTTTTGCGCCTGAGTGAGATATATCTGCGCCTTCTCATAGTCCTTTAATTTGAAATAGATCCAGCCAAGTGAATCCAAATATAAGCCATCGTTGGGCTTTATGGATAGAGCGCGCTCGACCAAAGCCTTAGCTTCAAGGAGCTTTTCACCTGACTCAGCATAGATGTAGCCGATATAATTGTATGCCGCGCTATAGCGTTGATCTAATTTAATAACTTTTCGCATTGTCTCGATACAAGCGGCCTTATCACCAGCTTTTTCTTGATATACACCCAAGAAAAAATGGTATGCCGCCGACTCAGGTTGAATTTTGATTGCGGATTGCATTGAAGCAATCGATTCCTTGTGGCGCCCCGCATCACTTTGAAACTCCGCCAAAAAAATGAAGAGTTCTGGATCACTATTTTGATTCAATGCCTGTAAATCTTCAATCAGCTCGATTGCTTCCTGAGTTTTTTTAGCATTGTTCAATATGACAGCGCGCCGAACTCTGGCTGGCTTAAAAAACTCTTTTGTCTTTTCGAGGTCCTCATAAATTACAAAAGCTTTTTGAGGTTGTCCATTTTTCTCATAACCTAACCCAGCCAAATACTGTAGTCTTTTGGAATTTTTATTTTGCTCATGCAGAGCAATAAATATCTTCGAAGCTTCCTCGAAACGGCCCATCTCCCAGAGTACAATCGCTCGTTGGACGCTGATGTCAATCTTGCTCTGTCCTTTGGCCTTACGAAGGAGTTCGTCCAACAGTTCCAACGCATCTTTTGGTTCACCAAGCTGCTTGTACAAACCGGCCATGTGCACGAGAAGCTGCTCATTGTCTGAATTGGACCGATATAGCTTTTCGTATAGCTCAACTGCACGTTTTGAATTCCCATTCATTTCTAAAGTCAGAGCAGCGAGTAGTATAATTTCCGGTCGGTTGGGATTCAGCTGCATGGCGAGCATGGCATGGCTCATCGCATCTTTGTTATTTCTGGTGGCCAGAAACACTTTTGACATCTCAAAATGAGCATCCGCTGAGTGCGGGATATTTTTGACCCAGTTTTTTATGATTTCAAAAGCTGCCTTTTGATTTTTCTGAGTAAGCTTGACCCGAATCATTTGCATATAGGTCGAATCTTCCTGAGCGCCTAACTTGATCGCCTTTTCCAACTCGACGACACCATCTTGAAGCTGGCCTGCCTGTAGAAGCATATTGCCATACAAGCTCCGTATACGTGCTGAAGTTGGATAGAGAAGGGCAAACCGCTTCGCATCAGTAAGAGATTTTGGAGCGGAACCTCGAAGAATTTCTACTTCCAATAATTTCGCAGCTAAAAATGAATTGGGGGTGACTTCATAAGATGATTGAAAGAGATTCCTTGCCTCAGCGTACTGTCCTCGTAACAGCTTGTCTTCACCCACCATATAATAGAAGGAGGCTTGCGCATTGCGGCTGTTGGAATTCCAATTATCGCGAGACGTTAACTTAGCGGTGGCTTGATCTTCTGGTGGTAAATGCGGATCACGGCTCTTGATGGTTCGGCAACTAGTACCGATTAAAATAAAGACAATGAGAAGGCAAATTTTGACAATTTTAGGCTGGCGTTCAAGCAATTTCTTCACCTTTATCATAGATCGCCATGATATCAGATTAGGTGAATAAGGTCTTTACAGGATGTTTATGGTAGGCATGCGTTCTTTTGACTTCTGCAAAGCTGCGACGTCCAAGGGGCGCTCAAAAAATACCTTGGCCAGAATCAACCCTTGAGCTGGGGCCGTTGGGCCAGCTATTCGCCGATCCTTCGCTGCCAATATTGCGGGCAGCGCTTCAGGAGATATTTTTCCTTCGCCAACTTGAGCGAGTGTCCCCACGATATTCCGCACCATTTGCTTTAAAAATCCACCGCCAACAAATAAAAATTCGATGATATCCTCACGCTGCGAAATATCAATCATGCTGATTTCGCGAATTTTCGACTTGGCACTGCCGTCAACTGCCGCAAAAGATGTGAAGTCATGTTGTCCAATTAAATGTAAGCCAGCTTCCCGCATTTTTTCCAAATCCAATTTGGGATACACATGCCAAACTCGATCTTTAATAAATGGGCTCATCCAGTCTGGGTTATTCCATATGTAATATCGATATGCTTTGCCGACAGAGGCGCCAATGGGATGGAACTCGTCACTAACAACTTCGATTTTCTTAATTGAAATGCTGGTGGGCAACATCGCTCGCATCGCCCGCATAAATCGCGCGGGTTCAATGACTTTTCCGTACTCGAAAATACAAATCTGGTCGAGGGCGTGCACTCCACTATCTGTGCGAGATGCAGCAACGGTTCGAATTGCTTCATGTAGATATATGGAAAGCTGCTTGTTTAAATTATCTTGAATGGTGCGTCCGCTAGGTTGCGATTGCCAACCTTCAAAGTCGCTACCCAAATATTCCAAATGTAAACAGTATCGCACTACAGTGATGACTCGAACGAAAGAGCAATTCCTTGGCTGGTTCGGCTAAGGTCGACATTCTTAGAATCATCTTTCAAAGCCTTAGCAACTTCAAATATATAAGTTAAATAAACATAACCCACGCCCAATCCCCGATTCATAACGGCAATACTGTGTTCATCAAGAGGGTTCAAAAGGATATTCACGGCACCACCGTAAACGAGGTTTTGATTACTACCTTCATTAACATATAAATCGTTTGAACTTGTGGACGTCTTTGAACCTAGGCGTGTTTCAGTATAGAACAAATGCTCATAGCCAATCCAACCATCGACACCAATCCACTTTTGTGAAAAAGGCGAGAACTGTCCCGCTAGAACAATCTGCATTGGATAAAGTCTAAGCCGAGTTTCCTGATTCTTATCGACGACCAGTGGTTGCCCCGCCGTCGGCGCGGATCTTACGGCATGTCCCCGGTCGGAATAATATCCAAATCGGAAGCCAACACCCAAGCCTACAGGACCATCCCAAGGAATCCAGTCCACCATGATGTTTGGATACCACTTCACGTTTCCGTATAGGTCTTCATAAAAATTAACATCACCATCAAACTCTGGACGCATCATTGCCAGTCGAAGTTTGTATTGCCCGTACTGTCGATCGGGGATCAGAAACTGATGACGTTTAGGGCCACGGGTGTCCTCTTCCATTTCAACTGATTCTGATTCGGACATTGAATCTGAAACCTGCGCCGGTTCGACCGCTTTTTTGCGAATCAGCACTTTTTTTTGATTTTTTGACGTAGAAGATGGATTTTTATTAGCATCTAGCTCGTCTTCAACTGCTTCTATGAATTTCTTTTCACCCTCGGAAGTTTGCGCCATCGCAAAGATCGATCCCGTTAGGCTTAGCAAAAGGATCGTGAGATTTAAAAACATTAAAAAGTCTCCTATTGTACTCTAGCTCTTCGCATCTTCCATATACTCAAGAATTTGCACAGCATTTGTGGAAGCGCCTTTTTTAAGGTTATCAGCAATAACCCAAAACTGCACCCAATCCGATTCTTCTAAACCGAGGGGCAAACGTAACCTACTAACCCACACACCTTTTTCCCCTTGAACCCGTCGCGGAGTCGGGAGAGTTTCATATTGATTATTGTCGTCTACTTCTAGGAAGCCGCAATCGCGCATGGCCTTGACAACTTGGTCACGTGTGACTTTGTTCGTAAGTTGAACGCTCACGGCTTCACCATGACAACGAAAAACGGGAACTCTAACCGTCGTAGCTAAAACAGGAAAATCAGAGCGTCCCAAGATTTTTTGGGTTTCACGGACCATTTTCTCTTCTTCAAAACTATGACGAGACTCGGCCAACTTGTCGATGGCAGGAATACAATTAAAGGCCCGCGAGTTGAACTTTCCCTTTAATGGTTCGGATATCGAATCATCAATTTCTTGTCGAGCTAGTTCTCGCATCTCATCAATCGCCTCTTGACCAGCCCCTGAGACGGATTGGTATGTGGCCACTTGCACCATTTTGATTGGACTTAATTCGTCTAACACCTTCAAAGGTAAAACCATTTGAATCGTTGAGCAATTCGGGTTGGCAATGATTTTTGTCGGCACATGATTTCCTAAGCCGTCCAAAACTGGACCATTCACTTCCGGCACCACTAGAGGTACGGAATCATGCATGCGCCAGGCACTACTATTATCAATCACCCACGTACCTTTATCGGAGATACTCATGGCGTGCTGTTTGGAAAACGCGGAACCAGCGCTCATTAAAGCGTAGTGATAATCCTTAAAAGTTGATTCGGTATATTCTTGGACTTCGATTTCCTTGTTTCGCCAACGAAACGTCTGACCTGCCGATCGCGCACTTGCAAATAATCCCACCTCAACATTTTTAACTGAAGAATCTTCTAAATCCTTTATCATTTCTCTGCCAACAGCACCGGTAGCGCCAATGATCGCAACTCTTAACATATTAGATTATCCTTCATTCGCTAATCTTCGATAGCAATATCTTCTCTTCAGGAGATGAGGGGCGTAGGTAAATGGGAGCTGAAATCTCCGCTGAAAATCCTTGCGGCCATTCATTGCGAAAAACATTTTGCATGAGGTTCAAACTATCACGCAATGCTGTTTCCACCTTCACTTCCTCTATACCTACTTCTATAACCTGCAAGGCTTCGGGCCAAGCCCCCAAAGATATGACCTTAAAATCATTAAGTATTCTGAGAGCCTCTTCTTTCGTTCGGGCTCGACAGTCTTGGTCGCGATAAATAAGCCCGCGTTTATGGTCTACCTGTATGACATAATTGGTGGCTGTTTGAGTAGGACCTGCAAAACAAATATAACCTGCCGATTGGGTCGAGCGTAGAATGAGAGCGACGGGGGCCTGAGATCGCTTAGCGTATTCTTCGCAAAGTAAGGATAGTGACGATACGCCAAATGACATTCGCCGGGTGATTCCTGTCTCCACGAGCCCGTAGGCAAAAGCCAGCGAAACTTTTATACCCGTAAAAGATCCCGGCCCAACCGCAACGACAACCGCCTCAATATCATCAACTCGTTTTCCAACATTCTTAAGTCCCAGCGCAATATTCTGTGCCATCAAATGCGAGATTTTATTCTGTTCAGAATGAACGGATTGCCATAGTGTCGTTTCACGATCAACTAAAGAAACCGCTAGACCAGGCAATGTCGCATCGATACAAACTGCTAAACTCATCAAAAACTCTCTGCCACACTATGTAGAATATCCGCCCAAAACCTGCTTAAATCGTTCGAAAAGGCTAAAACGATAAGCGCCATAATCATCACAAATCCAACTTTCTGAAAATTCTCCATCGCCGGCTCGCTTAGTGGTTTCCCCCGCAATGATTCATACCCGATTAATACTAACTGCCCACCATCTAGTGCAGGAATTGGAAATAAATTTATGACCGCCAAATTAATGCTAATTAACGCCATAGCAAAAACAAAAGCTCGCCATCCCATTTTGGCCGAGTCTCCCGCGACTTTCGCAATAAGGATCGGTCCACCCAAAGATTTGAGAGGGACATCTCCCGTTACCAATTTAAAAAGGGTGTAAGAAATATAACCGGTATCTTTAGCTGTTCTTTCCAATCCAAATAGGGCAGCAGCAAAAGGATTGCTGTAGGTTTGAGTTTGCATAGGAGGCGTGACTGGCGCACCTAAAAAACTGACCGGTAGAGTAAAGATTCTGACTCTACCTTCAGCTTTCTGTACGAATTGTTCTTGTAGCTGAATATCCATCTTACGAGTTTGGCCTTCGCGCGATAGGACCACATTCATTTCGGGTTTTTGATAGTCCTCTAATATGTCATACATATCAAAGACTGTAGAAACCTTCTTTCCATCCATTGATAATATAACGTCACCTTTTTTAAAAACGCCTGCAAGGTTTTCCTTGGCCTCTGCTACGGTTGTTTGGCTTGGCGCCAAACCAATTGCGTCAAGAGCCACTTTATTTTCAAGAATGAAAACCTCAAGTTTAGGATTCTTTGCTGCCGTTGCCTCAGACCTCTCAACGGACAAGACAAATGGTGAGTCGCCATCTGCTTTTAACCAACTAGCATATGAGTTCTTAAAGCCATCAAAATCAATAACATCCTGGTCAACACCCGCAATCGAAATACGCTTTACTTTATCTCCCGTTAAAAAACCTATTTTTGCGGCCGGAGAGTTGGGGTCTATGACCGTAACTACGGCGGGAACGACTCCACTTCCAATCCCAATGCGTCCGACTTTTTTCTTTCGCCCGAGTAAATCAATTCCGTCAGTTTCGTCGGGTGTGATGCTCATGGTGACCGCTTTCGCACTGCCGTCACGAACAGGACGGAGCACTTCAAAATTGAGAGGCTTTCCCATACTTTTCTGCACTAATTTATTCAGATCTTCCCAGTTTCTAATATTCACATCATCTATTTTTGTGATTTTGTCTCCGACCATTAATCCGGCCTTTTCAGCGGGACTATCATGCATAACAAAACCAACTACCGACGCATGGTACTGAATACCCGCCATAGCCAAAGTCGTATAAATTGCGAACGCGAGAATAAGGTTGGCGACGGGTCCAGCCGCTACTGTGACAACACGCTTCCACCTCTCCGCTTTGTTGAAAGGGATTCCAGGAATATGCTTAGGATATTCCTCACCCGGAATCAGGCCAACAAACTTGACATAGCCCCCCAAAGGCAAAAGACCAATTCGGTAAACCGTATGGTTTTTGGTAAAGCCGATGACTTGCGGACCAAATCCAATTGAAAAACTCTCGATGGCGAGTCCACAATATCGCCCTACTAGATAATGACCACATTCGTGTACCAGTACGAGAACGCCAAGCATCACCAACATTGCAATAATGGGTAAGCCTAAAATATCCATCGAGCACCTCATTAAAATTGAAAAGCGAGGCTTTTGCGATCCAGAGAATTAGAATCCAAACCTGGAGACGTAGATTATAAACCATATAACTGGGGCCGCAAACAAAACCCCATCAACGCGATCTAAAAAGCCCCCATGCCCAGGAAACATTTGGCCCGAATCCTTTACATGCGCGAAGCGTTTAAAACTTGACTCTAATAAATCGCCCAACTGCGCAAAAATCCCGCCAAACAACCCGGAAAAAACAACGACCGTGAGCGGAGCGATCGTTCCACTATAAAACATATCTACTAATATGGCGCAAAGTACGCTGGAAACGAGTCCGCCCCCCGCACCTTCCCACGTCTTCTTCGGAGACTTTCTCGACAAAGGTGTTTTGCCCCACTTCATTCCTGCAAAATATGCTCCGGTATCGCCGCCCCAAACAATAGCAAAAAGAAAGATGAGGTATTGCGCGTTTCCCCAAAGATATAAATCCCAAACCGCCAGCCAGGGCAGCACACCATAACAAATGGAGACAACCGCTCCCATCATACTTCCGACAGACGTGAACACGTTGTTAGCCGAAAATACGCCCATTAACATCGTGCCGAGAATACCAAATACAATCATGCCGCGACCAGCTTGCGAACCGCCCCACACAGACGCTAAAAAAATCGCCGAAGCAATCCCGACACAAACTACAATCATTTCTCTACAGGAGTTCTGGGACGCCGAGGTTTGCTCGCCGTACTGGTTGCAAGCATTCACAACCGTGGGAATCAGCATAATCGCAACCTCGTAGGTCGAAATAATGACAGAAGCCAAAAACAGGAGCATGACGCACCATTCAGGCAAATAATAAAGTGAAAACAAAAAAAGTGGTAAACCAATTGCGGCAGTGATGACACGAGTTTTAAGCATCTATAGTTCCAATGGGACTTGCTAGTCGGCCGATCTCTAAAACAGGCATTTCACGAAGCTTTCCGTAGCGACGATCCCGCTCGGCAAACTGACTTAGTGCTTTCAGAAAGTCTTGACTACGGAAATCCGGCCATAACACATCAGTAAAGTAGAGCTCCGTATATGCCATCTGCCACAACATAAAGTTTGAGAGGCGGAGTTCGCCACTTGTGCGTATCAAAAGATCGGGGTCATTCATGGTGGGATCATCCAAAAACTCATGCACTGTGTCTGCGCTCAATTCTTTCGAAGTCATTCGACCGTCTTCGCAGGCTTTTGCAAAACGAGTCATGGCCCGCTGCAGTTCAGCGCGACCGCTGTAACTAATTGCCAAAGTTAGGTTTAAGCCCGTTCCACCTGATAAAAACTCAATAGTTTCTTGAATAGCCTTGTGTCGATTGGCGGCAAGCCTCGACAAGTCGCCTATAACGGTAAGTTTAATATTATTTTTTTTAAGTTCTTTTTTTTCTTTGGCAATATATTCGGTGAGAAGCAACATGATGGCTTCTACTTCCATCTTTGGTCTCTGCCAGTTCTCATCACTAAAGGCAAATAACGTAAGACGATCTAACTTCAGTTCGGCAGCAGCTTCTACGACAGCTCGGACGCTCTTAGCCCCCGCTCGGTGCCCTTCCACCCGTATTTTTCCCCGGCGCTCTGCCCAGCGACCATTACCATCCATGATTATGGCAACATGGCGAGGTAAGCAGCTTGGTACAGTTGTGAATGGCGTATTACTCAAGCTCAGTTGATCCCAACGGGTTTATCTCACCTAAAATTTCACAAATACTGGAGCGTCAGCCGAAAAACATGCCACAGTTGGGGCTCAAAGTAAATCTGAACACCCTCTTTTCTACCGGGTCTAAGATGCGGTGAGAATTGATAAAAAGCTAGACTTTATGAAGTCTAGACGTTAACAACTGTTTGTTAATTGAACAAGTTCAAACAGGATGCATAAGCTATGCCTCTCATTTTTGCCGCAAACGATATCGGGAATCAGAAAGATATCCCCCTTCGTAGTTTGGAAGCCCTGCGTACGGCAGATTTGGTTATTTTTGAAGAAGATCGCGTTGCACGTCAAACTTTAAAAGCTGCCGGCCTTCACCGTTCTTACATTAAATTCAATGAACATAACCGTGACCTTCCCGAAGAAATCACCGAAGCATTGCAACTGAATCATTCTGTTGTTTACATGAGTGATCAAGGCATGCCGAATGTGGCAGACCCGGGCCAGAAACTTTTGAAATATGCTTTTGCTAATGGAATGCGTGTCGAAGTTATTCCAGGTCCAAGTTCGATTTCTTCAGCCCTGGCTGCGTTTCCAGAAGATGCCTCGTCATACCACTATGCGGGTTTTCTCGCCCGTGATGAAAAGTCTCGCAAAAGAGAGCTTGCGGACCTCAAATCAAAAAGAGTGCCTATGGTCATCTTGGACGCACCCTATCGTTTGCAAGCTCTTCTCAAAGACTGCGTCGCTGTTTTTGGCGCTAGCCGAAAAGCACTGCTCGCGGTTGATATAAGCGGCGCGGAAGAAGATTTTTTGTTCGAGACTCTGAAAGATTTGGAAAAATTTTCGGACGGAAAAAAGCTGAACTTCGTGTTAATTTTGACATCAGATTAACGAACGCTATTCACGAAATTCTTGAAATCGTGGTTTATATAGTGGTGACACTAAGTAAATTGGCAGTAGAAGCCGAGAAATAATTCTGGCTAGTGTGACGGCAGGAATCGCAATTAAAACTCCACCGATTCCCCACCAGTACCCAAATGCAATAATTGATATCAATAAAAACAATGGGTGCAGACCGACACTCTCTCCAATAATCTTGGGTGTAATGAGAATTCCGTCCAAAGTAAAGACCACCGCAAAAACGCCTAGAACCATAAAAACTTGAGGCCAACCCTGAAAATCGGCAAAAATTGCTACGGCACAAAGAATTCCTCCCACCAAGATATCAAGGTAGGGGATAATTCGACAAAGCCCGGCCAAGGCACCAATTAAGATAGCAAATCGCAATCCAACTAAGCTGAAACCCACCATATAAAGAAGACCCACGACGAATGCCACCGTCAACAGGCCTCGCCCTAATAACAAGAATCCTCGATTCATTCGATCAACGAAGACACGCAGCGGCAAGACTAAATCTCTTGGCACAACGGACCAAGCGTGGTCCAGCATTTTACGCTCCTCTAGAAGTAGCGCAAAAGTTAAAACAGGCACAAGCAGGACATAGACAATGGTTGAAAGAATGATAGGAGTTCCAAACCATACACCAGATAGGAAGGCGATGACTTTGACACTCATCTCCTCACCTTTTAACTGCTTGGTTGCAAATTCAATGAGGTTGAATTCTCTCAATAAGGGCACTTTATTTATTTTTTCTTGGATGATCGGAAGATTGGTACTGTAAAAGTTGTCTATGGCTTGAGGAGTCAAAGATAACAGTTGAGTGATTTGATAGTAAAGAGGTGGCAAGATAAACCACACCGCTATCACCATACCAATGAGAATACACAATGCGATGGCGGGAACGGCATAATATCGCTTCAAACCCCTGATTTCCAAGGCAGATACAAATGGCGCCAGTAAGTAGGCCAAAATAATACTGATCGTCATAGAGATTGCGACGCCCCAGTAAAGCCAAAACATCAAACCCAAACCTAACAGCATGAGACCAATGAAAATGGCGAAACGGCGCGCACGGTTCCAATCTGTAAAATTCTGATGATAGTTCAAAGGGCTTTGCATAATTTAAAGTTCCATACCAGTTCGCTCAGCAATGATTATTCGGTCACGTCCAGAATAGTCTTGAAACAATTTTACTTGCCAGCCCAGACTCAAAAATAATTCCCGAACACTTTGGCCTTGCAGATAACCTATCTCGCAGATTAACTTGCCATGACTTTTCAGTTTCCATGACGCCCGATTTGCAAGCTTCTCGTAAAAGCATAGTCCATTGTCTCCTGCAAACAAAGCTAAGTCTGGTTCATGGTCCAAAACTTCGCGCGACATTTGATCTGCCTCTTCCCGAGCTATATAAGGAGGATTGCATAGAATTAAATCAAAGCCTTCGCCAGTTGATTGCCAAGTCGCGTCCTGCAATGCATCCTTTTGCGCAAACTCAACTTCCGCGCTATGGTGACGAGCATTTCTGGTTGCCAGATTCAAGGCCTTGTCACAAATGTCCCATGCCTCAACGGTAGCATCAGGTCTATTTTTTTTGACACTTATTGCAATGCAGCCGCTTCCCGTGCCTACATCTAATACTCGACTTGACCCGGTCATGGAGTCGAGCGCCATTTCCACGAGAAGCTCAGTCTCCGGCCGAGGAATGAGAACTTCGGGACCAACTTGAAATTCGAGGCCATAAAAATGTTGTGAACCTAAAATATACGCCAAGGGTTCGCCGCTTGAACGTTTCATAACAATTCTTAAAATGTCTTCAGCATATTGAGGATGCGGAATCATATGACTTTTGGTCACAAATTCAGTGGACGAGATACCTAGCACCTTGCACATGATATAACGAAGGTCGGAATCAACCTGAATGACACTCGAGAAATCATTCTTTAATTGGAGATATAATTGCTCCAAACTACGGCCTAGATATTTGTGATCATGCAGACGCATCACGCGTGTCCTGTATTTTTCAGAAGTTCGGTCTGGTGGTGAGTTCCCAATGCATCTAAAACTTCTTGCAAATCACCTTCCATAACATCGGGCAATTTATAGAGCGTAAGATTGATCCGATGATCGGTTAAACGACCTTGGGGAAAGTTGTAAGTTCGAATGCGTTCGCTGCGGTCGCCACTACCCACTTGGCTTTTGCGATCGGCGCTGATTTCATCGTCTTGTTTCTTTTGAGCAGCTTCAAATAATCTGGTTTTAAGTACCTTCATAGCTTTATCTTTGTTTTTATGCTGAGATCGTTCTTCTTGGCACTCGACAGCGATTCCCGAAGGTTTATGGACGATACGCACCGCTGAATCCGTGGTGTTAACATGCTGTCCACCCGAACCCGATGATCGACATGCCGAAATTTCCAGATCCGCTGGATTGATCACAATATCAATATCGTCTGCTTCGGGCAAAATCGCCACGGTACAAGCACTGGTATGAACACGGCCCTGCGATTCCGTTGCCGGAACCCTTTGTACGCGATGGACGCCGCTTTCAAACTTCAGACGGCTATAAACCGCATGCCCGCGAATTAGCGTGATAACCTCTCGGAAGCCTTCCCCCGTTGTCGATGAGCTCATCATCTCCATGCGCCAGCCTTGCCTCTCCACAAAGCGGGTGTACATCCGCAACAAATCCGCTGCAAATAATGCCGCTTCCTCGCCGCCGGTCCCGGCGCGAATTTCGAGGATCACGTCTTTACTATCGTTGGGATCTTTGGGCAAACTCATGAGAATAAGACTTTGTTTAGCTTCTTCTAGAACTATTTCCAGTTGTGGAAGTTCTTGTTTGGCAAGGGTCACAACATCCGGATCAGAATCCCCAAGCATCTCTTTGGCGTTGGCAATTTCTTCTTCAATCTTTTTGAGATGATGATAGCCCTCAACAATGGGCTCTAAGGTCGCGCGTTCTTTCGAAATCGCCGTCATTTCTTTACTTGTGAGAGTGCCACTGGCCATGCGGGACTCAAGTTCTTCGAACTTTCGCGCCAGGCTGATGAATTTATCAAACATCGACATATATGGTCAGGCCATCGTCAAACTGTGACGATATTAGTTGTTCATGGAATCGATGAAATCCGCATTCGTTTTGGTTTTTGCCATCTTGTCACTCAAGAACTCCATCGCTTTGACAGTGTCTTCAGGCTGCAAGAATTTGCGCAAAATCCAAACACGATTCAAAACATCACGCGGCAATAAAAGCTCTTCACGGCGAGTACCCGACTTATTGATATCAATAGCAGGGAAGACACGCTTATCAGAAAGTTTACGATCGAGGTGAAGTTCCATATTACCAGTACCTTTGAATTCTTCAAAGATGACTTCGTCCATTCTGGAACCTGTATCAATCAAGGCTGTTGCGATAATCGTTAATGAACCACCGTTTTCAATGTTACGGGCGGCTCCGAAGAAACGCTTTGGTTTATGCAATGCATTCGAGTCCACACCACCAGATAGAATTTTTCCAGATGGAGGAACAACAGAGTTGTAGGCACGGGCCAAACGAGTGATAGAGTCCAACAAAATCACAACATCGTGCTTATGCTCAACGAGTCTTTTCGCTTTCTCAATAACCATCTCTGCGACTTGAACGTGACGTTGCGCCGGTTCATCGAAAGTTGAGCTAACAACTTCGCCCTTCACCGTACGTTCCATATCCGTGACCTCTTCCGGTCGTTCGTCGATTAAAAGTACAATCAACGTGACATCGGGATGGTTTTTCGCAAGGGCCGTCGCAATGTTTTGAAGAAGAACCGTTTTACCAGTCCGCGGAGGAGCAACAATCAGTGAACGTTGACCTTTACCGATTGGTGTTAAGAGGTCAATAATTCTAGTGGACAGCTCTTTGCCATATTCCAAATTGAACTTTTCCATCGGATAGAGCGGCTTTAAGTTGTCAAAGATGATCTTATCGTACTCAAGGTCCGTGCCTTCGCCATTCACTTTTTCAACTTTCAAGAGAGCGAAGTAACGTTCACTCTCTTTCGGCGGCCGAATCTGACCAGATACCGTATCACCAGTTCTCAGACTAAAGCGGCGGATCTGGGATGGGGAAACGTAAATATCGTCAGGGCCCGGAAGGTAGTTATAGTCGGGAGCACGAAGGAAGCCGAAACCGTCAGGTAGTGTTTCCAAAACGCCTTCACCGTAAATCACCCCGCCTCGCTCCGATTGACCTTGAAGGAGTGCAAACGTGAGCTCTTGTTTTCTTAGGTTACTGGCGGCTTCAATTCCGAACTCACGCGCCAAGGCGGTCAATTCATTGATGCTGCGCTCTTTAAGTTCACGAAGGTTGATGACAGGTACATCCGCGCCAAATGCCTTGGCATCGGTTCCGCCTTCTTCATGTTCATGATCTTCAGGGGCTTCTTCGGTTTCGACATCGACTACAGCGTCGTCAGATTTTTGATTTGGAGAGGAAACGCGCTTAGGTGCAGATGATTTCTTTTTTGGCTGAGTCATTCAACGATAACCTTATAAAATGTTAAAAATGAAAATTGGGATTTTACGGTAAGGATTTTTTCTTTTTTTCGCGCTTAATTTACGCGGCGTGAAGCTACATATTTTGGGACACTGGAATCATTGTCCTTTTATCAGACAAAGTCAAGGCTATATTTGAATGAGCGGCCGTCGTTGGTACACCCGAAACAACATGCCCCACTAAGTCATAGTTATGAGCAGCCGTAATTTCAACCATTTGGATCTGTCCAGGAATGGCTACACCGTCATTAATGAAAACCACACCATCAACCTCAGGCGCCTGAGTCATGAGTCGACCTTGGAAAAATAAGTCACTCTCAGGACTAAGTCCCTCCACCAAAACTGGCAAAGTTTGGCCCACGAAACTTTCCATCCGATCCCGTGAGATTTTCTGCTGAATTGCCATGATCTCGTCTTGGCGACGCTTCATAACGTCCGGCTCAATTTGCTCAGCCATTCGACCGGCAACCGTGCCCTCTTCCTTAGAGTAGGTAAAGCAACCCATGTGCTCAAACTTCATTTTTTTCACGAAAGCTTTGAGTTCAACAAAGTCTTCTTCTGTCTCACCGGGAAAGCCAACCATGACTGTCGTACGCAAGGCGACTCCTGGAACCCGGTCACGAACACGTTCAAACACATTTAGAAGAGTCGTGGCATCTATATCGCGATTCATACTTTTAAGAAGTCTGTCAGAAGCGTGTTGCACGGGGATATCGATGTATTTTGCAATCTTGGGCTCATCCGCCATAAAATCCAAAAATTCGTCGCTAATATTTTCCGGATAGACGTAAAGCAAGCGAATAAGTGCCAAGCCATCAATCGTCACGAGTTCTTTGAGCAGAGGTAAAAGCTCATCTTGCCCTCGGTCTCTTCCATACGCGGCAAGGTCCTGGGCGATGAGATTAACTTCCAAAACGCCCTGTGAAACCAGCTTTTCAACTTCTTTCACAACGCTTTCAATGGGTCTGGATCTCAAGCGACCACGTATAGCAGGGATGATGCAGAATGCACAATTATGCTGACAGCCTTCCGCAACCTTCACATAAGCCGAAAACTTGTTGAGTGTGTTTACGCGCGGAAGTGCTTCCGTGTAGATATAATGTGTGCGCTTGGCATGAACGCTTCCCTTCGGCGCATGGTCTACGTAATCAGCGATTTTACTAAATTCGTCTACTCCCAAAAAGAAATCCACTTCGGGAAGACCTTTGGCGAGCTGCGTTTTGTAACGCTGCGTCAAACAACCCGTTACAATAAGTTTCATTTTCGGATTTGTTTTTTTATGAGCGGCAGCTTCTAGGATGGTATCGATACTTTCTTCTTTGGCTGACTCGATAAAACCGCACGTATTGACGATGATCGCGTTAGCTTCCGGCGCATCGTCCGTAATCTTCCAACCCTTTTCCAAAAGACTGCCGAGCATCACTTCGGAGTCGACGCGATTTCGTGCGCAACCAAGAGAAATGAGGTGCACTTGCGGAGATTCAGTCTTCGGCGACTGCGTCGTCATTAGGGTTTGTACTCCAAGTCGTGATTTGATAAATAAGGCTAGAGCAACACTGCATAGCTGGGCATTTCTATACCACCACACGGCCTCAGTTGCAACAAAGCCAGTGAGACTTTTAGGAGGTTTCGTCCGACATGGAACTTGTTTCCGTTAACGGCAAGATAGGAACTTTACAGGACTCTTACCTACCGATCACCGATCGCGGGTTTTTGTATGGCGAGGCTATTTCCGAAGTTGTCGTGGGATTCAAAGACACGATCTTGAGCTTTGATCAGCACTACGAGCGTCTGCAGAAATCCGCGCATCACATGGGCATCAACCTGAAGTTCAGCCAGCAAGAACTCGAGTTCGAAGTGAAAACCCTCGGCGAGCAACTTCCCAAAGATGTCATCAAAAAATCTTATCGCATCCTCATCACCTCAGGAAACGGGTTTGGTCTAGACAAAGCACCTGCGAAGCCCAATAAAATCATTTTTGCGATTCCGGCACCCATTGCACCAGCCGAACTTTACACGCAAGGCATTTCGCTTCAAGTTCAGAAACTCGGAACGAAGAGTAAAGTTGAATCGAAATCCACAAATTATGGCCAACGCACAGCAGCATCTCGCAAAGCGAAAGAGGCAGGGTTTGGTGATGTGCTTTTTGTGAATTCTGAAGATGAATTTACCGAAGCTACAGCCGCAAATATTTTCTTCGTTCGACGCCACGGCGAAGCCATTGAAATCTGCACGCCGCCGATTGATAGTGGGATATTGCCGGGCATCACTCGCCAAAATATTTTGGACCTTTGCAAAAAATCTGGGATTATTGTGCACCAAAAAGAAATTTATCAGGATTTGCTAGCAAGTTTCGATGAAGCCTTTTTATGTTCAACGGTGCGAGGCATGATTCCGGTCAATAAAATCGACAAACACATCTTACACACCGCTAGACCCCAAAGCACTTTTCAGCAAATCAAGCGCCTATATATGGCGTGGGTTGAAAGCAAAGTAGGCGAACGGCTCGACTGGAATACAGGTTTGGCAGTCATTTAAGTGTGTGCGCACGTTTCAAATGAGACCCTTTTTGTTGAATCTTAATATTTCTTGGTCAGATTCAATACAGATATAAACAGTGTAGACTTTCCCCGCTATCAGGCCTTCTTTCTTTCGAATCTCAGCTTTAACCGGCAAGAGATAGGAGCCCAATTTACTGTCCGGAAAAACTGAAGTTTTCCAATCTGATTTGCCAATTTTTACGTTCACCGGAATTGAACCCCAGGCCTTTGAAATATCTCTTCCAACTTTTTTTATTTTTTGCGTTCTACTTTTAGGTATGGTCATAAAAAACCAAGCCGCTTTTCCTGAATAGCGCCATAACTTTGTTCTGAACGTCATTTTGAGCATATTAACGAACTTTTTGATTGTTCAGGGAAGTCTAAATTACTATAGAGTTGGCATCGGCCCTGGTTTGCCTGCCGGAATAAAATCCATGGCCGGCGTATCATCGGCATTGTCATTCCAACCGAAGGCTTGAGCAATCGCAAAGCGAGTTGTCAAAGTGGGATCATTCAAGATAATTTGGCGACCCTTGCGAGTGCGCTTATTGAAAATAAGGGGGGCTTTAATGTTGGCAGTGGTGTCACGCCAATCTTCCGGTAATGTCAAAATCACGAAAACAAATGAATCTTCGCTTTTGGTGATTTCTAGAGTTTGTTTTTCTTGAGAGCTTAACTGAATATCGTAATCAGGCTTGAAAACGTAAGGATCTATAACAACGAATGCAATGGCTGCATCGTCTAGAGATTGGAGCCAACGAAAAGGCGATTCTTCTTCGTGCTCGAGCAATACAAATTCTTTGAATTCCGGGAATCCGACGAGTCCGAAGGGAAGCGTGATCAGCTCTTGCGGGCTAACCAATATTTCACCGAATCTGGTTGTATCAACCTTTCGCACCGGCTCGACCTCTTAGAATGAAACGTGGTTATCTAAGTTGAGAGTAGCGCAAAAGATACAAAAAATGCAAATTATTCCTGGCTTGCAAAGATGAACCAGAGATGAGCCATGTGCGCTAAAGATGCATAGCGCGTATTGCTTGCGGCTCAAGCTTTCGAGCCAATTGGCTTTTTAAATTCGTCGAAAATGAAGTTTAAGAATCGCTATTGGGCAATTTGCGTTTCACAAGATGGCCGCTGGGAAGCTTCGCGGGCGCCATTTTGGCAGCTCTGAAATTCTCTTCTTGGATTCGGTTATAGACTTCTTCGCGGTGTACCGGGGTATCCGGTCCAGCTTTAATGCCAAGGCGGACTTGCTTGCCTTTCACCTGCATGACAACGATTTTGATGTCGTCACCGATGGTGATACCTTCGCCAATTTTTCGCGTTAATACTAACAGACTGCTCACCCTCCATGGTCACAAACAGGGGCGAATGCCCTTCGAGACCATGTTTGTAGTTCTATTCGGTAGGTAGATCAACCTTTATGTCATCGAATACCTGTTTTTTTTCTAAACCCTCTACTATGGTATAAGCATCCGGCTTATATCTGCCCAAAAAGATTGCGCGTTTAAGTTCAGCCATCCGACGTCTCTTGGCACGCCGCTTCTCAAAAAAGCGAATACTCGGCATCCAGTCTTTTATGAGGTCTCGGAATCGCATGATCAAATGCTTTATAGAAGTTATGACCAACGTAAAATGCAAGGGTCTGGTCAAACTGTGATTAGCAGGAAAATGTGCGCGTGGCTAGAGCATTCACTCTTAGATTCTATTGAGATCAATAACTTGTGGAGTGTTGGTTCCGTCTTCAAAAATACACTTATAAACGGGGAGATTTTCTTTGCTAACATCTTCAAAACATTGGTCGAGTCTATAGTTTTTAAGACGATTATTTTTTTGAAACTCTAAATCCGCTTTGGCTTTAGAATTAAGAACTGAGTAGAGCCCCTCTTCCGTACAGCCAAATGGAGCAATACGCTTATCGGTGCACATTCCCGCACCCTCATTAGCGGCACGGTCGTAGTAGCGCTTATTGGCAGTACAAGCGCGCACCTTAATCTGCATCTCTACAGATCCAATTTGAGCACCTTCACAAAACGCTTCCACCACAGGGGCAGATTTGACGGAACCTGTGTCTGGTAACTCTGGTGCCGCACATGCAAAAATCCCCATGAATACCATGAGGTTTACGTGGATGAATTTTGTGTTTTTAGGGGTCACCCGAAAATTCCACTGATAAATTGACTCAATCAGCGTATCGGAGTTCTCGACCCTCAGTTGAAGGTTAGGAAATTAAAGGAAACAATTCAGCATCTTAGTATAATGGGTTTTTCCTCCTGGCGACCCTAAAAACCAGCCCGAGCCAGCGATTAGGATCGCAGCGAAAGAGATATCCCTAACTTTCTCTAATTCTCTACCTCAAAAAAGCAGCTCGGATCGTGTACGAGTTTAGTGAACAATATAGTCAAGTTCGATATCGATATCGAACCCACTATGTTCGCAGTCACCATTGTCGTTGTCACCAGTTACAATAACTTTCAGGCTAGCTTCCGTTTTGTTGAGCAATTTTGCCGACAAAGCCGAGAGTTCCTGACTTTGAAAATCCAAACTGATCGGACCGGTTTGGTCGTGTCCCGGGAAAGTACACGATCCTCCCAAACAATACGGGGTCGGCGTATTCTCGAAAGCTTGGGTGTAGATACGACTCCAATCCCAAACCCTCAAATTATTATCCGTCGCCAGCAGGCTCACCAGACTCGTACTTGTTGAAACAAGAACATAGTCATCTAAAGTTAGGAACATAAAGTCATCGTAGGTGATTTCCGATGTTAAACCCGAGGAAAATCGTGCCATACCGCAAATCACCGCGTTCGCTGGTAAGCTGATCATGGCTTCTTGAGTTTCCCTCGCCATGTGAAACCCGTTGACGGGGCCACCATTACCGTTTGCTCCGAAGCTACAGTTTTGGCGTGGCGGAAAGTTCAAGGTTGTGTTCAGCGTCTGATGAGATGCTGTGGCATCCGCACAAGCCAACATAATTTCGCCAGGTGTCATAGGCGGAACAGGTCCACCACTTCCACCGCCGGGATTATTTGGATTACCACTGGGAGATCCACTACCACCACCGCCAGGACTGTCTGCAGGATTAAGATCGCCCGATTGGCTTGCTAAACCAGCCGATCCAAACTCCGTGCCACCGCAACCGATTGCCAAAAGAGAAATTCCGAGAATACCGACACGAGACCAAAACTTGATAGAATCCATAAAAGCTACTCCTCTAAAAGTAGTTCAGATCCGTTCGGCCTTTTTCACGGAAACCTGCGAGAATTGAAAAATCTTAAAAGTTACTTAAGGTTATGGTGGGCCCTTATGAGCACCTTGAGCCCCACCCACCTTGAGACGAAAGCCTCAGGATCACCCTGTTGACGCTCATGATACCGACTAGCGAGGGATGCCGAAAACAGTTTCGGTTGAGAGAAAGATTTTAAAAGGTTTGCTTCGCTCTCATGGACGTATAGACGCCATTTCAGTGGCGCTGAGGTTGGACTGTTTTTTTTCTTTTTGAGGCCAACTTGAAAAGCGAAGGCTTTGTGGTCTTGACTCTCTTTAGTATCCAAAGGATTTTTGTGAATCACGAAGGATTCACTGAGAACCATCGGATAATCCGGAATCGACCATAATTTTTTTTCGATTTTTTTAAGGCGTGTAAAAAGTTCATTGGGAGACATAGTCTCACCTGGGCCGAACTCGTCTTTTCCAATTTTGTACCCAATATTTTTTGGCACTGCGACGGCCTGGGCTTTATCAAACTCATTGGCTTCCAAAATGTCCGTGACATTTCCTACCATCTGCAATTTATCGCGGTGTTTTGAGACCAAATCGCCGCAAGCTTGCAGAAATTCCATTTCTTTACCGTACCAATTTTGCCATAGTATTTCTCGATAAGTATCGCGCCATCCGCGAGTCTTTTCATCGCTAACTTCCGTGACTTTTTCGGCAAAAGAGTTTAAATCCCTAAAGTATTTTTCAAGGTCGAAACCCAATTCGTACATGCACCACTGGCCAATCGCCATTTAATTTTGAATGGCAAGAACTTGAAGGTTCTCCCAAAACTTTTCACCTCGTTCACCCTGATCATGCATGCAGAAGAATGTGGAACAGACTCCATTACGATAAGCATAAATCTGGCATAAACCGGTCGACGTTTGCAGGAAGGGACAGAGGACTTTCTTACTCACGCCAAATTGATCTTCTTTCAAGTCGGCTAAGTAATCGTACCAAAGAATGGGTGACGACAGCATACCTTCTGGGACCAACCAACCCTTAACATTTAGCTCTTTAATGATGCGCTGGGCGGGCGCATTTGTGGCCGCGAGGCCCAAAGAAAAATTAGAAACCCGAGGGTGATAGGTACAACACTTATAATCTGCTCGATAACCTTCATACTTTGCCTTGGGGCAAGCACCGCAATTTGCCCGCTCTTCTTTGGGAAACTTCATGTCTATAAGCTCAGGTGGCATATAATACTGCCAAACCCCACTTACGAGATGATTGCCAATCTTAAATGGCTGATGGAGCGGGTCTTTTTGGCTTGGCACAGTACACGCCCTAAATTTATGCATTGATTTTGATTCAGTGATCACTAAAAAACAGACAAATCTACCTTGCAGGGGGTTCGTAAAAAGCTTTATAGTCGATCCTCAAGTGGAACTTATACGAAGGAGAGTCATTCATTTGCAAGTAGTAACTCGTTCAGACGCTAAAGAATTTCCGAAAGTAAGGCTCGTTACTGAAGAAGGTAATGAAATTGTAACGATAGACAAAGCACTCGCAGCGGCCGATGAAGCTGGTCTTGATTTAGTTTGTGTAAGTCCAGAGTCGAGCCCGCCGGTTTGCCGAATCGACGACTTCAAAAAATTACGTTTCGAATCCAAAAAAACCAAAACGCGTCGTCAAAGGACTTCGACCGTTAAAGAGATACAAATCAAGGTCAATATCTCTGACCATGATCTTCAAACAAAACTCAAAAGTATCGAGAAATTCTTAGCTCGTGGCGATAAAGTGAAACTCAGCATCCGACTCAAGGGTCGTGAGCGTGAGCATCCTGAACGCGCTACGGAATTGATGGAAAAAGTGATTAAGTCTGTACCTTGTAAAGTTAGTCATGTACCGGGGCCGACAACACTTGCGATGCTCGAAGCCGCAAAATAAAATATAGTTAAATGAACATTCGACCGCTTCGCGGTCGGATATCTAAATTTGCTCCGCCTTTCACACTCACAGTTTTCATTTCTATGTTTGATTGGTCCGGTTCTCCCGGCTTAGATTTGTCTGGGCGGTGTCGGCTGATGCAGCCTCAATGCCCAGCCAAATCTAAGCCGGCTCAACCGTC
>JBGSKV010000075.1:0-30669 GCA_041740975.1 Oligoflexales bacterium | reverse complement strand
GACGGTTGAGCCGGCTTAGATTTGGCTGGGCATTGAGGCTGCATCAGCCGACACCGCCCAGACAAATCTAAGCCGGGAGAACCGGACCAATCAAACATAGAAATGAAAACTGTGAGTGTGAAAGGCGGAGCAAATTTAGATGTCCGGCCGCGGAGCGGCCGTTCATTAATCTATATAAATATTAAGGAATAAGAGGGAGACGTCCGCCTGCGCGAATCGTTGGATATCCTGAGCGTCTTCCCTCAAAATCATCTTGGTCTTCTTGAGGCTGTGGTTTCGCTTCTGGTTCAGGTTCTGTACTTGAGCGCACATCACCTGGTCTACGGTGAGACCCACGAGCGAAAGTTCCGTGACCATCGTGATCAGCTGTTCCGACAAAATGATCTGTTTCCTCGACAGCTTGTTCACGAGCAGCGCCGGTAGCGAAAGCACCATGACCTTCGTGCGTATAGCCGCCCATTTGATCGCCTGCACTGCGAGAATGATCATGCGACATTCTGCCTTTGCCATCGTCTTCTGGTGGATACATAGGATCAAATCCGCCCGAAAACATCTGCTCGCAAGCCGCGTCCACTGCGCCTGCTTTCAAATCCACGATATGTTCTTCCGGCCAAGAGAATCCCGCCGTCGAAAAACTCGAAACTGCTATCACAACGAAGAAAAGAAAAATTGCTTTTGCCATGACTGGGGCCCTCAAAAAGGTTTATGGTAACTGACTCAACTGAACTTGAATGGATTGCAAAATAGCTTGATCACGAGCGGCAATGTCCTCACCATTGAAAGGTGTGAGGATGACGCTAAAATCCTGCCCATAAGGTTGAAATAAGCTTGGAAAAATGGCCAGATTATACTGATAATTTAGAGCCAAAAGATCACGCATGTTTTGTGATGCTTGACCAAAAAATTCAATCTGAACATTACGAACATCATTCGTTTGATAGTCGCGATAAACATGCGGATAGTAAATCGGTCCTGATGGCATCGCCGAAATGAGATTATGTAAATTTGCTGCCAATTCTCCAGAGATGATCAACCGAGGTGCAGACATCTGCCGCGCTTGCATTGCATTGACATTGGAGTAGAAAGCTTGCTGGCTCGCAAATCCATTCGCAATTTGCGCTTGCACCTGCGCCATGTGCTGCCGCATTTGGTTTTGTATGGCGAATTCTATTTCATTTTGTGGAGGTGGAAACGGAAAGTTAAATCCACCCGAAATCATCCCCTGTTGTGATTTTCCATAAGATTGCTGATCGTATGTCTGCTCGCCCGGCAACTGGCCTTGACCGTTTTGCATAATATGATCGCCAGGAGCCGGTTGCTGCAAGGCTTGTTTTCTTAGCCTTTGGCGCATGATGTCTTCACATTCTTCTGAAGTCAAATCACCACAGTCAAAAGGCTTCGCATAGTCTTTGATCGTTTCTTGCTGTTGCTGCTCAGTCGGCTGAACGGGAGGCGTCTCAATAGGGGCACGATTCTCTTCAGGGGGAGTCGGAATGGGCGGAACCTTTGAGTAGTCTGGTTGATAATCCTGCGGCGGTAATAAAGGTGGATTTCTTGGCGGATACAGAACGGAACTCTCGCCAGAGGAAGGCAAAGGTGCGGGGGTGGGTTCCGAGTCTTGAGGTGGCAATGGAATTTCTTCGGAATCAGTTTCCGGATAAATTTGCTCGCTATCACTATCCTCGAACGGGTCCGTATTTTGATTCTGTTGGTTTGGTGTTTGGTCTTTGGCCAAAGCGACCGGCGAGGTTAGAAACCCGGTGAGCGCTGCCAAAATTAAAAAAATCCTCATCATAACTAAACTCCTGATTTTTTGGATTTTTATGGGGTTACGTTGTGCACGCGCCTAATTAGTATACTGGAATTTATAGATTGTAAATTCATTTTTAATGAATTATAAAAATCGCCCTTGGATTCTTAAAAATATTCACTGACTTGAGGCAAGATCGTGTCGATACTACATGTCTATCTAGCTGTATTGATTTGCTTAATTTTTGCTGCCAGTCCTACTTTAGCAAGTACAGACGAGGCGATACGCGCTCCGGCTCGAATCCCTTCCTTATGTCAGGGAACCTTTGGTTCAGCCAATCCCATCGTGACGGGCGCCCCCGTCAAGATCAGTGATTATCTCCGTCCTCAAGCAGGTTCATTTGCGCTGAGGAATCCGGAAACATTCGAAGCGATCATCCGACTCTATCGCACGGTACCGACGTATAAGAGCCTCTTTGGCAAATCCGCTCACCTGCCCACTGATATGACTGCCGATCAAATACTCCAGCAATACGTCGATGGCTTACATGAAATCGCCCAGCAGATCAAAAGATCCGTGTCCACATTAGATCTGAAAACCGGGCACTATGAAAACGATCGCCTTAAGCTGACGAGATTTGCCGACTACCTCAATAGTTTTTACTTTGGCCAATCGGAAAATGCCCGTTGGTTTCATCATGTCGCATATAAACGAACTCAAGAGCTTATGGACGAAGGCAGGGATTACTCTCTCGCGGGGCTTTCAACCAAAACTCGGCATGAAATTTTGGCAAAATTGAGTGGCTTGGCATCCTCTTGGATGGAGCTTTTATTTGGCTTCTCTGTGCCGAATCTGAAAGCCACTCAAATTCATATCGAAAGCTTAGGTAACATCGATCCAAGACTCTCCAGTGCTCATCTCGATCGCAAGCTTTCCATGCGAGAGATTGATATCTTTTGGATGGCAGATGAGAATCATTTTGCGTTTGGTGAAGTCAAAATTAGCAGACATGAACTAGAGGTTGGGAGTGAGGAATTTGAAAGAGCTTATGACCAAGTGCTTTCGCAACTTCAAATCGTAAACTCTTTGCCAACGGATAACCATCTCTCCACTTCTTTGCATTTATTTTTCATTCCGTCTATGACACGCGCCGCCAAGGCCGAATTTGAAAAAATAGGCGTCGTTGTCCACACTTTAGAACCTGAATCTTTAAGGATGAGAGTTCTACCGCGGTAACATCTTTTGAATCACACCGACTAACTTTTCAGTCTGGCCTTTACCAGGGGCAAACCCTGACTCGATATGGACAACTTTGCCAGTGTTATCGATCACCAATGTTGACGGAAAGCTTTGCAAGTCATATTTCGTTGCCATCGCAAAATCCGGGTCTTTATAGAGATACTTTAAATAACCTTCGCCTTCTGGGAGGTTTTCTTTAAACCACGCGGAAGCTTTCTCCGGTCGAGTATCAAGACTGACAAACATCAGATTGAATTTGGGGGTTGCAAAGAGTGGTTTGAACTGCGCCTGCATCTCTTTAATCTCAACTTTACAGCTTTCACACCAAGTCGCCCAAAAATTAATAACTGTGATTTTGGATTGGAGCGCGGCAAAATTCGCGGAGCCTTGCGCAATGTGATCAGCTTTAAACTCATCCATTTTTTGATTGATGGTAACGGCGTATGCCGGGCTTGCCAAAGTCGCCATTAAGACGGCCGCGGGGATTAGTCTCTTCATTTTGAACTCTCCTCTAAATACGTTTGTAGCCACTTCGCAATGGCGTCCGTTTCTTGAAACACCGTAAAACTTTTTAAAATTTTGCCTTCGCGGTCATAAACGACGGTTCCATAGAGGTTTTCCCACTCAGGAAAATTCGCCATTAAATACCCGTCAAAATAACGCGCCAACTCGGGAAATTCCGCTAAGGGATCTGCCGGCGTAGGGTCCATGACTAAGTTTGCTTTGATCGCCTGGTCACGCAAGCGCTGAGAAATCTCATCGTAATATTGGTTCCAGTCCTCAAGGTTCGGTTCACGGTTACGGACCAATGGCTGGCCGTCTTCCAAGGCAAGAAACTGGCAGCGACCGCTATTGCGACAAATGTCGATGAGATTATCTGGCTCACTCCACTTTTGTAGCTTCGGCAAACACTCGCCACAGTCTTTGCCAAAGACACTGACTAGCGTCAGGTCTCTTTGGGCATAAGTCGCCGCTAATGAAAAATTTCCCGTTGTCTTGTGAAACAGTGTGAACTCAAAACCCGGAGCAAATTTTTCAAATTCGCTTGCCAGGACCCACGCGTTTAAATCGACAGGATTGACCACACCTTGCTTGCTAAAAACAAGCTTGCCCGAAGGACTGAAGATCATCGTTAACGGACCTTCTACTTCCGCAATGATAGGATTGTATTCGTCATTCATGGTGATGGTGTTTTGGCCATTAAAATGCGTCTCAAAAGTTGCATAAAAACTTTCACTGCCGACAAAAGTCGAAGGTGAAAGACAATCCGCAGGTGCCGCACTGGCACCTAAAAGAGTGAGGGGCACGAAGCGATTGTCTAGTGAGGTTAGAGTCTGAAGGTTCTGCTGACAAGTCGCGTCACAAGAGTTTTTTACGGCTTGTATGACGTGAAATTTATCGGTCTGAACCAAGGAAGACAGTTCTACGTCGGCGCCTTGGCAATTTTTTAGTGTCGTGGTCTCAAAACGTTTCGCAGTTGTCAAAGCTAAGCGGTTGATGCCAGATGGTTCAGTTGGCTCTTCCGGCTCTTCTGGTTCTTCGGGTTCTTCCGGCTCGCCAATCCGGGAGTCTAAGCTTTTGTTTACTTTTTCCCGAAGGATTTTATACTCCGGAATCCTGTCGGCCGTGTAACTCCAAACCACACCTTCTTTTTCGCCTTTATAAACTAACGCGACAAAGGGTACGCGAATGTAGCGCTCGGTTTGAGGCAAAAAAATCGACCGCAAGTTTTGACCGGCTTCGTCTGTAAGCTGAACTATAGTTTCTTTGTCTGAACTCTGCCATTTGCGCAAAAATCTCTGACGCAAACTACCACTGTCGACATTAATCCCAGCTACTGAAAAATTTGCCGCATCACTGGCTGGCGGACTTGCCAACAGATGTTTTTCCTCTTCATCACAGGCATGGCAACTCGATGAACTAAAAACCAAAAGCATAAATTCCTTTTGGTTGGTTTCCATGAACTTGCGAAGTGTCGTGCGCTCGGCGTTTTTTCTGCCCTTTTGCAAAATTTCGAATTCGACTTTATTAAAGTCGACCAAATAACTTAAGCCAGGTACGGTGGCCCGACCATCGCCCCCACCTTTGCCACCTGGATTTCGCAATTTCTTTATAAGCGGCAAGTCACTCGCGCAACCGCAAATCGCCAGCAACGCAAGTACAAAGCTAATTTTAAAACGAGCGTATCTCAAAAAAACCTATCCTCCGCATGTCGGACAAGATGTCCCCGCTGCACTGGCGCTGGCGCCGACGCTGATTCTTTCAAACTCACCGAAGCCCGACGAGTGTAAGCCCACTGCCAACTTGCCAACAGATTCGTCGTCCATGATCGGACTCAGAAGGTATTCTTTTTCGTAAGGTTTGATGGTTTTACAGCCAAAAAACGCCATAAAGAAGATCAATGCAAAAATGTTTTTCATAGTTCGTTCCTTAGCTTAAAACCTGGTTATCGCACCTACTTCGATAGTATTGGCAGCGATGTTGGTATTGGTTTTGTATCGACCAACTCCTAACTTCACAGTCATTTTGCGCTGGTCCAATCCAAAATTTCTGGTGACGGCGGCACTCCAGCTCTCGGTCCCCAAAATCAGTTCGTCATGATAGGCGCGTGTCACTTCATCTTCACGATAAGCGCGATAGGCCACCTTCAACTGAGCAATATCAAAATCTTGCAAGTAAGCCGCACCAAATTGCCACGCTTTAACTTCACCATAGTGTGTCCGAGTTGTGATCTCGCCGACATTAATGCCGCGCGCCGCTTCCACGTGAAAAGCACCTCGCCAAGGTTTGATGTACTGGCGAACTTCCATCCCGTATATTTGGGTATCGGGGCGATTGTTCGTGCTGGCGTATGTGAATAAATAATCCACCATGGTCGTCGGCGTCATCAGCTGGCGAAGTCCAAAGGATCCGCTATATTCGGCTATTTTGGCGGGTGTTTCGACAAGATCTAAGTCCTGATCTGGATAAATAATTTGGGGAGTACGAAACCAAGATCGCGTTACATCAAGTGAAACTCGCCAACTTTCCGAAAAAAGCCAACGGCTGTAACCAATGTTAGCTCCGGAACTTTTGGCGACGCCATCGCTACTGGTGTTGCCACCCACGCGCAATGTATTGAGTTTATTCCAAGTGAAATTGTACGTTATATTACCAGAGTGATTTGTGCGTTCACTATCCCCATAATTGGCTTGCATGTATTCTTGACTGTCGACCCTTTTGTCCAAATAATTATCGCCAAGATAGCCGACTGAGATTTGTGAACTGGTTTCGGGGGCATTATGGGGAATATCCAATGCGATATTAGTTTGCCAGCGGTGCCGCTGCAGACCATTGTCTGTTTGATAAGTTCCAATATTTTGCTCAAAAGAATGAGCATGGGCCACTTGGCAAAGGCTCCAAGTTATGAACATGAGTTTTGAAAATATTTTCAAAATAATGCTTTCCAAATTCTAAAGCTGGCGATGGCGCAGCTTAGCAGAAATCATAGGTGTTCTTCTTGTGATTTTAACATAAAAGTGATGGGTTAAGCATCAAATCTCTGGGGCCCATAGGCTAGCAGGAGGCGCTTTCCTTAACAATTCCTTAGTAGCTCGGCGAAATTTTCCAGAATAAAATCAGGCTGCCAAGGGGCCTCACCCTGCCGAAGGTTGGCGTTTTTACGAATATTGTGTGGCGGACTGAATCGCGCCAATCGCTTTAGCAGTTCCGGGGAAACCTTTGCTCCATAAGACGCCCATGCCGTCGGAATATCCATCGATTTGCCGAGTTGGATATCTTTTTGAACGTTGTCCCCGACCCAGAGCACTTCTTGATAATCCTGGGGTCGCATGATGCCATGGTCACGCAGTATAAGTTGAAAACCTTCTTTGCTCGGTTTTTCAAAGGCGTTTGACATGACACGAATGCGCCCCGCGAAATGGAAATTGGTTGGAGAAAAATGCTTTTGGCGAATCTCTCCATCCACTATCGGCTCCCCTGTCACTTCGTCTTTCGGTAAGACGGGATCTGGAAGTCCATACACCGCATCGAAAAAACGAAGGATGCCTAACTTATTCATTTTCCACATGGCGACATAGCGTGGCGCATCTGTCAGTGCAGCAATCTTAACATTGGGATGACTGGCTTTGATGGCATCGAGAGTCGCTTCCACATCAGCATACGGTTTTAAGAAGGGTTCCGCCGCGGCTAGAAATGCGATACGTCCGGGATTCACAGCGTTATCGATGATGCCTGTTACATCCCCACGGAAAAGCTTCGCTACCGAAGGCAGGCTTTGAATTAAGAACGGATATTCGATGGAGTCCTGAGCGGTAAAAACAGTCGAGCTTTCTTTGAATAAAATATCTTCGGGGATTTTGGTAAGCGTGGAAACTTCTTTAATTAAAGCCTCAAAGGCGTGCGTATAATAAAGCACCCAGTCAAAAAGAGTGTTATCGACATCCAAGACGAGAAGTTGTAAGTTTTTGCGTGTAATAGTTTGCTACCAATGCTCTGCAATAAACTGAGGTGGGAGTCCGAGACCCTCAATATATTCTTTATCTAAGCCAATGAGTCGTACGCTTAAGAAGTGGCGAACCCACTCAGGGCCTTCCATAATTAACATTTTCCAATCTCCATCAGCAACGATTTTCCCCTCGTTTAACACGATCATACGACTCGCAAAGCGCATCGCAACTTCCACCGAAGTGGTCGCAATCAACAACGTCGTTTCATTATGATCAGAGGTGAGGTTCTTGATCATGTTCAATGAAATCGTCGAAGTCACCGGATCAAGGCCAGAGGTTGGTTCATCAAAAATTGCCAATTTGGGTTTGACACAAAGTGCTCGCGCGATGCCAACGCGGCGCTGCATACCTCCGGATAGTTCATGGGGAAACATGGTTTCGGTGTGTGGTAGTTTAATCTCCCCCAGCAGGCTTTTGATAACTTTGTCACGATCACCGTTGTCTATTTTTTCAGCATCGCGCATATGATCCATGGCAAATTCAAGGTTTTCTTTGACCGTCATGAAGTCGAAAAGCGCACCTTGTTGGAAGGCCATACCGACGTCTTTGCGAACTTCCTGCTTCTCAATCTCGTCTAAATCCACCATGTTTTTGCCGAAGAGTTGCACAACTCCAGCGTCGGGATTCATCAGTCCCAAAATAATTTTTAATATTAGTGATTTACCACTTCCTCCCGGCCCAATGAGAGACAGGCGCTCACCTTCATCCACCTGGAAGCTAATATCTCTCAATATCTCTGAAGTACCGAAAGATTTTTGAATTCCTTCTAACGAAATCAAGATTGACGACGCTCCTTAAAGGCTATTTAAATAGCTGCGTTGTTAACTATACTATGAGCGATCCATACAGGCTGGTCAATTGAACTACATCCCACTCAAATCACCACTCGCTTGCTTTCAAAATGATCGAAACTTTGGGTGGGTCATCGGCATTAACAGTGAAACGATTGCTGCCAAGTCTCAGTTCGATCGAAGCGACCCTTTACCTTTCGCGTTATCTTTTCGGTCATCGAACTCGGAAAATGACGAAGTGATATTCGCCAGCGCTGAGCATCAATTGGATGACGGCACATATATCGCCAAAGTCTATCCGGAATCTCGTGCTCACTTGGATAAGCTTATCACTCAAACACGTAAAAATCAGCATATCGAGATTTGCCAGAATAGTGACGTTGAATCGTCTGATCGTTTCACAGGATTTGAAAATATTCAGCTTACGCCTTGTGCATTGCCTGACCTGAACTGGAATGAACTCGATACAACGACCGAGTTTTTAGGCCATGCCTGCGCGCTCCCTTTTTTGATAACCGGCATGACCGGCGGCGTTGAAAAAGGCACAGAAATCAATCGACGCTTAGCTTCAGCCGCGCAAGCCTGCGGGATCCCGATGGGGGTAGGAAGCCAGCGCATAGCTTTGGAACATCCCGAATGCGAAGCAATTTTTAAAGTTAGAGAGTGGGCACCTGATGTTTTTTTAATTGCCAATCTTGGTATTTCCCAGATCGGTGATAAAGACACAGCGCTTAAAATGGCCCGTCGGGCGATCGACATGATCGACGCCAACGGCATCGCCATTCATCTCAATATTTTGCAGGAACTCGTTCAAACAGAAGGTGATCGAAATTTTGCCGGTCTCTTAGAAAGTATTGTACACCTTCAAGCGAACCTTAACGTACCCATCATCATTAAAGAAGTCGGCAGTGGAATCGACTTGCAGACTGCTGAAAAATTGCAAAAAATCGGCATAAAATGCCTTGATGTCGGTGGCCGCGGAGGTACCTCCTGGTCCTTTATCGAATCAAAACGATCGTCTTCCCGTTCTCAGCAAATTCTCGGAGAAATGTTCCGCGACTGGGGCATTCCGACGGCGCATGCCGTTGCCGCCATTGCCGAACAATATTCGCCTGACAAACTTTCATTGATTGCGACGGGAGGCATTCGCTCTGGTTTGACGATCGCAAAAGCGGTTGGGCTCGGCGCTAAGATGTGCGGAGTTGGGCTTCCTTTGTTTAAGGCGGCGCTCATCAGCACAGAGAGTGTCGTGCAAGAAATACGTCAACTGGAAACTCAGCTAAAAGTCGCTATGATGGCGTCGAACTGCGGAAAACTGAGCTCACTTTCTCAAAAATTATCACTTGGTCAACCTTACGCGGATGCGACTGGTCGTCGTATTCAAAATTTACAGCAGAAATAGAATTGATTGGAAAACTTCATGGCCGACCGCACATTATTTCCTGATTTGTCTAGCCGCCTACCCGGCTTCTACGAATTGCCACTCTCCGAACGTCGTATGATAGCCGCAAAGTTTGCCGGAGAAGAAGACACCATTCGGTTCGGCGAAAAATGCAATCTTGGCGGGTTGACAGCGGAACTCACCGATACATTTATTGAAAATGCTATTGGTGGATTTAGCTTACCTTTGGGTGTCGCGACAAATTTTTTGATTAATGATGAAGATATTTTGGTACCGATGGCTGTGGAAGAAACCAGCGTATTAGCAGCAGCCAGTCATGGCGCTAAGTTAGTTCGGGCCGGCAGCGGTTTCAAAACATCTTCGACGCCGCCCATCATGACGGCGCAGATACAGCTCGAAATTCCTGGCAAAAATATTAGTGAATACGAAGCGAAACTCAATCAATATAAGCCCAATATCCTCGAATATGCTAATCGCGGCCATAAACGCCTGTTATCTCGTGGCGGCGGAGCTATCGATCTGACGTGGCGACACATCCCCGAAATTCAGAGTTTGATTTTGCACTTGGATGTGAATACTGGCGACGCAATGGGCGCCAATATTGTCAATACCATGGCAGAAAAAGTCGCGACCCTGATTCCGAGTCTTTTCAGCTGTGAAGTGGGTTTGTGCATACTAACCAATCTCTCTGTCAAAAGACTTGCGAAAGCGGAATGCTGGATTCCGGCCAAAGTTTTTGATCGACCTGAGATGGATGGTGCTGATGTTATCGAGCGAATTCACCGGGCGTATTTGTTTGCCTACCACGATATATATCGCGCCACGACGCACAATAAAGGCGTGATGAATGGCGTCGACCCCGTACTCATTGCAACGGGCAATGATTGGCGAGCCGTTGAGGCCGGCGCTCATGCTTGGGCAGCAAGAAGTGGTCGGTACCTACCTCTGACAAATTGGAGTATCACAGAAGACCGCCATCTATATGGTTGTTTGGAAATGCCAATGGCCGTCGGAACCGTGGGCGGAGTTACCAAACTTCATCCGACCGCGCAAATGGCACTGAAACTTATGGGATCTCCGAACGCTAGAAAACTAGCCGAGATTATTTGTAGCGTGGGTTTAGCTCAAAATCTTTCAGCGCTTCGCGCACTCAGCTCGGAAGGTATCCAGCACGGACACATGCATTTGCATCAAAAAAACATTGATTTACTCGAAAGACAAATTCGACAAGGCGCAACATCGCAATGAACCCTCTCTGTCAGGTCACCATTCCTGGAAAAATTATGCTCGCCGGTGAGTACTCGGTACTGACAGGTGGTCGCGCCTTGGCTTGTGCGGTCAACCGTTATATGCGTGTCACTCTCAGCTCGGCTGATGCGCCCGGCATTCACATTCAGTCTGATCTATGGAAAGACGACACGGTGACTTTGCTTGCCGACCAAAATCCAAACTCACTGCCCTCCTACATGCAACCGGCATTCTTATCGGTTCGTCGGGCTCAAGAACTTGTGCCGATGGCGGCCAAAGATTGTCACCTTACGATTCAATGCGATTATCCATCGAGCTATGGACTCGGTAGTTCGTCGGCACTTTATCTGGGGATCATCACCGCTTTTTTTCGCGCCCATGATATTCAGGAAAGTCCTCTGAAAGCAGCTAGAGACTTACAACAATCTTCACAAAATTTTGCCTCGGGTTACGACATCTGGACGCAACAAACTGGAGGCATCGTTGTCTATTCACACGATCAAGTGCAGAGCCTCACCCCTGATTGTGATTCGTATTTTTCGGTCTTTGTTGGTGGTGAAGGTGCTTCGACAGCGCAAATCGTTCCCACCACTTATGATTGGTTGCTAAAGCAGGACAAACTGCAAGAACTTTCCCGCTACAATGAACTGTTGATCTCCCTCGGCACTACGCTCATGGCCAAATACGACGAAGATATTGAGTTAGAGTTTTTTACAGTCATGCGAAAACAGCAAACCATATTGGCAAGTAGTCCAGCTGCCAACCGATTTATATTGGAACTGATGGAATTGCCAGGCGCCTTTGTCAATTGGGCGACGAAAACAACCGGTGCCGGTGGCGAAGATGCCATCTTAGTTTTTGGACGTGCACCACGGCGTCTACCAGCCGAATCGAAGTTGGAAGAACTGGGATGGCGTCGTTTGAGTGTAAGCATTGCAACCACAGGAGCACTGTCTTCATGACTCAAATGAAAAAATCAACTCAAGGTACAGCCACTGCCACAGTACCTTCGAATATTGCTCTGCTGAAGTACTGGGGAAAATCCGATGAAAACCATCAGATTCCAGCGAACGATTCTCTTTCCATGACCTTAAAGAATGCGGTCACAACCACTTCAGCCACTGTCCTCCCAAATGCGATGGGTGATCGTTTTGAGTTAAACGGCGAAGAGCGGGATTTGCATGCACCCGCCAATTCCAAAATCCTCAAACATCTGAGTGTTTTGCGAGAGCATTTACATGGATTGGAAACACCCTACCTTTCCATTGAATCACAGAACCATTTTCCGACCGGATGCGGCATTGCCAGTAGTGCAAGTGGATTTGGCGCACTGACACTGGCAGCGGTTGGTGCATGGACTCAGGCTCATAGCATCGAAGAATTGGCGCAGCACGGTTTAAGCTTGCAACGATTGGCGCATTTGGCGCGTCTTGGTTCAGGTAGCGCTGGTCGGAGCTTCTGGGGCGGTTACGTTCACTGGGAAAAAGTCGATGAGGCTTGCAGTTTGTCGCCGATGTTCTCTGCGGACTATTGGCCACTTGCCGATATTATAATGATCATTTCCAAGGAAGAGAAAAAAATAAGTTCTTCAGCTGGACATCGCAGCGCCTGGACAAGTCCCTTGTTTAGACCTCGCCTTAGTGGAATCCCCGCTAAACTCAATGCGCTGAAGTTGTTTATTCGCGATCGGCAGTTCACGGCACTAGGAGCCTTGATTGAGCAAGAAGCGCTCGACATGCATGCGGTGATGTTAAGTTCAACCCCTCCGGCGAAGTATATTGACGAGCAAACCGGCGAACTCCTGGCTTGGGTGCGCGAACAACGGCAACTCGGAAAACTTCCCGCCTATTTTACCTTGGACGCGGGACCTAATATCCATTTGATTTGTGAAGTGCAGAATGCCGCAGCCGTGACAGCATACCTTGCTAAGCATCTACCACATGTGACGCTTTTGGCTGACGAAACGGGAACGGGACCGACATTGCACTGGGAGTCGGAAACTTTTGATCAAAATAACTCTCATCAAAATACACGGGGGGAACCTTGAGTATTTCTGCGCGAGCCGTCACGACGGCAACCTGTGGTAAAGCCATTCTGGTCGGCGAACATGCTGTACTCTACGGTGCTACGGCTATTGCTATTCCTTTGCCAAAGTTGAGCTTTAGACTCGAAACAATTTTGACTAATGATGAAACACGGGGATTTTTCTTTGACGGCCAGCCCGTAAATTCGGTTGTTGATAAAGTCATTCAACTGGCCTGTCAAAAACTGCAAGTGAATGCCAGTCGCCTCCATATCAACGCTTATTCAGAAATCCCGGTTGGCGCGGGTCTGGGATCTTCGGCAGCACTCTGCGTTGGTCTGGTCAAAAACTTGATGTACTTAAGTGATCAGCCTTTAGAAGAAGACGCTATTGTACGACTTGCGACGGAACTGGAACATACCTTTCATGGTGAATCTTCGGGACTGGACTGTGCGGTCGTCACCCACGCGAAGCCTGTTGCGTTCATGCGCGCGAAGACTCCGCGCTTTTTAGAAGAGCCCATTCCAACGGGCTTTTTGCTAATTGACAGCCTTAAACGCTCTTCAACACAAACGATGATCGAAAAAGCTGCTATTCATTTTTCCGAACACCCGTCACTGACTATCGAATTTGACGGTATTACACAGCGCATGGAGCAAGCGATCAGCCAAAAAAATGAAGTTGCCATCGCGCGCGAAATTAACACTGCGCAAAAATATTTGAGCCTGATTGACGTCGTCGGCGAAATGCAAGAAATCGTCGATGTTTGCCTAGCTTCGGGAGCTGCTGCCGCAAAAGTAACAGGCGCTGGCGGCGGTGGATGCATTCTCTGCTATGCCCCGCTCAATAAGCCAGAAGTCATTCAAAGTCTTGCCAAGAAGTTGCCGTCCGCTCGCATTTACAATGTTGATTAGGATTTTTCAATGATGACGAAACGAATAAGCTTAGCCTACAGCCCTGACACAGACGACGCGTTTATGATTATCGCCTTGAAAGATCAGTTGATTGATTTGCAGGGTTATAGCTTTGACTTTTATCGTGATGATATTCAAAATTTGAATGAATGCGCCCGATCAGAAATGTATGACGTAACGGCCATAAGTATCGCAGCCTTCCCCGGCCTGGCGCAAAATTATTTGATGCTGCCGGTAGGATCGAGTATTGGCGACGGCTATGGACCTATTGTCGTCGCAAAAAAAGATCGAATTCAAAGCCTCCATGAATTGCGTAATGCTGTCGTTGCAGTACCGGGTTTGCAAACTTCGGCGTATTTTAGTTCACTTCATTTGCTTCCACCCTTCCATGCAAAACCAATGCATTTTGAAAAAATTATCCCGGCAGTTTTAAGTGACGACGTCGAGGCCGGCATACTTATTCACGAGCGACAGATTTCATTCGGAGATCTTGACCTCAACAAAATTGGGGACCTCGGTCAACTTTGGATGCAAAAGTATGGTTTACCTTTGCCGCTGGGAGGCAATGCAATCCATCGCCGCCTTGGGGATGAGCATATTCAAAATATTACGTCTTTGCTAAAGCAAAGCATTGCATACGCTTTCGAACACCGCGACGTTATTCTCAAGCAGGCAGTGCGCGAGTCACATAAGGAAGATGTACTGCCCGATGATGCTTCCGCACGGCGCTACATTGACATGTATGTAAACGAAGACAGTATGAGTTTTCGTCCGGAAGTCCGAAAAGCAATCGGGCTGATGTATGATAGGGCTGCCGCAGCAGGGCTCTGTCCAGCAATTGATATGAATGGGTCAATCGTTTCAACACCGTCGCATCCGAACTAGGCAGAAGTAAGGAAAATGATAATGAAAACATTAGATAGCGTCAGTAAAAAAGTTTATGCCGGAACACGCCTCACTGAAGATGATGCTATGACTCTTTTCAGTTCGCCAGATTTAGTGACGTTGGCCAACCTTGCCAATTTCAAAAATCAACAGGTTAATTCGTTAGATGTTTTCTACAATGTTAATCGCCATATTAATCCCACTAACGTTTGTGTTTTGTCTTGCAAGTTCTGCGCCTTCTCGCGCAAACCTGGACAAGCAGGGGCTTACGCCTATTCGATCGATGAAATGCTCGCGAAAGCCAAGCAAGCTGTGGATCAAGGCGCGACGGAAGTACATATGGTAGGTGGACTGCATCCACGTTGGACCTTCGACTATTATCTGGAAATGATTCGATCTATCAAGCAAACCTACCCCGACTTGCACATTAAGGCATTTACTGCAGTTGAACTTGACTGGTTTGTTAAGAAAACGCGGTCAGACCTGCAGAATATCCTCGAACGGTTGATGGAAGCAGGTCTTGGATCTTTGCCAGGAGGTGGAGCTGAAATTTTTCATCCCGAAATTCGGGATCAAATTTGCGATACAAAAGTTTCGGCCGACCAGTGGATTCAAACTCACGAATTGGCACATGGACTGGGATTAAAGTCCAATGCCACCATGCTGTATGGTCATATCGAAAACACAATGCACCGAGTGGATCATATGCGTAGATTGCGTGAACTTCAGGATCGGACTGGCGGTTTTAATGCTTTTATACCATTGTCTTTTCAACCGCACGACAATGATATGGGCATCAATCGCTTCACTTTTGGTGTCGATGATTTGAAAACAGTCGCCGTTGCTCGCCTGTACTTGGATAACTTCCGCAATGTCAAAACTTACTGGGTTATGTCGGGCCAAGATATTTCACAACTCGCCTTGAGTTACGGTGCCAACGATATCGACGGTACGGTCACCGACGAAAAAATTTCGCATATGGCCGGTGGACGTTCCGGTTTAGCCATGAGTCGCGAAGGTATCTCGCAGTTAATAGAAAACGCAAATCGACGACCCGTAGAACGCGATACACTCTATAATCCCAAATCTTTTCCTTCCTTACTTCCTGAGTTCGACTCGAAAAAACTCCGAGAAATTATGGTCGATTGGCAAAACCGAGATTTAATGAGCAATGCTGATATCGCATATTTATTGAAACACGCCGATTTGAATATGATCAGTGCGTGGAGTGCGCATATTCGACCTATCCAAGTGAAACCAAATTTGAATGAAAAGCCTGACGACTGTTACGAACTTGAATTCGACCATCTTGAAATTTCCAACACGATTTGGGAAACGATTGGCGCTTTGATCAATGAGGCTCGCACGTCTTTGGAGCGAAACCTTAGTTTGTCGTTTCCTAATGAGTTTAGTCCGACCGATATGCTAAAAGTTATCAGTTTTGTACGCGCATATACAATGGCGGACCTGCATATCGATTTTTTTGCAATCCCTACGCTTAGTCCGCTCCGTACAGGATTGGCTCAAAATCAGGATCCTCGCTTTAAAACTTTTATTTTGTGTGCAGCGTATGGTGTGTCGTATTTGACTTATGCCAAAGAAAAAGACAGTTTACTGGAAAGACTTTTGGAAGACGAAATTTGTGTTTTGATGCCTGAGATAACGCATAACCACCTAAGAGTTCCGCAACCAGAGCCTATTTCTCTAATATAAGGCTAGACACACTTTTCCGGATCGTGGTTTATACTCAAGTGTGTAAAATACCTTAGCATCTTGGGGTTCTCTTGTTAGAACGATTTTTATTTTTTCTCCAGCCTTATGGCCATGCAAGTTACTGGGTAATCTTCGGAGTCCTCGTTCTTTGTGGTTTCGGCTTGCCCATGCCTGAAGACATTATTCTCGTAACAGGCGGCATCCTGGCATCAAAGAATATTATTGATCCGACTTGGACCTTTGTCGTTTCCATGGCGGGAGTTCTGATAGGTGACGGAATCATTTTTTCTGTAGGTAAGCGCTATGGACAACGAGCGAGAAAGCTTCCGTTAATAAAAAACGTTCTCAATGAAGAACGTGACCTTAAAGTCCAGAAACTCTTTCATCGATTTGGCGATTTTATCATTTTTATCGGTCGGTTTTTACCAGGCTTAAGAATGCCTATCTTTTTAACGGCAGGAAGTTACCAGATATCAGCTTGGAAATTCTTTCTATTAGATGGAATTGCAGCGCTAATATCGGTGCCAATTTGGATATATGTCGGCTTTCTATTTGGCAGCAATCTTGACGTACTGGAAAAGTATGTTCGGCGCATGCAGCTAGGGATAGTCGGTTTGGCTCTCATTGCTATTATTTTGATTGTTTCCATCGTTTTGATCAAACGTTCTATGAAAAAGCGTGATCTTGCCTGATCCGTTCCCTCCGTCCAAATCGACATATAAACATTCATACGCCGACGAAATGGCCCTTTGAAGCCGCTGTATTCACAGGGATAATCAGGTTTCGTCCATTTGCGGCGTTTGATGACCGATACGGTTTTTAGGATAAAACTATTATTTTATAGAGGAACGTAGGATGAAAGCATCCATTGCCATTGCTATGCTTATGGGTTTCGCCATCGTAGGGTGCGACAACCAAACTTTTTCAAACGGCACACCGAGGAAAACAGACCTTGGTAGCGGTGAACTAGACGGCGTCAAATCCATCTATATCGCCGGCACCGAAAGCCAAACTAAAGAAACACCAGAAAATGTCGATAGTTTAATAAACGGCCTGCGTTTTGATCCAGGCAATTTAAAGAATACACCTGGCGAAGTTGAGAAACTCCCACTCGATATATATTTTGTTCTCGATGTCACCGCGAGTATGGGTGCCGTTCTCAATAGTATAAAAAACAATATCCAAACTTTTTCAGCCAATTTGAGCCAAGAGTTTCGTCCAAAATTTGGCGCCATCGCTTTCCGCGACGGGATCGTCGGATCGTTTTCACTTTCTGACAATGTCGCAAGTTTTCAGTCTTTCATTGCATCGCAAAGAGCGAGCGGTGGAAATGACCAAAATGAATCCGCACTTCTCGGACTTCACCATGCACTCAACGCAATTGCCACTCAAAGCCGCCCAGAAGCGACTAAGGCAATCCTAATCATAACGGACAATCCTGGTCATAGCAGCGATGCTGTCGTCATTCCTCCAAAAGGAAAAGAGTACGAGCCGAGCACTGCGCGGGATTGTAGTCTTTCCAACTTGACTCGCTCCATTCAAAACTTACCGACTTTATCTCGTAGCTTATTGCAGATTTACCACTCGACAGGCTCGACGTACAATAATCTGCAACAACCATGCAGTGGCTTTTCAACCGCCACTCAACAAATGGATACCTTACTAAACCAAGCACTTCGAGTGGGTAACAGCAACCCAAATGTGGGCGAACGTCTAAGCTTTCCGTTCAATAGCGCCACACTAGTAACCGAGTTTAGCGAAAAACTCAAAACTAACCGCCCGGCGGTGGAAGTCGCATGTATTGCCGAATCAGCGCAACTATCTTTGAACGATGCGCCGGTCAATACCTGGAAAGCAAAAAGCTTGCAAGATTCGTATCAAAGATTCAAGGCCGGCAAAACTTTGGATTGGAAAAATCCAGTCCCGCAAAGCTTGACTGCTGAATTAAATAACAAAAAGGTCACCCTGAAAATTCGACGCTGTTGCTTAGAAGCGAGCAAAGCTGCCGCGGGAAATTTCTCGACTTGCGACTACAAATTGCAAACGGCGGAATTTACCGTATACCAACCAGAGACAACCGCGACTCTAGAGTAAGAATTTCTTCAGGGCTATTGTCCTGAGACAGTGTCTGGCGATCAGCCGATAAGGTATAAGTCGTAATACTACCGGCATTAATATTGACATTCACTTTGTCCCCAGAAACACCGTATGAAGATACCTCATCAGGTCTACCTGTTAAACTGTCTACGACTTCAGTAGCCGAAAATGCCATCGTCCTCGTGTAACTGCCTTCGCTACCACCCGGCGGTGTGTACAAAAAAGTTCGCGTGTAAGTCTTTCCCGCCAAGGTCTCGCTCGACCCCGTACTGTCTTCCTCGGAACCACAGCTCCAAAGACCGATAAATAATAAACATATCCATACGCGAAATTTCATACCTCACTCCTCAGACTAATTATAAAGCTTCTTCAACGTGGCGTGATGAGCCACCGTATACGTGCTCACCTAAAAATTTTCGTTCTTCTTCCAACTTACTTTCAGACAAACACTTACTCCAAACGCGACGTACCGTATCCCAACTATACTTGCGATTTCGCAATATATCTTTCTTTTCGAAGGGGGCATCTTTGGCAAATACGCGCACTTCTTTTTCCTGGCATCGTCGTGACAAATCGGCAAAGTGTGGCGCGATGAGCCGATAAGTCGTGGCGCAATCAAACAGCGCCCGATGCGCGAAAGGATTCACGAAACCATGGTCAGCCGCTAAGTAATTCAAAGCACGTGATCGAAATCCTTTTTCATCCCAATCCACATGACGAACGCTGCACGCCCATTGCATGCCGTTTAACTGTAGTGGAGTTTGATTTTGGAGAAACCCTCGATCGAAATCCATATTGTGCGCAATAATTAAAGTCTCAGGATCAAAGTATTCTTGTACACGATTCCAATCAATTTTTTGACCAGCTAGAATTTGATCGGTGATGCCAGTCAGTTTAACGATTTCGTCTGGCAAAGAAAAACCAGGATCTTCCAATGCAGAATACATTGACAAGATATGGGCCTTTTCATCTTGAAAGGCGACACGCATGACGCCAATCTCGATGACTTTATCCGATTCCGGATTGAGCCCGGTTGTTTCCACATCAACAATCACAGCATTTTGGAAAAATCGCATTCTTTAAACCTTCATCTAGACCTGCTCAATCGAATAACATAAAATAATGAAACAGAAAACGTCAGAAGATCAATTATGTCTATCCCCGCTTTTACAACTGACCTAATTAGGAGAGCATATCGGCAAGGTTTTTTTCCAATGCCGGATCCTCAGACGCAGCAGATCGTTTGGTTAAGCCCTGATCCGCGCGCTATTATTCCCCTTGATAAATTTGTCGTTTCACGCTCATTGCGTCGGCGTATTAACAAAAAAGAATTTAGTTACAGTATTGATAAGTCTTTTAAACAAGTCTTAGAGGGCTGCGCAGACCGTGACGATACCTGGATCACCGACGAAATTAGCCTTGCCTACGCCCAATTGCATACCGAAGGGTCAGCACATTCTATTGAAGTTTGGAAAGGTGACAAGCTTGCCGGGGGACTATACGGAGTGAGTCTGGGTCGAGCTTTTTTTGCCGAGTCGATGTTCCATGTGGAAACAGATGCCTCCAAGATCGCCCTTTATTACCTAGTGAAAAACCTTATCATGAAAGGTTTTGAGCTTCTGGAAGTGCAGTTTTTAACTCCCCACCTCGCCAGTTTGGGTGCAATCGAGATATCTGCCGACGCCTATCAAGAGCAATTGGAAGCTGTAATAGACGCCCAACCGCTCGCAAGTCTCGCTTCGATGCCTATTTATTCAACTTAATTCCTTATAAAGTTGAGATTAACCACCTTCCCTTTTGGTGCTATGCTGCAGGGGCTTAGCTAGATTTGCCCTTATGCCGCTAAAAGGCCTTTCAGAGGAGTTCCCGAATGATCCACCCGTCGGATATCGGCATCGATAAATTAGGTATCACCAACGCGCAGAATATATTTCATAATTCGTCCTACGACGAACTTTTTAAACATGAAACGGACCCAAGTTTAAATGATTACGGCAAAGGTACCGTTACCTCGTCTGGAGCTGTATCCGTTGATACTGGCAGGTTCACTGGTCGTTCTGCTAAAGACAAATACATAGTCTTTGATGAAACCTCGAGAGACAATGTTTGGTGGGCCGGAACTGGCTCCGACAACAATCCTATCAAGCAAGAAGTTTGGAATGAACTCAAAGCAGTCGCAGTCAAAAGACTGAATGGCAAAAAACTTTATGTCATGGATGTTTACGCGGGAGCTAACCCCAAATCTCGACTTTCCATAAGACTCATCACGGAAGTTGCATGGAAATCGCATTTTGCGAAGAATATGTTTATCCGGCCAACGCCAGAAGAGCTAAAAACTTTCAAGCCGGACTGGACGATATTGGACGCTTGTAAAACGACTTGTGAAAACTTTAAGGAACTCGGATTGCGTTCGGAAGTTTTCGTCGCGTTCAATATTAAAGAACGAATGACTGCCATTGGTGGAACGTGGTACGGCGGAGAAATCAAAAAAGGCATCTTCACCATGATGAACTACTTCCTCCCGCTCAAAGGTGTGGGAGCATTTCATTGCAGCGCTAACCAAGGCGAAGATGGGGATACGGCGCTTTTCTTCGGACTTTCTGGTACCGGCAAAACGACTCTTTCGGCTGATCCAAAACGCGCTTTAATTGGCGACGACGAGCACGGGTGGGATGATGAAGGCGTGTTTAACTTTGAAGGTGGGTGCTATGCGAAAACGATCAACCTATCACATGAACAAGAACCTGATATTTATGATGCAATTCGCCGTGATGCGCTCCTAGAAAACGTTGTTTATGATAAAGACGGTGTTGTCGATTATACGAGTACGACCAAAACTGAAAACACGCGTGTCTCCTATCCTATTTATCACATTAACAATATCGTGAAGCCCGTTTCACGCGGTGGCCATCCGAAAAATATTATTTTCTTAACCTGCGATGCCTTCGGCGTATTACCTCCAGTCGCAAAACTTTCCTTTGATCAAGCTCAATATTTGTATCTCAGCGGTTACACAGCGAAGGTTGCCGGTACAGAAATAGGTGTGAAGGAACCAACTGCTGCATTCTCCCCTTGTTTTGGTGGGCCTTTCTTACCCCTACATCCGACACGATATGCGGAGATATTGGCGAAGAAGATGCAAGAGCATGGTGCTACCGCTTATCTGGTCAATACAGGCTGGACGGCAGGACCGTATGGTATCGGAAAACGTATGAGCATAAAAGTTACGCGTAGTATTATCGACGCGATATTGGATGGAAGTCTTCTTGATGCGAGTTTTAAAAAATTTCCGATTTTTAACTTTGACATTCCGGATACAGTTCCTGGCGTGTCTGATGCCAGCATTTTGAACCCCCGTAATACTTGGCAGGATAAAGCGGCATATGATGAAGCTTTGAAAAAACTTGCAGGTATGTTTCAAAATAATTTTAAAAAATATACGGATTTACCGGCAGGCCAGAAGCTAGTGAGTGTTGGTCCGTCTCTTTAAAACTATAGATTATTGAACGGCCGCGAAGCGGCCGTAACGTCATGAAGCTCCGCCTGTGAAAGGCGGAGCTTTTAATTGCATGCTTTGAGAGTCCGATTTTAACAGCAATTGAGTGTCCGGGGACGCTCGCGTCCGGCTCGCTCCAATCCCCGTACCCTCAATTGCTGGTAAAATCGGACTCTCCAAGTATGGCCTAAAATCTCCAACAGTGAGGCTCCGCCAAACTGGTGACCTCACTCGAGCTACCGTTGCGGATGCAACTCGTGCTGTCACGCACTGGTGTGCGCAGCCTCGCCGTCACAGTTTTCACCCGATGGTTGGCTGGGACGGTTGAGCCGGCTTAAATTTGTCTGGGCATTGAGGCTGCATCAGCCGACACCGCCCAGACAAATTTAAGGCGGGAGAACCGGACCAATCAACCAAAGAATTGAAAACTGTGAGTGCGAAAGGCGGAGCAAATTTAGATATCCGGCCGCGGAGCGGCCGTTCAATAATCTATAGAATTTAAAAGTCAGAAGACTGTTTATGCCGCTTCATCTATTTTTTGTTCTTCCAGCGGATCAATAAAATAAAACTCATGATCCTCAAGATCACGTGCATTTGTTATTTCCGTAGCGTGAACATGACCGATGTATTCGTCGCATTTCTGCAGTTGCGCATACACAGCCTTATTGAAAACAATGCGATCACGTGGAGCATAGCGCTCACGCAATTCTTTTCCAATGGTCTGCAAGCGACGAGCCTCACCGGGAACCCTGCCCAGCGCCGTAGCCTTGCGATAACTCTTTGGCCCCATCATACCCAGTAGGGCATGACCTACCGACACACCTACGTCAATGGCCGCAGGAAACTGAAACTCTTGATAGAACCCCTGTTTAAACGTAATCAACTTTTTAGAAAAAGAAACGGCTGCATCGGCGAGTTTTTCCTCGTCCATAGTGCTTGAGGCGTAAGCGACAACGAAGAGTTCGTCCGCAATCCAGTCCGAAAAGTAGTTTCCTTCAGGAAACGATCGACGCAAAATGACCTCGCATTCATCATAGTATTTGCTAAGTGCCTCGGCCAGTTGGACAGGTGTCAAACTCGAACTAAGTTGCTGATAACTACGCCAATCACTCGAAATGCATGCGCAAAATTTTCGTTTCGGAGCAAAAAAAGTATCAATGTCCGACGAGCTTTCTAGAGACTTTCGCAGAATATGGGCCGGAGCGATTTTGACGCGAGTTTGATACTCCGCTTGGGCTTCACGAATAGAAGTGTAACGAAGGCGTTGACGCATCATAAGAGAGAAAATGAAGAGAAACATCATGATAGAAGCTACGACCACACCGTTTTTGCCTTCATGCGCCAATGCAGCGAAAGCTGCGGCCGAATAAGCTAGCGTACAAACGGCACCCCATCGCCCACCCAAAGGCAATAACTGCAATGAAAACATTCCAAGCGCGGCGACTCCCAAAGAAACCCGAAGCGTACGATGCGAAATCATAAACTCATCGGCTTCTTTCAACTGCCACACCATGTGCATGCCATAACTATAGCTAACGACGAAAAGAATTGTGAAAAGACTGAGGACGAAAACGAACACTGGTTTGTTCCGATAAAAAATCCCCGCGACAATGAGTAGAACAAGATAACCACCATGGACGGCGTTGAAAAATGGTCGAACGGATTCATTTGTAAATAAAGGAAAAAGCACCAATGCCAAAATATTCATTGGCAACGCTACAGTATAACCAATTTTTACTAAGGCATAGGCTTGCTCGAACATCCAACGACGACAAAAGCGTCGTTCATCGGCATCCTTGAAAACCGGACCTAGTAAAAAAGAAAATTTTTCTCGCCAAAGGCTCATAATCCACCTGTTTAGCTATAGATCGGAGCATTGAAGTGAAACTAAACCTCGAGTCCGGTCAGATGACTTCAGGCTCGGGCTTGATAATTGGCAGTTTAGTAAAATTGAAATAGAAGGTTAGTTAATATGAGGACTTAATGACAGCACCGGGCTTTTTGGTGTCCTTGCCCTTTGCTGTGATGATTTCCTTACCTTTCATATCGTAAAGCCGGGCATAAAATTCTATCCAGTGATCACCTCGCGCGCGCCACATTGTCACGTAACGCTTATCACGACACTGAAACTTGACTTCATCACCATTTTTGAACCGTTCTCGAATAAAGCAAGCATACTTCTTTGAAAGCACCTGCACTTGCGCCCAGTAGAGTCGATCCCAATCCGGAATGTCCGACAAATAGGCTACAAACCGCCCCGCACCATCCACCTTACCGTAAACACCCAAATCAAATAGTTCTGGCTTCTCCAAAAACCGACTCAACGTCAGTGCGCTCTTTTCATCGTTACTACGAATATTTTCCGGCAATAACGCAAGTCTTTCAGAAGTCATCAAGATATCAAAGCGCTGGTCCGGTTTTGGTTCAAAATCAACGCTTGCACCTGATATCAAGTCTTCCCAGTCTTCATCCATCATCTCTGGAGAAGGGTCTTTCGGACCGGTAAATACGCAGTTTACGCAAACAAATGCCACAATCAAAATGCAACCTATACTTCGCATAGTTTCGACCTACCCCACATCGCTATAAGAAAGTTGATCATGTATTTCACAAAGTGCTACGATAAAATTATTCTTCTGCTTATCCGTCAAATTTTTCATTTCAAGGCCGCAAACCGATCCATCTTCATCATGATATTGCCATTTTACTTCCATGATGATTTTTTCTATTCCCAAACCTTCCAAACGACGTCGCACACCGAACTGCAAAGACTCTGGAAAGAGTTCCATTTCTTGGCCCTCTTTCATTGGACTAGAAACCTTTAAACAAAGACCTGAATGCGAAAAGTTTATCAGGTGTGCTTTGCCAAGCGAGGTATCCACGGAAATAGACTTGTCCTTGAAGAACTGCCAGCGCTTGCGTCTATCTATATGATCTCGACTTTCCGATAGTGCCGCCTCGGCTTGTTCGACTAGTTGTGGATTTAAGCGAAATGGGTTGTATTCCCACGCCGCCAACATGTCGACATGATGCTTGAGTCGCACGAACTTCTGCTTACACTCCGTGGAATCAATCGTGGCAATTTTGACTAGTTCATGCGTCGATTCGCCAACCAATACGTGAAATAACGAGCAGTCTGTTTCCAAACGTTTTGCTGTGTTCACGGCATTACCTATAAGAGTCAAATCAATTCGTTCGCCCTTGCCGAGATTGCCGACGAAAACAGGTCCTGTGTTTATACCAATTCGCAAGAGTAGGTACATGCGTTGCTTGTTCTCACTAAGCTTAACGACATTCTCTACGTTCAACTGTTGAATTTCCAGAGCACACTTTAAGGCATTTAAGGCGTGATTGCCCGTTGATGTCGGCAAAGTTTTATTGAGGCCAAAAACGGCCAAAACACCGTCACCGATAGTTTTATTCACAACGCCATCGTAGCGATGAATCACTTCCGTCACTTCATCGATTATATTCTTAAGTCGCTCAAAGGCTCTTCGCGGCACAGAACCTTCCATAGCTACAGAAAATCCAACCATATCTATAAACATGATCGTGGCAACTTCCTGACGGGGTTGCACATCAAATGCTTGATTATCCAGAATATTAGAAAGCTGCTTGCCAGAGACGTTACCTTCAAAAGCATAACGAATGATTTTGGTTTTGCGTTCACGCACTATGACTTTACGAACGGTTAGAATTCCAGACGCTCCGAGATAACACGTCATTAGTGGAACCATAGGAATAAGGAGTGATAGCAGCGCGAATGCGAAAAAAGACGCAAGCACCATAGCGGCCATGGAGGAAAGAATGGCAATCGAAGAAATCAGAGGGGAAAAATAGACAGCGACCAGGGCTCCTAAAACACAAAATAGCAAGGCCAAGAGGTATGGGTTCGGCAAGTTCTTTATCCACTCGCCCGTCAGTATGCTATTGATAATACTTGCGACAATATAACCACCCGTAACATGTCCTACAGAGGTTGAGTGATAGTCACCACTGCCCGAGTAAAATCCGGGAAGAATGACCACCGTACTTCCGGATTCAATACTATCAAATTGACCATTGCCTTTGATATTCTCAGTCGGCAGGCGTTTAATGGATTTCATAAAGGTTGATATAGTTGGGAAATTTACCGTGATGGAGTAATCACGATCAGTGAAAACTTTCTTGCGATCAGCAAATAATTCACCATCTTTCAACACCAAAGATTCACTGGCCAAAAAACTTAAATGGGGAAGGACCAGGGACCCATCCACAATCTGGAAAGGAAAAACTCTATTGTTTCCCTCATAACGTACGTTCCCATACAAGCTCAAGACATCCCTCAAATCTGTATGCGCCCCTAATAGCGAAAAGTTCTGGGAATTAGCTTTCGGCAGAAGATCTATTTTGTTGTTTCCTTGCAGAAAATGGCTCGCAGGCTTTAAATATCTGACGGGGTCCAAGGCATGATCATCAGAAACTTTTGGTTGAAAATATCCCGCCGATGCAATGGGGACGTTCAGTTCGCGCATAGGTGCCAATGTTTTTTCTAGCGATGGCGAGATATGACTATAGCGTTGAAAAGTGCTATCTATAATTATATTTCTGGGTTTTTTTGATGCCATTTCTTGCAAGATTTGAACCCAAGTATCCATAGTTAATGGCCAGTTTTTCGATCTACGAAAAGCGACGTCATCAATGACAAAAACTTTCATTTTTGGGCTAATACCGGGTGCTTGTCCGAAATATTCTCGCACGCGAAACAGGTAGTCATCGTGTAAACGGTAGGATATCTGCTTTCCCATATCCGTTCTGATAAGTGCAATGCCAGCAATCCATGCCAGAAAAATTGCTCCCAATATCCAACGCCACGACATCTCGGGAGTCGACAGAATCTTTTCAGCGCTGGAGAACTTTGATTTCATGTATAAATGGGCCTCAATAAGTCTTCGGCAATGGGCCGGGACTCTTGAAAATGAGACACAAAATACTCGCCTGAACGAATTTTTTATCTGTAAAATCAATAGCTTGCTAATGAAGGTTTTCTTACCGGCACAGGTCTGGTCAGGGGCCTGGCGCCGACCCGTCAACTTGGGTGATAAATGGCTAGCGCGACTGCAAAAGAGGCCAAGACAAGGGTCATAAACCAAATGCTATAAGCATAGCGTTGAAATCTTCGGGCAAAAGCCGGAAGAATTCCAATCGTCAACCATATTACGATTTTTCCAATAACCCAAAGTGGCATGGTCGTCGTCAGGCCTAAGCGGGCGAGCATTCCGAATCCACTCACCAAAATAAGAATGAGACAAACACCGAGTATACCCATAAATCGCGAGCGGCCGGAAAACACAATGTCTCGTCGACCGGCCATCATATAAATAATGGCAGAAACACTAAGCAAAACAAAAATAGCCACGATATGTAAAATTTTATAAAATTCATAAGTCATTTTTCAGCCCCCAAGAAAATCCATCGTCATGCCGTGATCACCGGTAAAGTTAATAACATCAATATTATTCTGCAAAACATCTTTGGGGTTAAAACCAATACCCAATCCAACACCACCCAACATCGTTCGATCATTTGCCCCATCGCCTACCGCCATGGAGTCTTTTAAGGGAATATTAAGCTCCAAACATTTCATTTTGACCCAATCCATTTTATTACGCTCATCTACGATGGTGGAGTTCATCAACTTTCCTGTCAATAAATGATGGTCGTTGATTTCAAACTCATTGGCATGAATGCCCGAGAAGTTAAGCCTTCTCGACAAAGGTAGTGCCACTGCCGTAAACCCACCAGAAACCAAAAAACATGGCACGGACCGATGAATAAAATAATGCATGAGGCGATCAATATTAGGCTGAAGAGTGACTTCACTGGCTACTTTCTTGACGAGATCAAGTGGGCATCCGGTCAACATTTGCAAACGACTAAGTAAAGAATGTGCAAAGTCTATTTTACCGGCCATGGCTTGTTCAGTGATATCATTCATCTTCCCATCACCGACAAAGGCTTTGGCGATTATATCCAAAGTCTCTTCGCAAATGACTGTCGCGTCCATGTCAAAAAAACATATACGAGGATGCCACTTATGTTGTCGCATGCCTATAAACGCTTTTTTTTCTTTGCATTTGAAAAATAGATTTCGTACATCCGCTTGAATGTCGCTATCACTGGCATCTGATATAATAAAATATGCACTTTTTTCAGTGCGTATCCAGTCTCCGTACTTTGACATTTCGGGAAATGGCAATGTTGCATAGATAATAAAATCAGAATTACTCAATGATATACCTTCAAATCACTGCCTATCAAAGAAAGGGATGTCGTGCCTTGAAATTGGTTACTGGTAACGGACACGAGCGCTTCCATGGTGCGCCCCGCTTCTAAACCTTCAACGACTTCATTGAAAAACATAACTTTTTGCAATCCAGACATACCTTTTATGAAGATCGCCGTGTGGCGCTTTTCTTGAGTCTGTTTATCACGGTAATAGTCAAATTTCTCAATTTTTCCACGCAATACGAATCGAGGCTCATCGAAACCTAGTCCAAAAGGACGCATTTGGTCGATCATATTCGCCAAATCGAGGGTCAAAAACTCAGCTGGCAGACGGCAATCAAATTTAATTTTGCTTTCCCAGAGGTCTTCACGTGTAGAAAAAACATCCAATGCGTACTCACTCAGCCCTAAGTATATTTGTTCGAGGTTTTCTTCAAGAAAACTAAATCCACCGGCTGCACTGTGACCCCCAAATTTCGTCATCAAATGCCCTACCGATTGCATGGCTTCCGTTACATCGAATCCCGGTATGGCACGTGCAGATCCTTTGCAAACGCCGTCTTTGATTTGAAACAACCAGGTCGGTCGCCAAAATTTTTCAACTAAGCGACTGGCTGCAATGCCTACGACTCCCGGGTGCCAGTCGCCTCCCAAAAACAAAATGGGTTCGCCTTCTTGGCTGTCTGCCGCAGCAATCGCCTCGTCAACAATCGCCTTCTGAACTGTTTTACGCTGTTCGTTTAAATGACCCATTTGATGAATCAATGGCTCACATTCGTAATCCACAAAGGCCTTAATAATGAGATCAGCGTGTTCCATTCGTCCCACGGCATTGATACGTGGCCCCAAGCGAAAGCCAACATCAATTTCATTAAGATCATCATCAACTGCGCAAGCTTTTTTGAGTGCCATCAACACCGGGTTCTGACTTTTGACTAAGGCTTGCAATCCCATGCGCGCTAATCGGTGGTTCACTCCGTTCAGTGTAACCATATCGCATATCGTGGCCATCCCACAAAGTGCCAGCAAATCCGTCCATACATCGGGCGCCACCGTCAAGTCTTGACCCAATCGGCGCAACAAAACAAATGTGATCCCGCAACCACAAAGCTCTTGATATTCACTATTGGGATGCTGCTTCGGGTTAAGGATAATGCAGTCAGGCATTTTATCAGGCTGGATTTTATGGTGATCTGTACAAATAAAAGTAACGCCGCGCTGCTTGCAGTATTCTGCTTCTGCGTTGGCCGTGATTCCCGTGTCCATCGTAATGATCAACTCGGCTTTTTGTTCATCGATCAAATATTTCATAGCATCGAGGTTAAGACCGTAGCCTTCCTTAAAGCGACACGGAATGTAATGAATGAAATTTTCAAATCCAATGGCACGGAAAAACCAAATCCAACTGACACAACTCATCGTGCCATCGACGTCATAGTCCGCATAAAGTGCAATTCGCTGGCCTGATTGGATCGCCTTTTTAATTGCATCTTGAGCCGCAATAAGGCCGTGATCACCGTAATCGAGTTTATCGATGGGGCGAAAGTTTCGACTTCGCAAAATTATGTCAGGTAACTCCGCCATTGCGCGAGGTGTCACGGAAGAGCGCGGCTGCCAAATGCTATATTTGCTGCCTGAAATCACCTTTAAATCCCGGAAATTAGAGTTTAAAAATCAACCGAACCATCACCGCCGCATGCAAGTACCCATATGTATTTGATGAGACTACGATCGTTGGAGCTAACTCTGCACCAACTTGTAATGGTGTGTTAGGAATATAATAGACAATATTGAATGGAATTCGCCCACCGACGTAAACATTATCTTCATCATCCAAATCACCACCCAATTTAATGGTGGCTTTGCGATAATTACCAACCAATGCCCCGACACCCCAATATGCATCCCAATGCGGATCACTTTCGATCACCAAAGGAAAAAGCATGTCGGCATGAAGTGAAAAATCGCCGTCTGTATTGAGATTGAGGAGAGCTTGATAGGCCCTCTCCGAATCCGTTGGCTGATAAAAGAAGGAAAGTCCGCTTCCTGTACCTAAGCTGATCCCACCGCCGACTGTGTCCGAAAAAGCCGATTGTGATGATAAGAAACCAATCGTAACCAATAAAGATAAAATCAGCGGCTTATTTTTCAATAAGAAAGTCGTTCGCATGGATCGCGGCTCCTACATTAATGAGCTAAAGGCTCGGGGAGTTTACCAAACTTTTTTGAAGATGTCGGGTTATCTTCGTCACCCAGTACGACTGTCATCGCGGTGTCTGCATATTCAACATGTTCAAACATGTTGCTTAGCAAGCTTTGCCACGAATGCCATGCTC
>JBGSKV010000074.1:0-42833 GCA_041740975.1 Oligoflexales bacterium | reverse complement strand
GATGAATCCATTAGTTTCAGCTTTTCGATATAATGCTTGTTGCCAAAATTTCCGATCAAAAAAAGTTCCTTTTGATTATTTGTATTTAGTTTTAGAGCAGCAATCGAATGAGACTGCAGAGGCGAAGTTGGTTTTAGATGCTGAATATTCCCAGAGTCGTCCATCTTGAATATTTTATTTGAGGTAGTTGATGTTAAATAAACGTGATCAGCACTGCAGGCTAAAAGCATTCTGAATTCAGGTGCAGTGAAATTACCAAAATAAGTTCTCGTACGATGAGTCATGTCTTCTGCATTAAAAGCATTCTGCGATCCCGCATAAAGTTTCGCCATCCCATCTTCTTTGACATAAAAAACTTGGTTCTTTACAGTGAAGAACAAGCGGTAGCGCGAGGGATCGTTGGGAGCGGCTGGGTTTGGGCGAATGCATAGGCTTTCGGTGTCTACTGGCATTTTGTAGTCGAGGAGGCGGAATTCGTTTAGTTGAAAGCCGATGTTCTCGGTCAGATCTAGGGCAGTGTTGAGTGGCAATATCGGGAAGGACCCGAGATTTGTCGATGGCTGAGTGAAGTCTATAGACGAGTAAGTGTAGTTGAGAGATGGGACGTCGCCGGCCACTTCTTCGACGGAGACTGATAAAGTGACAGTCGTGGTTTCGTCGCGAGAAACATTGTTTTCGGTGACTGTAAAGCCGACTTCAGGTTCTGCAAAGCCGTTCGGACTTGTGACGGTTACACCGCAGATTTGCTTCAGGCCGTTTGAAGTGATTTCGCATTTCTTGTTCTCGTCGATAAATGCAATGCGGTCCCCGTCAGTTGGATTTTTCCATGCAAGGGTTACGCCTGGTTCTAAGCTAGTGGCTTTTTTCCAGCTACCATCTGCCTGAGCGGTAGCGACATGACAAATGATTTTGTAATCGTTGCGTAAAGATAGTTTTTCGTATTCGCAAACCGCGCGGGCACTTGTGAGGCGGGCGCCGGTAATGACTTGCGGGTCCGTTCCCTTACTCGCACCTTTTGATTTGTCCTTGCTATCTAGATAATCTCGGCGAGCCATCTGAGCGGGTGTACCGACGAAATTGCAGGCTAGCAACGTCGATGCTGCTAAAGCTGCCCAAATCCAAGTTTGTAGTCGTCGTGAAAACACGTTAAATACCCCAAAAGCTCAAACCCTTGATCGACTCGGGAAGGGGTTTTGCTTAAGAGGCGTCGGCCAGTGGTCGTAACTACCCCAATTTAATGAAGAAAAGATGGGTCATTCGGAGGGATTTTCTCCGCATTAAAAAGACCATTTTGTCAGTTTTTCCGGGTACTTCTTTAGGACGCTTTTGGGGATTTTGCAGAGGCGAAAGCACTGAGCGTATCGTTCATACATTCTAAGAATAAATCAGACTGGTATTTGTTAAGATTCTTGAGTGCAAGTCCGTGGAGATATCCGTCGCCGAAGGGCCGACCCCATTTGACTTCCGCAATGATGTTCACCAAGCCAAGGCGCGAAAGCTCTTTGCCGAGTTTGCCATCTCCTGTGTCTATCTGAATGGGCATGTTCACTTCTTTGCCGATGTACTGAGACAGAACTACGGCAATGCCACGTTCCGAGAAATTCACAATTCGGCCAGAGCCGTATTCGAAAGTGATGTTGATATTGAGTCCTTCAGGGATAGAGAAACGATCAGACTGTCGCCAAACCCCAATGTAGTTTCGGTAGATTTTTATGGCGGCTTCTTTGTCAGCGTTATTTTCTTTAAATGGGTCAATCTCATAAGCTTCGATAAGTTCTTGGCGATGTTTGACCAGGATCGGCCGTCGCTCGAACATCGCTTCGTTGCCAGAATCCAAATCGCAGATTCTTTTCTTCGTCTTTTGGCCCACCATAATGCAAAAGAAATCACAGGCGGATTCGAGACGTTTGGCGAAGTTTACGGCGTGTCCGATGACCGTGGGCTTTACTTGGAGAGTTCCGCCGAGATCACCGATGAACACAGAATCGGTATTGATACCAATGCGAATCGGAAATGCCGGTGAGTTATCTTTCTTGGATTCCAATATCCATACGGCGCTTTTTCTTTGAATTTCGATGGCGCAGTTGATGGCTTGCTGTTCGTGTTTTTCGGCTTGAGCTGTCCCATCAATATCGTGACCAAAGTAAGCCAGTAGTCCATCCCCAGGGGTACTTTCGACGATGCCGCCATGTCTATGGACGATCTCGCTAAGAGAACTCATAAGTTTCTTGAGTCCGGAGAACACTTCTTCAGGTGAAAGTCTCTCGGCGATGATAGAAAATCCAATGACATCCGCAAATAAAATTGTCGTATCTTTCTGGCGAGGACTTAGGTCTAGAAGCCACGGTCGTTTGATGATTTGTTTTAGTTTTGCATCGGACACGACGCCGCGCAGTGCGCTCGTGAGGCGCTGAGCTTGTTGTTCGAATCGAAGGGATTTGACGGCAAAGCAAGCGAACCCCGTCACAAATGCGCCACTAAGAGGGTAGAACCATGGCATTACCCAGCTAAAATACGAGAAGCCGACTAAACCGGTTAGTAAGGTTGAAAAACAAAACAATCCCAATGATCCGACAAACCAACCACCGCGAGTCCTTACAGCAATTAGGCAACCCAGCGCACACCAAAGTATGGTGAGAGGAAGTTCTCCTGGAAAGTAATTTAGCCATTTTCCAGTTAAGACACTGTTGATCATACTTGCAATAAGATATCCGCCGGCAATTTTACCAACTGGGGATTCGACGTTGTCAAAGTTGCCAGAATACATAGCGGGAAGGATTACAGTCACATCTCCAGGCATTATTAAGTCTTTTCCAATTCCTGCCATTGCTTGCATGAGCGAACGCATGGTTTTAACTTGCATGCTTTTCGAATAGGATTCCACCGAATCTAGATTGACCTGGATTTGGCCTGAGTAATCAGTTGGGACTTCAAAACCATTCGCGGTAATTTTGCTACCTTCAACTTCAAATTTTTTCCCGGCAAAAAATGATATATGTGGCACCGCGGAATCATCCTGCAATCGAACAAAAGGGTAGAATTTTCCTACAGTCGGGTTCCAAATATGACCTAAGCCATGAAATGCGGGTTGGATTGATTTTTCAGGACCATAAGCGGTCAAATCAGAACGAAGTGCCAGAGTGTTTGATTTTGGAACTTTAAACTCTGGTCGACTGAGATCTAATGGAGATCTGAATTCACTAAAATGTGGATCGAACCAGGTAGCGGCAATGATCTTGGTGTTTTTGAATTTCTTAAGGCTAGCGATAAATTCAGTTGCTTCCGGCGCGTCGGGAACGATTGCATCGAAAACTTTATCGACGATGACGACACTTGCTTTACCAATATCGAACAATTTAAATGCTTGCGCCCATTCGCTATATGTAAAGTCGTGCTTTCCAAGGTACCAATACGATTCATCATCCATAATAAAGATTTTAATTCTTGGATCCAATCCAGGTCCCATGCCGAGTTTTGAACGAACTTGGAAGTTCGTCGGCATGATGATTTTTTCTTCGATAAAGGGATGGAGAGGCGAGAATCGGATTGCAATGCAAAGGGACGCGACGACGAGAGCAATGGCTCCGGCCTTCTGCCACGATAAGAATGGAGAAGAGAGATTCATAGGCTTTTCATCGGAAAAAGTGGGAGTTTTGTTAGTAAAAAGAAGGAGATTCTTCGCCTGCGGCTCTGAATCGTGTCTGCCGAACCAGTGAGGGAGAGGGGCAGGAGATCCTTCGCTTCGCTCTGGATGACGACGAAGCGCTCAGGATGACGGGACAGGCTCATGGTAGGCAAAATTTGCCTAGCCTAAAAGCCTGTGTGCAATATAACTTTTTCTATTCGCAGCGGTCGAACCTGTACTCTTCTTCGTTCTCGCCGCTTTCGTCCTCAATAGTGACAGTCACGGTGACTTGGCCGTTTTTGTCGGTATCGATGGAATCCAAAGAAGCCCAAGAGTCGCCGTCGCCATTTGCGGCTTCCACTAAACCTTCCATTAATTTCTTAACGGCCGGCTTTGTCCCTGAGTAGCAATAGCTCGCCCAATCACTGTCTTCGCGAAAATCTTTGATCGTTGGATAAGAGTTCTTGCGTCCATCAAGGCGCGGAGTTCCATTGGCATCGAGAGTAATCGAATGCTTCTTTCCTTCGTCGTCTGTCAGTTTTAGCTTTGCAGGGTTTTTCGCGAATGCAGAAACAGAAATGATGCTGGCCATGATTGCTAGGGTGATTCTTGGTAACATATGGTCTCCAATGCTAGGGTTAGTTTTTTGAATCTTGAGTCTTTATGGCTTTAAAAGAGGGTTTTTGCAACTGTTTAAAGGAGATTCTTCGCCTTCGGCTCTGAATGACGGTGTCGGGGATTAGCGGTAGCTTTTTCTGGCAAACACATCCAAGCATTCTTCGTGATACTGCGTTTGATGATCCACTGGGTTTAATTTGGATAACTTGGCGAGGATTTGTTTGCGGCGGTGTTTGTCGCGTTGGCTCATACCTTCGAACGCATTCATGGGTTCGAAGTAGGGGTCTACGTACTGGCGAATGATTTCTAGGCCCTTTTCTAAGTTCACTAAAACTGCTGATTCGTTTGCAAAATAGCTCTCTTTTGCATGTCGTGGCGGGTTTAGGGCGTCCCACTGCAAAAGACTGACGGCGTCGCGAAGCGAAATCTTTTCGGCTTCAGACTTTTCTAAAGCTCGGGCTATGAGCCCCAGCATGACAATGGGTTTGTTTTCGTCAAAAAGGTACTCGCGTTCAATTTTGGCGAGGTATGTTCGTGCTGATTTGTATTGTTCGCGTCCGATCAAATGCAAAACCATATCGAAGCGATTGACATCAGCATTTTCAAAAGCATCGATGTTGAGTGTCGGCACCCATAAAAGATTTTTTTCTTGACCGGGAAAGGAGTACTCGACTTCGTTGTCCACCAAAATGACTCGGGTGAGCCTTCGGGGTTTGAGCAAGCTAAGATTTTTGCGTTTATGTCCGTTCACATACTCTATCTCGTACGCGCCTCTGACTCGTCCGTTGATCAGTTCGTAAGCGTTACGTCCATCTGGGAGTAGAAGATTCTGAAGAATCTGCGGATTGCGCTCTGGTTTGTAGTAGCCACTAAAAAAACTGACTCTTGCGCCCAGTCTTTCTAGGGCGAGCAGCACTTCGGGAAGTCCGTGCAAAACTCTCCACATCCGACCTCTATCGTCAGACACATAATCTCTGGGGGCTATTCCTGTTTGGGCGGGGTCTACGTAACGGCCAAAAGTCGTCTCGTCAATATCGAGCACCACATCGAAGGGCTCATATCCGCCGGCAAAAGATGCAATTGGCGCAAATACCAAAATAACAAAGATGAATAGTTTATAGGTCAAAGAACGCCTCACTGCAGGATTTCCACCAACCTTTTCGTTCGTAAGGTTTGTCCTTTTTGTGCTTTCGCTTGGACTTTTCTTCCGGTTTTTGCGGCTTATAGAAATCAAAGAATCGCCCAAGTTTATCGCGAGCCTCGTACGAGACTTGCTTAACCCATTTCAGAGGAAGTTTTTCGACGTACTCGGCTTTGGCATCGTCTTTGGATTTTTTCTCGGAAATGCCACCACTGTCGATGATTTGCCATGATTCGCCATCAAAAATAAGGTTCTTGTTATTGACGTCCCCAATATACTGGTTCGAATCAAATAGGTTTTTTAGAAAAACCCGCAAGGCTACGTGCATAGGGTGGGTTGGATCCGTCAAAAAAGAGGAGTTGGTATTGAGGGCTTCGCGAAGAGTCGGGCCCTTAACAAAAGTTTTGAATAGTGACTTGTGGTCTTCTGCCCATTTAACTTCGACTTTGGAAACACCTAGTTCGCGCCAAATAGCTGATCTGGCAATTTCTTCTTCAAAAGATAACAAGTGACTTTCAGCATCCGTGACAGGTTGCTTCCAGGCATACAACTGCTTGGTGGCCGTTTCTTCCACGAGATCAACGACCGAATGTTTTCCGGTGCCGATGTTTCGTTTCATAATCTGGTAGCCTGCATCAACCACAGATCCACTCGGTTCTTCTTTGGTTTCCTTCGGTTCTTTGGCGGCATCGTCCGTTCCTACCGGAGAGTCTTTTGCAAGCGAAGGTGTTTTGGGGCCGGGTTTTTTGAAAGAATTGACGTCGATCTCTCCCAAGGCTTCGATTCGACTTTTTCGGTCGCTAAGGTATGCGGCTTTCGCAAGCTGATCGCCAAGTTCGCTATTCCACCATGTTTTGGCCCGTAGAGATTTGACGGCGTTGGCAAGTAAAGATTCATTCAGATCGCCGGAAAGATAAACTCGCCAGCCGTCGAAGACGATGGCCTCGGGTTCTACCAGGAAATGGTCCGGAACCACGTGGCGATGGGTCGCAAACAGTGAACCATCCGCCAGCGGAATGCGGGCTGTTATGTTTAGACCAAGCGAAAGCGAGAACTTTGCCATCATGTCCGACGTGGCAGCGGAAAGCGGAATCAAAATCTTGCCATCTTTTGTTTGTACTTCCATCACCGAGACAACGGCTCGCTTAAAGTCAGTAGCAGAGCGCCTGTGCGGGTATATAGAAGTGGCTAGCTTAAGAGAAGGTGCGAAGTCTTTCGAGCTCGGTTCAAAAGAACCGCTATTGCGTAGGCGTAGGACTTGAATGTTCCTAGACTCAACTGCAATGCCATCCTTGATCGCGTCATTTTCCCAAATGATTTGAATTTTGCCACTGAAAATTCGCCGACCATCTTCCGTTCGGCTCATGTCTTCAAGTTTTGCGGGTAGAATTTTGAAAGTCTGGATGACAGAATTACTGATATTTTTGTTGAACCAGTTACGCAAAGTTTCTTCGATGATTGCCATATCAAAATCCGTCAGATCCTGTTCCCAGGCTGGCAACACAATTTTGAACGGATATGATTTTAAAACTTCGCCACTGCGTGCGGCAGTCGAAAATCCCACTAGCAAAATCATAATTGCTATTTTGGATAGCAGTTTATTTGCCGAAAAGTATTTCACAAGACCTCATCATTCTCAGGTGAGCGCCATCACTCGAGCCTTTGGCTTTGATAAATGTGTAGTAAGCTTGGAGAAATTTACGATTAAATAATTCGGTGAATTTGTGAACAATATGCGCAAACCGAGCCGAATCAGCAAAATTAGTAATAATCAACGGATACAATTCCGGATCTTTCGTCATGACGAGAACTCTTTGCAGGGCCGCGTCTCTGACTTCACCGGATTCGCTTTCGCGAACGATTTTGATAAGAGCCGCGAAGTCGTCCATGCTTACGCCAGCAGGTAAAGAAATCACAACGGGCCGACGGTGAGTTCTCTCTTCGATTTCTTCATCTTCATCGTCGTCGGCAACGACCGGCGAAGTACGCGCGCCGGATCTTAGGCGCGCAAAATGTTGCGCGACTTTGGCCTGGTTTAAAAAATAGGCTGGTTTATTGATGTGAGGTTCCGGGGCTTCGTATTCTACGACACCTGAATCCCTTACGAGTTGAGTACGTGGTCCCCATTTGGGAATATGTTCGATATGATCAACCACCCAGCGTCTTTTCGAAGCGTCGTCGCCGTCAATGCCAAACTCTGCCCGCCCGTTGCGAGGAATCTGTTCGAAGTACAGCTGCGAAAACATCGTCCCAATCAAATCCGCATTCGTCGTGCCGTGGGCGATGAGAGTATCCGCGAAATTGGCCGCAGTTGGGTGGCCCCAGGCCACAATCAATTTTGGACTGATCATATTAAAAATATTTCGTAGCTTTTGAGAACGTTGAGGGTCAGTGTCGGGGACCTGTCGAATCAACACCGCCAGAAGTGTAATGTAAATCGATCCTCGTGAACCGGAGTCAATCCAAACTACTTTTTGGCGACCCGCTATAATATCATTGATCCGCATGCCGTGTGCTTGCATGTACACCATCAAAGCCCGATCACTGCTGTTGCGGGACAGGGGCCGGCTGGCATCAAAAAGTTTGATTCGACTGGCTTCTTCACGACTGGCCATGGCCATATAGGCATCGTAAAATTCTTCGCCGTCCCGACCAAATATCATAATTAACGAATCGCTATATTTATGGCGAAGTTCCTGAACCATTAACTCATAAAGTTTATAAACCGTTTGGTCTCTAGCGGTAAGTGCGAGCGGATCGCCGAGATTGGAGCGAACAACTTCGACTGGAAATTGCGAGACTTCCTGTATCGTTGGACGTTCGGTTCCTCTCGTCAGGGCATCAATAGAAGATTTGTCTCGGGCCTCGACGGAGCCACTTGAAACAAGTAGGGAAGCAATAAAGAAAACGACGTTAGCGATTTTGATCATGCAGCTTCTCCAAAAACGGCGGCACAACTTTCGTATGCGCGTCTTAATGCGGATTCGCGAGTCGCCATAGTTTTGAGGTGATCATAGAAAACTTTTATGAAGGACCTCGGGAGTTGATCGGCGTACTTGGAAACAATATGGGCAAACCGCGAGTGATCCCCGAGTTTTTCAATAATGCGCGGGTAGTTTGCTCGGTCCGACAAGAGTTCGTTGAGCTCCGCAATATAAGCGTTGATCTCAGATGAGTCTTCAGACTCTCGAATTTGATGTAAGAGATCGCGAATGCTTCGCGTCACTTCGCCAGAAGACGTTCGACTTGGTGGTGGCGTGTCAGCGATTCGAGGGGAATGTGCTGGTGGAGTGGCTTCGTGTCGGACTGGCGGCGTCGGAGCTGCGGCTCTTTCATCGACGAGTTTAATTATGGGTGCTGGTTTCGGTGCAAATCCAGCAAAGGCGCGCATTTCTTCTGGCACGTCCCATCGCTTCGCTTCTAAAAAACGAACGATGGCTTTTTTGAGTCCATCATGTCGCGCTTGATTGAACAACCGAAACAAAGAATTCTTGCCGCGCTCCACTGCTTGAATCGCTTGATTCACTGCTTCACGGCTGCGATCACAAACGGCAGAGCCTATGCATTTTTTCAAGGCGTCAATCGCTTCCGGAGAACCGAGTCGTCCGAGGCCGTCGAATACGGCGGAGATCCACTGCGTGTCGCGAAGCTTTGTGAGGAGGCTGACGTATTCAGAAACGGTCGGGTGCTGAAAGACTTTTCCGGTAGGAGCAAAGTTATGGACGAGAGTTCTGGTGCGGGCAATGTCCCAGTCGGAACTGCCAGAGTATTCAAAGACTTTGATTCCGTATTCTTTGCAGACTGCAAGCATAGCTGGATCGTGAACCTTATCGCCGGGCAGCCAAATTTCGGCAACATCGCTTAAGGTCACGTCACCCCAAATCTGTGCTTCCAGATAGCTTGAAATCCCGCTGGATCGAAGTCTTGCCGAAAGACTAGCGAAGTCGCTCAATGGAAATACAATGGGAGAACCTAAGCTGTCATACGGCGAATAAGTTGTGCGGCGAACGAGAGAATCTTTGAAGCGAAAAAAAACATTGCCATAATGCGTTGTACTCGGTGAAAAGCTCAATCCGGTTTTGGTCTCCACAAAAAGTGTGCCGTATTTTGGGTGCAGACTTGTGGGGTGCATATCGATATCGAAGCCGAGCATCCTGTTTTCGGCGGCGATTCGACTACTGTGCGCATAGGAACCGCTGCTGTGTTTGCTTTGAAATTGATTTAAGAATCCAAAGTGAAAAATATGCTGCAAATGTGCGAAGTGAACCCGCATGATGATTTCGGCGCGCGTGATGTCTGCGTCGGGTCGTAAGTCGCCGCGTGATGGATCTGCGCCAGGCATGGCCTGGACGATCTCGGTGGCTATGTCGGCGGTATCCGCCGCACAAAAGGATGTCGTGGCTGTACAAAGCACGGCTATGGCCGCACAGTACGCGCGTATTAGTTTCAGCATTTTGCTTAACTCAGTACCTTAAAAAGTTCGATATCAGTTACGCGCATCTAACTAGCGCGTTGTGGTTCTGTCAATAATTTTTTATTTTTTATAAAAATTATGTTTATTAAATAAGCTAAGTATTGTGTTGTAGAGTTAGCTCAAAGCGTTACCATATTTGCTGAAGCTAATCTAAAAAGGAGTTTGTATGGCGAAGTATGTCGATGGATTTGTCATTCCTGTGCCCAAGAAAAGCCTCAAAGCCTATCAAACCATTTCGAAACGGGCGGGAAAAGTCTGGATGGATTGTGGAGCGTTAGAATATATAGAGTGCGTCGGCGACGATATGAAGTTTCCATACGGTATTTCTTTTCCAAAGCTGGCCAAAGTCAAGGCTGGCGAAACAGTGATTTTCTCTTGGATTGCATACAAGTCCAAAGCGCACCGCGACAAGGTCAATGCCAAAGTCATGAAGGATAAACGCATGCTCAATATGATGGATGAGTCTGTAAAGATATTTGAAACGAAGCGGATGTGTTACGGCGGGTTTAAGACGATTGTGGATTTGTAGCCGTTTTTTATCGGGCTTCTGTCTGCTCGCACCAATGCGATTCCTGTTCGGGCTTAAATTGTTTGGCGAAAAATGCGTTAAACCTGGACGCAGACCCTAAAAATTTAGAGTCTGGCCAACCAGATATAAAATCAAAATACAATACCAACTGCATCATTTTGCACTGACAACCAAAAATTCTTAGGTCGGAAGTTGACTGTTATCGAACTACAATTTCATTATTCGCTCAGATAAACCTAGGATTGAGTCTTTAATCTTCGCATCCTGAATATTAGTTTGGGACTGGATGTTCACCAAATCAGTTTGGAGGACATCAAGCCAATGAGCAACGCCGTTGTAAGACGTCAGGGTATCGCACTCAGGTAAATCCGGATTCTCTGTGCAGAGAGGGTTTTGCTCCAAAGTGAGATCAGTTTGCGAGCAATCTATTTTTTGCAAGTCGAGGGTTTCCGAAAAAATTGCCTGGTAAGTTGCCTTCATCTCTACTAGCGCACGTGGAGTGAGGCCAGATTCTACTGCCTTTGCGATCGTACAAGCCATCTGCTGCTTTGATTCTTTAATGATAAAGTAATTACTTTTCAGCGTAAAATAGGTTTTTATCATCAGCGGTAGTGTTGACTTCTTTTGTGTGACAAAAAATGGAATTTCGTCAGAAGGTATATACATTTCGCAAGTCTTGAAGCTTTCTGGTTCCGTGCTATCACAAGTTTTATAACCTTTGAGTCCGTGATCTTTGTGCTCGCAAAGTTTATAACTCTCAATACCGTTGGCTTTTAGTCTGCACTTTTTATTGACTGCCGTTTTGATGCAAAAGTATTTATCTGGGGTGCCACCAATTGTATGTTCATGCTCTCTTCCGACAGTAATTCCAGGTTTTCCTTTAATTTCTTTTTTTACAAACCCTGTTTTACACTTTTGCTTCCATTTAATTTCATACTCCTCATATTTGGTTGAGCCAGGGCAGTTAGGATGAGGAGCATCTTTATAGAGTTCGACTCCGCAGCTTTTCGTGCGTTTACTATGGTAAACGTCTCCGCAACTTGGATGTTCAATTTGCTTATATCTCAAAACGCCGCAGTCAGAGTGCTCAAACGACCTAAGCTCGAGTGGCGTAAGTTCTTCGATGTCTGAAGACTGAGAAGTATTCGTCAAACCTTCAGAGCTTAATTCGTCGGTTGAGATCGCATCTTCCTGAGAATGCGCAGAAGTCGCAGTAATTAGGACAAAGAAAAACGTAATTAGTTTTAGCTTCGTTTTCATTTTTTTCTCCTGTGTCTAATAGTTAAAATTCGGGGGTTCTTGACGTTGCGATATTCAAAGTTTTGCTATTTCCCTGCCGTTCGTAGTAGTACTTCACCAGTGGAAGGTTTCACGGTAAGTGAGAAGCCTGACCAATTGTAAAGCATGGCTTTGCCAACTTCGCTTCCTATGTTTATGTAAGGGCTATTTTCGTAGATAGAAGGATTTGCAGAAATTTGCCAGATAATTGTTCCGTCTCCATTGACTCCAAAAACATTCTCATTAAAAATAACTTTTGAACTGTAATTCAATAAAACGACTAACACACTTTTGAAAGTTACAACCTTAGAGATAGGCCAGGCGAAACTAACTGAAAAAGATTCTTCACTTGCATTAGTGAGGTTTAATGTCTGTCCTGAGATCGTATACTTCATAGTTATTCCTATTATTTTAGCAGTCTTTTACTACATCGATGGCAAGTGCTACGTAACTCCCAAACAAAATCACTATCGCGATCAAAATCCTCATAGACGCTCACTTATTTGGTGAATACTCGATTTAAAACTTTTCCAGTTCCCGGTTCAACAAAAAGCAAAAATCCACCCCAATTATATAAACTAAGTTTGCCATCTTTTAGATTCAGACCAGTGTAAGGACTGTTTTCGTACGGGGTTTTTTGTGTCTCAATTTGCCAAAGCAGTTCCCCGTTTTGACTGACTCCGAAGACATTTTGATTATAAGTGGCGGTACTTTCAGGCATAATTAGTACTATCAGAATTCCATTTATTTCCAATATCTTGTCTATGGGCCATTCAAAATTCTGACAATGAACATTGCCGTTCGCGTCTGTTACCTTTAAAATTTTATTTTCAATTGAATATTTCACCAATTGGAACTCCTTCTGAATATTGATTTGTATCTAACCTTTGAATTAAGTCATATTGCCAGCCGCCACCGACGGCATTTAGCTTGGGTTGTTCAGCGGTAAGGCTACCTCTGAAAATAGTTCCGGGGGGTACAGACACTTTAGTAAAATGTGTAGGGGTAAGTTCAAGCGCAAATTTTTGCCGAATTTGTGCCGGGGTTAACCCTTTTATACTCGAATATCTGGCCATAAAACTACCAACTCTATTATTTCCTTCATAAGTTCTAATAAAAGTTTCGAATCTGTCGCTAATGAGATGCTTTGCATTTCTACCCGCAGCAGGTGAATCATATTTTGGGTGGGGCTTGAAACTGTCATTCATGATTTCAATTTTTTCGGTTTTGACAATTTTTACATGCCAATTTGGTTTGATAAAATTTTCAAGGATGTCATTGGACGCATGTTGAAGCTCATTGGACAATCCCTTGCTATTTTTAATTAGACCTTCGTAAGCGTCTACGGCAAGTTTGGTTTTGCCCATTTTACTTAGTATACCGCCACTGACTGCTCCCAGAATAGCCATGCCATACTCAAACTTAGAAAGTTCCTCGCCAGTTATGAGATTCAAGCCTGTAAAGACTTCGTAAACATCTTTGGCCCAACCAACGACTGGCGTAAGACTGAGTGCGATATCGAGGGCTGTTTCGGCCACTGAAACTAACTCTTCCGCAGAATCGTAGTCACCTTCTGCAGACTTTTGCTCTGCTAGGTTGAGTGCTGACTCTGCCATTTCGACGAATTTCTGGGAGTGTTCATGTCCCGGCCAAGATCCTGAGTTTAATTCTTGTTTTGCAAAGTTAAGGTAACTTTTTGCGGATCTAATTCTGTCGACGATAGGATTTTCGCCGGCGGTTCCCATAGGAAGCGCATTGGTGAGACCTGGCATTTTGCTTTTGAGTTCGTGTACGTTTGCGTTGTACGAACTCACGAAGGAGTTGAGTTTCTCGGCATGTAGGGTTCGAGCTTTACGGCTGCTATCAGCAATCCGGTCTAGGCTTGATTTGAGTTCGACTTTTGATTTAGCAGCGGCGGCCTCGAGAGCTTTTTTATTTGGATATGTCCGACTTTCGAAAACTGGAGGACCTCCTCCTATGCCGGGTGGACGTTCGCGTCCCTCAATTTCTCCGCCCGAGCTTCCTTGATATCCGCTGGGACGATTGCCACTCTCGTGCGTGATATTTCCATTGTCGTCGTAGCTGATATCAAGTTTGTTTGTACTTTTTTCAACTTCATTTCGGCCGTTGAAAATACCTTTTCCGCCTTCGGTTTGAAAATAATTGCCAAACGGATTATTTTCTAATGCTGCGTGATCGTTGAATCTAGCTATCGTCCATTCGGTTCTGCCTTTCGCATTCGAAATAACGCCGTCTTTGACATCGTAGCTAACGGTGGTTTTTACGGAGACGTGTGCATTTTCGAATGATCGATCTTGTGTGTCGGTTAGCTCGTGGTGCCCGTCAGTTCGAGGACCTTTTGCTGCATAGTGATTCGGATTAGATAGTTCCATGGAACCGGTTTCGGTAGATGGCCCATCTGATCGCCCTTGTAAGCCACCGGCTTGTGTCGTTATCGACAGATCGTTAAAATTCGTCTGGTTACCGCATTGAATGGAGATGAATACAATCAACACATAGGAAACGATGCTTTTGATTTTATTCATGGCATTCCCCCATCAATAAACCAAATAAATGCTCAGTCGAGGCGAAAACCTCAGCAGAGGAATTTTTCGACAGATTTTCTCTTAAAGATAAAGCTTTCCGACGGCAGACAGAGCTTGTCTTTTTATCGAGGATTTCAAGGGCTTGCAATGCGGCTACTTGCTCATTTTGCATCGTTTGCCATCCGTCTGATTTCAATTTTTCTGAAGTCTCGCGAACTTGGCTTTGAATCGCCCTCACTTGACGAAGGATAGGGTTTGCAACTGCCTCCTGTACGCCAAGATCTGACACTTTTGATTCTAAAATTCTTAGATCGGCACTGAAGCCCATAAAGGCGCGAAGCGGTTTGAAATACATCAGATTTTTATTGATCAGATCGTCGCCGTTAGCCCCGATCGATTTTTTGTTAATGGAGTGGATTTGATCAACTAAAGTTTCAAGTTGTTGAGCTTTCTCCAAAGTAGAAAGGAGATCAGCGATTCCTTTTTGATTTTTAGCATTCAGTTGGGCACGATACTTTATTTTTAGATATTCAATTGATGAGTATGTGATTTGTTCGCGAGCTATGCGAGAGTGATTAATAAAAGTCCTGATTTTTTCGACTTCTCCAAACCAATTTTTTAGCTCGGATTTGACTGATTCGGCTGATTTTCTTTCGACATTGCAAGCACCATTGAGGTAGTCGAAGTTACTGTGGAGGCTCTGGACTTCAGTCAGAATGTTATCGAGTGATAAAGTGAGTTCAAATTCGGCGACACTAATCACAGAAGTTTTGTTCAATGCATCTGATTGGAGGCTATTCAGATCTTTGATGCGATTGATGAGGATCTTGGTATCGTCGGATTTTGTGTCCAATGCGAGTTTTCTCGTGAAGTGTTTGAAGTAGTCATTTTGTAGTGCGCTTAAGTCGCTTAATTTCTGAAAAACGTTGTATGAGCTTTTAGTGTCGCCTAACCATAGCTTGAGACTTCGTTCAAATCGTCCTACTTGAGATTTGTAATGTTGTGCGCAGACTTCAATCTCGGAAGCACTTGCGGGAGATTTGTTGTCAGCAGGACTGGCTTGAATGTTCGCGAAGGTGCCCAGCAGAAAGAAGAACGTCATTGTAGAGCTTTTGAATCGCATAATGATCCTCTCGTGCGGTATGGGGTCTACGCCATACTGCCTAATAAAGAGGCAGATTGCAACTCTACCAATGGAGTATAAATTAGATCAGTTATTTCTGGGAATTAGACGGCAAGCCTGAGGTATAGAAGAAGGTTTAGTGTGACTCTTCGGAGAGATTTGACTGACGGAAGCAGGAGATTCTTCGCCTTCGGCTCCGAATCGTGTCTGCCGACGTGTTTTTCCGAGCCGGCGAGGAAAGAGCGAGGGAGAGGAGGGGGAGATCCTTCGCATCAAGAGCGTAGCTCCGTGTCCGCCGAACCGGTGAGGGAGAGATCGCTCTGGATGAGGGAACGGGGATGACGAAATTATTTTTTTTCTACATCCTTAGCGTAAGCCTTAGGATTCAAGAATTCTCCCGTGGCGTACTTCGTGAGGTCATTCCAACTCATCGTATTGCCGGGGTTGATGATTTTTTCTTGTAAGAATCTGCCAATTTCGGGATTGTAAACGAAACCAAGTTTGTTCAGATCCCCATCCGCAAATTCATCTGCCATGGCATGCCAGGTTTGCGAAGCAAAAAGCTCGCCTAATAGATAGTTGTGATAATAAACCGGCGCCATCGCAATATGGACTTTACTAGCCCAGTCTGGTGCGTCGCGGCCTTCGGGAGGTTTGATACCCTGGTATTTTTCGACTAGGTCCCACCAAACTTTATTTAGATTCTGATCTGGGTTCTCATACAGAGCTTTTTCAAAACGAAACATCACTTGCACCCAGCGTGAGAAAACTAAAAGCCCATTGATGCGAATACCATCGGCCGTCTTATATATTTCATTCTTTTCCATTCCACTGAGATGAATCAAATTCATTTGCTCAAGCCACGGGCCATAGTGCGGCAAGCGTCCCATCAGCATCGCGACACCCTCTGTGGTCAGCGTGTGAGAGGGACCCCTTAAGATAAAAGGTAAGCTTTTAGGAATATAACTACTAAAGTACACGGCGTGGCCAAACTCATGCAGCATCGTATCCATCCAGTAATCATCTGGCGCAATGTTAGCAAGAACACGAACGTCTCCTTCACGGTCCATATCGTTACAGAAAGCGTGTTGGCTTTTGCCTTTTTGCGGGAACAAACTGCTTTTTTTCATCATCTTGTCGACGGGTAGCCCGATCCCTGCATAAAAGTCTTCCGTCAACTTAACCAAATCCTTGTCTTTATAAAGCTTGTCGAGATTAGTTTTGTAAATATTCGGGGCAGACTGAAAGAATGGGTCGTGATAGTCCCACGGACGCAAGTCTTCAACTTGTTTTCGAACATTCTTGGCGAGCGCATCATCCATTTCTTTTTTTGCTTCCTCGAATGATTCTCTGGTGAGACTGTCTAAATCATCCATCAATTTTAACAATTTTTCGGGATCATGCTCGTCCAATCGCAGAGCCATGTCCTGATAGTTCTTGTACCCCGCATCCACAGCAACTTCATTGCGAAGTCTGACGAGATCCAGTAGGTCTTTAGAGACAACGGCACCCACGCCTTTACTGCCTTCCCAGGCTTTCTGCCGAAGCTTTGTGTCGTCCGAACCTTGTAGGATTTCTTTGATTTCATTGTCGTTGAGTTTCTTGCCATTGACATCGGCGCGGTAGACATTGAAATTCTTTTCCACCTTTGACGCGAGTACGTTAATACGCTTGAGGGTTTCTGGATCAGCTTGTTTTTGAGCGTAAGAATTGAAAATCAGCAGAATCTGGCGTCCGAGCGGAGAGTTTGCACCACCGATCTTTTCAATTTGCTCATACGAAGATTTAATTTTCTGAAAGATTTCAGGATTAGAGAGTTTGGCGTCAAACTCATCGCTTGCTTTTTGAACTTTCTCCCAATCTTTTTCGGCTCCCGAGATGGAAGCTTCCCACCATGCAAAATTTTTCTTCTTTTCTAAAGCGGGAGCCCATGACAAGAATTCCTCGACGATGTCGTTTGCATTTTTCACCAGTTTTGGATCCTCACTTAAAGCTCGACGCGAGTTATTAAAGTAGAAAAGAACAATAATAATGATAATCGCAACCGAACGAATCACATTTTTGCGCATGGTAAGCTACCTAATCCTCTGCGATCGCAATATTGAGGTAACGGAAAGTTATAAATAAAATCAGAGCGAAACCAAAGCAATCGATACCAAATGGTACCGATTGCGTCAATATTCGTAATATTAAAGCGATTTAATGGGATGGTCCGGGATGATCGAGCGGCGGATTGATTTGTTTTTGGACTTGCGGAGTTTGCCTCGCGGGGAACTTGGCTGACCTAAGTTCATCCACTGTTTTGACAGCTTGATCAGAGACTTTTAGGTTATTGTTAACAGCGTTCACCCCTAAAACATCATCGCACAATCTCTGTGCGGTTCTACGAGTCGCCAAGTTTGCGACTAGTCCGCTCAGAAAAACTTCACCGCCTAACACATCAACAATTATTTTTTGCTTATCTGGTATAGTGCTTTCGTCCATGAGACCAAGAATCTCGTCTCGAATCGACAAATCTGATCGCGAATTTGAGCGCAGACTATTGGGTAACCCACTGGCAAAATCTGTATCCATCGGAGAAATACTAGCGGACCAGCTTCCCCCTCCGCCTTTATTTGTACTGTCGTTATTTGTACTGTCGTTTCTGAAATTTAAAAAGTCGGTCATGTCGTCCTCCTAGCTGTGTCCTGGTCTCACGAGATTCAGAAATGCAAGCGTGGTGCCAATGAACCAAAATAAGCGAAAGCCTCGAGATTTCGATACAGCGCTAATAAAAAGAGCAGATGTTGTCTCCTACCTTCAGGGTAGGTGGCAAATCACGCCACATGAGGCAAAGAGTGTCCGAATCTAAGACGGGCGCGAAGGCTCAGCGTTTCTTGCATTTGCGCCGCACTGACCAGATCGGGGCGAAGCCATTCTGTTAATGCGCTTTCTTCCAAAACAATTGGACAACGATCATGACCGGCGCTCGATACTTCCAGGGGAGGTTCATCGGTGATGATTGCAAATCCCTTTTGCAGGCGATCGGATGCCTTCTCCTGCTCTGAGAAGATGACAGGGACAAGAAGGTCTTGGTCATCGTTGGGATAAAACTGGATAATGATTTTTCGATCCTTAGGATCTTTTAATTCCGTAGGCGTTGGCTTGTAATTTTTTTTGGCTGCTTCTATTTTTTTGCGTCTGTCCTCTGTTTGTTGTTTAAACTCATGTTCGACTTGCTTCAGAGTGACGACTCCTGCTTTTAAAAGATCCGAAACAGATACCCATTCAAAAAAACCATTCAGCACAATGAAGCCGTGGTTCTTCATAAAAGCGTTTGCCCAAAAATTACTAAGCAGATTATCCCGCCTAGCGTTGAACGACGTGTATTTTTGGGGATTTGAGATGGAGGCGGGCGGAAATGTTCCATAGCGCATTAGTTCAATTTGCCGCTGGCCATTTTTTTCGTAAACCACTGGCGCGTAGCTGCCCGGATAAATGCGTTCGGCTACCTTAGGATACTTTTTAGGATCGGCGGCACTATATAAATCGTACTCTTCAAATTGCTCTCGCACCAAAATCGCCCCAAAATGTGATTTGAGGTATTTGAGATCTTGTTTAACTAAGGCCGAATAGCACAAAACAGCAATCTCCATTCGTTGGCTTAATATAGCCGGACTTGGTGACGGCGTAAAGTCCGCAAACCAAAGCTGCGAATAGGTTTGAACCTTACGTTGAGTGGAGATCTCAGAAAGCTTACAATGTTAAAGGATTCATTAAATATTGAGGTTCCGGTGGCTTTCATAGCCCGTCATACCATTTTCGTAGTTTTGGCATTTACCTTCGCCGGGTTTGCCAATCTTAGCTTGGCCCGCGACGGCTGCGAAGCTGTACTGGAGGCAGCGTCTTCTGCATCCCTTCGGATTCAGAAACTTCAAGAGATTAGCCACGGTGGCCAGGGCCAGATTTATTTGGCCAAGGATGCCTTCGGAAACTCCTTTGCGTTAAAGCAAACGGATCAATTGGAAGAAGAGCTGAAAGTGACAAATTTTATTCGTGTCGCCAACAAGGCGTCAGCAGATATCGACGCAATCATTAAGTACGAAAGAGTGAACGTAGACGGCAAGGATTATTTGAAAATGCCTCTATATGGACAAAGCTTATATCAACTCATCGCCGCGGTTCAAAGTGGGACCGAAAAAGTAACGGACGCTCAGTGGGAACACATCAAATCAAAACTTGTGCGAGCAGTTTACCTAATTCACCGTGCGAGTTATGTGCATGCCGATCTAAAAACCAAAAATGTGATGCTAGATGAAAACCTCAACCCTATTATCATTGACTTTGGCACGGCGGTGGGGATCGGAGCGCGGCATAAAGGCGGCACTCCTAAAAATATGACTCCTAACCAAATGAACGGCGGGCGAGCCGCTCCCAAAGATGATTTAGACGCTGGACTTGCCTTTATTTTGAAAGCAATAGATGAACAGTTAAGTCATCATCAAAATTTCTAAATCTTTATCTAACCCGAAAAATCGTTTGTAAGGATACAGCAATATCATGGTTGCCGTTTCCCCAAACATCGTCGACGTTGATGCCTTTGATCTGGTAGCGTCCGGGCAAGAAGTCCTCATCCATCGAAGCAATAAAGCTAATAGTGTACGAATCGTTATCCCGTGCAGGCGCCTCTGGAAAGGCATGGACTTCTCTACCGCTCTCCACCTCGACCAATGAAATATGACCTATAGTTTCGCAGGATTTCTGTTCCACCAAATCTATTGTGCAGAGATTGCTTTTATCCAATGCATTAAACCGAATCTCAACTCTTTCGCCAACGATATAATCAGGTTTGTCAGTTGTAATAGACGTTAGGATAGGTGCATGAGAATCGGCGTTCTCAGGGTCATTCAAGACGGTGATAAATTCGTGTGGAAAGCTTTCAATATTTGCAGCACACATGCCATTTTGCTCATCATAAAATGCGAGATGCCCTTCAAATTTATAAATACCAAAAACATTCTTTCCGAAATGGGCATTAAACTGAAAGTCTTCCGAAAAACGTGTCTCGGTTGAGGTAGTGTGCTTTAGATGGAAGAACTCACTGTACTTGTTTGCTCCGTACTGACCGTTTGAAAGTAAAAGCAATACGGGAACAGAGCGAAACGGTTCAAGCAAACTGAGGTCTGAGACCGTTATTTTGACAGGAATCGTTATCGTGGAATCGGCCTGAACATACTGCGGCAGTCCTTGCGGAAAACTTACCTTGATGTTCTTGCTAAGAGCACTGCAATGTTCGCCTTCAGCAAAAGCGGACGTAGCGGTTAGCAAACAGAAGGACAGGGCGAGAAATTTTAACATTTAAATCTCCGATTTTAGCTATGATCTGAATGATTTATATCGTGTTAAGAGCGGCATTGCAATGATGTTGATTTACCGAGGCCTTGTAGTATCATCAATGACTGCCGGCGCACGAAAAGTACAGTTTGTGTTGCCAATGAAATGCCTTAGGAGTGAATATGAAATTAATCAGACTAATTTTTGCGATTGTGGGCTTACTCATTTTCACGGTCGCCGTAGACAACGTGCGGGCGCAAGAAGCTAATCCCGGTGAGCCGCCACGTGAAAAAATTTCGACTCTTAATAACCAACTTGTGAAAGTTGGCGATCAGAATCAATACCTTTACGAATATAGACCGTGGAATATTTCAACCAATCCGATTGGCTGGATCTTAGGGAGTTATGGACTCTCAGTGAGTTACGCTTTTCATCCAAACTTTGCTGTGCGCGGCGACGTAAATTATGTGGAAGATATCAGTGATACGGATAGCAAAGGAATGGAACTTGCACTGACGGTGCCGATTTATTTTCGAAAAATGTACTCGGATTATTATTTGGAACCGGGTTTTACCTATAAGAAACTTGAGATTGAGAACGAAGATGCAAAAGTTTATGGCCCAGCGGTACTTTTTGGACATCATTGGTACTGGGATAGTGGGCTGAATATATCAGCAGCCTTGGGTTTTGGTAGAAACTGGTCGAACGTCAAAGAAACGCAAGTGGAAGCAATCGATAAAATTGCGAAGTTTTACGGTACGGGATACTTACGGTTTGGTTACGCTTTTTAAAACGTCCGACATTCTACATCGTCATCCAGAGGGAAGATGCCGCTTCGCTCTGGATGAAGACTTTTCTATCTACCTGAAATTACGTCATAATTTCCTTTTTAGTAGTCATCCCCTTCCTCATCGCTAATAACGATAGCAAATCGAATCCTTCTCACTGAAAAGAGCGAAAATGTTTTCTCTCCCAATTCCATTTTGTATTTCGATGCTCGCTGTCATTATAACCTTTCCAGCGGCTATCAACGCTAAGCCCCAAGCATGTGAACACTCATGGATGACAAACTCTTCCTCCCAGCAGTCAACGCTCGAAGTTGATCAGCTTCTCGATCATCATCGCCGGACCGGAAGTTCAATTGTTGCACTAGAAAAGTTAAAGTTTTCTGGCATCCCCACTGGTAAAGACGTTTATAACCCCACAAAACCATTTTTCGTGAATGGCAGACTCGTCATGGTGGCACGCGTCGAATCTCGGCACAGTGAAACCGATACTGTTTCTATGTTTTTTGAGCAACTCGGTGGGATTTGGCATCCCGTATTCGGGGCTCAAGTCTTCAAAATGCAAGATCCGTTTTTTACATTTATCAGTGGCAAGCTCATTCTCGGCGGAGTGGAGACTTATGCTTCCCAAAATGGTGATCTTGGCTACCGAACTGTTTTTTACAGTGGTACGAGTTATTTTGATTTGCGAAGATTTGCAGTTGGTCCGGACCGAATGAAAGATATTCGGCTGGTGCAACTGGGAGAAGCCGGTATGATTGGTGTGTTTACTAGACCGCAAGGCCTCAATGAAGTGACGGGAGTGGACGCGCGCGGCGGCCGAGTCGGTTTTACGATTTTGCATGATTTGACTGAGCTGACACCCGAGAAAATATCAGAAGCGCCCCTCCTTCCCATAGAGTTGGACGAAACTCAGTGGGTAGGGGTTAATGAAGCAACGTTTAGATCCAGTGACGGTCGTTTAGAAGTCCTTGCTCACATTGCCAAATACGAAGATGATAAATCTCGTTCCTATTACCTGGCCGAGTTTTTGTTAGACCCCCACACCAGCAAAGTCCGTAAGTTTGCGATCCACTTGGAGCGACGAGATCTCATTAGAGGCTTAGGAGGAGAGTCTAAGCGTGATGACCTTCGCAATGTTGTCTTTAGCGGTGGCAAAGAAAAAAATTCCGACGGAACAGCTTGGTATACGGTAGGTGCTGGGGACGCTGAAGTTCATCGCGCCAAACGTGCTGATCCACTTCTTTAGTCGATTTCGTAGTAATTTCCCGACCTCGATGTTAAAATATTCGTTGAACTCATTTTGCAAACACATGAATAGTCTCGCAAAATCACAACGAGTAAAAAATGGACGATCATATTCCTTACGTCAATAAAGCCAAACGGTTTTTCTGGAAAACTCTAAAATACTCAACGATTACTTTTTTTCTCCTACTCGTCCTCATCTATGCGGGCTTCTATGTGATGATGGAGCTGACCTCTGGCCGATGGTCTCCTCAGGCGCCACAACACGCTTCTATGGATATTCAGTCTCAGGTTCCGCATCAGGTCAAACTTCTCGATAACGGCATGGATTCATTAACTCATCGACTGCAGCTGATTCGCAATGCCAAGAAGTCGATTGATCTAGAGTTCTTTATTTATAACCTTGATGAATCCAGTCGGATCATCACGCAGGCCCTAGCCAGCCGCGCAAGGCAGGGCATTAAAGTCCGAGTTTTGGTTGATTTTTCTCTGGCTGTTTTTCAGTTGAGTCCGGCCTTCGCAAAGAAAATGCAAGAAGCGGGCATAGCGGTCAGATACTATAACACTTCATCGGTTCTAAAGTTTTTTACTGTCCAACATCGCACTCATCGGAAAATGCTGATCGCTGATAGCAAAGAAGCTATTTTCGGTGGGCGAAATATCGCGAATGATTATTTTGATTTATCCACCCACTATAATTTTCTCGATAGTGACCTTTTTATCACGGGACCTATTGTTAAGGCCATGCGCGAGAGTTTTGACGTGTACTGGCATTCGGATTGGGCGATTGATCCTGACTTTGATGAGAAAGTTACCGATTCTGGCGAAGAGTCCATGAAATTCCTCGATGAGGACTCGATCGATGTCAAGCTTCGCTCGCAAATCGAAGATCTAAAACCATTGGCAAATTGGAGCCTATGCAAAGACGTTCAGTATGTGACGGACTACCCAGGGTCGGGTGAAGGCAGTAGGCGATTGTACCCAGCCATACTCAAAGTCTTGGCGTCGGCGAAAAAAGAACTACTGGTAGAGACCCCCTATTTTATCATTCGACCGGAAGGCATGAAGGCTATCAAGAGCTTGGTCGAGCGAGGAGTCAAAATGCAGGTATTGACTAATAGCCTTCAGTCTACCGACGCCTACTATACTGTTGCGGCCATGGTTCCGACCCTCTCCAAGTTAAAAACTCAAAATTTGACGGTCTGGGCATATAAGGGAGCGCCACTTCAAAACTATTCAGAGTCACGAAAACCTGAATCCATAAGATGGGGCATTCATTCCAAACGAGCTGTGGTGGATGATGACACCGTTATGTTGGGGACCTACAATATAGATCCTCGTTCGGCAAATTTAAATTCTGAACTTATGGTGATCTGCCGCAATAGTCCCGAGTTGGCTGCAGAATTTCGTAAAAGCATAGAGGCCCGCATCGCCCAGTCCGGGGTTGTTATTAAAGATATGGAAGACACACGTATTCGTAATGCGATCGGTGATGCGTCAGCGAAAAATATTATTATGATGGTTTTGGCGATGCCGGTGGCATCTTGGTTTGACTTTTTGTTGTAAGTCAAAAATATTTGGCGTCCATACCTAACTTTTTGGTCAATACATGATGAACAGTTCTGTCCATATCCGAACTCGAAATCAGTCCAGAAAAATGGCTGAGCACATTGCCACCTTCGCTCAATAGGAACCATGCTGGCACGCCACCCCCATTAATTCCGCGAAAATATTGCTTGTCGTAATCAATGTACGTGCCGGGCCCTAAAGTTTTGGCATATTCCATCAAAGCAGGCGGCTCATCGAGACCAGCAATAATTTTGACTCCGAAGTTTGCGTTGGAGCTGCGGTTGCGAAGGGCATCAATCAGCGCAGAAGCTTGCTGGCAGCTAGGACACCATGGCGCGACATAGACGACCAGGCATCGACCTTTGCCAAAGCAGGGGTCTTTTTGTCCGTCTTGGACACCAGCAAGTACAACTTTGGGTTCTCGAGACGCTGGCTGATTGCTGTAAAATCGGTAGCCAAGGAAGGCAATGACCATCATAGGCAGAGCAAATTTTCGGAGGTTGGTCATGGTTTTTTTCTCATTATGGCATGATTATACAGGTTATTTATGATTTTGGGATCAGTCTTTGCAGGGGTTTTCATCCGATAGAATGGGCATTGCGGTAGGATGCGTACTGGGTTATTCCTAGGCTGCCAACCGGGTCCTTAAAGGAGGATGACATGAAAAATTTAAATCTATGCCTATTTTTAGGTTTCTTATTATTGGCAACTGGATGTGGGATTCAGTCCATTCCGCAAGCTAAGAATAATGTTGATGCGACGGTTGCCGAGATAACCAACCAGTATAAGCGTCGCGCCGATTTGATTCCGAACCTCGTTCAAACCGTCAAAGGTTACGCGAGTCATGAGAAGGAAACTTTAGAATCCGTGATTAGTGCTCGTGCTAAAGCGACCAGCATTGAAATCAATCCGGCCAATGCCACCCCAGAACAAGTTATGAAGTTTCAGCAAGCGCAGGGCCAACTCAGCCAGGCACTGGGACGACTTCTTGTTGTCGCCGAAAGATATCCTGATCTCAAAGCCGATCGAAGTTTTCTTGAGCTACAAGCGCAGCTCGAAGGTACCGAAAACAGAATCACGGTCGCACGCCAAAGAAATATCGAGAGCATTCAGGCCTTTAATAATTTAGTGACCGTACCACCCACAAGTTGGACCAATAGTTTGTTCTATCATCACCCCAAAATGGCTCAATGGACCGTAGATGAGAATGAGAAGCAAACGATTGAAAAAGCCCCAAGCGTTGATTTTTAATTCTTTTATTCCTGGGCTGCTTGCAGCCTTTTTAGGAATGAATCTGTTAGCAACCGCCGCGCATGCTCAGTTCCGCGTTCCCGCATTATCAGGTCCGGTCGTGGACTTGGCCGAAATGCTCGATGAGCGATCCAAACAACAGTTAAGAAGTCTTTTGCAGCAGGCCTATGAACGTGGTGATGTCCAGCTAGCTGTTCTGACCGTGCCTTCACTTGAAGGTCTGACCATTGAAGAAGCCAGCATCAAGGTCGTCGATGCTTGGAAGCTAGGGACGAAAGAAAAAGATAACGGTGTGCTTCTCATCATCGCCAGAAAAGATCGACGCATGCGCATCGAAGTCGGTCAGGGTTTAGAGGGTGATTTGCCGGATGCCATCGCTAAACGAATTATCTTAGAAGCATTAGAACCGGCATTTCGTTCAGGTGACTTTAGCGGTGGTATATTACGCGGTGCTTATGAGATTTTGACTTACGCCAGCCCAAAAGTTGCATCGGAAAATGAAAGTCCGCCACCACCACGCGTCCAGTTTCATAAAAATAATTTTATACATGCACTGCCGTTTTTTATTTTCTTTTTTATCATCATTGTTTCCCTCATCCGAAATGTTAGCAGTGGAAAAAGACGGGCTCGTCGCGGACGAGGATTCGACGACTGGGGTAGTGGTGGCGGCTTTGGCGGTTTCGGAGGCGGTGGTGGATTTGGTGGAGGCGGCGGCTTTGGCGGCGGCGGCGGTGGATTTAGCGGGGGAGGCGCGTCAGGCGGATGGTAACTCAAACTAAAATACCTAGTTGGTTAAGTGGCTTTTTGCAAACCGAAGGAATCTCCCGAATTGAATCAGCCGTGGAATTAGCTGAACGCACCACGTCGGCCGAAATCGTGCCGATGATTGTGCGTCGGTCTTCGGCAATAGGTCATGTGCCCATCATACTCTTTAGTTTTTTTACGGTTTTTATTGCGATTGAAGCAGTGACATTGCCTTTTGAGCCGGTGAGAAGCGGAATCATTATTTTGGTCACATTGATTTTGGCTGGGGTGGCTTCCATACTCCTTTCAAAGTTTTCATTGGTACAAAGACTTTTGACTGTTTCCGGCGACCGAATTTCGCAAACTCAAATGCGAGCGGAAGTTGAGTTTTTTGAGGCAGGGCTTGATAAGACCGCTGAAAGAACGGGAATTCTTATTTTTGTATCCTTGATGGAACACACTATTGTTGTTCTCGGTGACAAGTCTATTTCGGATAAGTTAGCCCCTGAGGTTTGGCAGAATTTGGTCGGGCTGATTGTTAGGGGCATAAAGGGGGGAAGGCTGGCCGAAGGAATGTGCGAAGCTATTGCTGAATGCCAAAGGCAGGTGACTCCACACTTTCCCATTCAAAATACTCATAATGAGCTGTACAATAAGCTGATCATCAAAGAGTGATTATGCCATTCCGTTGAGATCCTAAAAAATCACGAAAAATGATTGGTTCGTCATTTAAAGAGGATGTAATTTTATTTATGAATAAAGTCATAGCCAAATATATTTCGGGTTTAAAAGTGGGTGATGAGATTTTGGTGGGGCGTTTCAAAAATAAACGCGCCAAAGTCAAAGGTTTTGGCCTAGACGAAAAGAAGCATCCTATCGTCAAGACTAACAAAGGTGATTACAAAATATTTACCTTTCGCATCGCGCAAGACGATGGATTCTCATCGGTCGCGCTCCTTATGTTGCTCGCCATCGGTTTTTTTGTCGTGGTGACCTATAGTCGGGGGAGTGAACAAGGAGTTGCTGCGAAAAAGCACGCTGAGTTAGTTCCCGGTGGATCGGGTCCGGCCATGCTGAGCGCTATCCGCGAAAGATATTTAAGAAAATGCACGGCTCCCGCTGGCGAAAATAATTTCTTCACGACTTGTATTGGAGTCCGTCCGCAAGACTGTCCGGCTCTCGTCGAAGACATCATTAAAAACGCTCAAAGCTTGATGGGTAAGCCTTACTTGCAAGATGGCCGCGAAGTGATCGTCACAAAGTTCGGCGATGCCATTGAGGTGTCTGCACTGGATAGAACCCTTCCAGACCGACGGGGCCTGAAGCGATGCCAGCGAAACCCTTGAACGACCCCGTCGTAAGATTTCATCCTATTTCATTATAACCAATGAATATTTTATAGAATAGTTGATAAATCTATTAATATTGTATAGAAATCTCCCTCGCAGATAGGACTCCGAACCAACCTATAAGGGAAAGCTTCCGTGAAACAGTACATGATCTTTGCGCCTGTTTTTCTTTTCCTAAGCGCCTGCGGCTCCCCTCAAACTAGTCAAACACACTCGACAAATTATAAACCAAAGCACACGGTTCTTATCGTGGATTATGGTTTTGACTTCAATCATCCTATTTATAAAAACAAAATTAAAAAATATGTTCGTCTCAATTGCAAAGATGATCAAAGGAAAGATAAGTTTAAAGGTTTGAAAACCTACGAGGAATTTAAGAAACAATCATTTGAAGATTTACAACGAAAAGAAGTGGACTGTGTGGTCGAAGCTTCACCATCTGCAATGATTAGTGACAAATTTTCTAAGATTTTACCACAGTTAAAAAGTTGGAATCAAGCCATGAAAGCCGCGGATTTCGATGCATTTAATGATCGCCAGTTTAACTACATTGAGAATGTTGTCACTGGTGAAGAAGGAAAGTTTGAGTACCATGGTACTGCCGTTGCCAGCATTCTAGCCTATGAAAATGACATCGATCTTGTCCTTGTCGATACTCAGTTCGACAGCCCCGAAACGGAAGAAGTACTCAAGTGTCCGAAGCAAATGCATGTCGACTGGGAAACACGGCTCTGGAAAGATGCGGATTTTCAAGCCTTAAGTGTCGAAAAAGTCAAGAGATCCGTCATGAACTCAACCATCGTCGGACTTGCTAATGCTTATAAACCTAGTTTTTTGAATATGAGCTTTGGAAGTGATCCCTACAAAGTTCGAGAAGAAAAACTGGCAAAGAAGGGCTGCGCTGCGGTGATGATGAAAGAAAACTACGCGGCGGATCGAGCCTTAACGGCGATGACGGAAGGCGAACTCGATAAGATGATAACTGCGGATCCTATTTATATTCAAAGTGCGGGAAATGAAGGCGTCGCAACCCATTCATTGGAAGATTACGAGGCCTGCGCCGCTCCGGGGAAAAACGAAATCAATGTGGGAAGCCATGATTTGAATGGAAACCTTAGCGAGTTTTCTAACTTCGGAGATTGCGTCGCTATGCACACATTAGGTGAAAATATCTTAGCTTACACTCCTTTTGGATTCCTTTACGCCTTTGAAGGAACTAGTTTTTCTACGCCCATGGCCATTCGGTTTTTAACCAAGAAATTTGCTGCTGGCACGCCTTCCGCTGACATAATGAAAGCAATCCCCACACTAGTGGATAAAAACAAGAATCTGAAAGAGAACCTTTGGCCAAAAAATCTTATTTTTCCAGTGCGATATTGAACATTTTTACTTTCAGGAGCTTTAGACAATGGAAAACGCATCGAATCAATTGGTATTAGAATCCGTATCGGAAATGGATGCAGAAGCCGAAGCGGCCAGAAATTGGTCGATGGCGATTCACCTTTCCCAGTTTGCCCATGCCATTTTACCTCTAGGCGGGATCATCATCCCGTTCTTGATTTGGCAGTTTAAAAAGAAAGATTATCCTATCCTTAGTTTGCACGCGAAAGTTGTCATCAATTGGCAGATTTCGCTTATCGTTTATACGCTTTTGATTACGATTCCATCTTTGCTTCTAGTCTTTGCCACCGCAGGAGCAGATGCTTCGCCTTGGCTACAGTTTTTGCCAATCATTTTTGTTTGGGTGGGAATGGGTTCGTTGATGGTTGCGTCCATTTATTTTTACATCAATGGTGCCATCCAAGCGCGCAAGGACATCGTTTGGGAATACCCGTGCTCGATGAACTTGTTTGACCCGAGAAGCTAAGTTGATTATTTGAAGGGCGATCGTGATTTTGAAGTCACGATCGCCCTTTTTATTTGTTAGGCTTTGCTTGATTGGCATAACTACCTGAAAATAAACAATTAAACGTCTTTAACATATCACGAGATGAATATCGCGCGCGACTTCCCGTTCTCTTTTCTGATCGGAAAAGGTATTTTTTAAGTTCTACAGAGGAGTCAGCTTTGGGACGGATGTTTGAAGTTAGAAAATCGACGATGTTTGCTCGTTGGAACAAAATGGCGAAAGTCTTCCAACGCATCAGTAAAGATATAGTTCTTGCGGCAAAAGCGGGAGGAACGGATCCAGCAACAAATGCCGCACTACGACGCGCGATTCAAAACGGTCGCGCCGCGAACATGCCCAAAGATAAAATCGAAGCGGCACTTAAACGAGCCTCTGGTAACGATCAAACCAACTACGAGATTGTGATTTATGAGGGATACGGACCGCACGGCATCCCCCTTATCATTGAAACGGCGACGGACAATGTCACACGTACGGTAGCAAATGTCCGCATGCAGTTCAGAGACTATGGCGGCAGCCTTGGCAGTACGGGCAGCGTCACGTTTATGTTTCAGCAAATGGGCGTGTTTCGTTTAGCTCCCGAGTCCATTGACGCCGACGAGTTAGAACTTGAACTGATTGATCACGGGCTAGAAGAGTTGGGCGAAGGGCAAGGAGAAAAGGGCGAGAAGCAGATCATCATTCGCTGCGCTTTCCAGAACTTTGGTCAGCTTCAGGCCGCGATTGAAGCCAAAGGCCTTACGCCGATATCATCTGAGTCTGAATATGTTCCAAATACTTTGGTCGAACTCAACGCCGAGCAAACCGCCGAAGTGTTAGAGCTAGTTGATGCTTTAGAACAAGATGATGACGTGCAGCGAGTGTTTCACAACCTCGCTTAAAATAAAAATTCTGCAGTGAGCAAAATAGCTATGGCTAAGCCAAAGCCCTCATCTTCCTCTTCCGTTGCGGGATCGGCACCTTCTGCTGGTTCTTCTGTGGCCATACTGTAAATAATGCGTGGCTCGAGTCCAAGGCGTATGCCAGGTGTAACCGCGTAAAATGGCGTGGCAAAAAATGACAAAGAAAATCCGGAACCAGAGTCGCTGCTTTCTTCTCCTTCGCTGCCATCAGAATTAGAATTCGACCCGGAAGCAGATGTTAAGCTATATCCGAGCGAGCCGCCAAGACCCAGACCCATGCTTGAACCAAACATTAATTGATAACCAGCTCCGGCTCCAAAGTGCATAAGGCTAAAGGTTGTAACAATTTCTTCATTGGTAAATGGATTCAGTATAGTCAGCGGAAACGAAGCGTAGGCGAACTCACCAAACGCGAACAAGCTTGGACTAATATAGTAGTTGAATGTTCCCATTAAGGCATAAGCAAACCCAGCTTCTGCAGTACCTCCAGCAGCTACCAAAGCGTCTGCTAGATCGGAAACTGTTGATGAATTGACATAACCACCGCCTACTTTAACGCCAAACTTTTTAAATGCAGCATCAGGAGCCGAACTTCCCATGTCGTCAGCTGGGAAATCCTGGGAGGCTTCAGCCTTTTTACCTTTTTTCTTACCTTTGCGTTTTTTCTTATTTTTCTTTTTGTTGGCACTAAGGAGCATTCCAGAATCTAACTGATCTTGTACAGGTTGAGCATGGACGAAGGTTGGGCCAACGACTACCAAGCTGAAAATGATAAGTGCGAACAAGACAAGATGGTTGGCCATTAGAGAACTCCTCAGAAGAATGATTCGGACTGGTAAAGGAAAGTTTATCACACCATCGGGTGACCGCAATAGCCTCCTGAGGGCAAAAAAAAGGCGTAGCCGAAAGGCTACGCCGCTGTTTGAAGAAAATCGGGTTAGGGGCAAGCAGTCACGCCCACATTCGGCATCGGCGCACCAGCAAAAATGCGCAGTCCGATGTTGTCGTCATAAGACATTGCGGATGAACAAAAGTCCGTCAAAGTGAGATCAGCGATACTAGAAATACCGTCGGCACTCATTTTTTCGCTACCAATTGCCAAGGTTCCCGTTTCTGGGGACGTGGGAATGTGAATATACACAGCTTTGGTGTCTCCAGCAGCGGGAACGCCACCTTTTTGAGTGTAGAGATTAAGTTGTGCGGACTCACCTTGAACAAGCAAGGCCACTTCATCTGCGGTTGCTGCAACCCAAGCGCTACCTTGGCGCTTCATCCATTTGTAACCAATACCCGCAAATTTGCCAGCTGCCGTGTTGATCTTTATGAATGGCAGAAGCACGCCGTCAGCATTGAGTTCCGCTTTTTCTTTGGTGCGCACGTTTGTGAAGGTGAGGGTTTTGGATGGCGATCCGAGCGTATAGACAAATGTCGCCGCCGAATTCGAAGCACCGAGCTCTTGAGTTGACATATTGTAGTCTGGACCCCAAGAACGCATATCCCCGAATGTAACAGCACTCATGGATGTAGGAGTGATCGAAGTACCCACGTGGCTGAAGGCACCGCCATTGATAAGAGTCGCGTTGACACCCGGGGACTGCGGATAGGTGACATCATCATGCGTTTTCGGATACACCGCATAGGCCGAACCCAAAGTCCAATCTAAGCTGACGTCAGCCTCAGCCGCAAAATCATTTTCGACATCATCCAAAACCATATCGATGCCGCTGAGTTTGGTATTGGCGCGGATATGCCAGTCTAAGCCAAAATTTTTATTTTCCGTGGCATCGATCACTCCATTCGAATCAATATCAGGATTGGCAAGGCGAAGGGCTAAGTCATCGACCGCACCGATGTAAGCCGCCTCTGCACTAGTGATGCCCAGAGACGAGAGAAGCGTAGGAAGCGACGTTGACATGGTGGCTAATGAAGATGAAGCGTTAACCGTAACATCACCCATATCGACTTCGGTATCGGAGGTTACTGCAAAGGCGTCCAAGTCATTGGAAGCGACTTTTACAATTCCGGCGATCATGTCAGCGCCTTCGAGAGTTCCGTCTTGCGCGACGAAAACGAGGATGTAAGGCTTTCCGGACTGTATATTAAGGGAAAATTCGCCATTATCTTGATTGACTTCTGCTACGTAGCGTTTTGTGTTTCCTGACGAAGGACTTACGGCAACAATATGTGTAATGGTTTTATCGACCCGAGTTTTGGATGCAAAGTGAAAGGCCGTAACCGCGACTTCTGTGACTTTTCCAGAAAATTTGGCATTTGCTCCGCCATCATTATCTGTGTCGCCATCTTTTTTCTTCTTGTCTTTGCCACCACAGGAAAGGGTAAGGGAGAATAGACATAAACTAGTCAATAGAACTTTAGAAACGCGCGACAACATGGAACCTCCGGGAAAAATAGGAATCATCCAAACGTTATGTCGAATGCCAGATTATTTTACATGAATTTGATGAGGAAGCGATGCCATCACGTCAAATTGGGAGTGGTGAGGGTTTTGGTCGGATGCATCTCTCTGGATGACGGCTAGTTTTTTGCTGGCCATGGCTCGGCGCGAAACGATCCATTTTGGCCAATGCGTGAGGAGTTAAAAACTCCGGTCAGTTCGCCTTTTACATCATCTAATGTGGTGATCAGCGAAAGTGTGGCTTCGCGACCGGGAGTGCCATTGATCATCACCATGACGCCGCGCAAATAGTCGATGTATACTTTGGTGAAGCCGATCGGTTGATTGCGAACGCTCATCGAGCCGATTTTACTATTGGTAAAGTCGAACTCGAAGTCATCGGGGTTAATAGTTTGCGTGCCTGATTCGTTCACGCGAATTACGATCTGATCGGAGCCGTAGCGAAAGTTTCCCCATCCAGCCCATTGGCCGGAATATTTAGGAATACTTGCAACGGTTGTCTGGTCATTCGTGCGTGTCACGCTAAATTCGCCGATCGGTCCGTAGAAACCCGACAAAACCTTGCCCGTGAATTCAAGGGGGCTAGATTGAATCAATTTGCCAACTAGGCGAAAATGCGAAGGTGAGTTCAAAATCCGCGTGCGATTCGGACGGGTGTAGCGCATATCGAGACGGCCAGATTCCATCGCGAGGCTAATTTTTGAGAAGCGATACGGTCCACCTTCGTCATCAATGGTAAAGACACCGACCAGTTGCAACAAGTCCTCCGTGGTGGGATCCGTTTCTTCCAAAACATTGAGTGCGATGCGAAGGTTCACTTTACGACCAGTTTCCCACAGGGTGATTTGGCCTTCGTATAACCCCTGCAACTGGCCAATTCCTTGACCGAAGCCAAGCGAAGTTAAACTCAAGAAAGTCATCAATCCAAAAATGAAATTCACATGTTTCATATCGAGTCCCTAAGTGTACAGATTATTCTTTCAATTTTTTCAAAACAAACACGCCTCGGCGACCGCCGTAAATAGAGTTAAAATTGCCGGTTGCGGTTCGATAGTCATCGCTGAGGTGCATATCTACCGATAAGTTTGTATCGCCGTCGGCCGAGATCAAAGTCATGTAAAACTTGCGATGCAGATAATCAATAAAGGTATGTGTGAAACTGTCGGCAAAACCATTGATGGTAAAGCCACTAGCCTTTCCGCGCGTGTATTCAAACTCATATTCACTAGGATTCGTCATGGGAACATAAGACTCAGCCATAGAGATTTCAAAATCTTCTTGCTTGTCTTCAGGGAGGTAAGTCATCTTTCCCACCCAACGCCCTTGATATTTACGATCTAGCGTCATCATTTTTTTCGCGTTCTTGGCCAGTTTGAATTTGCCCACTAAGCCAAATCGTCCTGAAAAGACATCACCTTCGAGTTCATTTTTATCGTTGAACCGACCTTTCAGTTGGAACGACGGCGTATTGGCAATGTTGCTAACTTGTGGCCTCAAATAGGTAAGCTCCAAAACGTTCGCTTCCAAATTGAGGCGCACGGTCGAGAAACCAAAAGGCCCACCTTCATCATCCACTAAAAAAGACGAATCGATAACTTGCCTCTCTACTCCATCGACGATTTCCATCTCGCCCGAAAAACTGATGGAAAGTTGCAAGGGTACTTCGCGTATCGGCCCATCGGTTATGGTCATGGATCCAGAGTAAATGCCTTCTGGGTCCATCTGGGCAAAAGAAGTTCCCGCGTCGACACTCATAGCCAGTAACAATAGGGCAATCCACTTCATTCTAAGCTCCATTCTTATCCTCGGTTCGATGGTTCTGAGCGAACGACTACTTTTTTGCCGATAATTTTGAGAGCCTGAGTTCCTTCGGCAGGAACGACGACTTTAGTCTCCTCTTTAAGACTTTTGATGAAAACCTTATCTTGCATCACGTCGACAATCTCGACTGGTGTCCACTGCGGATGATTGTGTCGATCCAATGTCAAAATACGTGGCTCAGTCTGAATGTCAAAAACAGTCTGCAATCTAATAACATCGACATTTTTAAACTTTCGTAGGGGTATCGTTACTTTGACTTGGTCTTTTACGGTTAAGCCATCAGGTAATGTGGAAAAACGTAACCGTGCATCGAAGTCCTGGCTGACCATGGAAGCCAGAGCCGCTAGTGATTCGACGTCGGCGTCCACTTTGCGAATGATTTTTGCGGAGCCCATTTTGCTGGGTTGCAAGGTGATTTCGGCGCGCGTGGGAAGTTCATTTTCACGCTCGATGGGGATGCGGGTCACCACTTCGTAGCTTGAGTGGTCTTCGATAACAGCAACTCGGCTGCCATCCGGAATAAAATCCCCAACTTTGAAGGCAATCAATGTCACAACGCCGTCAGATGGCGCACGGATAATACTATCTTCAAGTTTCTGGCGAGCTTGTTCCAAATCAGACCGCGTTACCGTCAGTTCGTTTTGAGTCTGCTCGTAGTCTTGTCTCGTTCCTGCTGCCGCAGCCAAAAGATTGCGGTTTCTCGCCGCTTCCGCGGCCGCAAAACGGTACCGACTGAGCGCCCGTTCGAGACCGGCTCGGTTATTGGCAACATCGACCATCAAAACGATATCGCCTTTTTTAACAGGCGAGCCTTGCGGGATTTTGATTTCGTCGAGGCGTCCACCCGTACGAATGGTCATGAAAGACTCGAGGCCTGCTCGAATCTGGCCTGAACTGACAATAGTGGAGACGTGTTCCTTGACTCGATTCACTTCGACAACATTAACGGTGGGACGGCCGGCGAGGTGGCACTTCGCCATCAACAAGCCGACGAACAAAATCGCACCTAGGCCGATGTTTTTTGGCTTTTTACTTTCTGTGATCAATTCATTCAGTTTCATTTTGTTATACCTTCGAATTCACCACCCATCAGGTGACGAATCTTAATGGCCAAGATGATTTGGTCGTACATTCCTTGCAGATAATTCTTTTTGGCATCTAACTGGCGGCTGTAGCTATCCAGAACTTCCGACAAAGTCGTGCGGCCAGCGGCGTACAAAGCCTGCGAATTCTTGGTGGCTTCTTTGCTAAGTTCGACATTGGCGCTCTCCGCTTCAATCGTTGCTTTATTTAAATCCCACTGAGCATAGTTTTCCGAAAGTGTCGTGAGAGAATTTTCACGCGCTAGTATCGCGGTCTCAGAATACGCGGACTTAATAGCCCTACGCTCCTGAATAGTCGAAAAGCTATCAAGTCCAGAAAAAATCGGCACCGTCATCTTCAGCATCGCGGCGTATTTGCGATTTTCTTCGCTGTTAATTTTTTCGCGCAACTGCGAGTCAAGTTCGGCCGTAATGACCAAGTCAAGTGTCGGTAAGTGTTTCGAACCATTTTTGGAAGCTTCAAGATCGACTCGACTCACGTCGGCTTGCGCGATGCGAATGTCGCGGTTACCTTTGAGAAGATTTTCATATGCTTTCGGCAGAGGAGGCAATGTGATTTTGGAAACACTTTGGTAAGCTGTCGCCAGGGCATCGCTGAGTGTGAGCGATTGGTTAACCTCATATCCTAGAAGTCGAATAAGGCGAATCTTTTGATTTTGTAAGTTCACCTGAAGTTTTTGAATTTTGGGCCCCTGAGATTTGAAAGCATACTCAGCTTGCAAAAAATCAAGCTTCGTAGCTCGGCCTTGTTGCCACCGCGATCTGGTCTGATTGCGTTGATTCTCACGAAGCGCCTGAACCTCCGCTTCCACGGCGATCTGCTCGCGCATCAGTTGGATGCCAAAATAAAGCGAAAAGGTCTCTTCGATGATCGCGCTTTTTTGCTGCATAAGCTTCAAATCAGCGACTTCTTTGGCAGCTTGCGCCGCGGCGAGGCCGTTGATCGTTGAAAAACCCGAGAACAGATTTTGCGTTAGGATCAACTTGCCATTGTAGAGGTTGCGGTCTTTTTCCAACAAATTTTCGTCTGGTTCAAGTGGATTGGTTGGCTCATAGCCGCGGGTCGTGCCGGCGGATACTTCCGCCTTTAGTTCCGGAAGAAAGCTAGATTGTTTTTGACGAACTTGCGCTGCCGCCGCCGAGTGATCGTCTACACTTTTCTTGATGGCATGACTCTCGCCGAGCGCTCTCAATAGAGCGTCTTTTGCTGTTAAGGCAAGGCCCGGTTCTTTCGTAAGGATTGGCGATTGTGGCTTATGTTTTTCCTGTGCAAAGGCCATGAAAGGCACTGCCAAGCCTAAGAAAATCAGATTTAATCTGAAACTACTGGCCATCAAAATAAGCACATCCTTCCGTTAATTCTTCAGGCATTGCCTTCAAAGTTACCGTAGACGTTCGCGGTAGATCCGATCCTTCCTGATTGCGTTCAATATAAGTCCCTTCGAGATCTTGCCAGTGCTTCAAATAATTGAGTTCAAGGATTTTTAGTCCGCTTGGCGAATCGACTTGGAAACGTACGAAGGAATTGATGTGATCGACAAAACTTAAATTTAAAATTTTGACGTTGTAAGGTCGATTTCCCATGCATGTCACCATGCGCATCCGCAAATTGGGAAAGGTCGTGAAGGCCGTCTCGCCGACAACATTGCCACCAGAACCTCCTAGGTAATCAATATGGGCAATGAGATTCCAAACCAGTCCGCCATTGGAGCCTTGGTAGGAACCCACGAAACTTTTGGGTGGGAGCATATCAGCTGGCGTCAGATCCCCATATGTCGTGACGTTTTCTAAAGTAAAAGGCATGCGTGGATCGGAACCAAAATAAACTTGGCCGCGCCAAGTGCGGGGAGGGTCTATCGCAAAAATATCGTCTTCGTCAGCGTTTCGTGATGCAAAAACCTTCGTGAAAATGACCGAAGCGCCCGAAACTAGGTTTGCTTCAAATACCCCTTTTAAAGGATCATATTCGACGGATTTGGCGATTTCGGGTGCGTCGGCTAGACCAAAAAAACGAAAACTAGTTTCTAAGCCTGGCAAAACCGGCAAATCCGAAGTTGGCGAAGTGGTGACGGTGGACTCCAGTCTTTTGACGGACATAACACCAAGGCCTTCGGCTTTTGGTGCTGTCAAGAAAGCATCTGTGTCATTCGCGGTGGTAAAATAATAACGATAAATCACATCAGGTTCGGCGACTGTACCCGTCGATTTTTTCAAACTCATCTGAAAGTCACCACTATTCGAACCTTTGATGACCGCGTCGGAGATGTGTAAATCACTTTTCACAATGGCCTGCAACTCAATGCCACTGCCGGATGCTTGTGAATCTCCCGTCATCGTTTTCTTTGGAAAACTGGCATTGAGTTCACCCGTTTTCCAGTCGAACGATGTTGTGGTCGCTGTAAGCGTAACGCCTCCAAAAAGACCGATGGTCAAGCTGACTTGAAGTTGCGGTTCGTCGCCATCGTCACCGGGATTCTGCAGCATCTTGATAGTGACTCGAGTAGGGATGAGATTTTGCGAGTGGTTGCTGGCAAAGCCTTCATAAACACCTTCGGCTCGGCGTAGGCGCATAATCTCACGATTTTCTTTTTCGCGATTCTGATCGTGCGAACTTTTTTCGCTCGCACATCCGATGCCGACTAAAAGACTCAATATGGCGAACACGCGTTGCGCTTTCATTCTTTTGCTTCTTTGATCCTGCCAATGCATAAGACTTACTCACTCACAAGTGTGAAGATAAACCTGAATGCCGTGAAGGCCCTGATGTTCATTATGATTTCCGAGTGAAATATAGCTTTATTTTGAACCGGATTCCAAGCTAAATTGCCCCGATCTTCAAGGAAAAAACGATGCGAATAACATGGTCTACACTCTTACTCTCGTCATTGGTTTGCTTTGCTCAACTGACTTTGGCGGCTGATTCTATAGAGGATCTTTTGAATCAAGCGGATGCTGCACTAAATAAAGGCAACTCGAAGTCAGTCGAAGTACCCGCAAATGCAAAATCGGAAATCGGACCACCGACTCCGCAGAAAAAAAGTCGTCCCCAAATCCGGGGCGCCAAACACATTCAAAAACCTCGCGTCGAAGCCGACACGACCAGTGCCATCAAACCGCTCGAGAATCCACAGATCGACGAAATTGTCAGTCTTGATGTGAAACACAAAGAAGCGGAACGTATCGCTACAAAAAATTATGCGGCCATTTCGTTATTAATTGCTTCACACAATATCGGACCTGGATTTGAAATGGAAAAGGACGAAGACTTTTTTTCTATCGATAAATCGACTGCATTGAAAGGCCTGATGTTGCAGTTCAATACGCCTCGCGCGACTTTTACTCGCGCGAATGCGCCATGGGGATATGTGTTTGGCATGCGAGCCGGATATTTTCTCGGCGAAGTGCCGGTTGCAAGACGCGGTGTGATGGATGACAACAGAAGTTACGAGTATCAAATCATCCCAGTCGATTTTTACACGAGTCTAAGTTACAAACCGAAAAAATGGATCGAAATGCAACTGACGGCAGGAGCGGGCGCCGACTTTTATCACCAGGCTGGAGAAGAGGATGTCGAAACCCTAACAGACGTTGGTCTCGGACCAGTTTTTGGGTTCTCTACCACCGTCTTTGTTACGCAAAAAATTGCCGTCATTGGTATGGTCAATCGCCGCGGATTTTCGGGGGAGAGCAACGGGAAATCTATCGCTGGCTCTACGATAGCGATTGGTACGCAAATCGGTTTGTTTTTCTAAGGATTTCTATAAATGTGGTTGGTCCGACTCAGCATCTTTCGTCCGATCTTCATCAGCATGGTCACATTATTTTTGATCGTTCTGGGACTCGTGAGCTATTGGCGCCTCGGAGTCGATCAGTTTCCCAAAATTGATCCGCCTATTATTATTATTACCATCGAATACCCAGGCGCCGGTCCGGCTGAAGTTGAATCCCTGGTCAGTAAACCAGTCGAAAAGCAAATTAATCAAATTGCCGGGATTGAACGACTGATTTCCACATCACGCGATTCGTTTGCGCAAATTGTTGTTGAGTTCAAACTCGAAGTCAACGCGATGGACGCTTTAACGGATGTTCGTGACAAAGTCAGCCGAGCCCGCGAAGATTTACCGGATGAAGCTATGGAGCCGCTGATCGAGCGGATGGACTTCGCGGATCGACCGATTGTCCGCATCGCACTTATGACGCGTCAGCCGAAGATTGCGGATCGACGCAGCGAAAAACTGCAAAACGACGGATATCTCCGGTATCTTGCGGATGAAGTCTTTACTCCTCAGCTTCAAACGGTGGCCGGAGTGGGGCGGGTTGATGTCTTCGGAGGTTTAGAGCGAGAGGTTCTCGTGCAGCTGAATTTACAGAAGCTGATGATGCTAAACTTAACCCCAGCTCAGGTCCGCGAAGCCGTTTTAAAAGCCAACTTGAATGTCCCAGCCGGCGAAATCAACGAGCAACCCACGGGTCGTTCGATTCGCTTAGTAGGTGAGTTCTCTTCGCCTCGCGCAATTGAAAACACAGTAATCAAAACTTTGGCTGGCGGCACGGTTCTGCGGATTCGCGATGTTGGCGAAGTGATCGATAGCTATAAAGATCGCAGTTCCATCGCCCGCGTAGACGGTAAGCAAGTGGTCATGCTCGAAGTGCGCAAGCAAAGCGATGCGAACACCGTAAAAGTTGCCGACAACATTCAAAAACGAATTGATGAGATCAATAAGACAGTTGATAAATCCATGTATCTCGAAGCGATTTACGATGGCGCCCGCGCCATTCGCAATACGTTGAACGACGTCGTCGAAACGTTGGTCATCGCGGCCATCCTGGCCATCATTGTGGTCTATTTTTTCTTAGGATCTCTTCAATCAACGGTGGTCACTGGCCTGGCGTTGCCGATGACGATTATCGGCTGTTTCTTGGCCATATACCTTTACGATTACACGCTGAATATCATGACGCTCCTTGGCCTCACTCTTTCTGTTGGTTTGATTCTCGATGATGCCATTGTCGTTCGCGAAAACATTTGGACCAAAATCGAAGCCGGCTATGCACCGAAGGAAGCGGCACTCGAAGGGACTAGGCAAGTTTTTGTTGCGGTCCTTGCGACGTCTCTTACCATCCTAGCGGTATTTATTCCGGTGACCTTTATCCCGGGGATCGTAGGGCGATTTTTTGCGGCATTTGCCGTGACAGTTTGTTTTGCCGTGATTTTTTCGACTTTCGATGCTCTTACCATGGCTCCGATGCTTTCAGCGCATTGGATCAGCAAAAAAGGTGCGGACGGATACCACAAAACACCGAACTTTTTTCTGCGTTACATGGAAATGCAAGGCGGACGCGTATCAGAATTCTATTCGCGTATTTTGGATAAGGCTTTGACGCATCCCATCAAAGTTTTGGTGATAGCGCTGGGGATTTTTGTTTCGTCCTTGTTTCTGGGGAAATTCGTTGGGTTTACGTTTCTTCCGCAAGATGAAAGTGGAGAAATAGAGATAGCTCTGGAAGCACCACCAGGCACGACCGTCGAAACTATGGACGAGATCGTCCAAACGTTTGAAAAATATCTCAAAGGCCAACCGGAGATTGTGCAGCAGTCCACTCGCATTGGAAACGATTTTGGCGACGAAAATATTGCGTTGATTCTGATGCGCTTGGTTCCACAAGGCGATCGCGATGTTACGACTGGCGGAATGATTGCGCGGTTGCAAACGGATCTAAAATCCATCACCCAAAGATATAGACTTTCGATGGGCATCCGTCCTCCCGGTGGTGGCGGTGGTCGAGGAAAACCCGTAAGTTTGGTGATTCAGGGTCCTGACAACCAAAAGCTGTTTGATATTGCAAATCAAGTGATCGCGGAAGGTAGCGAAAAATTGCCTGATTTAGTGAACGTGGATTCAAACTTAAAAGCGGGCCGATCCGAGCTGCAGTTTGTGATCGATCACGTTCGTCTAGCCGAGTTTGGTCTGACGACTTCACAAGTCGGCGATTCGGTTCGCGGTCTTTTTGAAGGGGATCTGGCAGGCAAGTATCGCGAGCTTGGTTCCGAGTTTGATATTCGGGTGAGAGCACGTCCAGAAGATCGCGTCGATCTCGGTGCGTTGCGCAGTATGACTATCCCCAACCAAAGAAACGAAGCCATTCCGATTACAGCTGTGACGGATATGGTTTCCTCGTCGAGTCCTACAAAAATTGTTCGCATTAATCAAATGCGCGCTGCTCTTATAGAAGCGGATTTGGCGCCGGGGGCTCCTTTAGCCCGCGCCATCAGAGAACTCAGTGGTTATGTAGCGACCATACTTCCCGCAGGATATCGCCAGGAGTTTCAGGGTCAAGCCAAATCACTAGGCGAGTTGGCGTTAGGTGCCATGATTGCCTTAGGTCTAGGAGCTTTATTCATTTATATGATTATGGCTTCTTTATATGAGTCACTCATTATTCCATTTTCAATACTTTTGACATTGCCTCTAGCCATTGTGGGAGCCATCATCGCACTTTTGGGTTTCCAGAAGAATCTAGATATTTATGGTGTCATCGGAATTATTTTGCTGATGGGCCTCGTTACGAAAAATGCAATTTTACTCATTGACTATGTCGAGCAGTTGCGTGGCGAAGGTATGGACAAGATTTCCGCGTTGCGCGAAGGCGGTAGGCGACGATTACGACCCATTATGATGACAACCATTGCGATGGTCGCGGGTATGCTGCCGGTGGCCTTTGGTTACGGAGAAGTTAACAAAATTCGAGCGGGTATGGGAATCGCAGCCATTGGCGGAATGCTTAGCTCGACTTTCTTGTCTCTTATCGTAGTCCCGTGCGCGTACAGTATGCTTCTTTATATATTTAAAATCGATCGTACAAAAATGCCTTCCGATGAAGAGTTAGAAGCCATGCCGTCGCTAAAACCTACGCCAGTTTCAACGCAAATTTAATGCGTCCAAGTAAGCATAGTTTTTTGAACACTCGCTGCGCGAGTGAGGATTGTTTTCATTAAGCTCCGCCTTTCACAGGCGGAGCTTTTGTTTTTTGCGAAGAGTTTGGCAAAACTTCCCAGCTCTGTATCCAGAGGGTACGCTTGCCCGGTAACCA
>JBGSKV010000073.1:0-2352 GCA_041740975.1 Oligoflexales bacterium | reverse complement strand
GTAAAACCAGTGGTTATGCGGATGATAAACTGCCATCAGGGATTAAGAGTTTAGAGTTTCAAGAATATGAACCCGGCGCCAAGATTAAGTTAGTTCCTTTGACGGGAGAAGAGTCCGGCAAAGCCGATACTTGGATTCTGTATCGGGTCTCTAAAGCTCAAATGCTTATCAAGAAGACGGCGCAGCCGACCAAATTCGCCGGCGGTCAAGGCGGTGCGCATAATGCTGTTGGAAAACCAAAAATTGACATCCATCCTGACTATGATTTTTATGCGAAGGCCCGTAAGGCACAAGATATAAGCTTCTTTAAGTCTTTTCGAGATAGTGGTGTTGTTTCGCCGTACCTTACTCGTAAATCAAAGCAGCAATCAAATGTTCGCTACAGTTATGAATATTTCAACTATGAAGTTTGTACGCCAACTTTAGTCGTTTCCGCTCCCCATCACAATCCGGATTTTAACGTAAAAAACTACTGCCGAGAAAGATTAGGTTCGCAAGACTATTCCAATCCAGGAACAAAACCAGACTGTCTGGGTTATCATTTTGCAGGGCAAAAATACGAAATTGATAGCTATCTTAAGAAGCTCGATTTCTATGAAAATACGATCACCTTTATTGGTCAAGCGACTCCGATTGTCGGAACGGTCATGAAGGGAATCGAATGCAAAGAAAGCGGCTCGCCCAAATGCTGGGTCGAGGCCGGCGCCTATGCAGTCAGCGACCTCATTATCATTGCGCCTTTCATAAAAGGTACGGCGGCGACCACAAAAGCTGCCTTGGAAACTCAAAAAAAATTATTACTTCTTAACGTCGGTTTAAACGTTGGTCTCGCCGCCGATGATGTCATCCGAGATAAAGACTATACCAGCGCTTTGGCACGGCTAGGTATGGCTGGGATAAGCTATGTTGAGTTTCGATGGGTCAAATCCAAACATCAAAGTAGCTTGACTTATCGTAACCCAGCGGCCCGAGCTTTGGCAGGCAATAGCAGCAAACTTTCGAAGTATGCGGATGATATATTATCAAAGCTAAGAATCGGCGCATCGTCTGCAGTGAAGCTTTCGGTAGACCATCAAGATGATGTTATTCGAAGCCTTGCTCGAATCGTGACAGGTGACGAAGCGGTTCTACTCAAGTACAGCATCGCGATTTCAGATGTTGGTAAATCACCGGCCGCACAGTCTATTCTTAAGGAAGCATCAAAAGATTCGGATATCCTTATCAGTGTCCTTCAGGGGCGGCCTGTTTCTGGTTACCAAAATGCAAGTTCTGCACTGAAAGAGGTTTTGACGGAATCCGGACTGGGCGGAAGAACGTTGCTCAATCCTAATTTAACCGCGCAAGAGATTCGCATGGTTTTCAATGCAAAGACGGCATTGCCGGGCTATTTGCATGAACTTCCAGGTATGATCGACCCGATCAAGCGTTTTGCAGCTGGCGAAATCACCAAGAAGCAATTCATGGACGTTGTGAAAGGAAACCTTTTCCACAACGGACCCGCGGAGGGGTTTTGGAAGCTATTAACAGACGATTATATTCCAAAAGGCCTGCAGAAGCTTAAAGAAGAGGGTATGGTTGCGGCTGGCAAATTCTTTGATGGAACTGTCTTTCAGAATGGAAGTCGACTGCAATATCCGATTCCGGCCTTTCGCTCTTCGATCTTGCACACGACGGCAGACCGAATGAGTCAAGGAACGAAGGGTGGAGTACTCAAAATTTTTGAAGAAATCGTCGGATTCACGAAGTCCCACGATATCGTCAGAGAACTTTTGTTAACAAATCCAAGCAATACGATTTTGCAGCTCAAAGCATTGAAAGCTGCGCGACCAAGCTATGCCGCAACCATTGATGAAGCCATTCGCCGAGTTGACAAGTTTGCGACAACGGTGAGAAACAATGTACAGCAGGTTAGTGACGGTTATATCGTCAATGGAGTCAGAATAACGGAGATGACAGAGAAAAGCGAAACTCTTCGCGTCATCGAAGGGTTGATGAACAAAGTCGAGGCCGTAACAGGCGATCCCATGCGAGTTCTATGAATTGTGCGGGCGCTGTGCGCAGGAAGTGAGCTCAGCTCCCGAATGCGAAAAAAAAATAAAAGTCACGATTAGGTTCCAGAATATCCATTTTTCAAATGCTTTCCCGGTCTCATCGCTAGAAAACCACTGCCTATTTGCTTGTTTTTTTGCATTCTAACCAATCCGACTTCCGACATCCCCACCAAGGATTTTTTCCGCGCACCCACACTCGCGCTAGACAATACCTTTTGTGGCGTCCTATCATTATCAATAAACTATGCGTGAATTTGGGCATTTCTTCTGGTTGTTTGGGTGTTGGGGGTCATATGTTAAG
>JBGSKV010000072.1:0-18183 GCA_041740975.1 Oligoflexales bacterium | reverse complement strand
GTTGTCGTACTGCCATTGGTCTCCGTCGTCGTGACCCGTTGACGTTCCAAGGTTTGCTGCGCTCCAATATCCGCTATCCCGATTAAATAATATTTGTCAGGACGTGTGTGTATTTTGATGTTGGCGTAGTTTCGAAAGTCTTCACCGTTGTTTTGATCCATTTCCCCATGAAAATCGACTTCGACAACTGTTTTGCTGACAGGAGAAATCACCTTACGTACATCGGCCAACGTACCTTCAATATCTTTGATAACTGTATCATCCGTTAGAAGGCGACCAATTGTGCCTTCACCTCTTTCGATCTTATCGGCAACATTTTTAACGGAGCTAGACGCTTCATTTAAGTTGCTTACGGCCTTGTCCATATTCGCAAACATATTGTTAAGGCCACCTTTATTATTTTCAAGGGCGCCGTTAACGATTTCACTAGAGTTGTGGAGGTTCTTGATGAGCTTATCGAGTGTACTCGTATTTTTTGCAACAAGTTCATCCAGATTCTTAGTGGTATTTTCGATATTTTTAATAATGCCCTTGAGACCACCACTTCCATCCCCAGCTTCCACGTCTGATGCTAGAGCAGAGGTAATTTTCTTTATGTCCGTGCCAATGGCTCCAAAGGTTTTCATGAGAGTCGCCATATCAACACTTTCGGTCGAGTATGGGATTGTTCCTCCCTCTTCAATATAGGTGCCTTCGTCTTTAATACGCACAATCTCGATGAAGACATCACCTAAAAGTCCCTTACTTCGAACTTCCAGAGTCGAACCGACGGGGATCTTTACCTTTTCATCTATAAGGAGCTTGATCTGAGTTTTGTTATCGGCAAGCGTGACTTCCCCTACTTCACCCACTAAAACACCGTTGGTTTTAACTTGGCTTTTAGGAATGATACCGGAAGCATTACTGAGCTGTGTGTAATAGGTCTTGTAAGCTACGCTTTCAAAAGTACCGCCCAAAACCATAAACATATAGGCGATCACCATAAAAGCGATCACAGCAAATATGCCTACTCTAAACTCTGTACTCCACTGGCTCACAAAACGGACTCTCCCAAAAGGCGCATCTTAATCAAACTTCATTGGACCTTCGACTCGTCCAGAAAAAAACTGCCTCACCAAAGGATCTTTTGTCGTTCTAAACTCCTGAGGCTTGCCCTGCATCGCGACTTTGCCCTCGTTGATAAATATAATATTATCAGCCGAAGCTAGCGCCGCTTTCAAATCATGGGAAATCACAATCGAGGTCATGTTCGGTGATTCCTCATTTACTTTGACAATTAGCTCGTCAATCATCTCAGAAATTAACGGATCCATTCCAGTCGTCGGTTCGTCATAAAGCATCACCATGGGTTGTGTTGCCATCGCCCTTGCTAGTCCTACACGCTTTTTCTCGCCAGTTGACAGCTCAGACGGATAACGATGCTGCATGTTAGGAAGGCCAACTTGCGTGAGCACTTCTTCCACTCTGATAAGCATAGCAGGTAAGCTCAAACTGGTGTGCTCCTTAAGGGGGAACAACACATTTTCCCCGACTGTCATGCTGTCGAAGAGCGCCGCCTGCTGGAAAAGCATGCCAATTTTTCGACGGTAGGTAGATATTGCACGTTTGTCGAGTTCATTGATCGGCTGGTCATCGACGAAAACTCGTCCGCTATCCGGTTTCAAGAGTCCGATGATGTGTTTAATTGTGACGGACTTACCCCCGCCAGATCGACCGATGATAAACGTAACTTTGTTTTTCTCGATTTCGAAACTCATCTTATTCAAGACCACTTTTGAACCGAAAGATTTGCAAACATTTTCAAAGGCAATCATGCTTATCGCCCCACAAATTCAATTTGAATATAGGTAATGACGAAGTCACATGCTAGCAGCGCAAGTAAGGAGGCAATCACCGCGCGCGTTGTTGCCAAGCCGACTCCCTTTGCTCCGCCCTTCGCTATCAATCCGTACCAACACGAAATTAGCGAGAAAACAAAGCCAAAAACCACAGCTTTTTCCATACCCGCTACAAGATCGCTGGTATTGGTAAAGGCTAGCATTTTCGAAATAAAAATCCCCTTATCCACCTGGAACAAAAAAATACCAACCCCGTAGGTTCCGATAACACCAATCAAAATAAACAATGCGGTCAATAGTGGAGTCATGATGGTGGCGGCAATGACACGAGGAACAACCAAATAACTGACTGGGTTCACAGCCATGGTCTCCATGGCATCAATTTGTTCGTTTACCTTCATAGTCGCAATCTCTGCGGCCATCGAAGAACCCGCTCTTCCTGCAAGCAGCACTGCAGTAATCAAAGGCGCTATTTCGCGGCACAACGTGATACTCGTCGCAATACCCATTAGGTTCTGCGCAGTAAAAATTTTAAAGATGCCACCAATCTCAATTCCAAAGACTGCTCCAATGGCGGAGCCACTTAAAATCAAAACAAATAGCGATTGGTTACCGATAAATTCGAGCTGCTTGAAAACCAGCGGAAGGCGGTAGGGCCCTCGCGACATCCAATACCAAAATTCTTTCCAATAATCGTAAAAGCTTTCACTCTTATGCTTCACGCGCAGGACTTGGCGGCCGACGTATTCCACAAATTGTATGGCGCTTTGCATATGATAAAGTCCCAAGATATCATAATCATTATGGTTTATGACATCGACAGGCACAAGAACTATAAAAAATGAAGTCCGAATTTAGGGGCTGGAAAGCTGAGAAGCAAGCGTACCAAGACCTTCCCAGTTATGAGGATTTTGTGTGAGTTCCGTCAAAGCTTTGACTATGTGCGGACTCTGGGCTTTTTGGATCTCCTTTAAAAAATCTATTTCACCCTTACTTCGACGATATAAGTTCGTTAAAATATCAAACTTCGAACTATGAAGATCCTCGTCACTTTTAATATGGTCCAAGTAATCCTTTACACTCTGCGGCAAACATCGATTGACGACAACGGCCCGCAACTTGAGCTCGAGAGAAGCCAGTTGGCTTTCGACAAAATGAAACGATCTTAAAACTCGTTCGCTTGGCGCGGCCACAAAAAATATCGAAGTCTCTGGACCCGCAATAACCTGTTGGGCTCGCGCCGAAGTTTGATAAAGGCCGGCAATCGTATCCTGCATATTAACAAAAAAATCGGCTATCTCTCGCAAAAGGTCGAGTCCAGTGATCTGGATCACTTTGTCGATCAAATCACTTCGCAAAAAGCGAACGTTCATACGGCTCGCATAGTAGATCGGTTTGATGAGCCACCGCATGACCCTATTCTCAACAAATCTAGCGAGAAAATTAGGCCGAATCAGAAAATCCAAGGCATGCAGATCGGGCGGTGTGTCCACCACTATGAGATCGAAGGATGGATCATCGACCAGCTGGCCTAACTTCGCAATGGCCATGTATTCGAGCGCACCACCAATTTTGTCCGCTGCGCTTTTATAAAGTGAATTTTTGAAGATTTTCTCGCGCGCCATACTGCTAGATGTAAACTGAAAAATCAAAGAATCCAACGTCGCTTTTTGGTCAATCATTGCAGCCGAAATTGAACCACCGTTTTGTGTCCATGCAACGGGCAGCTGGACCTGCATAAGTTCCGCGCTTAAAGGAATTCCAAGAGCATCAGCCAATCGTTTCGCAGGATCCACACTGATCAGTCCGACACGTTTGCCGAGCTTGGCGGCTTCAATCGCTACGAGAATCGAAGTCGTCGTTTTGCCAACGCCGCCCGCCCCTAGCATCAAAATGACTCGACTTTTTTCGATAATGTCTTTGATCGTTTTCATCTATTCCGTCACATGTACATGAAAAAGACTGTCAGCCATGTTCTTTGCCATGGGCTCTCGCACATATCCACAATCCGCTAGAGGTAGATAAAGTATTTCAGGATCGTTTCGCAACGCATCTCGCAATAAACCTACAGCCTCTTGTTGTTCAACCATTCTATTCTTAATGTACTCACGAATCCAAGGATTCGATCTTTCATCGACACTTTGGTCCGACTCAACCAACATGCGATTGAGAAAGACTCCACTGCAATGAATAGCACCTGCACGTTTAAGATTATTGAGCAACTCAATGGTCTCGCTCATCACCAAAGGTTCGGGAAGCGCCACAACTACCACGGCACTATTGGAGCTATCCGCCAAAAATGATTGAACTCGGTTGACCAGACCAATCAACTTGCCACCCAGTTGCGTGTCCGCAATTGCTTTCGGCGTGGAAATGAGGCTTAAAAAATGTCCCGAAGCATATGCATCGACAATAACAATGTCATATTTTTCAATTTGCTCGGCCAAATAAACGACGTGACCGAGGAAACTCACTTGCTCTAGTCCCGGAACCGACTCTAAAAAAACCTTCATGACTTTGTTGTCCATGAAGGTTCGATATATCCGATCGTTGCCTATTTGTGTCTGTACGAAGGCTCGCAAATTGATATTTGTATCAAGATGCATAAGATGAATATTCTCGGAAATGATCGTATCTGTGGGTGATGGGCTCGATTGTGGCTTGCCAAAGAGTGGGCTCATTTGGTCACACATTCCGGATTGAACGAGGCAAACTCGCTTGCCTTTGCGAGCAGCGTACTGTGCGAACGCGCCTGCGGACAATGTTTTGCCAACACCACCTTTACCTGTGAAAAATAAAAGCCGGCGCTGCAATAGATCAGCGAGTTGAACCACCAGATACTACTCTTCGTTTTCTTCTTTTGATTTTGATTTTTTTTCGCCATCGATGGCTTTATTGTCATCGCGAACGCTCTTGCGAAAGTTTTTTATGCTTTCACCAACTGCGCCACCAAGTTGAGGAAGCTTCGTTGCGCCGAACAGAAGCACGACGACCCCTCCGATGACCAACATCTCCGGCATACCTATTCCAAACATATAACCTCCTACAACGCCTTTGCTAAAGGCACGTCAATTCGACGAGAGTAATCTTCACCAAAATTATAAACAGCCACATAATAACGAGGTAGTGGCACACCCTCTAACGCACTTTTCAAAAGTCTTTGATAGTCCGCGATCGAGGATGCCAATGCCAGGCTTGACGAAATAACTTTGCGTCTATGCTCTGACAAAGATGGGTCAACCATACCAGAGTCAAATGCCAAAATATATAAATGAACATCTGATATACTTGCGACAACTTCCCAGTAACGCAAATCCCCACCGTTGCTAAGTGAGGCCATGATTGCATTATAAGGTCGCACTTGGTTATCTTGTCCAATAACAAGTGGTCGCGTCGGCCCGAAATGTCCGCTGAAAGCCGTCGCCTGTCGCCTGTCAAAAAGCGTGAACGAGAAAGACACATGTTGACATGGGTGAGTCTTAGCCAAATAAACTAGCCAGCTTCCGATGCTTTTGCGAACTTCGTCCAACGTCAGTTCGTTCTCACCTGAACTATTAAAAAATGCACGAAATACGTAGGCCTGATGCCAAAGGATTGTGCTGATTTGCTCGCGATTTTGCTCTTCGCCTTCAAGATTCAAATAGAACAAGAGGTAATAGTTTTCACCAAAGTTCAATCCGCAGTACCAGGTGCTTTCACGCTTTTTACGGATGGCACCATCCTTCCAAACATTCAGCCAGTCTACATTCTCAAGTACGAACTCACCCGGCTGATAGTGAGGTGCCCGCATTTCCAGCGGCAAGTTGCTAGCCTTACGTTCACATAGCAAGCCAATCTGAGAGCCAAGTTGGTCAAGTTCGTCACGCCACTTAGAAGAATTATGATCGTGTGTGTTAAGCCCTTGCAAAAATAACAACCCCAGATTTCCTGAGGCCCCTTTGACAGGGACAAGCGCATTCATTTGAAAGCGGCTTTGATGCATACTCGTGTTTGCCGCTGACTCGTTAAAAATTGCATTCGAAGTTTTGGTACTACGTCCCGCAATGACCACAGTATCATCCATCTTTTCCACGAAAGACTGTTCTGAGAAAGCCGTTTGATGAGCCTGAGTTTGTGATAAATCGTCGACTATACCGGCGCTCATGGACCAAGGCGTGTCATTCACCGGCAAAAACAAACAAGAACGTATATTTAGATAAGAAGACAAATAGTCCACAATATCGGCATCGTTTTCAATTTTTATTTTGCTATTGCCGAACCCGTAAAGAGTTTTCTGATTTACATTAGCAAATGAATATATATGCATAGAGGTCGGATTGTACATGGCTTCGATCATCTTAAATGAACCGACAAAGTCATCTTCAATGGCAGAATCACGCTGAACGGTGCGACAAACGTAGTTCATATGGTCGATAATCTGCGGCGTTAACTTCGGTCCCATAATATTTGAGTTTTCTTCGATCTCGGGTTTCTCACCCTTCTCATCTCTACCCAACATATTGTTGATGGCAGTACTGATCGCATGCAGCTCGAGCCGCAGCATCAAATCCGCCGTGCTTTCCAGTCGCTTGACGTGTTTTCTTTGTACAAAAAGGAACCGGCCGTACCAGAAGCGTGCCAAGGCTTTCACCAGGTTATTCGAAGTCTTATGCGACATGCGAAGCGCCAAAGAATATAAAGTGGCGGCATTCTTCTTCTTTGTCACTTCGGCGAGTTTCGCGCGAAGCAGGGACTTCAGTTGGGGACTCATCAAGTGTCCAGCCGCTTTCTTGCTGACAAGGAAGCGACACAAAATGGCCATCTCATCGGCGCGCATGATTTCACGACCGTGATCGATTTTATAGAGATCTATAAAAACTGATACAAAAAGGTTGAAAAAATCGAGTTCGAATCCCAGCAGCGACTGCAGAGACTCGGAGTCATAAGCTTTCTTGACAATCTTGAGGAACATATCCCGAGAGTTGACTTCTTCACCTTTACTGAAGCTCACCATCGTCTGAATAATCTCAATAAACAAATCGTTGCGACGAGCATTCACCTGATCACGGCGATTCAGGAACAAGCTTGCGCGGCGAACGAGTAGATCCCTGCGGCCCTGGAGGAGGTCCCCAAAAAGAAGCATGGAAACGTATCGTGGACTGAACTGATTTCGCGTCGGGACAACATTTGGAAAGCGAACGCTGTGCGTGTGTAAGCTTTTAAAATCGCAGCGCGTTAGGTCATTGAAAATAGTGAACAACATCATATTGGCGCAAGCCATTCTATCCGTACCGGTATTCAGATATTTGCCCGCCGAACGCACAAGCTCATATACATGTTCATGATCATTTCGAAGGAAATCTAAGGTCAATGCTTTCATCATGTTGACGTAACCATAGACACTCTTCATGCGCAGGGATTGGGCCAGCTTTCGAGTCGATGTGAAGAGTTTTTCCGATGCACCAAAGTGCCCGTAGCGAGCGAGCCAAACAGCACGTTCCGCCAAGATGCGAAGCATATCTTCCGGCGCGCCACCCGAGCGAACGATCGATTGGAAAGCCAGATTGTGCAGATGCAGAGCGCGAGACATATCTTCACTGGCGTAAAGGTGAGAACCTGTTTGAAGCAGCTTGGCTTTAGGATATTCGATTACTTTTTTCTTCTTGCTCATCAGGTAGATTTTCTTTTGCACGCGATGCAAGTCCGAATGGCGACTATAAATAACCAGCGAATCCTTACGAAGAAGGAACTCGTCTTTGTGTTTTTGGAATGACGTTAAGGGCTCTACGGACATCTCAAGCTTTTTGAGTATGCTGTCTAGAACTTCCTTTGCGGCTGAGACCAAACCGCTCGTGACTTGCAGATTGATAAGTTTATTGGAGACTCTTAAGAAGACATTCTTCGAAAATGCGCCCTCTAAAACCGATCGATACTTTTGGATCGCTAGACCATATTTTTTTTGCACAGCGTAAATATCAGCGATCGCTTCCGACAACTCGGATCGCTGTTCCTCGGTAGAGAATGCAGCGCCCCATTTCTCCATGAGTTGGGCGGCGTTTTCTAGATACCTTTGTGCCGATTGCCAAGCCTGAGCTGCTGTGGCGTGCTCGGCTGCCGCAAGATTAAATTCCACAGCTTTTTCGGCTATGGCTTTATCATCGCGTTTTTGCGCATCTTTCATGGACGAGTTGAAATGATGGGCAATGTTAAATATCGTGCGGGCGTCACGCTGCGCAACCGCTTGTGTCGTATATTCGCCTATTTTTTGATGAATGCCGGCTAAACGATCGTATGGTATAGACTCATAAATGACATTGCGCACTTGCTTGTGAGTAAATGTATAAGTCTTTCCGAGGGCTTTGAGGTTACTCACCCCTCGCGCATGCGAAATTAAGCCACGACCAGAAAGCTTATTGATAAAATTGAAAAGGTCTAAGGTTTTTGTGCGATCACCTAAGAGAATGAGCTCAAACTGAAACGTCATCCCCACAACCGAGGCAATCTCAAGAAATTCCTTTTCCAAACCTTTGAGCGAACGCACTTCCGCCAAGATAAGATCGACAAAATTAACTTTTACGCTCGTTTCTCTTAGAGCGGAGATATCATAAACCCATTTGCGGCGTATCATATCGAATACCAGTAGATCCTGGGCCACGAGATTCTTCAGAAGTTCGATCAGATAGTTGGGAGAGCCATTGGACTGTGTGGTTAGATAGTTTACTAGCTCGGGCTCGACCGGTGTTGGCGAACGCAAGAAGGCGCGGCTTATTTTCTCGACATCTTCTAGTCTCAGTCGACCGAGTTCAACCTCAGAAAAGCGGCGGCGTAGTTTCTTGAACTTGTCCAGAAACTTTTCGAATAAACTTGAAAAGTACTCTTGGCCCGATTGATAGCTAAATACCAAATAGAATCTTTGCGAATTATTGTAGCTAAAGAACGTGTCAATGAGCTCGAGACTTTTGTCATCGGCCCAATGCAAATCATGGAAGATAAAAACGACTGGTTGATCATCTGTTGCCAAGCACTTCGTAAAGTCAGAAAATGCCTTGGCAAAAATCGCAAAGTCTTCATGTGGTGCCGAAGCTTCAAAATCTTTGAGGTCTTTCAGGTATGGCTTTAGACCGGGGACAATCTCAGCGATTTGGTAAGCCATCGGCCCCACATTATCGCTAACCTTTTGTTTAATGATATCAACTTCACGCGGCTGGGTTTTTAGCGTTTTCACTAAATATTCATTGAAAGCGTTCGCAAGAGCATTGAATGGCAAACTATTTTCATGGCGAGAGAACTTAGAGCTAATATAACGAATTTTGTTTTGCCCCAAATACCCACGAAACTCAGTGAGAAGCCGCGATTTGCCGACACCTCCTTCGCCTTTGACGACACATATGCGACTGCGACCTTTCGGATCTGCCACAGCTTTGTATTCATCCACCAAAGTTTGTAAATGCACTTCGCGTCCGGCCATGGGAATGCGGGCCGCAATAGCTTCGATCTGGTCTTTCTGAGCAAGTTCAAAATCTTCTACCGATCCTTTGCGATACATCGCTTTCGCGCGCATCAAATCCGCTCGCAATGCAAAAGCCGTTTGATATCTTTGGTCAGGCTTCTTCTCCAAAAGTTTCATAACAATTTTTTCAACTGCTGGCGGAACGTCGGGACGTATTTTGGTGATCGACGGCGGCGGTTCGCTCACATGGAGTCGCTCAAGTCCTTCGCGATTTTTTGCTCTGAAAGGAGGTGTGCCCGTCAGGGTTTCGTATAAAACACATCCTAAAGAATAAAGATCCACGCGATGATCGATTGGCTCATTGAGAAGCTTAGTCTGCTCTGGCGCCATATATAATGGAGTGCCGGCAATATCCACACCGAGTTGGTTCTTGTTGGACTCACCTTCCGCGACTGGCAGAACTTCGGCTAGACGCGCGACACCGAAGTCGAGCACTTTGAAAAGAACGCCGTGGCCATCTTGAAAGGATCGGGTCACCACAATGTTTTGTGGCTTGATATCGCGGTGAATAATATTCTTACCGTGCGTGTAGTCAAGGGCATCCGCAAGTTGCAATCCAAGTTCAAAGAAGAATGGTAAATCTTTACGGCCATCACGCAGAATACTTTTCTTAAGATTGATACCCGTCACAAGCTCCATGACGATGTAGTAGCCACTTTCATAATTACTTTGATCGAGGAGTCCTAGCTCATGAAACGTGATGATGTTCTGGTGGTAAAGTCGGCTCATTAATGACGCTTCTTTTTGAAATGCGAGAACGTCTTCATAGTTTAAAGTTTTTGAGCGCTTAATGATTTTGACCGCGACGTAGTTCGAAGGATCATCGAAAGGCATGGCACGATAGACGACACCCATACCACCCTTACCGATTTGATCGATGAGGCAGTAGCGTTCCGCTATTTTTTTTCCGATGAGCTGATATGCGCTCACAAGCACCTGTCCCTTTTTAGAGCAATGCGAAAATACGAACAATCTCTTGAGCTATATTTTTAGGTTAGCTCTCGTCTCTAGGGGTATCGGCGCTTACGGCGATTATTTAACACCTTGATAATAAGATATTTTTTGAACTGCAAAATCTATATATTAAATGATTATAGGCGGTTATACTCACCTCTCAAAAGAGACGTCAACTGAGATGCTGGTGAGGGGGAGTTCATTTATCAAGACTTTTAAAAATACTCGATCATGCAAAATCGTCGGCACCATAGGACCATCTTCCCGCTCTAGAGAAGTTTTAAAAAAACTCATTGGGGCAGGATTAAATATTGCTCGTTTGAATTTTTCCCACGGCGACTTTGAGTTCCACGCCGAGAACATCAAAACCATTCGTTCACTCTCGAAAGAAATGGGACGCAATGTAGCCATCCTACAGGATTTGCAAGGCCCGAAGATTCGTTGCGGCAAATTAATTGGTGGATCGATCCATATCACGAAGGGCGACAGATACGAACTTGCATTCGGCCTAGAACAAACTGAGGCAAACTGCATTCCCATTGATTACGAATACCTCGTACGTGATGTGTCTGTAGGCCATAAGTTAATGATGGATGATGGACTTTTGCTTTTCAAAATTGTTGACGTCAAGAAAGATCGCGTCATCGTCGAAGTGGAAGAAGGCGGGATACTCAAGAATCGCAAGGGCGTGAATTTCCCTGATTCTGAGCTGTCACTACCAGCCATGACCGAAAAGGACATCCGTGATCTGAAGTTTGGCGTCGAACAAGGCGTTGATCTTATCGCTCTTTCTTTTGTCCAAAAAGCGGCCGACATCATCGATCTTAAAAAACGCATCGCCGACCTCGGAGCCGATATTCCTGTTATCGCCAAAATTGAAAAGCCGACTGCAATAGCAAAAATTACCGAAATCACTGCTGCCACCGATGGCTTAATGGTTGCCCGAGGCGATCTCGGCGTCGAAGGCCAAGTGGAACGCGTTCCAGGATTTCAACGTACGATTATTCGCGAAGCTTCGCGCCTCGGTAAACCCGTAATCATTGCCACACAAATGCTTGAGTCGATGATTGATACGCCCCGCGCCACGCTTGCAGAGATTTCCGACGTGGCCAATGGAGTCTTAGAAAATGCTGACTGCTTGATGCTTTCTGGCGAGGTGGCCTCTGGAAAATATCCGGTCGAATCCGTCATGAAAATGGCCGCGATCATCGACAAAGTCGAAAACTGGAACCTGAAAGGTTCCCGGGCTACCGGTAACTTTATCATCGATCGTCGCAATCCCGAAGCATGGGAAAGCCATGAAGCGATTGCTTTGGCTGCTTGTCATGCTGCTCGTGATTTGAATGCGCATGCGATTGTATGTTTGACTCTGACCGGATCCATCGCCAAGACGATTGCAAAATGGCGACCACAAACTCCCATTATTGCCATCACACCAAGATTAGATGTCGTCAATAAACTGAGTATGGTTTGGGGTGTGACACCAATCGTCAATCCAGAGTTTTACGACACGGATGTGCTGCTGGACAAGTTGCCGACTTTCTTAAAAGACCTAGGCCTTGTTAATCACAATGAGTTGATCGTCGTCACCGCTGGAATCCCCATGCAAAAGATGACTCCGACTAATATGATCAAAATTAACCGAATCCCTTAAGAGATCGACCATAGTTACTCGGTCACGACCGGCAGCTTTACTTTCGTAGAGCAAATGATCGGCTACCTTGAGAGGGAACTCTACGTTGCCCTGAAACTTCGAATGAATCCATGCCGCGCCGAAACTGGCAGTGATCTTGATCTTGAGATTGTCAATTTGAAACACGTGTCCGCTAATCAGCTTGCGCAGTTCTTCGGAAATTCTTTTCAGTTCAAATGGCGAGTCGGCTTGAAAGCTTAGTACAAACTCGTCGCCACCAAATCTTGCCGCAAGGTCACCTTTTTTGAGAATCGAAGTTGAACGTAGCATTCGCCCCAACTCACCTAGTACCCTACTTCCCACCAGATGATTCGTATTGTCATTAACCTGTTTAAAATGATCGATATCCAAAACAATACAACCCAAACTAAATTCACCCGCACGACAGCGGCCAATCATTTTGCCAAAATCTTTATAGAACCGTCTCATGTTCGCGAGACCCGTCAGGTCGTCAGTCAAACTTAACACTTCAAGGCGGTGATTCGCACGTCGCAGTTCATCTGTCATAGTTTTGAGACGCAAAACCGACTTCACTCGCGCCAGGAATTCCCGGTTTGAGCAGTCAAATCGAATCACATCATCAGCGCCTTTTTCAAGACAGACCGCCGAGTTATAATAATGATTTTCTGTACGACTAATGAGTTGATTCACACTTGTCGTAAAAATAAGACCTGTATGTCGATCGCCTTCATGTGCGCGCACGAGGCGACACATAGCGATTCCTTTTTCGAAAGTCTCGTGAATAAAAACCAGATCAGGGTGTTCATTAAAAAAAATATCACGCGCATTGATGAATGAATCAGAGTACATAATATCAAAGCTAAATCCATCGGCATCAATACCACTGAACAATAGTCCGAGACGGTCCATTTCCAAATGGCAGTAGTTGATCGCAAGAATTTTTATGCGTCTTGGTTTTAATTTTTTCATCTTCTAACCCTAGCGCTCGTCATCCTGAACGAAATGGAGGATCTTCCCGGCGCCACTCACGGATTCCCCTCTATATGAGATCGGAATAGAGGCCAAAAAACTGAGGGAGGCTACGGGACCCGAAAAGAAGGTTTGTGACTAGCAGCTTAACTAACTGATTTGATTGCATTTTTGAAGATCCCTCGATCGGCAGATTCTGCCGACTTAAACTTAGACAGGTTGGCCTTATAATTTATCTAAGATGAAAAAAGAAATTCTAAAAAACTACGCCAAAAGATTTTTGGCTTATCTCAGCCTGCGTCGCAATGCGTCGGGTCAACGCAGTCTTATACGAATTTTCCTCCTTTCTCTAACATTCGTGAGCGGGCTTAGTTTCATTATTGGCACCGCGTCTTTATACTCTTACCTCTATAGTTTGAATGTTTTCGATGATCATCACCACGCCATTGAAACCATCAAGAACTACGATCCAAACGGCAATACTTATGTTTTTGATCGTGATGGACATAAGATAGGTGAGTTTTTTGACTTCTATCAAATTGCCATTCCTTTTGATCGCATTCCCAAAAATTTAGTCGATGCCATTGTTGCCATTGAAGATAGAAATTTCTGGTCACATTCCGGCTTCGATATCAAATCAATTGTACGCGCTTCGCTTGATTTTGCGGAAGGACGTCTTTCGGGCCGCAAGCAAACGTTCCAGCAAGGAGCAAGCACTCTTACACAGCAAGTAGTGCGCAAATTCCTTTTGACCGCTGAAAAATCAATAGATCGCAAGATCATCGAAATTGCACTAGCACGTGAACTTGAAAAAAATATTAGCAAGAAAGATATTTTTGAAGCCTACGCGAACCGCATGTTCCTTGGCAATGGAGCGTATGGTGTTGGAGCGGCAGCTCAACGATACTTCGCAAAAAATGTTCAGGACCTTAGTCTTGGTGAATGCGCACTCGTCGCCGGACTTTTTCAGCTCCCCTCCAAATACAATCCTGCCCGCTATCCAGAGGTGGCCAAGAAACGACAAGCCCGAGTCCTTCAAGCTATGTACGATGCTGGCTACATAACAAAAGCCCAGGCCCGTGATGCCTATAAGCAAAAACTAAACTATAAAGAATACAAACCAATGAATGTGCAGCTGGCTCCGCACTTTGTGGACCATGTCTACCAAGAGGCTCGCACTATCTTGGCACACAAGTATGACACCGTCGCCAGTCAGGGATTGCGGATCTACACAACACTGGACACCAACTTACAAAATATAGCGCAGCGAACCATGGATGAAGCGAAAGAGCACTTCGATCGATTGCGCCGTGGTTTACCGTCTCGCCCCAATGCTCAGGGAAAACTGGAAGTTCCCCGGGTAGAAGCATCTCTTCTTTCCGTTGAACCTAAATCTGGCCAGATTCTTGCCATGGTAGGTGGGCGGGACTACAAACTTTCTCAATTTAATCGCGTCACGCAAGCAATGCGCTCACCAGGTTCGGCCTTCAAGCCACTATTGTATTCCTTTGCATTAGAGCAAGGCTGGCGTTGGAGTGACATGGTCTATGTTTCTCCGATTTCTATCGATGACTACCGCCCTCGAAACAGCCACGGCGCTCATCTAGAAGAAACGACTTTGGCAAGTGCCTTCTACCGCTCCATCAACACTCCGGCCGTCGAACTAGGGAAGAAATTAGGAATAGAAAATTTCATTCGCTATGTTGAAAAGTTCGATCTTGATAGTCCTATCAAAAACGAACTTGGCAGCGTTCTGGGAAGTTCGACAATGTCGATGCTTAAGCTTGCCAATATCTACGCGACATTTGCCAACAAAGGCCGCTTGATGCCGACCATTGCCATTACCAAGATCACCAATGCAAAAAATGTCGTCATCTATGATGCCGGGCCGCCTGAAAACCTCGGCAAGCAAATTGTCGACGAAGAAACGGCTTATCTGATGACCAAGGGCTTAGAGAATGTTTTTCGATATGGAACCGCTTACGAAAGTCATGACCTGGCTAACCAAAATATGGTGGGAAAAACCGGAACTTCGAACGACAACAAAGACAACTGGTTTGCGGGGTATTCCTCTAGCCTTGCCACTTTGATTTGGGTGGGAACTGATACTTCTGATTCTTTGATGAACCAAACAGCCGGAGGCGCCAAAGCCGCCCTCCCCTTATGGGATCGCTATATGCGTCAAGCCAAGGGGTTCTATCCGGCAGAACCGTTCGTGTTACCACCAAAAGTTGTCGAAGCCAAAGTTGATCCACGCCATGGTTATTTATCTGACGGTGGCATAAAAATGTATTTCAAAGAAGGCACTGTGCCGACACAGAAAGCCAAAGACTCTGATCTTCGCGTCATAAGCCAGACAGGCAGTTTCAGAAATATTTTAGACTAGTCTTTGGACGGGGACGATCATGCGATTTTTCATCTTATTGCTTTTATTGATGATTCCCCAACCGGCTTTAGCATTGTCGAATAATGAAATCATAAATAATCAGACAGATATCGACTTTGACAACATTGAGACGAAAGACTCAATCGAGCGCAAGAAATGCCTCAGTCTTTTGAAGCTGGTGCAACAGCCACTCATTGAGTTTATGAAGGTCTCCGGCATCAAGGATAAATCAGAGTTTGACCTCAGAAATCAACTCGTCCTTAAACTCAAAAAACATCACTGCAACGATATGGCTTGGCGGAAAAAAGCTGTTCGGGGTCTTTTGGCATGGCTCAAATCCGGATCCAAGAAAATTGCGGTGTTTCTCCCTTTGACAGGTCCAAGCGCTCCACTCGCCCGTGCGACATTGAACGGAATGAAAGCGAGCATGGGGAAGGATCTTGTCTCCTTCGATAGAAGCGTCATGGTCTTCGATACGCAAAGTTCAGCAACTGGTTTTAAAAAGGCCTACGCTAGCGCCATGCTTCTCCACCGCCCGGATTTGGTGGTTGGTGGGCTGACACCGGAAGATGCTTCTTTTCTTGTAAAATTGGCTGATGCGATGCGTATGCCAACTATGCTTCTGCGTAATTCTCGCGAAGCCCAAGTGGATTCGCCGTTTGTTTTTAAAGTTTTTCCAAATGATCGTGGACTCGCTGTTGCTCTCGTGCAAAGTCTGCGCGCCAGAGGCGCGAAACGTGTTGCGATCTTAGCCCCGGAACGTCGGCACCAAGGTCTCTTTGTGGCGTCGTTCCGCGATCAATTGGAAGTCCTTGGAATTGGTGTTTCGAAAGATATTTCCTACCGAGAAGGCAACTTCGATTTCCTCGACATGTCACTGAGGGAGTTGCTCAATATCAATCCCGAGACTCGCAAGGACGAACTTGCCGAGTTAGTCGAAGTCAAGAAGAAGGAAGCCGAAGACAAAAACATGCCGTTTGATGAAAAGAATGTCAACTTGCCTCCTCAAGTCGACTTTGACGCACTTTTTATTCCGGACCATTTTCGAAATGTGAAGCATATTATTCGTCTTCTCAAATATCATGGCGTGAGCAAAAAAATACTTTTGGTAGGCGACCAGCAGTGGCGCTCACCGTCTCTTTTCAGTCCATTTGATCCGTTCCTCGAAGGTGCTTTGTTTGCAGATTATATTGGCTTCTACGATGAACTACCGAAAAGTATCGGCGGCTTGATGGTGACCAGTGCTGACGAAAAATCTCAAACTCCTGCCAAGGAATTTATTCCGCCCGAGATGGCACAAGACACCGACTTTAAATTGATCGGATATCGCGCGGGAACGCTGGCGCGCATGGCACTCACCGAAGATTTTACAACTCGTCGCGCCCTCGCCAAGGAACTAGCCACTCACACCTTTGCTGCGGGAGAATTTTTTGTTGAAGGTCCGGGCTTTGATAAGAATCGCTTGAGTTATTGGCCCGCTTTTGTCTTTCAAGTCGAACGCCAAAAAATTATTCTGAACGCTCGCTTTGGCCCTGTCTCCAAATCCAACTAAAAAGCAAAAGCCCCACTTATAAGTGGGGCTTTTTCAATCTTATTCACTTCAGACATTATTGTTTTGCTAAAGGACTTTTCGGCGAAAAGGCAGCCGCACATCCTGGCACTAAATCAGCTGCAACCCTGCTCATAGCGGCTTCAACATTTAGGGGGGCCGACTGTGAATTCGCCTGTTCACTTGCGGCGACTTCAAATGCTGTCGCTTGTTGGACAGCTCTGAGGTTTGGCAAACCTTCATGCATATAAATTAAAAAATTCTGACCATGCGATATGATGCCGGTTGTTGGTGACGAAAACAAGGAATGCATGTTCATCACGGACCTTTCCATTATCTGTTTTTGGCCATCAACTTGCCCACGTATATGCTCCATTTGCTCTGGCGTATTTGGATCCGCCACCACAAGGTAGGCCAATTGTCCTTCCGAGTTTTGCACGAGATACTGACTCAATTCATCTGCCTCTGAAATGTCTTTCATAATTGTGTAGGACTCGGTGCCGAGTCCGAACGTATGCGTTGCGTGAAAACTACTGCCGATCTCTGGCGTCATCATAGCTTGGTTGATAATACGTACCGACATGTCCTCAAAAACTGTTTTGGGGCCGTTCTGCGCTTGTATGGTTAAGCTATAAATTGGATCCGACAAAAAGAAACTCACCTCATGTCTACCGGCAAACATATCCGAAGCCAAAGCCAAGTCTTGCCCGACCAAATTGAACGCCACCGATTGTTTAGGCTTCGCAAGGGAAGCTTCCCCGTGGTTGAATCCAAACTTATTGGTTGCGTAGTGGCGAACCACAAGCTTGTGACCAACTAATTCGAACTCATAAAAATAATGCGTACTGCCTACACTATAAGGCAACCGAACTTTTGTGGCTGACTCTCCGATACCGGGAACGGACTCTAGAGGTAAAAGGAGGTTTTGTGCGTGACGCTGCCCTGAACTTTCGACTTCTTCATTTTCGTACTCAGAACCGTCGGCGATTTCAACATCTTCGCCCTCATCGTCCTCGTATTCTTCATCTTCATCGTCGTCTTCATCACTCACCTTTTCGTTGTTTGGCAATTGGTCGTTGTTTGGCAATTGGCCTGGTTTAGCGCGACTATTCACTTTTAGTCCGCTTTCCGCCCGAATATCTGCCCCACCCTTTGCCATGATCGTTAGCGGATCCTTTGCTAAGGCAGCCGTGGTCACAAAGACCGATGCCAAGAACAAGGTGATCAATAAACAAGCAGACGAAAACATGCGCTGTTTCATAAGGCGACTCCAGAAAAAAACGAATAATGACAGTATTGACTCGCTGGCCAACTTATACAAGCTTTTGAAAAAGATCAAACAAA
>JBGSKV010000071.1:0-2558 GCA_041740975.1 Oligoflexales bacterium | reverse complement strand
TGATATGGACTCAACGGTAACAACATCTGCACCTGTGGAACAACCGCCCCGCCCGCCCCAGTTGATCTATCAATTTAAATTTCAAGATAACGGCCTTAGCCTCGCCATGGTTTTTCTAAAGAACATTTTGTTTTCGATTCTAACGATTGGTATCTACTACCCTTGGGCAAAAACGAATATCCGCCACAGTCTCTGGCGCAGCTCATCTTTTGTAGACGAACGATTTATTTACACGGGAACTGGCAAAGAGCTATTTTTTGGCTATTTGAAGGTCTTGGCAGTCTACGGTCTTTTTTCTATTCTAGGAAATGTATCCATCATTTTTGGGTTTGTTTTTTTCCTACTTCTGATGGTTCTTGTTCCTTATGCCATTGTCGCTTCCAAAAGGTATTTGTTAAGTCGCACAATGTGGCGCGGAATACGTTTTAACATGAAATCCATCTATAAAGAGTTTTTTTCCGTATCCGTTACGGGCGGACTACTGTCAATCCTCACCTTAGGTCTTTATATTCCTATTTATACGAATCAATTGTATTCCCTTATGCTTAACAATACGCACATTGGAACTCTCTCGGTCAAATACACTGGGCGTGGGTCTGATGTTTTTGTCGGATTTTTTAAGTATTTCATATTGACCTGCTTGTTCATGATCTTTTTCATCGGGGTCGTCGTAGCGGCTGGTATGTTTTTCGCAACGGATCTGGTTCCGGCAGGACTATCACTATCCAAACCCCAAGACTTTATAACACTCTTAACTAGCTCATTCTTTAGCTTCATCTTGGTAGGCATTTTAGCTTCCTACATCATACTTGTCTTTGCTTGGGCCAGGTATCAATCCTGGCTTTGGAACTACAGAACCGCGCACACCTTTATTGGCAATGCCAATCTGGGTTTTGCCAAAGGTATATCCAGGTTTACTGGTTTAGGTGTTTTTTTGCTTTATTTCGTAAACGCGTTGATCGTTATTTGCACGCTCGGCCTTGGCCTTCCTTGGGCCATGGCACGTATTGGCAGGTATATGCTTGCCAATATCGCGTTCGTCGGCAATATAAACTTTGATCGCATCGAGCAAACCCAGCAAACTAAATCCAACTCTATTGGCGACGCGGTTGCCGATGTACTCGACGTTGGCTTAAGTATTTAATAGAATGGCCCATATCCACGGACAATTTGTTGATGGCAAAACATCGCAAAAGCATGATGTTTTGATATTGCCAAGTCCTAGCGAGTTGACGATATCGAGCATCACCGGCGAACTCCTAGCGAAATGGCCGTTGAAATCCATTCAAATTCACCAAATATCCGAAGACCTGGCCCATGTCCACTCCCACACACTACCCGACGCGATGCTCTACATTGACCCCCGCATCGCCGGAACGGAGACTTGGTATCGCAGAAGGCGAAACATGCTATATACGCGCGACGCGCGACTTCTGGTCGCCCTGGCTGCTGCGCTCATACTTTGTATAGTTGGGCTTTACTTCGCCATGAATCCTCTGGCAAAACTCATTACCAATCAGGTTCCCGTTTCCGTGGATGCCAAAATTGGCGAATACGCTTTAAATAAAGATTTTTTTAAAGTGAAGAAAGACGCTGATGTTGAGCGTATTTTTGACGAACTCGTGAAGAAGCTGACGGCTCACAAAAAATTAGATCTACCGGTCCAGGTGAACCTTTTGGATATGGATATTGATAATGCCTTTGCCATTCCCGGTGGAAAAATATTTGTTGGCTGCAAGCTTATCGAATCGGCTCAAACTTCCGAAGAACTCGGTGGAATACTTGCGCACGAAATACAGCACCAGATTAGCCGCCACTCCATGCGTCAACTTGTTCGCTCGACGGTGCTTATCGGTGGCTGGCAAATCGCCGTCGGAGATTATTCGGGGATTGCCATCGTCGATCCTTCGACGATGATGCAAATCGCCATGCAAAAATACTCTCGCGCCGATGAAGACGAAGCCGATGCCGGAAGTATAGAAATGATGCGTATCGCTAATATTTCGCCGGCAGGTGCAGCCGCTTTTTTCAAACGAGCGCTCGATCGCAGCGTGAATCTACCAGCATTTTTATCCACTCATCCACCTTCGCAAGGTCGTTACGATAGGTTTATGTCGAATGTGGTCAGAGGCAAAAAATATTTGCCGGTTATGAAAGATGCGGATTGGACGCTTTTAAAGGAAAAATGCTCGAAGATTGAGTTTCCAAAAATACCGAAGAATGCGCCGAAGCCTAAGAGAGCTTAAATTGATTTAAGAGTCCCGAACAAGCATCTTCCAAGATATCCAACACGAGTTCGAATCCTTCGCCGCCGCCATAGTACGGGTCCGGAACTTCGGTCTCTTGACGAGTCTGACAATAGTCGCACATGAGTTTGATTTTGGCTTGTTCTTCGGGATTGGCAGTCAAAGCCGTGAGGTCTCGAAAGTTATTACGGTCCATAGCTAAGATGAGATCGAATTTTGCGAAGTCAGCAGGTTGGACTTTACGCGCTTTACCTTCCAGATAGAACTCACGCTTCGCGGAGTGGCGGGTCATGCGCGCATCTGGCGGATCCC
>JBGSKV010000070.1:0-29516 GCA_041740975.1 Oligoflexales bacterium | reverse complement strand
GCTGATGCAGCCTCAATGCCCAGCCAAATTTAAGCCGGCTCAACCGTCCCAGCCAACCATCGGGTAAAAACTGTGACAGCGAGGCTCCGCTCTCGAGTGCGTTCCCGCACGAGTTGCCTCCGCAACGGTTGCTCGATGGAGGTAACCAGTTTGGCGGAGCCTCACCGTCGCTTTTTGCTTTGGCGTTGCTTCGGGTCGAACCTCCCAGCAATTGCGGGCACAGGGAACGGAGCGAGCCGGATGCGAGCGACATTAGTGAAGGCGGATGCAGGGACGCATTCAGCCGAACGTCCCTGGGCACGCCATAGCTGGGAAGTTCGACACGATGCAATGCACGCAGCAAAAAGTGAGTGTGATAGGCGGAGCTTAATGAAAACAACTATCACTCGCATGGCGAGTGTTCATAAACCTACAGAGCTAATATTCGTTTGGTTAAAATCATACCCAGGAAACAACATAAGATGCCACCAAAGACACTGACACCGACATACGTCATCAGCATACCAACTCGTTGGGCGTTGATAAGCCGCATTGCATCCAAACTAAAAGCACTGAAAGTCGTAAAGCCACCAAGTAGTCCCACGATGATAGCAATGCGAAAATCCTGAGAAAGCATCAGGCGTTCCACACTGAAAACAAATACAATTCCCACTAAAAATGAACCGAGGAGATTGACAATCATCGTACTGAGGTAATGTGGTTGGCCGTAAGAACCCTGAAGAAAATGATCTAAAAAATACCGGCTGTAAATTCCAACGAGGCCAAATACTCCAAGGTAAAACAACCTAAGCATAACTTTCCCTATTTCAATTTATTTTCAAGTTCAGCCCAACGATCGTAAAGCTCTTCTAATTCTTTTTGGGCGCGCATAAATGAATCATACTTATCTTTGATAATGTTGGCGTCACTTTTATCTGAAAGTGTCGCGAGATCGGCCTGACAGCGCTCTTGCAGCTGCTCGGCTGCTTGAATTCTGGCCTCCATTTGTTCAAACTCACGCTGCTCAAGATAGCTCAATTTCTTAATGGTCTTGGATTTGACATCCTTATCCGATGAGCTCTTTTCCATTGAGGGCTTCGCGACAGACGACGGCCTAGGGGCCGCTTTCTGAGCATTCTGCCATTGCTGAAAGTCTGCATAATAGGTCACGCCACCCTGACCATCTAAGGCCAGCAAAATATTGGAAACACGATCGAGCATATAGCGGTCATGCGTCACGAAGACTAAGGCACCTGGAAACTCAGCTAGACTATCTTCAAGAACCTCCAAAGTTTCGATGTCGATATCGTTGGTCGGCTCATCCATCAGTAAAATATCGGCCGGTTGCGTCAAAAGGCGAGCGATTTGAACTCTCGCCTGTTCGCCACCTGAAAGTTTACCGACTAAAGTATCAAGTTGATCGGCGCGGAACAAAAACTTTTTGGCCCAGCTCACCACGTGAAGTTGCCGATCACCTATGACAACGCTATCTCCGTCTGGTGAGAGAGACTTTTTCAACGTAATGTTTGGATCCAAGGTGTCTCGATGCTGCTCGAAGTACACCACCTTAAGATTGTCGGCGCGCTTCAGAGTCCCTTCATCGATTGGGTACATTTCGTTCATAATTTTTAGAAGTGTGCTTTTACCGGTAGCATTTAAACCCAAAAGCCCGAGCTTCATTCCGGGTGATAAGATCAGGTCCAATTTCTTTATGATGTCTCGACCATCAAAGGATTTGGAAACTTTTTCCAGTTCCATAAGCTTTTTCGTTTTCCGCTGACTGGCATTAAACGAAAATTCGATTTCATTCTTTTGAGTCCGATTGCGAACATCCGCCAAGTCTTCCTGCAATTTCCCGGCACTTTGAATGCGCGCCTGTTGCTTGGTGGTACGAGCCTTGGGGCCACGACTCAACCACTCGACTTCTCGACGCACTTTATTCGCGAGGGCCTCTTGCTGGTGACGTTGACCAGCCAAAAACTCAGCTTTTTTTCCAAGAAATTCGGCGTAGCTACCGTCGCTGATAAACATACCACCGGGATAGACCTTATTGATTTCCAAGACACGAGTCGCCACATTATCTAAAAAATAACGATCATGGCTGATAACACCTACTGCGAAGTGGGCTTGCTTTAACAAGTTCTCTAGCCACAAAATACTTTCCAAATCCAGATGGTTCGTCGGCTCATCTAGCAAAAGCAAATCTGGCTCCTGAACAAGAGCTTGCGCGATACTCAGGCGCTTACGCCAGCCTCCCGAAAGAGTTTCTACCGCTTCCCAGTCGTTTTCAAACCCAGTTTTTGCGAGCACCTTATAGACCTGCGCTTGATCGGCTGGAGTCAAATCGTCCACGACCATCTTGCGACTATCTGCCAATGCCTTGGCGACAATCTGGAAAATGGTATCGCCAGCGGGAAACGTTGGATGTTGACTGACATAGACCAGACGCGTTCCTTTTTTGAGAATGACTTCACCCTCATCCGGAGTCATCGCACACGTCAGAATTTTCATAAGCGTCGATTTGCCAGCGCCATTGGGGCCGATGATGCCAACGCGATCCCGCTCCGCTATGGTGAAGGATATATCTGTGAATAAAGGCTCGACCTTGAATGTTTTCGTAATATCTTGAAGACTGATGAGAGACATAAAGGAGATCTTAAATTGAAAGTTTAGGAGCGGTGCATACTCGGTCGTTTCGATAGATAATAGTCATAGTCACCTTCATATACGTGCATCTCGCCATGATTGATTTCAAACACGCGATTGACGACGGACTTAAGAAAATGGCGATCATGGCTGACAATCATAACCGTTCCATCAAAATTATTGAGCGCCTCCAGTAATATCTCGCGCGACTCAATATCAAGATGGTTGGTCGGCTCATCGAGCACCAATAGATTGGCTTGACTCGCCAAAATAATCGCTAAGACAACACGACTCTTCTCTCCACCGGACAACATGGATATTTTTTTATCAACATCATCACCACTAAACATGAAGGCGCCCAGCAAACTTCGGATAGGTCCGTTACCCATTTGCGGAAATCGCTGAGTGATTTCTTCTATTACGGTATTTTTCTCATTCAAAAGATCCAGAGAATGCTGACTAAAGTAACCCACCCGCACAGCTGCGCCCAACTGAGCGACGCCTCCGGTTGAGTTTGTTTCGCCAGTGATGACTTTCAGTAAAGTCGACTTGCCAGCCCCGTTGACCCCGGTCACCGCGATTTTATTGAGGCGCCGAACCATACCGCTGACGCCATGAAAAACTTTTTTCTGGACGCCATCTTCTCGCGTCCACACTTTCTCGAGATTTTCTAACTTAACCACATCATTGCCGCTGCGTGGCGGAGGGTCAAATTTGAACTGAATCGTCTTCGCTTCCGTGGGAATTTCAATACGCTCAATTTTATCTATTTTTTTAACTCTCGACTGGACTTGCGCCGCGTGGGAAGCGCGTGCGGCAAACCGCGCGATGAACTCTTCTTCTTTTGCTAACATATCTTGCTGGCGCTTAAACGAAGCCATGAGTTGCTCGCGTCGAATCTCGCGATCCTTAACGTAAAAATCATAGTTGCCACTGTATTGGGTAATCGCACCATTGGAAATTTCGACGATGCGCTTGATACTTCGGTTCAGAAACTCGCGATCATGGCTTGTCATCACGATGGCACCCTTAAAGGTCTTCAGCCATTCTTCGAGCCAGATAATAGATTCGATGTCCAGATGGTTCGTCGGTTCATCCATCAAAAGAACATCTGGATTGAGCGCCAGGATGCAAGCCAACGCGATCCGCATTTTCCAGCCACCACTGAAGCTTTCGACCGGACGATCATAATCTTCAGGTCCAATGCCAAGTCCCGTCAGAATAGCTTTGGCTCGCGCGTCCAAATCGTAACCACCACGGGCCTGAAACTCACTTTGCAGTTCACCATAGCGGTCCATGAGTTTTGTCATTTCATCGTCGGAAGGCGGATCCTCAGCAAAGGTCTCAAATCTTTTTTCCATGACCGCAATGTCTTCCGCCAACAAAGAAACACGACCCGCTCCCGCTTTGACTTCTTCGAGTGCCGAGCGACCTTTCATGTCACCGACGTCCTGCGAAAAATATCCAACGACGGTATCGCCAGCGATATTGACCGTCCCACCATCGACATCACCAGTGGTGATGATTCTAAATATCGTAGTCTTGCCAGCGCCGTTTGGACCCACAAGTCCTATTTTGTCGCCTGCAATAACCTGAAAGGACGAATCCTTGAATAAGACGCGGTTTCCAAATCTTTTGGTGATGTTGCTAAGATGAATCATAAGGCGGCGAATATAACCAAAAAAGCCGTCAATGCCAACGACTATTGCCTCAGTAGCCAAGAACTCGATATAGGTTAGAAAAATCAGAGTGAGAATTGTAAATGATCACTTTCCAACCTTTTTTCTTTACTTCTTCCAGCTGCCAGGCCATCTGATTTTCTGGCAGACTGATATAATTTCTTCGGCCAGATTCGTCCTCTGCAATCGCAAACCCCTCGATAACCGGTTCGAACTTGGCCTTGCAGCCTTTTTGAATCATTTTTTCACTTAGCTTAACGATACCTTGAAAATTTTCGCGCCATGCTTTTACGTTCGGCGGAGGAAGCTTTTTGGTCTCACGACTAGGATAAATCATCGTGCGAATAATATTAAAGCTATCACAAAGCTGTGGATAGTTTTGCCCGACCATCAGGCCCGGTCTTAGCAAGGCTCCGGACAAAGCAATGGATGGCGGAACAACGGACCTCATTCTAGAAACAAAATCCGTTATAGCTTTTTCTCTGCCAGAGTATTTCACGTGCTGAGAGTATGGATAGCGCAGCTGCGAATACTCAGGGTAGCGTATGTAATCTAACATAATTTCATCGAAAGCAGCGTCAACTGGAAACGCTGACAATTCTTTCAACATTTGACTAAAGTAGCCCTGAAAGTTTGAACTCATCGGATCGACGAACAAAGCGTTCTTGTCCGTAAAACTCCGGCCGTCAAACTGCTGGGCCGCGTCACCCGGATACACTCTGGCAAATTCAGGATTCTTAAAAACCTGATAGTAACCAATCACATAAAAGCCGCGCCTTTTCAGCTGTCGCACCAGATTTATCAAAATTTCTTTGGAACGTTTGATAGTTTTGAGATTGAATTTCTCAGCTGTTTCACTTTGGAATGAAAGTACGCCATCAGAGTCAGAAAGTTCTAAAACCAATGTTTTGATATCACTGGGACTGATCTCACAACCTTTAGGACTTAAGCGCTCAAACAGTTCTTCCTCGGACGTAAGAGCGTCTTGACTGACAAATATGCCGAGATGGCTTGCCGTCGGATATCTGGCCCGATTCCATATAAAATAGAAAATAGAAATCCCACAAACAAAAATCACAGCGACAATGGCGAGATTTCTTTTCGGTTTGGCTTTCAAAAAAGACATTTCTGGTCAATCCTGAAAGACTATGACTTCACGCTTCTTGCGCGCGAGCACTTCATACAGACTTGGAACTACAATTAAAGTCATAAATGTAGAGACGATAACTCCGCCCAAGATGGCAATAGCCATGGGTATGCGACTTTCGGCACCTGGTCCCCACGCCAACGCGGCCGGCATGATGCCTGCTGCCGTTGCCATCGATGTCATGAGGATGGGACGAAGGCGAATCGGACAGGCTACTAGCAAAGCTTCACGAACGCCCAAACCAGTGTCGCGAACGGTATTAGTATAGTCGACAAGTAGAATCGAATTCTTTTTGGCGATACCCATTAAAAGAATTAATCCGATCAAACTATATAAGTTAATCGATTGCCCAAATAAATATAGTCCCATAAACGCACCGGCGACGCCAAAATAAAGCGCTACCAATACGGTAATGGGATCTAGGAAACTATTGAACTGTGATGCCAGGACCATGTATCCAACGACTAAACCCAGAATTAGCGCGAAGGCGATGGCTTGGGCGGTTTCATTCATGGTTTCGGAAGAACCAGATGCAATGACTCGATATTTATCCGGCAGCAACGTCTTACCCAACACCTCAACTTTTTGCATAACTTCACGTTGCGACATCCCACCCTTAAGATTCGCATTGATGGAAATGGCTCGTTCGCGATTCTTACGAGTGATCGACTGCATGGATGGTCGTTCTTCTATAGTCACGATATCCATCAAACTGACAAGCTCCCCACGGTTGTTGCGAACTCTCACTTTCTTAATGTCTTCAACAGAGTTTCGATCACCAGGATCAAGTCGCACCCGAATATCAAAGCGACGCGCGTCTTTCGAAAATTGTCCGGCAATCACGCCACCGAAAAGCGCGCCGACCGTCTGATCGATCTCAGAAACAGAGACGCCACGTTCGGCTGCCTTTTTGCGATTCGGAATAATACCGTATTCAAAAAGTCCAGGTCGGTAGTCCGAATCTAAATCGACAACCTGGCCAGTCTTTTCTAACTCGTCCGAAAACTTCTTTGATATTTCAATAAGCTCTTTCCAGTCCGGACCAACGATGGAAAATTCGACTGGCGACGATCGCCCGCGCCCTCCGATACCACCCGTACTGGGATCCATCACGAAGGACCGAATGCCTTCCACTTTAGCGAGTTCTTCTCGCAGTATTTTTTGCATATCTTGCTGCGTTGGGGATCGGCCAAGCTTGGCGTCTTTCGGACGATCTTTCGGCTTTTTTAAAGTTAGAAATATAAAGGCCGTGTCCACATCCCCGCCGCCAAATCCACCGATGGCGACAAAGGTGCTATCTGTTTCCGGACGACTAGCAATAACGTCCTCAATTTTTTTGACACGTGCATCGGTGTATTCCAATGCGGAACCCGTCGGCGAATTCATACGAATCATCAAGAAACCTTGATCCTGCGGCGGCGCAAACTCTTTCTTTAGACCCATTGTCGAAACAATACCGATTCCGGCTAAAAGTATACCCGCGAAAATTGTGATGTATCGATGCCGTAGAGTGACATGCAAAACTCGTTCGTAGTACTTCACGAGCCAGGTAAAAAGTCGGTCCGATGCGCGCCCCACTCCGCCTCTATGCTGTGTTTCGCCCCCGAAATAAGCTAGCCGCATGGGCGTAAGAGTCAATGCTTCCAGGAGCGAGATGGATACGGCTACCGATATCGTCACACCAAACTGATAGAGAAACTTGCCGACGATTCCGTCCATATAGGCGATCGGTAAAAATATGGCGACGATGGCCGCAGTGGCAGCCATTGCAGCAAACGATATTTCTCGCGTTCCGATTCGCGATGCATTGACCGGATCTTTGCCGAGTTCTCTATGTCTATAGATATTCTCCAAAACCATAATGGCATCGTCAACCACAATACCTATAGCCAAGGAAAGGCCAAGCAATGTGAATGTATTCAGCGTAAAACCGAGAAACTTAAGAACAATGAAAGTACCTAAGATCGATGTTGGAATCGCCAAGATAACGTTTAAAGTTGCTTGAAATGAGCCTAAAAACAGCCAACATACGAACGCCGTTAATATCGCCGCCATGACGAGGGTATGATTGAGTTCAGCGACGGCTTCTTTAATGAAAGCTGTAGAATCCGAGCGTATGCCAATCTGCACACCCTCCGGCAGTTGCTTGGCGATCTCGGCGACTCGTTCCTTAACCGCATCCGCCACCGCGACAGCATTGGATCCACGTTGCTTGCGAACACCCAGGCCAATGGCCGGAATCCGATTGGTTCGACTGAGTCTACGAACTTCCGCAAATCCAAAATCCACGTCGGCGATATCAGAAAGCGAAAGCGGAATATACATAGGTGCGCCGCCGCGGCGGTTAATCGGGAGATTTCGAAAGTCCATGATGGACTGCGCCTCTCCCATCGTGCGAACGCCATACTCGCGACCTTCCGATTGAATTCGGCCCGCCGGCGATTCGGCATGTTCACTACTAATGGTTGATAAAACATCCCCCACCGTCAGCTCATATTCTTTTAGTTTATCTTGCGTCAGAAAAACGCGCAGAGATGGGTCGACAAATCCACCCAAGAAAACTTCCGCAACGCCTTCGACGGTTGTGATCTGGCTTTTGATTTGATTGTTCACCAGCTCCATGAGCTCGAGACTTGGCATTTTTTCAGACCAAACAGCGGCCCAGATAATGGGGTTATCGTCAGAATTTGATTTAGAGATGGTCGGAGGATCGACGCCTTCTGGCAAGCGCCTGATGACGTTACTAATCGCGTTTTGGACGTCCTGCATGGCGATATCGATATTTTTTTCTAAAGAGAACTCGACATTAATCGAAGCGCTTCCACTGCGTGAAGTTGATGTGACATTTTTTACGCCCGATATTCCAGACACGGCGTCTTCAAGAATATCGACGACGTCCACTTCCATCGCTTCCGGTGCGGCACCTTCGTAAGATACGTTCACCGAAACATTGGGCATATCGACGTCTGGTAACAAACTGACGCCCATACGCTGGAAAGATATCCAGCCAAAAATCATGAGCGCAGCCATCATCATCCATGCGAAGACTGGTTTCTGAATCGAAGCATCCGTTATTTTCATTTCGTTTGATCTGCCAAAATTTTGAGGTTCCAATAGGATGCTAGATACTGAAAGTGAACGCGATTGCGAGAGCGATAGTTGTCAAGGTAGGTGTTGAGGGCTTGCAAAACATCCAAGTTACTGACTAGCCCCAGTCCATATTCACGACTGATATCTTTGTAGGTTCGCTCGGAAGCCTCTGCCGCTTTTTGATAGTCCAATACTTGACTAAAGAGTGATTTGGCTTGGAGATAGCTGATTCTGAGATCGTTTCGAGCGTTCAATAGCTTATTTTCGTAAGTCAACCTCAACTCATTTCGAGTCGACGCGGCTTGCCAAACTTTCGCCCGAGTTAGCCCACCTTCGAATATAGGAAGGGTGACGGCAACGCCAACGTCCCATTTCACCTCGTCTTGTGGCGCTGGCCGAAAGAAGTAGTAATTGCCGAAGAGATCTACCGTAGGGAAATGTTCCGCCTTAGCAGTTTTGACATCTTGTTCGGAACTCTCTACGTCTTTTTTTTGCGCTAACAAATCTTTTCTTGATTCTAAGTTCCCCAGCACCGACGCTTCGTCAGGTAAATCCGGACGAACATCTTTTTGCGCATCAGCCAGAGTGATTCCCTCACTTAATCCTGTCCACAGCTTAAAGTTTTCTTGGGCGATGATAAGATCCTGTTTGGCTTTTTCACGCTGCGCCCGAAATAACGCAATTTGCGAATCAAGCGCACCTTTTTCTGTAGAGCGACTTCTGCCAATGCGAATTCGATCCGAAATATCTTTGTAACGCAGCTGAATCGTCCTATCAATCTCGTCTAGAACCGCAATTTCGGACTGGGCAAGGGCGAGATCAAAATACGCGTCACTCACACTCAAAAAGATTGAGGTTTGCCGGTACTCGGCACGAAGGTTCTGAGCTTCTTCTGAAAGCTTGGCGCTTTTGATCGCTGAAGCATCCCGGAAGCCGCTGAAAACATTTTGGGTCAGGGCGATTTTTGCTGTGTCCATCTCCGAATCGATGTTTGGCCGATCATCGCCTGCCTTCTGATAGTTATACATCGCCGCTACTTTGGGTAAAAATGCGCTTTGCGTGACACGCACTGCAGCTCGACGAGCTTCATTACGCGCGTTTTCAATTTCGGAAAGCTGTTTGCCCTGCTGGTGATTCAATGCTTTGTCAAACGATTGCTGCAGAGTCAAACTCTCAGCGGCGATGATATGGTTTTGAAAAGCCAGAAAAAGAATGGCTGCATAGAAGAGTCGATTCAGTCCCAGCATTTTTTCCTCCACACCGATACGTCGTCATTTTATTGATTAGACTTCATATCATAGGGCCTTGAGCAAGAGGCTGCAACTGCAAGCCACCAAAGGGTGATATAGCCATGGAAGCGTTGGCGAGCTTCCCATCCCTGGCAGGCTTCCATTGCGTTTGCCTTTATGATTTTTAGCTTTAAGAAATTCTCATGCTTATAATTGTGCAGACGCTCAAAAAGACTTGGCCGCCATTAGACTTTATATCAAGTCAGATGGCGGCCAATTTCTTGAATATTTATTTCTTTAAGTGCGTGAAAAGATAACACCAGGGTTGGATGCCGAACCGTTGGCTCGAAAGACTTTTAAGATATTGCCTTCGACTTGAAAAATTTGGTTCTGTAGCGCTTTAAACTCGCCAAAATCCGCGTTTTGACAGTTGGCAGAATTGACACGGATGGGTTTGCTTGATCCTGCAGCCCAGTCGCTATAGCCACAGACTTTGCCTTTATTCATAAGGTCAGCAATCTCTTTTGTTTTGGGAGTGAGATTTACATCATCGTATACGAAGTTGATTGGCTTAGCATTGGCTTGCTCTTTATGCGCTGCACCGGCGGTATAGCTAGCCATTGAGGTCATGCTAATGGCTGGTTTACTACAGCTAGCATCTGAATAAATATCAGCTGCAACATTCATAGTTGTGCCCGAAACATTCGCTACCAATTTCTGACCCTGAGTGCAGGTCCTTGTCCATGTTCCCATGAGAGACCGGACATACGGGTCAGAAACTGTGTCATTATTGTTATTGGTGGTTTTTTTGCCTTTGCCGCTGCTTCCGCAGCCGACGGCTAAAAGGCTAAAGGATAGGATTACGAAAATCTGCTTCAAAGTACTCATTGTTCACTCCACGACAACTGGGAAAAATTCAACATCAGCAACAGCTAGAGAAAGAAAGAGAGAAAAGCCCTCATAAGAGATAAAGCAATTAAAGGGCCACAATAAAACGCCCTAAAGTAGCTTATTCGCGTTGTTTTGGGACGGGAAACGCTGTGATATCTGCATCTGTCAAAAAGTTTGACAGTTATGGCGATGGGAACTCTGAGCTTAAACTGGTGAGGGACGTTTGTAGTCCATGCTTCCAAGTCTGATGACTGTGACGCCCGCCTTCTAATATCGATCGAGACGTTCGCAGCCCCGCTTGCCTCAATCCTCGCTGAAGCCCATCCGTAAATCGGCGGAACATGCGTTCCTCTGAGTCCGTTCCGGAGCCAAATGCAATCAGCATATGTTTGAAACGCTCGCGTGCCGTGGCAAGGTCCTCAATCGGTTTACGAGGTCTCGGCACCGAGAGTGCGATGACGCCATGGTAAAGATCTGGGTATTTTAAGGCATGTTGTAACGCGAAGACGGAACCGTTCGAGTAGCCGAAAGTGTAGAAGCGAACGAGTGTCGGGTCAGAAAGCCCAATATCCATGGAAAGTTTATTTCTTAAATAAAGGTAAAACTCTTCCGTCTGAATAAAGAGTTCAGCTTTAGGCTCCGAAACATATTCATCAGTTCTTTGCGTCGAAGAACTATCAACACCAAAGTAAACCAGACGTTTTCCAAGTGAATCCGCTCGCTCTTGCATGGTGGCGGAAAACGCCGCCGCGGACTGCCCGTCCGTGGAAAGCAAAACCATGGTTTCTGTGGGTAAAGGTCCGTTACGTGGAACAAATGATAGGTAGCTAACTCCGCGAACGACACCGACTGAATTTTTGAGCTGAAACCGAACTGGCGAATCACCAGTGCGCATGACGAAGGGCGAAAACGTTTGACGGCTTGCTTCTAGTAAAACGTCGGTAGTGCTAGATTTGAATATAAGTTCACAAGCCAAACCCGATGCGGACCAACCGCTTGCCGTCAAAAGCAACAAAGACGTCAGCAAGCCTTGGGTCATGGTTCGATTGAAGACAATAAAAGTCAAAAAACTAACCTTTTCAAAATTACAGATCGTTTTTTGAATATATTATTAAAATCTATAAAAATCTATAAAATAATCTATATTTATAAGAATTCTATGGATTTCAAGTGAGCATGAGATGAAGTCCGCTAACTATCGACCAGTACTAGCTAATTTGGCCTGAAGCAAAGTGATGTACTTGGTGTTGCTACAGGCCGCCGCGGCGTCCATAGCTCTAATCTTCTCGTGGACTGGTCGTTTAACTGTCGCACCCGGAAAGTACTTTTCGTTGATCTCGGCCACAATTTGCTTCATCCAGCGGGTCCCATTCAAGATCAATGCAATATAACGAAGGGGATCACTATGTTTGGCAGCATTGAATTTGTAGTACTCAGACTCAAGAATATTCTCATCAATCACCAAGGGCAACCGACTGGCCTGAGCGATTCCACTGTAAAGTTCGTCCGCGGCTTCCAATGGTACCAATGCTCCCCAAGCCCCATTCAAAATTGGTAGCCGAGTGTTCATCGTACCTTTAATGGACTCCCCCAATGCTCCGGCACCTTTATTTGACATCGCCCGATGCAGCAGTGTGATCCCCAAGGAACTTTTAATGAATCCACCACCCACAAACTCGCCTTTGCCCTTTGGCGGCAACTTCGCCTTAAAATCTGCCAAATCAAATTCTTTTACACCCAGTGCGTGCATCAATAAGTACGCATGGCCACCATTGCGCACACCTCCGATGACTTTGCCATCGTCATTGAATTCGAGATCCGTTTTGGAATATCCCAAAAACCGCAGGCCAGTTTCGAGGTTCACAATGATGTAAATGAATTTATCGAGTGGGATATCTTTTTCATCTTGGACGATGATGAATTTGTTTTCTGCTTGGACTAAGGTGCCCGCAAAAAAAAATAACAAAGCTAAGAAAATTTTCAGATAATGCTGCATACACCTAGTGTAATGCAACTCCTTACTGAGCCCTACTTTTTTCGGCCAAGCTTGCTCTCTATAAACATTCCAAGCAACATGAAACCTACGAACACATATACGCCGCCGTTGAAGCCAACGAGTGAAGCAAAGGCCGGTCCAGGGCAATAGCCTGAAAGCCCCCATCCAACACCAAATAAGACCGACCCGATGACGAGTTTGGCGTCGATGGATTGCACGGTTGGCAACTGAAAGAATTGCGTGAAGAAGGGTTTCGATCTCTTTTTCATGAACCAGTATCCGAAGGCGTGCACGCCGACAGCGCCGGCGATGACAAATGCCAAGGTCGGATCCCACTTACCGAAGAAATCAAGAAAACCGATAACTTTGGTCGGTTGTGTCATACCCGACATCACCAGCCCTGCTCCAAAGAAAAATCCTGCGATGAGAGATGAGGTTATTGCATTCATGACATGACCCCTAAAATATGCCGCAACACATAAACTGTTAGTGCGCCTGATGAAATGAAAATACCGGTCGCCGCAATTGAGCGACTCGACAAGCGACTGATGCCACACACTCCGTGACCACTCGTGCATCCCCCACCAAGACGCGTTCCAAAGCCGACCAGAAGTCCCGCTACGGCCAACCACACGATAGAAACCGGCGACTCTACAGAAAAAGCTTTAGAAAATTTAAATGAAAAAAACAAGGCACCCACGATAAGGCCGATCAAGAAACTCCAACGCCATGCCGTGTCGCCCGCAGTGGGTTTGATGATTCCCCAAACGATTCCGCTTATGCCGCAGATTCGGCCAATTGCAATAAGTAATATAGATGCCGCTAGTCCAATCAAAACACCACCAAGTACCGCATAAGTCCATTCTGGGTTCATCTCGTCTCTCCACTTGTTCCATGGCCATAATTCTGCGATAAATCATAATGGAATACTACTAAATTATGAGGATCGAGCTTCAATGCAAATCCAACATTTTTTCGACAAAGACACATTTACTCTCTCTTATGTGATCCACAAACAAGGTAGCACCAAAGCGATCGTGATTGATCCGGTATGGGATATTGATACTGTGAATGGTCTGCTAAACGATAGATCCGTCAAAGAAATCTTTGCCTACCTCGAAGCCAAAAACTTGATTCCCGAGTTATGTTTAGAAACGCACGCTCATGCCGATCATTTAACCGGCTCTCAACTCCTCAAGAACAAGTATCCTCAAATGAAAATTGCCATCAATCGCCGAATCACGAAGGTTCAGGCGGTTTTCGCCGATCTCTTTAACATTCATTCCGAAGTCAATCTCGACGGTTCACAGTTTGATTGGCTTTTGGATGATTGGAAAGAATATGAAGTTGCTGAGTTAAAATTTAAAGTCATCCCCACTCCTGGACACACTGCAGCCTGCAGCTCCTATCTTGTTGGAAGTGCCGTGTTTGTGGGGGATGCGATGTTTATGCCCGACTATGGCACGGGTCGATGCGATTTTCCTCAGGGCAGCGCTGCAGAGCTTTACGAATCGATCGTGGAGAATCTCTATAAACTTCCCGATCAGACACGAGTTTATACCGGTCATGATTATCAACCAAATGGTCGACCTCTCAAATTCGAGTCCACGATTGCAGAACAAAAAGAAAAAAACATTCAATTGCCGGCCAACAGAAGCAAAAGTGATTTTGTAGCAATGCGGGAAAAACGAGATGCTACGCTCAGCACGCCTCGGCTTTTGCTGCCCAGTTTACAAGTCAACATTCGAGCAGGGCACTTACCTACACCTGAAAACAACGGCACTTCCTATCTGAAGACTCCCCTGAAAACGAACTCGCCCGTCACATCTTTGTAATGGAGGACCCTGAAAGTGGGCGAGTCATATTGACTTGGCCTCTCGAAGTCTCACTGCCAAAGGCGTTCAAGAGTTGAACAGATATGGAAACTAAGATCTCCTTCATAAAAAATTTCCATACTCAACTGACAACCCATTTCTACTTTCGCCACGTGAATCCATTTTGTTTCGTACATCAAGACTACTTGCCGTAGCAGGCGATTAGGTATATGCAATTAAAGCAGCCCATTTTATCGAAAAACGAGTGCTTAAATATTTGACACGCTCGATAATCTCGTGTGGCTGATTGAACAAGCGAAATGGCTAATGGAGTTATCATGGATGTGAAACAATTATTTGCCCGAAAATCAATAGACGGCGCAAATCTCGAAACAGAACTGAAACGAACACTAGGACCAGTTGCGCTCACCATGTTGGGAATTGGCGCTATCATTGGAACGGGGATTTTTGTTTTGACGGGAACAGCTGCCTTCGGTGGCGCTGATCACATGGGGGCCGGACCGGCGATCATCATTTCCTTTATGGTGACTGGCTTCGCGTGCGCCTTAGCAGCACTTTGTTACGGCGAGTTTGCAGCGATGGTACCGGTTTCCGGAAGTGCCTACACATATGCTTATTCGGCATTTGGTGAGTTGCTCGCCTGGATTATTGGCTGGGATTTAATTCTCGAATACGCGGTGGGTAATATTGCCGTTGCCATTGGTTGGTCCGGATACTTTCATAATCTTTTGGTTTATTTTGGTATTCACTTACCGCCTTGGCTTCTGATTGATCCGGTTTCGGTTTCTGCAGCTATCAATGCAGCTGATCCGAGTCGAATTGCACCACAAACGCTTGCTATGGCTCAAGCTGCGATGGCGACCGCACCAAATATCGGCTTTCCTATTATTTTCAATGCTCCGGCAATGCTTGTCGTTCTCGCTGTTACGGCCCTTCTCGTGATCGGTGTTTCGGAAAGCGCCAAAGTGAATGCTGCCCTCGTCATTCTCAAAATCGTCCTGATATCCTTGTTTTTATGGGTAGGTGTAAAGCACGTCGACACGGCAACACATTGGCAATCATTTGCTCCCAATGGCTGGAAAGGAATCATGACAGGTTCCGCACTTATCTTTTTTGCATATATTGGATTTGATGCCGTCTCGACAACTGCCGAGGAGGCGAAGAACCCACAACGTGATTTGCCCATCGGTATGATCGCATCCCTTGTCATTTGTACCATTCTCTACATTGCCGTAGCCGCAGTTCTTACGGGAATGGTTCCTTTAAATGTTTTAGGTAACGCAAAACCAGTCGCTGCAGCACTTGATTTTGTAGGTGAGCACACGGTCTCCACTATCATTTCGCTAGGTGCAGTACTTTCCATTACGAGTGTTCTCGTCGTATTGCAGTTGGCGCAAACTAGGATTTTTTACTCCATGAGTCGAGACGGACTTATCCCTCCGGCGTTCGGTCGAGTTCATCCGAAGTTTCGCACGCCTGTTTTTGCGACTATTATCACGGGCATTTTTGTTGCCATTCCAGCCGGCTTCATAGATATCAACGTCGCAGCTGAGCTCACCAATATTGGTACACTTTTCGCGTTTGTCTTGGTCGCTGGTGGCATCATCATCCTCAGAAGAACGGAGCCGACTCGATACCGTGCGTTCCGCGTGCCAATGTATTACCTCGTGTGTCCAGGTTGTATTCTGATGTGTGTTTACCTAATGGGTTCACTAACAGCAACCACGTGGTGGCGCTTTCTGTTCTGGATGGCGGTGGGTGTAGCTGTTTACTTTGTATATGGTTATAGACATAGCAAGTTGAGAACTCGATCATAAAATCGCACCTGGGCGTTTCATGCCAATGCTTAAGACGCCCAGATTAGCTTTCCTGTGACTTCTTCAGAGACAGTCATGTTAATAATTGCCTCCCCTCAGTTCCTCTCGTAGAATAGTACGTCAATTATGTGCGTGCCCAACATCCTTGCAAACTTTTGTAGTTTCAAAAAATGTTCAAAAATCATTTCATAGCCGTTGTGCGTTGGTTGGATTCCTATCAGGGCCGACACGCTTTAGACACGCCGGTTCCGAGCCTTAGTTTGCAAAAATCGGATTGGGTGCGATGCGTGCCCTATATTTTGTTACACATTGCCTGCATCGGTATTTTCTGGGTGGGATGGTCTTGGACTGCCGTTCTTTTAGCAATTGGCGCCTACTTGATTCGCATGTTTGCCATCACAGCATTTTATCACCGCTACTTTTCCCACCGCTCCTTTAAAACGACGCGCTTCTGGCAATTTCTTTTTGCACTCATTGGTAGTTGGTCTGTACAAAGAGGCCCGCTTTGGTGGGCTGCCCATCACCGCTATCATCACAAACATGCCGACACCGAAAAGGATGTCCACTCGCCGTTACAATCTGGGTTTTTGTGGAGTCACACGGCTTGGTTCATGTCCGATCACAATTTTCGAACCAAAACCGCTTTGGTCAAAGACTGGATCAAATTTCCAGAGTTGGTATTTTTGGATCGCTTCGATATATTTGGACCCGTCGTCTTTGCTTTGCTGACCATTTTCACTGGCTACATGCTTTATGTGTTCGCCCCCCAGCTGGAAACGAGTGGATTGCAGCTTTTCTTTTGGGTTTTTTGCCTTTCGACAGTAGCGCTTTATCACTGCACTTTCACAATCAATTCGCTTTCACACAAATGGGGGACAAGGCGTTTTGATGTGAACGACTCCAGTCGCAATAATCTTTTTCTGGCTTTTTTAACTTTAGGTGAAGGCTGGCATAACAATCACCACTATTATCCCACGGCAGCACGCCAAGGATTTTTTTGGTGGGAGTTTGATTTTTCCTATTACTGTCTTTGTGTCTTAAAGCGTTTAGGAATTGTTTGGGATCTCAATCCTGTTCCCCAGCGGGTTTATCAAAAAATCAAAGACCAGCCTAAAAATAAAATAAAGTCTACGCCATGAAAATCGCAATTGTCGGCAGTGGAATCTCAGGCCTTGTGTGCGGATACATTCTGCACAAGCATCATGAAATCTCGGTTTTTGAAAGTGGCTCCTATATCGGTGGTCACACGCACACACACACCGTGGCGGACGGTCAGCAAACACTTTCTATAGATACCGGTTTTATAGTTTTCAACAAAAAAACCTACCCCAACTTTTTAAGACTTCTCGAACAAACCGAAGTCGAGTTCCAACCGACAGCGATGAGTTTTAGCGTAAAAAATGATGTGACGGGGCTTGAATACAATGGCACCTCCCTCAATGGTTTGTTTGCCCAGCGACAAAATATTCTCAAGATGGACTTCTGGAAGATGCTGACCGGCATCATTCGATTCAACAAAGAAGCGAAGACTTTCCTTGCAAATGAGCCCAACCCAATCACGTTTGCGGAGTTTGCCAAGAAAGCGAAACTGAATGATCAAGTGATCAACCTTTATATCATTCCGATGGCTGCCGCTGTTTGGTCGGCGGACCCAATCGAGATGTGGAATTTTCCGGCCGAGTTTATGCTGCGCTTTTGGGATAACCACGGATTTCTCAACATTAATGATCGACCACAGTGGTACGTCATCAAAGGTGGGTCCTCGGCTTATATCAAAAAGCTAACGCAAGGATTCGACAAACGCATCCTCCTCAATAGCCGCGTGACTCGCGTTCGGCGACAAAAAGACAAAGTCTTTGTGAGCTCCGCGCTCCGCGGTGAAGAACAGTTCGATGCCGTGATTTTTGCTAACCACAGCGACCAAGCCTTAGCAAATCTGCAAGATGCCAGTTCTTTGGAGCGAGATATTCTATCGGCCATCCCCTACCAAGAAAACGCGGTTTTTTTGCACAAGGACGCTGCCGTTTTACCCCGCTCAAAAATCGCTTGGGCTGCTTGGAATTACCACCTCACGGCGAAAACAAATCGCCGCGCAGTAGTGACCTACAACATGAATATTTTGCAGTCTCTGCCAACCGAACAAGTTTACAACGTGACTCTCAATCCAACTTTTGAAATTCAGCGCTCACTCATTTTGAAAGAGATCACTTATCATCACCCCATTTTTACACTCGCTGGCTTAGAAGCCCAGAAACGCCATAAAGAGCTCTTAGGACCACAGAATACTTTCTATTGTGGGGCTTATTGGCGTAACGGTTTTCATGAAGATGGCGTCGTCTCAGCTTTGCGAGTTTGTGATGCCTTGGGAGTTCGTTGGTGATGGAACCAAACGCAATCTATACGGGGATGGTCCATCATTGCCGCATCAATCCAAAATCGCACGAGTTCCGCTACCGGCTCTTTATGATGTATTTGGATGTGGATCAGCTTGACGTTACGTTTCGCAAATCATGGTTATGGTCAGTAAATCGCTGGAATTTGGCTTATTTTCGCAGGGCCGATTTTCACGGCAATCCCCAACTTCCCTTGCGACAGGCCGTCCAAGACACAGTCTTTGATCGAACGGGAGTTCAGTTGAATGGCCCCGTACGCATGCTGTCTCATTTGCGTTACTTTGGAATCAACTTTAACCCCGTAAGCTTTTACTTCTGCTATGACAAGGATGAGATTCTGCGAGCTATCGTTTCTGAAGTCGAAAACACACCCTGGGGCGAGCGTCATGCTTATGTTCATATTCTTACGCCGGGGCAACAGGCACCTTATACCTTTAGTTTTGCCAAGAATTTTCATGTATCGCCTTTCATGCCCATGCAGATGGACTACCGATGGAGTTTTTCTGACCTCGATAACAACCTCCAGATAAAAATGACCAGCTTTGAAAAGGGCACCACAAAGTTCTTTGCCGGACTCGACATGAAACGTGTTCCCGCTACGGGTTTTGAGCTCGACAAGGTCTTGGTAAAATTTCCACTGATGACATTACGAGTAATTATGGGAATATATTGGCAAGCGTTTCGCTTATATTTAAAAAAAGCCACGTTTTATAGCCACCCAAGCAGCGACAGTCGCGTCACTTGGCCTTGGGAAAAACGGAGTTCTCGAAAATGATGGAACACATTGAATCTTTTGCTCAGGACCTAAAGTCGTCTCCCATAGACCGCTTTTTGCGAACCATGTTTTTTCGCAAGATTACCAAATTTCAGCGCGGCACCATTCGCATCACGGATCCAATAGGCCAAGTCCTCTTCGGCAAACCCAGTGTGGATTATCCCGATGCCCACATTCAAGTCCATGACCTTCGTTTCTATCGACTTTTGGCGACGCAGGGCTCCAATGGCGCGGCACAAGCCTTTGTATCGGGCTGGTGGAGTGTTGACAGTCTTTTCGATCTTGTGCGTATTTTGGTTTTGAACGCCAATGCTCTCAATAGCCTCGAGGGTGGTACGGCTTTATTGCAGAAACCAGTGATGGCGACAATGCGCCTTCTCAGCCGAAACACTCTGGCCGGTAGCAAGAAAAATATCAGTGCCCATTACGATTTAAGCAACGTACTTTTTCAGACTTTTCTGGATCCCCAAATGATGTACTCTTGCGCTTATTTTGCCAAGGAAGATCAATCCCTCGATGACGCTGCCCTAACCAAATTGGAAATGATCTGCACGAAATTAAACTTACAGGCTAACGATCATTTGGTGGAAATAGGCACAGGTTGGGGAGGCTTTGCCATTTACGCCGCCAAAAATTATGGCTGCCACGTCACGACAACCACAATTTCTCAGGAACAATATCTCTATGCCAAAGCTCGCATCAAAGCAGAGGGCCTTGAAGATAAAATCACGCTTTTGCAAAAAGATTACCGTGAACTCAGTGGACAATATGACAAACTTGTATCTATAGAGATGATCGAGGCTGTCGGCGCAGAGTTCCTCGACAATTACATTGGGGTTTGCTCAAAGCTTTTGAAGCCCGAAGGACTGATGCTTCTGCAAGTGATTACCATTAACGATCAAATCTATTCACGCGCACTTAAAGAAGTCGATTTTATAAAGAAGTATATTTTCCCCGGCAGTTTTATTCCTTCCATTCATGCCATCTTAACGAGTGCCAAAAACGCTACTGATCTGCGCCTTTACCACCTGGAAGATATGACACCGCACTATGTTCGCACGCTCCTTCTCTGGCGTGAAAGATTTCTAGCCAATAAGAGTAAAATTTTGACGCTTGGCTTCGACGAATACTTTGTGCGTTTGTGGGACTATTATTTTTCATATTGTGCCGGTGGCTTTCAAGAACGCTCCATTGGTAGTGTCCAGTTGATGTTTGCAAACAATATGTATCGTGGTGATGCGAGCCAAATTAAAAAATTTCGAGGATGATTTATGCCAACTCCGATTGAACTAGCTGAACGTGGAATTGTGCCAGATACGCTCATAAAATTTGGCATTCGCCGACTTCTGCAACAGCGGCTTAACGAAGGCCCCAATAAAAATACGCCCACGTCACAAGACCATACCCTAAAGTTTATCAGCGAACTGCGCAGCAGTCCTATCGCCTTAGAAACCAAAGCTGCGAATGAACAGCACTACGAGTTGCCGCCCGAGTTTTTTCAAATCGCTCTCGGCAAACACCTCAAATACAGTTCCGGATTCTACGATAACGGCGCGACGAACCTAGATGAAGCTGAAGCACATATGTTGGCTTTGACGGCCGAACGTGCTGAGATCAAAGACGGTATGAAGGTGCTGGATTTGGGATGTGGCTGGGGTTCTCTTTCTTTGTGGATTGCCGAACATTTTCCAAATTGCCAAGTTCACTCTGTTTCTAACTCCGCCCCTCAACGTCTATTTATAGAAGCCACCGCCAAAGCTCGCGGTCTCAACAACATCAAGATCATGACGGCCGATATGAATGTCTTCCAAGCGCCGGATCAATATGATCGCGTCGTTTCGGTCGAGATGTTTGAACACATGCGCAACTATGAAAAGCTCATGGCGAATATTTCTACGTGGCTTAAAAAAGACGGCAAGCTATTCGTGCATATTTTTTGTCACAAAGTAACCCCATACTATTTTGAAACTGAAGGTGATGACAACTGGATGGGCGCGCATTTTTTTACGGGTGGCATCATGCCGAGTAATCATCTTCTCCTCTACTTTCAAAACAACCTGAAAATCGATCAGCATTGGGTCGTCAACGGCACCAACTACGGCAAGACTTCGTTCGCTTGGCTTGACAATATGGACGCCCGCAAGGACGAAGTCCTCAAGATATTCAAAAGCACTTACGGTGACGATGCCCAAAAGTGGGTGCAACGCTGGCGCATTTTCTTCATGTCGTGTGGGGAGTTATTTAACTATAACGGCGGCGAAGAGTGGTACGTTTCACATTATCTTTTCTCCCCTTCTTTAAACCAAAAAGTATAGTTTATTGAACACGGCCGCTTCGCGGCCGTAACGTTGTAAAGCTCCGCCTATCACACTCACAGTTTACATTTCTATGTTTGATTGGTCCGGTTCTCCCGGCTTAAATTTGTCTGGGCGGTGTCGGCTGATGCAGCCTCAATGCCCAGTCAAATCTAAGCCGGCTCAACCGTCCCAGCCAACCATCGGGTAAAAACTGCGACGGTGAGGCTTCGCACACGAGTGCGTACCCGCACGGGTTGCCTCCGCAACGATAGCTCGATGGAGGTAACCAGTTTGGCGGAGTCTCACAGTTGGAGATTTTGAACTTTGCGAAGAGTTGGTCTGAATTTCTTAAAGCTTTATTCAGAGGGGGTTGTGAGCGTGTCTGCCGAGCCGGCGAGGGAGAAGGAGCCCGAACACCAGCGCAGCCCGAGCAGGAGCTCCGTTACAAATAAAAATCCCCGTGGTTAAACGGGCAAGCGTACCCTCTGAATAAAGCTTTAAGAAATTCAGACCAACTCTTCGCAAAAAACAAAAGCTCCGCCTGTGAAAGGCGGAGCTTATATTAAACAATCGGTCGCGAAGCGACCGAACCTACCTAGGTTGTGCGATATCAGAAAGTTGAAAGCGTGAAAAGGCCCCTGAACAGTCTTTGACGACGGCATGCGCTCTTCTGCGACGCTCATTGATCTGTTCTTTAGCCCATTTGTATGGGGTCAAAAGAATTTCCTTCAAGTTCACCTTTTTCATGACGTTATCGCGAAATCCAGTGATTTTCTTAAGTCTGTTTTCATTCAAACGACTTGGATCTTTTTCGTAATTTCGTTTTGCATTCAAATAGCGAAACTGAAAATAAAGGGCATTCATGGCTCGGAATGCAATGACAGAACCAATAAATGCTTCTCGCTTGAGGCCTTCTTGGTCGGCCATTTTCAGTGGAAAACTGATCAAAGAATAAATGCCTTGGTGCAGCGCATTGAGGATACTGAGTGCGGGCATGCCTGGAACATTAATGTCGCCGCGCAATTCGCGCATTTTTTCAGCGGCGCGCACAATTTCAAAGTAGTCGTCTTTTCCGACCTGATTGACAAACTGATTGAGAATCAAAAAGCCATGGACGGCTGCGGCAGCGGTCCATGCTTCGGCTGAGCCATTTAAACCGGGAAATAAATAGTCTGGTCCGTTAACCAGCCCCGCATAAATGTAAGCGAACGCCGCCGAAACAGACAAACTGGTCATGACGCGGCGAAGTTTTCCGCCCGCATAGGTAAAGTTCCGATAGGCTTTGATACCGCAACCGATGGCAAGTCCAAAAAATGCAGTAAAGATAGGCCCTGGAGTTTGCAGAGCTTCCAAGAAAGGCATGCCATGCTTCCACATCGTGATCGACGCCACCATGGCACCTTGGGCGAGGCCGTTCAAAATTCCCATATAAATGATATCGCCGGCGGTGGGCTTGGCTTTCCAAGATTTGTAGAAATCCCCTAATCGTTTCCAGCTAAAGAATGGGGCGCGTTTATCGAGTTTGATGTTTTCGATTTTATCTTTGTAAGTCGCGAAAATAAGGACATCAGAACCTTTGACATGCTGGCGCGCGACGAACTTTTGACCATGGTTTGAGTTGATGTCATGTTTTTGGTCTATGTAACTGATGCTCAGTTTCGGGTATTCGTTGAGTTTTACGCGGGCAAAAATGTTTCCATCCAAAAGGCTGAGTTCAATTTCTCCGTTGAGTTCCGAATCTTCGAAAACGACAAGATTGTCAGCCATAGCTTGGGCAAATTCTTTCTTCCCTAATTCTGCGCGAAGCTTGTTCGCTTCATCAATGCCCTTGGAATAGAGCTTGGAAGAGCGATCGTAAATTTCCTGTTCTTGCGGAGTGAGTTCAAAGGTCGCGGTTTGGTCTTCGGAAAGTTTTTGTAAATGCTCGAGTTCTGGAAAAACGGTTTCGGAATCGACAGGGTCGATGATCGTATCGCCGTCTTCAAGTTGAGTATCGTTATCATCGACCTCATCGCCAAGTTCTCTGTAATATTCGGGTTCTTCATCTGGCGTTGCATAAACATCAGGCTCTGTCAGCTTTTCGGATTTTTTGGCGTATGCAGGTCCAGACATCAAAAGCGCAATAAGTACGCTTGAAAGGTATTTGCTAAAAAGAGACGAGTGGCGATTCATACACATCTGCACTAGTACCCCCGGGTATCCGATTTCCAGGGAGTATAAGTGTGTGTTGAGGTTTTACAAATAAAGATTCGGTAAAGAGTTAAGTGACTGTTTTAATTAAATAAAATAGGTTGCGCCGCGAACTTGCAGCCATACACCTTGCTGATAAGAAGCATTTTACAGGCTTTAGTTATAGATTTTTCAGCATGGAAGCTAGGATTTCGCTCCAAACTCGTTCATCACTATCGATCATGCGATGCCCTTCACCGTCCTCATAAGGTACGTGCCAGTTGAGGTCGGCCTCGTTAATCTTTGAGGATTGCAACCACATGTCCGTATCCTGGAAGAAGTTAATCCATTCCACTGTTTGTTCAGCAATCAAACTATTGTCCAAGTCAGTTGGCGCCTGAAAGCAACCCTCCGATCCCCAAACAGCACCCCAAGGTGAACAATCGTTCGGACCGATCGGGTCGAGTGTGTAGAGTCCCCGGATATTGAACTGATGACCGGATTGCATGGCCACATTCATCATGGTCCAAGCACCGTACGAATGTCCGATGAAATAGACTGGAGTGTCTTTGTCGATGCCTTCTTCCGCTAAAACAGTGCCAAAATCACCGGACTGAATATACTGGAGTCTCTCCAGGTCATCACTGGATTTGTAATAACTATTGGTTCCCGGCGGTGAATCAAAATTACCTTCGAAGCAAGACGCAATAAATTTTACTTCGATTCCTTCGAATGAATTGCGTATCTTTTGCAAAGAAGTCTGGAAAATTTCAAAGAAACTCATGCCGAGTGGATCATAGCCAGCGTCTTCGCCTGACTTGCCGCAGGATCCGTAGCCCCCGTGAACGACGATATAAACTTCGTTTGCATCTGTTGAGCGGGCTAATGAGTAAGTGGAAGAAAAGGCAATAGTCGCGAGTAGGAAACCGTTTATGAAATGTTTCATTGCTTCATCCCTAAATTTTATTTTCCTGGGCTAGCATCCTGCTGCCCAGTCGCCGACTGACTAAAGTTGTCAAGCTCAGCTGTAAATAATTGAAATTTCAGTCTCGTTCTAAGAATCATGGCGATTTGCCAATAACTGGTCAAGAATTTTTTTGAAGCTTGCCGAAGCCGGGCGGAACTGGCACCTTAGGCCTGACACCAGCCAGATTGGCCGGATGCAGGGAGACCGGGATCATGGCAAAACGAACGAAAAGTGCGCGTGAATCGTTAAAGGATATTCTTTTGAACACTTTGCTTTCTGGTAAAGACGGGATGGGAACGGGAACCTCAAAGCTGGACTTAACTTCCGCCAAAGACATTCTGAATACAACCCTCAGCTGGGCCGGGAAAAGCAAAGATGACTTTATTCAGATGGTCAGTCGAGAAGCAGGGCAGGCTCTGGCTCAAGCTCTTGAAGCACCGCTGAAAGAGATCCTTAAAGATCAAAAAATTCATATGACCTTTGAGCTAAGACCAAAAAAGGAAAAAACGAGTTCATCTAAAGGACGGAAATAATACTCAAATGGTTCAACACATACCAGGCTCCATAACGATTTATGGCATAGGGCGCAATTACGTACAGCATATTGCGGAACTCAATAACGATCGTCCGGCGGAACCCGTTGTTTTCCTCAAATCAAGAAATAGTCTGCGCGGTCTCGACTCGGCGCCCGTGGCGTTTGCGGGGGAGACTTTTGCATATGAAGCTGAGCTTGTTCTTCAAATGACCCGAGACTTTAGTTTGGGCGAAACGGCGAGTTGGCAAGATGTTGAGATGTTTGGTTTAGGAATCGACTTAACCCGACGAGAGGTTCAAAACTCTATGAAAGCCAAGGGCCTTCCCTGGACATTGGCTAAGAGTTTTTTAGGATCATCGATCGTGGGGCCATTCACAAAAATCAAAGACGAAGCTACGAAAAAAGCGCTCAACTTTGAGTTCCTCTTAAATGGTGAGAGCAAACAAATTGGCGCTGTTCGCGATATGATTTGGTCCGTTCCCGAAGTTTTGACTTATCTAAATAGTTTTTCACCTCTGAGCTCTGGAGACATTGTCTTTACGGGAACTCCGCATGGTGTCGGCAATATCGTGTGTGGTGATCGTTTCGAACTCTCGAGCCCACAGCTCGGGCGGTTTGCAGGTCAGTTATAGTCCGATTCCAAAACTCGATAGTTTCCGTGCTTTTCCTATGGATTGGCAATAAGCTGCGTTATAATCAATTCATCTAATCACCATGATGAGTTATTTATGGAATCGCAGAATCTTCGCAAAAAATTGCAAAGGCGAGAAAAACGGCAAATCTTGCACGGCGAAGGAAAAGTAGGGGCTATGCGTTATTTTCTGGTCTTCGTTGTTTTCTGGGGTCTAAGTCTAAGTGCGGGGAGTGGTCCTGCTTTCGCACAACAGAACATGCAGTGCATTGCGAGTGCTGGGCAGGCTATTTTGAAAACTACCCATCCCGTTAAAACCATCGCCGATTACCGGACAATGACGGAATGTGAACAGTCACGTTTAAACTCGCGCGGAGGCGTGGTTTGCGTGTGGTTTACGCCCGATATGACCATTGGCCCGGGCGGATGGGACGAAACTGGCTGGCGTGCTATGAACATCCAAACGAAAGTCGGACTTGGTCGCAAGACTCACAGTACTTTTGAGGATTGTTTGTTGGCGACGAAGAATGCAAACGGTGGTGTGGTGTGTACGAATACCGGAGTGGGCTATAAGGCTGCGAATATTTCGACGAATATGTGGTGTGGGGCCTCTTCTCAGTTAAAGTATTGTGTACAAGCTTCTCTAGCCGCGAAAAATAATCATGTTTGCTCATTTCCTAGTGATGGTACCGGTGCGGGAGCGGGATGGGTATTGACGAAAGTCACTTCGACTTGTGAATATTTAAGCGGACAAAAAACTTTGGCCGAATGTAATAAGCTCATACCTTGAAATGTTACGGCTGAGGATATGGAACTTTGATAACTTCGGAGGGTGGACCAAAGCCTCCGGAATTCACCGCATGAACGCGCAACTCGTAGAATCCGTTCACGGCACGTTCAGCAGTGTAGGAGCGACTATTTGTATCGTAGTTCTGGTTGGTAAAACTGGGGAGAACGAGCGCGAATTCACTCAGACCAGGGGCGCGAACTTCCACGCGATATTTAATGTTGTCACCAACAAGTCTATCCCACTCCACGTTGCCAAACTTTAAATTTTGACCAGGGTATTCGATTTTGACTTTCACGTTTTTGATCTGTGTCGGCTTCGGCGTGTTGTCGACAATTGTCATACTGGTTCTATTGAGAACGTCCCATATCGCCTGCGAAGAGCTGGCGTTGAAAATAACTGCGGTGTTTGCCGTCCAATAACTGTTGCAGTGTTGCGACTTATCAACCGGCCATATAAACATAGTCATTTGATAGTCAGCGGGGTTGACGAGGTCTTTGATCAGCTCGCGAGATTCTTTGAGTTGTCCGGAAAGTTCGAAGCCATTGCATTGGTAGGGTAGACCAGTCACGACGCCAGGCTGATAGACTATTTTGCCTTCTTCTAGTTGCGCTCGTCCATTGGTTCGCGCGCGAAGCCGTGCAGCGACAGAATCAGCATCCGTGAAAAGTCGTTTTCGTAATTGTTCTGCCGTATGGGGGTTCGGATTCTTGTATTTTTCATTAACTTGCACGACCAAAATCTTAACCTTGCCAATCAAATACCCCAATGGATACTTGGTGCATTCCACTTCCGAAAAACTTCCTGACCAAGTTGACATTTTGCCATTGGTGCAAGTACTTGTTTGAGTTTCTTTTTTACAAGAAAGGTCGTAAGCCACTTCGAGGTTTTCGTAGCGGATTCGGGTTTCCTTTCCGCCGCTAGCGATGTTACCGCATTTTGCGGGGGGAGGCGGAAGTTCAACGCAAACAGGATGTGTATATGTACCGGACCAGTTGCCAAATTCGCCGTTCGTACATGTGCTAGTTTGCTTTTGTGATACGCACTGCTGTCCGTTAGGAACCGTTGCGGTTTGAAATCGAAGGCGCTCGTCTTCATCACCATTTGCTATCGAGCCGCAAGCGGCCGGGTCTTGAATCGTGCAAGTGAGTTTTGAATAACTGGTTGACGACCACTCGCCAAATTCACCGTTCTCGCAGGTTCGGGTCTGAGTTTGTTTTTTGCAAGTTTGGCCATAGCCGACACTCAGGGATTGGTAAACAAAGCGAGAAGCGGTTTTACCGTGGGCGATATTGCCACAAGCGAGAGGTTTGCTGACTTCGCATTCTTTTTCTGCGAATGTTCCATCCCAATCGCCAAATTTGCCGTCTTTACAGGTTCGAGATTGTTCTTCTGGGGCGCAAGTATCATTGTGGGCAACTGTGGCACTCTCGAAGCGTATGCGTGTTTCTACGGTTCCTTCGGCCTTTGCGTCGCAAGTTTTGGGCTTGGTATCTTCGTCATCAATTTTGGAACCAGGCGGATCATTGTCTCCAGGCAAACTAGGATCCATAGAGCGTCGCTCCGATATAACATCAGTCTCCAGTTGATTGCAGCCAACTGAAAACAAAAAGAAAATTGAAAAGAAAACTTTACTCACTGTCGATTCCACAATGTATTCAATAACACTTGTCAATTTTCCGCAATAGTCTTCATTTCTGCAGCGCTGAGTGGTCTCGACCAAAAATAAGTGTCATCCATGGCTCCGGAAATGCCAAATTCATAATGTCTTACATACCTAGTCGCATTTCCGAATGTATAAAGTCTTCCCGTTGGGTAGTATTGATGGGCTAATAGCAAATCGCCAAAACTTATATTCACGCTATCAATAGGCGAATCAACAACTTTATCTAATTTGCCATCGATAAATATCGAAAGTTTATTTGTATTGTGATCAAGAACAACTCCTAAATTCACCCATTTGTTGATCGGAATTGGTGTGGTGGTATCGATGACAACGGATTTCCCGGAAAAATCTGTCATTTTGCAACGTAATTTTCCGTCAGCATTAAATCCGAAATCCAAGTTAACTCGATAAGGCGGGTCTTTATCTTGATGATATAAGATTTGACGAAGCATAAGCTCATTGAAATAGGTTCGGCAGGCAGGTCTCCAAGCCACATTGTTGACAGCTTCGCAATCTTGTCCTTCTGTCACGATTGGCTCAACGAGTTTAATCCAAGTTGTAATCGTCAATCCGGAATAATCTAAAACCTCAGCACCCATAGGAATTTTGGCATAATCAGCAGCAGGTCCGCCGGCGTCGAAATGGAATCCGAGCCCTGGCGGTTTATGCCCGGCAATGGGGGCTACTCCAAAGGCACTTCCTGCTACGGTTCGTTCATTTGTCAGGTAGTTTGTAAATGCCATATTCGAGCCGCTTCCCTGAGCGTAGTTCTCAAAGTCGATTCGAAGTACGGTTTCTGATATAAGGCTAGCAAAGCTTGTCGTTGTCGGTGGACTTACCATACACGTGGTCGAAGGGCAGCTCAAAGTGCTCCACGGTTGCCACGCACCATTTTTACAAATTCTGACATGGTCGGATCCCGCGCAAGTTCCACCTGCGGGAACGGTTGCGGCTGAAAAACAGGTTCTGTTTTGTTGGCCGTCATGG
>JBGSKV010000069.1:0-11960 GCA_041740975.1 Oligoflexales bacterium | reverse complement strand
CAGTTAGAGTTGGCACATGCCCAGAAAGATATGCCGTCCGATTCTCAGTTAACAAGGTATCTCGAATTTGCGACGTCCTATTTGCAAGCCCCGCAAAAGCCCGAGTTTTTAACAGCCTACTTTAAAACGGCGGATTCGGGTCAGCGTTGGGCAAACCGTGCCGCAGGCTCTCTTGCATTCGAAAACAACCTTCCTGATTTAGGGCACGACATTCATATGCTCAATACCTTTGGTTTTCGATTTACTGAGTTATTGTCAATTCTTAAGTATGACTGTCATGTAAAAAACTGTAAGAATGCGTTGGATTTATTCAGCCATTTCAAAGTGACAAGAATTCCAAAGCAGCATTTGCCCGAAATGGAAAAGATCATTGAAGAAATATCTCAGAAACAACCCCAGTTCAAACAGTCACTCTTAGCGGTTACGCAAGCTAATATCGCAGATTACGACAATGTGAACACAGAGACGTGCACACAACTTTAGGTACGGACATACTTCCGGCAGAGCTTTCGCCTATGTCTAACTGAATTGACCAGCGTCTGGTACGAGCGGCAATCGAACAGTGAAGGTCGCACCTGTATTTGCGCCGCGGCTGTATACCTGAATAGTACCGCCGTGCATTTCCACTAAGTTTTTAGATATAGCCATTCCAAGGCCTAGTCCACTATGTCGCTTCGTCGTGGAACCGTCAGCTTGACGAAGCCTTTCGAAAACAAAAGGCACAAAACTCTCTTCAATACCTTCACCCGTGTCCGTGACTTTAATGACAGCCTCTTTGGATTCTTCTTGAAGTGAAATATGGATCTTGCCACCAGCGGGCGTAAATTTAATCGCATTACCTAATATATTCAGTAAAACTTGCTGAATTCTACCGATGTCGCACTCTATTTTCATCGTACTTGCGACATAATCTTTCGTGATTTCAATTGATTTTGATTGCGCTGTGAGTTCCAGAGAACTAATAGCAGCATCCAGAGGTATGGTTACTAAAGTAGGCTGCATATGGAGTCGAAGAATGCTTTTCTCCATCTGGTAAATTTCCAGCAAATCGTCAATTTGTTGGGCGAGGTTTTTCGCATTTCGACGAATCGTATCGAAGCCTAGTTTCAGTCGTTGGTCTTCTATGGATTCGTCTTCAATAATATCCGTCCAGCCAAGAATGGCCGTGAGTGGGGTGCGAAGTTCATGCGAAAGATTCATAAGAAATTCATCCTTGAGACGCGCGGCTTCTGAAGCCTTTTGAAGAGCAGACTCTGTGGCCTTCTTGCTTGTCGTCACCTCTTTCGCCAAATAGGCCACATCTTTGTTTTTACTCTGCAGTTCATCGCCCAAGATTTCTCGCGCTTTTTTCATAGTGATAAGGTTGCGGGCTCGTGCTTTCAACTCGCCGATTTGAAAAGGTTTGCAAAGAAAATCTTGGGCGCCATGGTTTAGAAGATGCTCGCGAATATCTTCATCGGCCCGCGCAGTCAACAGGATCACTGGTACGTTCTCCAGCTCGTCATTTTCTCGAACGAAAGCCAGTAGCTGTTCGCCACTGAGCTCTGGCATCATAATGTCGGTGATGATCAAATCGGGACGTGTAGATAGTGCTTTATCCAAGCCTTCTCTGCCGTCGTAGCTTCGAATAACTTTGAATTCATCCGCTAACGAATGGGCGATAAACTCGTTCATTTCAGGATTGTCTTCGACTACGAGAATAATAGGCAAAGCGTCTGAACCGAAATTTTCGACGATTCTATATTGTGACGCGGCTTGGGAGTGAACAGCGATTTCATGTTCAGCATCAGCGAGCCGCGCGAGTTCAATAGATTGTTCGCTTACCTGCTCGGGTCGTTCCGGGAGGTTGTTGTCAGAATTTTTGAGTGGAAGGTCGACAATAAATTTAGCTCCCCCTCCGTTAGCATTTTCGACTCTTATTGATCCATCATGAATTTTGACGAACTCAGACGCTATGGACAGGCCCAGACCGGTCCCGCCAAATCGTCTTGTCAGACTTCCGTCAACCTGAGAGAACCGATCAAATATGGCCAGCTTCATATGGTCTGGCACACCGGGTCCGCTATCGGTGATGGTGAAGATGCAACGGTCGGCCGATTTTTTCATTTCGCATCTAACAGTGCCCGCCGAATGGCTGAATTTAAATGCGTTTGATAACAGATTGAAAAATATTCTCTCAATTTGGCTTTCGTCAACTTTTGAAAATAATTTTTCGGGTGTTTGTATTTCGACTTTTATATCACGGTCGAAGGCCGCAACTTCAAAATAAGAAATGGTCCGTTTAAAAATCAGAACCAAATCAGTAACCGTCTGATCGACATTTACTTTACCGGCATCCAAGCGAGAAATATCAAGTAGATCATTAACGTGCTTCAAAAGAAGGGAAGCGTTTCTTTCAATCATAGACAGGTCGCGCTTCCGGGATTCATCCAGCTCACCTTCATTTAGCTGACGTCGTACGGGTCCCAAGATAAGAGTGAGAGGCGTTCTGAGCTCATGTGAGATATTCGCAAAAAATTCGTCTTTCAGCTTCTCACTAGCTTTTAAGCGGTGGTTGGCTTGGTCCAATTCAATAGCCTGCATTGCTAAAAGACGGGACTTCTCAAATTCGTTAAAATGCTGCACAGAAAATAAATGCGTGATGATCAACATAAATCCGTAGTTTCCGCTCATAAAGAAAATTGCAGTCGCAAGATCCGGATAGTTGATGCCGGCAAGGCTTGTAAATACGGCAATAAAATAGAGAACAAAAATAATGAACCCAGAGATGGTATTGTGCCAGATTCGAAAACTATTGATCGTTAAGGAGCCCATAAAGCAGAGGTTCAGCCCCTGAAAGTAAAGACTCTGAGAGCCATCTGTCAAATAGATCATAAGGCAAATAGCCGCACCCGCCTGCACGACAGCGAGGTCACTAATAAAGAAAAGAGTGCGAAGTGAAAAATTCCCCAGACAAACAGTCGCAAAAAAAACCAACATGATACTGGTGGAAATGATTCTGATTAAGAACAACTGGTTTAGCGCATCGGGGTAAACCAATTGATCCAAAAAAATAAACGAACTCAGCAGCAGAGCACCGAACGGCAATACGAACTTGAGTCGTAATTCTAAAGAAGCCTTAACGACATCGTCATATGAATGGTAGGTTTGAGGTTCTTTCAAGGTTGCACCAGGCTCAGAAAGGGCTTGTCAGTGGGCTATATAAGCAGGTTTTTTGTTAAAAAGTTATCGTTTTGATGGGGTTTTTTATCAATACCTGGATTGAGAAGATGAAAAACCAGTGGAGCTATTCAAAAATATTAAGGAAAATATTTTGAGGATGTTGGCCTTTTATGCGTGCAAGTGCCCAGTCTTTTCTCGTCCGATGCTTACATCCAACTGTTCATAATAATTAGGTGAAAATCGGTTTTTTGAGAATTTATTAAGAATCTTTGGCCGATAGACGATAGGTCTCGCTATGAATCGAAGCCCCACATCAATAATCAATAGGAATGGCTCACCGGGTTTTTCTCTAATAGAGCTTGCAGTGGTTATTGCGATTAGCGCGCTAGTGATTGCCATATCGTTGCCGAAGTTTGCTACGGCAAAAATTGCCGCTGGTCGTGCGGAAGTCTATCAAAACTTAAGAGGGTTGCAGACTAAAGTTATTGCCTTTTATACGGAAAATGAAAATTATCCACTGAACACTCGTATCGGAATGATGAGTATGTCTGGCCAAAATGGCGATACGATCACGGACTATTGCACACCTCCCAATGACCTTGGCCATTCTGTCACCAACTGCGAAAAACTTCGTTATTTCTATTCTTTTCAACGTACGGGAGGTTGCCAGTGGGTTGGCCAAGGTGTGCCGGTTCAAGTGTGTACACCTTTTTCCTATTTTCTCAATGCTCGGTCAGTACATTATATACATAGCCAAGGTTTTTCAGCCCGCGCGGGCGCAGCAGCACCGACAAATATGTGTAAAAAACCTCAAGGTTATTTAATGTATTTTATGGATTCTTGGATCATGGACAGCAATGGAAATTTGCAGGCTGGGGACCTGTCCGGCCAGCCTGGCCAGCAGTTCGATGCGCTTAAGAATTGTTTCTAATTTTTATCGCCTTCGATGTTCCATAGGCACGCAACCTCCGCCTCACTTAGCTAATCCTCCCCAGTTTCGTTCACTTTTTGAGGGTGATGAGATTCGATTGATCTTGACCCAATGTTGCCATAAAATAACTGCAATCTCGGTATGGCATCTCCTCAAAAAAAGGCCCGTCAAAACTGAAGTTTGATTTAAAAGAAAAACAATTATCTAAATCCGCTATCTTTGTAATTGCGATTGGTCTAGTGATATTTCTGGTCACTTTTCTTTGGTACACATGGTACTGGCAAACATACGGGTCGTTTTTTGGCGATCGCTTTAGCGACCACAAAATTCATTTTGAAACCGCTGCCGGTCTTGAGAAAGGCCAGGTCCCGCCACATTTTTTGTTTCATGTAACGGTCTTTTTAATCTCCGAGATCTTGTTCATCAGCCTCAGTACTTCCTATAGCTTAGTGATTGCATCAACCCACACAGCTGTTTTTTGGTTAGCGGCATTACTTTTCCCAATGAAAGGAAGCATTGGGGCGAGGATAGAAGCAGCGCTAAGTCTACTCATAGTATACCCACTTTTGATTTTTTATTTCTTGAATTTGGACGATTATATTTCACATGGCTATACTCCCCCCGCCAATATTAAACACAATCCAACTATTTTATTCGCACGACCATTTGCTATTCTTTTATTTTATTACTCTTGCCGTACTTTTTTGAACCGGATGAGGCTTCCCAATACTGCGGAGTGCCTGATGATATCCGCAACTATTATATTCGGGGCGTTGGCTAAGCCAAACTGCCTCCTTATTTTCTTTCCTCTTACTCCGATAATATTGTTTATGCTTTGGCTGAAAGAAGGTCGTAGGAGTGAGATACTATGTAACACTCTCCTATGGACCATACCCGCGCTGTTGGTTTTGATCTTTCAGTTCTCGATAGAATATGCCGGAAATTCAAGCCAAGGAATCATCTGGTCGCCCTTTGCGGTCATAAGAGAATTTAATACGCTTACGATGTATTTTGCAAAGTTGTTCTTGTCGGCTTTTTTCCCTTTGTACGTTTTTATACTGGCCATGAGTTACAAAAAAGTGAGCAAGGAGTTTCTTTTTTCCCTGATTGTTTTTTTGACGAGCCTCATACCTTTTCTTTTTTTGGCCGAAAGTGGACGGAAGCTTCACGATGGTAATTGGGGATGGGGAGGTCAACTCGGACTGTTGATTTTTTTTCTTGCCTCATTCCAGTCTTACCTCAGTCTAAGACATGAAGGGGTTTTAAAAAGATCTCATCATTTTGCCCTAAGAACGATTTTGCTCGGTCATATAGCTTCTTATGGGTTCTATTTCGCATTCGCCTAGCCACATTAGTAAAGCCATGCTCCAACGGCGCTTCCCGGTGGACGGTGGGCTCAGCAAGTGCTACATAGTGCCGGTGAATGGAGGTGGCCTCGGATGACCTTACGCAGACTTTGGCTTTTGATTGGCACTATCTGGGCCTTTGCGGGAATATTATTGGGCGGGGCGCTGATCAAAATCACCGATGATTTACATGACGTTACGTCTTCGATGAAACTCGCCAATCAAAGTGTCTATCTTTCTGAAGAACTAGAAATTGCACTATTGCGACACAATAGAGATCGTTTTCTATTTTCCATTACGCAAAACGATCGTTTTGAGGCCGAAAGTATTGCTTCTCGTGCTGAACTGGTACAGCTCGCAAAACTAGTCGAACAAAACATTAGTTTTCCTGAAGATGGGGCGCAGGTCGTCGTCGTTCAAGATGCGATTCGTGAGTACCTGAAAACCCGCAATACTGTCGAAGAAAAGAACTTGTCACCCTTGGAAGAGTACCTTTCTGCCTCACCCCTCCTTGAAGAAGCTTACGATGCCCTAGAGAAACTAGTGGCACTTAATCAAAATCAAATTAATCTTAAAACAAAACGTGCTGAGAGAGACAATTTATTAGCTGACTATATGGGTTATGCGACTATAACTTTCTTCATCTTGTCTCTTTTAATGATGGGATTTATCGGTTCACGAATTTTGTACCATCCGTTACGAGCATTGGCTCGCTCCATCGGGGAGTATATTAACAATCGACAAACGCAAGTGCCCCTAAACAAAGGGGTCAAGGAAATACAAATTATTGCTGAAGCCTTTCAAAATCTCACCCATGATCTTCAGCGCAACAAAGATACTCAGCTCAGGTTCCTCGCGTCCGTGGCGCATGACCTCAAGAATCCCATAAGCGCAATTAAGATGTCGGCGGACGTATTGCGCCCCGGTGAAGCTACAAGTGACAAGGAGCGAAATGAAATCATCGATATCATTTCCCGACAATCAAATATGTTAGAGAGGTTGGTTTCTGACTTGCTAGACGCCTCTCGAATTGAAGCCGGCAAACTTGACTTACGTTTACAAAAAGTAAACTTATCGCAATTAGTCAAAGACGCTTATGTTCTCTTCAACAATAGTTCAATGTCTCACGATGTCTCCTTGAGCCTACCAACTCAAGATATTTGGTGCTGTTGCGATCGCGATCGAATAGGGCAAGTTCTCAACAATCTGCTGAGCAATGCTATAAAATATTCTCCGCACGGTGGTGCCATTATTGTTGAGGTCATGCAAGAAGACGACTGGGCGCATGTCTCTATTTCTGACGAGGGAATAGGCATACCAAAGCATGAAGAGAACAATATTTTTGAGCCATTTCGTCGGGCCGCCGCAACTAAAGACACTATTCCAGGAGTCGGGCTTGGATTGGCAGTATCAAAGAAAATAGTAGAAAATCACGGGGGTCGAATTCGAGTGGAGCATCGGCATCCAAAAGGTACCATTTTTTATATCGACATTCCTACGAAATCGAAGGCAAATGTCATTCAATTTACCGTGTTATCGGATGGTCACTCAGAGAAGGGTCGAGCTATTTTAGATGTTTAACGAGTGTGTTGTCAGCTATGTGGACAAACCTCTGTAAATTGTATCGGCGGTTCCAGTTTTTACCGGAAACAAAAATATTGTCATTTAAATATTCGGAACAATAACGACGGGCACCTTAGCGCTTAACATCGAATCGAAAAGAACCCTACCAAATCCCGTGTAGTGTGAACTTCGATGCTGGCCGTAGATTTCAATTTGAGCGTTGACCTTGGTGCGCAGTTTCTCAATTTGCTCTGACGCATGACCTTGCGCGAGTATCTTGTTATAAATGATTTTGGCTCTTTCCATTTCACCTGACCAGTCTTCAAAACGATGAATCATTTTCTTCTGCAAGTCTTCCAACATTTTCGCATGTATGACCTCAAAGTCGGGCTTCGCTTCGTTTAAGCTATAAGAGCCACTTAACGCCAGGGACATTCCTGTCTTTAGAACGTCGGGCGTAACGCCGGTCACGTGTAAATGGGTAAGTTCTGCATGACTAAAACGGCTTGCGAACCACGCGGCAAAATTGACAGCGTCAATCGAATGAGCCTCAAGGTCATCGGCCAGCATAAGTCGTGGAGCGGTAGGGAACTCAAAATGACTATCATGCGGTACGACGGCTATAGGTCCCTGACAGTCGGCCAATATGCGATTGATTAAAGTAAACTTCTTGAAAAAACCATATTTCGGGGGATGCGATGACAATACCGTAACGGCAGAAGCAGATGATTCAGCAATGATCCATTTTGCGGTATCTCCAATGTGGACCCTGGTGGTGACTTTGGTTTTATGATTATTTTGACGTGTGCTATAGGCAACCAAAGTTTCCTGCATTTTGTTTTCAGCATCTTCTATTTCCCAAGTGAATGCCGGAGCCGCAATTTGCATGCCCATAGTCTCCGGCAAAAACTGCATGGAGCTAATGACATTGATGGCATGGATTGGTCGGTCCAATGTATTGGCAAGCCAAAAAGCGAATTCAATCGCCTTCTCCTCTTTGCGGGATTGGTCGAGTGCCAGCGGCAGTAGTATAGATCCTGGATATGAATATAAGTAAGACATAGGTTCCCCTGCCGTCATGAGTACTTGTGGATTCATCCACTAGTCTACCTTTAGTCCACCTAAGCAAATCCTTTGCCAAAGAATTTATTCAAAAAATATCGGCGGTTAAGGTGTGGGCGCAATCAATTGGTTTCAGAATAGACCATTTTCATACAAAGAGTGCGTGGGTTCACGCATTAAGTAAAAATAAACTGATCGTGCATTCGAATAGCTGTTTCAAACTGCTTTTGATCCAGAGGTTGTAGCGTCAGGGGATGCTTTGCATCACTTTTTTCCCAGCGTTCCAGCCAGTTCTTGCATAAAAAAATGATATTTGAATTCAGTTGGGCGTGTCTACGTCTGGCTAAATGAGTCAGGGCAATTGTAGTTTCGGTTTTACCGCCACTCCCCGCGCCTTTAGCGACGAAAAAACCGGCCCCGAGCATTGCAGCTCGAATCCGAGTGGAAGCCGTGTACGAATAAAGTTCGGCATCGACATCTTTGCAAATTTCGTGAATGGCGCGAAAAGCTTCCATCGTCCAAAGTTCTGGGTTGGTTTTATAAGAATAAGGGTCATAGAAGAGAAAATTAGGCTTTCTGACATTGTGCATTGAGGTGAGAAAGTCAGCTTCCCTCAGTTCCCATGTCAACGGTAGTAGTTTCGATTTCCAGCGTCCATCTTGCAATAAAAATTGTGGGGCGGGATGTCTTAAATGTTGAAATCTTCCCACGTTCTTGACGGCAAGCTTCAAGCCATTCAAATCATTTTCAAAGCTAATGATTCGAAGTCGCGGAATGGCAGTGCCTGCTTCGGCTAAACTGCAAAAATCCTCATAGAACCGAACTGCGGCCATAGCGTTGTATGCGGCGCCAAGGCCGACATCCCAAATCACTAACTCCTTGTTGGTCTGGCTCACTAATCTTTCGGAAAGTGAAGCCTGGTCGATATACAGTCGACGCGCTTCGAGGTTAGGATCGGAATGGGGATGCATCACTTCACCCGAGCTTAGATGCTTAATACTAAAAAATCCGTCGCCAGATTTGTGAATACCAAAGGCGCCAAGGTGGTCGTGAGACTTTTTGGGTTTTGCGACCGCCACTACTGCTGGCGGTCTTACTTCGTCTTGCTGAGCCAGTAAATCTTTCTGTTTTAAGTAGAAACCGAGAAAATTTCCCGCCAAAATATTTTGGCGCATACTGTTCATAAGTTGGTGATAAAAATTTAAATTGTGAATGGATGTCAGCTGCCAGCCAAGTGTCTCTTCACTTTTGTGCAAATGATGTAAATATGCTTTGCTATAGTTCACACAGGTGTAGCACTTGCAGCTTGGATCTAAGGCATCCTCAGCAAACTTATAGATTCCACGTCTAAGACGCAGTCGGCCCATGGACGTGTATGCTACTCCCTGCTGCGATAGAGCCGTGGGAATGATGCAGTCGAACATATCGACGCCGCGATGTACCGCTTCCAAAAGATCAATGGGGGTACCGACACCCATAAGATAGCGTGGCTTGTGACGAGGAAGTCTTGCCGCACTAAACTCTGTGTATTCTTCGCGTTCATCTTTTGTCTCACCAACGGCCAATCCACCGATGGCGTAGCCATCAAAATACATATCACTAAGTACTTTGGCGCTTTCCGCGCGCAAATCTTTGTGAAGCGCACCTTGTACAATCCCGAACAAGGCCTGAGGACTTTCTCCACGAGCGATCAAACTTCGTTGCGCCCAACGGTGAGTCAGTTCCATTGCTTCTTTTGCAGTATCGTGATCGGACGTCGAAGGAATGCATTGATCAAGAACCATCATAATGTCGCTACCAATAGCAACTTGTGTAGCAATGCTGGTTTCCGGAGACAAATGAATCACGGATCCATCAATATAACTGCGAAATGACGCTCCATCTTCGCCCATTTTCCTTGCGTTCGGCAGAGAGAAAATCTGAAAACCACCAGAATCAGTCAAAACGGACCCAGACCAATTTGCAAACTTATGAATTCCACCAAATGTTTTAAAGACGTCGGGGCCAGGGCGAAGTAATAAGTGATAGGTATTTGCTAAAAGAATTTGCGACCCGGCAGCAGCGAGTTCTTCAACTCGTAAGCCCTTCACCGTTGCTTTCGTTCCCACTGGCATAAAAAGAGGAGTTTGTATCTCACCGTGTAGTGTCTTAAAGGTGGCCGCGCGCGCCGAACTTCCTGGTGCTTCCGCTTGTAATTTAAATTTGAGTCGCTCACTCATCGCATTGCTTCATGAGCAATACCAACTCGATCGAACAAAGCTAAAGAGTCTTGGCTCCGATAGTCCGTGGCGTAATAAACTTTCTTTACATTACCCAAATTAATAAGTCTTTTGGCACAAGCTGAGCATGGCAGATGTGTGACAAACACAACTTTTTCGACAAAGCGAGGGCTGTCACAATTAATAACCGCGTTTTCTTCGGAGTGTAGACATCCACAGTTTCCTGGTTCTTCTCGGTCACACTTATTGTCAAGTCCACTTGCGTTACCATTGTAGCCGATAGCCAGAACTTTGCGAAAGTCTGTACTTGTGACAACAGTTCCTACTTTTAATCGCGAGCACGTGGATCGCTCGGCAAGATTAAACGCTAGTTGCATGTAAATTTTATTGAATTCTGGTCTCAACATAGCGGTCATATTAGAAATACCAGCAGAATTGAGCAACACCTACTTTTTTGGGAATGAATCGACTCAAGTTAGTGATCCTACTAGAATAAACTCCAGAGATCCTTGAGTCCGATGGCCTTTGCGATGCCTGGCATAAGTTGCCAAATTGCGATAAAATCAGGACAAGCCCACGAACCAATATTGGAGTAGTTTTGAAAACTGTCGGTCCATTTTTTATATTCACCATTGCTTTCCTTATCACCAACTGCGCGCGTCTCATCGAGATTCCGGAGAGTTCCCTTGAACGCCGTCCGCTGGCAGTAGGTGATGGATATATTGGAGGACTTGCGGATGCGCGAGAAACGTTTTTGTCGCATTTCAAAATACAAATCTTTACAGCAAAATCTGGGTTAGATGAGGGTCCCAACGCGACGCCAAAGTGCACCGGTACAATAGATGGCAAGCTTCTTTCTAACTCGCAAATGATTTTTCCGGAGGCTGATTTTAAATGTAAGTTCTCTTTACCCGTGCTTGGCGAAAAAGAAATTAACATACCCATCGCGAAGCTGTTAAACCCGCCGGATGTCAGCCAATTGCCTGCCGATACTTTGATTCCAACGCAGGGAAAATACATTGGCGTCAAATATACCTTAGCGCCAGCTCCTAAGGATGGCAGCCCCGCAGCGCGAATGAAAATGACACCACCCGCGCCATTTATCCTCGGTCCAGTGATTACGTCCGGTGCGAATTTTTCAGGTTTTCGTGTGCATGTTCCACTCTTGGCAGAAACAAATACCGGTCAAAGCATAAATGGAGCCGCAGGCATCCAAGTGCTCCAGACTGGGTTGCAACAAACCCTTCCGGATGGAAGCTACACTTTTACTGATGTCATACGTTGGATTCGATATGCGCAAGGGTTTGACGATCTGCCGCCAGAATTGAAAACAGTTCCGCCGATGCTTGGCATAAAACAAATACTTTTTGAATCAAGTACGAAGCCAATAGCATTCACGCTGATTAAAATTATTTTGGATGTAAAATCTTTAGTGGATTTTGGAGCGGGGAAATTGATAGCGACTTGGTTTGCGGGTGACACAGTGATTATTCGGCTGGATCTACTCAAGCACAAAGAACTTTAAAAAAACTATAGATTATTGAACGGCCGCTCCGCGGCCGTAACTTCATTCAAGCTCCGCCTTTCGCACTCACAGTTTACATTTCTATGTTTGATTGGCCCGGTTCTCCCGGCTTAGATTTGTCTGGGCGGTGTCGGCTGAAGCAGCCTCAATGC
>JBGSKV010000068.1:0-1538 GCA_041740975.1 Oligoflexales bacterium | reverse complement strand
CGTGTCCAGGGGTGTCGATAATGTTAATCCAGTAGTCTTTCCAACCAACTGTCGTTGCAGCAGAGGTAATAGTGATACCACGCTCTTTTTCGAGTTCCATGTGGTCCATCGTAGCGCCGTCGCCACCACCACGAACCTCTTCGATTTTATGGATTCGACCGGAGTAAAAAAGAATCCGCTCAGTCAGGGTCGTTTTTCCTGAATCGATGTGAGCAGAAATTCCGATGTTACGAACTTTATCCAATTTAAACGTACTCATTTATGGAAAGACCCTATGCAACTAATTGACGGAATTAAAAAAAACGTATTTCTGGAGACATGGTTTTTATCATAAAACCTGTGATATTCAAGATCAAAGTCTTTAAATATCAGAATGATCTATTTTTTAATGGCCTGATAATTATGAGATTAATGGAATATTTATCCCATTTTTTAAACAGTGTCGCATTAAGTTACTAATTTCATTTGTTATATTTCCGAAACTGAGTAGGTGATTTTTAATAATGCCAATAATGGATTATTGGATCGCCAATTCTGAGTTGGCTTGAGATCAAGCCGCAGCTTCGGAGAACAGTATGAATCAGCTTTGGAGGTAAGGTTAAACTAGCGCAGAAGTTTGCTGAGCAACACGGTTGGTATTTCTCTATCCCAGCCAACGCCGGAGTCAACGAAGCCTTTCAAAAGATGTTAAAACTACTGCCCCTTGAGCAGATTTTAACGGAAACAGACGCCCCCTTCCTCGCGCCTGTCCGTGGAGAAAGAAATGAACCCGCAAACGTCCAAGGGACCATCAAACTTTTGGCAGAGTACCGCGGCATGGAAGTCGCTCAAGCACGCGAACAAGTATGGGCGAACTACCTTCGGCTGTTTCAACCGTCTTAGACAAAAAAAAGTCCGGCAAAACCGGACTTTGTAATTTTACAAATAATTAAGTACTACTTGCGTAGGGAAATCGCTGTCTGGTTTCCACCAGCCGCGCACTCTGTATCAGTCACATGCAGCTTGTAATTATTGAACGCTTCTTGCGCTCTCTTACCTTTTACAACTTCGATAGTTGTGTCTTGGTAAAGGGTAGCACAGAAGTTACGAGTGATCTCTTCGACTTTCACAGTTGGTTCGGCATCTGGAGTGTCGGAATTAGCGACAAGAGCTTCCACTTTGCCTGTAACGCTAAACTTGATTGGCTTTTGTACGCGGAGGTCATAAAAACCCTGCGGCACATCGTTAACACTAAAATTGCCATTTTTGAGAATCTTTCCGCGGCGAGCGAATGCATTCTCACCGGTTAGATCGTACTCGAAGTCTTCAATGAAACCGTCGTTGTCAACTTTGCTCAAAAGAGCAATTGCGAATTCTTCGCCTTCCACCAGTTTGAATTCGTCCGAACTAATAGAGATCAGCTCTGCAAACCTTGGCGACAAGTCGTCAGCGTTGAAGAACTCTTGCCCGTCGATATAGAACTCTTTTCTATTCATAACGTGGCCATCGAAACAACCTTTGCCGATTGCGTACCGGCAAACACCAGATTCGGCGTCGTC
>JBGSKV010000067.1:0-2048 GCA_041740975.1 Oligoflexales bacterium | reverse complement strand
GGGCTCCGTATCGGGAGCGCTGCGCGTTTCAATCGTTCACGCTCGCCCATTTCGCTTCGGTTGCAGCCTATGAAATTAGCGGCTCTGAACTTGTGAAGCCACATGGGTATTCCGTGATCTATCAATTGTCGACAGTTTTTTCGGTCATGGGATTTGGACTACTGACGATGATGATGCTTGACCGGCTGCTACGGCGACACTTCAATATCCGAGGAACCATTGCGGCTCTGGCGATTTTTACTTTCTGGACCGCTAGTCACTACTCGTACTACTACTTTCGCGAGCCCGTCATGGTTCACGTCGTCTCGGCATTTTGGATTACGTGTTGCATCTTTTTCGGCACCGAGGCATCGCGAACACAGGGCAGGGTCGTACGAAACTTAGGAATCATGTGTTTCGCTTTCGCGATTGCGGTTGTTGCACGACCAACAAATATTTTTGTAGGTCCATTTGTGGCCGTCGCAGCTGTGCGAGCCCTAGGACGAAACTACTCTAGCACTACAATCTGGCGTTCTATCGGTCTGGGGGCGCTCGCCTCCGCACCAGTAATAGCTCAATTGGCGGTTTGGAAGATAATGACCGGCGGATGGATTTCTTATAGCTATGGGTCAGAAGGATTTATTTTTTGGAAGAAGCCGTTTCTATTTTCGACCCTTTTTTCCTCACTTCATGGGCTATTCTTCTGGTCACCGATCCTCGCTCTCTCTGTCGTCGGACTGTTTCTTCACTGCCGCAAAACTGGAAGTTTAAGAGAGTTCGAACTAATCCCACTCGCTCTCGGCGTTGCCATACTTTGGTATCTGAATAGCTCTTGGCACCAATGGTGGTTTGGTGATGCATTTGGAGGAAGAGCTTTTCTCGAACTAACACCACTCTTTGTGTGTGGCTTGGCTTTCTTTTTCGACTTCGTAGCAAGAAAATCGAAGACGACGATAAATATTACAGCGGCAGCAGTTAGCATCATGGGCCTATACAACTACGCTTTGATGGCTCTCTACATTGGCCACAAGATTCCTAGAGCCGACTATCTTTTCTAGGGGACGCTCGACTGTCCCTTTTTCAATTTGCTTGGACAGCAACGACATCTCATGCCACTTTCCTCAATTATCTCAATTGCCTACCTATATCGGGACTTGACTTCTTTTCCCATATATAGGAATATCCTCCTTGCAAATATTGCGAACCCCCGAATTTTCTGATTGGTTTGATTCTCAGACAGAAAAAGAAAAGGCGCAGATTGATGCGAGGCTCAAGAACATAGAGCTCTTTGAGTACTACGGTGACCATAAGACGCTTCGCCAGAATTTGTGGGAATTAAGATGGAAAAACGGTCGTCTGGTTTACTACAGTATTCAAATCAACGTACTAGTTCTACTAGGAGGACATAAAAATGCCCAAGAAAAAGATATTAGCAAAGCACGGAAAATCCTCCACAGGGATACGAAGTACAGAGGTATATAAGCCGGGTACCGACGTTTCCATTGTCGGTCTAAAAGAAGCCATAACTGAAGCTTTATTTGATGCAGATCTCGAAACATTCAAGGGGTGTATCGCGATTCTTTTGGAATCTCATGATTATCGTCGGATTATGAAATCAACCGGACTCAGTCGGAGTACGTTGTACCGTATGTGTGAACCTGACTCGAATCCAACACTCGAAAATTTTTGCAAGGTGCTACGATTTATTCGGTCGCTAGAGACTTCAAATGCGGCTTAACGACAACGGTGCTATGCGGTGCGTTGAAAGGAATCAACCTGGCAAGGTATGATGCTTACTTTTCTCAGATCTGATTGATTAAATGGAAAAGATAAAGTCTACCTAAATTTAACTGGGACGCTCGACTGTCCCGGCTTGAGTCGCTCGGAACCCAACTATGAATCTTGTTCAACACACTGAGAACTTACGCCAAATTAGACGAGTTATTGTTGTGAATGGCACTTCCCTGGTACGCAAGTTCATCGAATCTTGTTTGTTATCAGGCAAACGTAAATCCGAAACCATTTGGAGTTTCTATGACCACTATGATTCATGAGCGAGTCCGGCAAGC
>JBGSKV010000066.1:0-6259 GCA_041740975.1 Oligoflexales bacterium | reverse complement strand
GCTCATCGCCGGATGATTTTGATTTTCTATAGGTAAGAAGATCAGGCGCGTAGTTGCAGCACAGACAGTGTGAATGGGTGACAAGCTTTTCGAATGTTCGCTCGTTGCATCGGGGACAAGTTCTTAACGTACTCATTTTTTTGCTCTCCTTATAGTGAAGGACATTTCTAAGTCCTTTCATCTTTTAGAATTGCAAAGAAGCCACCAGAGCGGATCACAGGCTAAGTAGTTGGAAAGATTGAGTTTTGATTTTGAATTGTGAGTGCGGCAAAAGTCGATTCGTCGAGAACTCGTGAATTGAACGATGGGCTGATTTTTAGCTGTCGAAATCTCGCCGAAAATTAGCTGGGTACTTAACTGGCTCGAAGGGAATTCGTCGAAAAACGGACAATTTTTCTTCAAATCGAATGTGATGGTCTGTGAAAAGCTATTTTCGATAAACTCGATGAATTGAAATCTCCATTTTTCTCCAACGAAAGATCTCAAACGGTATAGGCAATCACAGTTTCTGATCAGCAAATTGTAGCCGACACCAGCGCATCGTTTTGTTGGTACCGCGCTTTGGGTATGCGCAGAAGCTCAACAACGACCAATCACAACTTTTTAAGATTCAACAAAACTCACTATTCAAAGCAGATGGAGGTAAGTGAAATGAGAAAAAAGAAGAGGCACCGCAAAGGCCTCTTCTTCCTGTTCGAAAACTAATGCTGATGACCGCCGTGCTCGCCATCAAGCTTCACATCAAATTTCTGAGTCTCAGAAATACCCTTTTCGTCGGTTAACGTAACTCGAACTTCCCAGTCGCCAGCCATCGTAAAATAAACGTTCTTCACGTTGTATACTCCGGGTTGAATGTTTCCGCTCGCATCAAGCACACGCTCAACTTGTGTCGGAGCTGAGCCATGTCCCATTGCAGGCATGAACAAAGCCACTTCGACATTGTCAGTGATCTCGACATTCTGATGTGTTTTTGCGTCCTTTGTTTCTAAGACGACAACTGAGCCTGTCCCTACTGCGGGTGGATTCGGGAGGCTTGCATGAACGTGAAGCGTATTATTTTTGAATGGCAGATGACCCGTAAGGGGTGGATGAGCGCCTCCGCCATGAGCCGATGCTACATTCTGGATCAGACAACCGACCAGAACAGCGGCAAAAAACGAAATAACTTTTTTCATAAAACTTTCTCCTTTTAATCTATTTTTTTAATCCAACATCAAAACACGGCGATCAAGAACCATCGGAACTTTTTTATAGTAAGAGCCTTCGCCCGGAAGCGGGAGTCTTGAAAAACAAGTGTAGTAGTATTTGTCATCAACGGCTGCGGCACCAGCCCCACGTCCATCGACCGGAAATTTCCAAATACGCTTCAATGGTTGGGGCAAGGTGCGAGCAAGCAACGATTGAGCTGAGTATTTCCAAAGTGGCTGCCCGTAGAAACTGACAATCACCCGGTTACCGTCAGCGACAACGCTGTCAGCTCCGGGGTCCATGCCATCAAGCTCAGAAACGACAGTCTCTGTATCCATGTCGATTACCGCGATACCGCGAAAAGCGGGTTTCTCGCGATCGCCGACAAGCGTGTAGCTATCGAGGACAACGTAGGCATATTTGCCCGAGATCGAAACACCTTGAGCCATTGATTCAAGTCCACGTTGATTTGCTGCAAGGGGAATTTGGTTCGTCACACTTTTGGATTTGAGATCAAAAAATGAAACACCTAAGCGTCCATGAGCGATCACAACTTTATCTTTGTAGCGTGCGAAAGCTTGAGCGTGCTGTTCGTCACCCAGAGGCGATGATTGATTGGAGGTGGCATAAAGTGCCGTGCGTATTTTTTGTTTCAGGTTCCATTCTTCGATTCCTGAATAGGTCAGCACATAGGTCGAATCACCATCTGTGAAAAGATCTTTTGCCGAATCTAGAGTGGCAAGCTCGGTGCGAGTACCGCCATCAAGCGAAGCAACCCAAATTTTTGCGGGCGATGGAACCCGAGGTTTTGCAGCACTTGTCCAGTAGGGGCCAAATCCCGTGTAGACGTTCTTCTCATCAAAGCGTACAAAGTTTCCGCACGTCGGGAAGCTTTCCAATGTTTTTTTGATAGTTTCTGAGTTCGGGGCTGCTTGCGCCGAACTGATTCCAATCGCTAGGAGGGCCAAAGCCCATTTCAAAGTTTGTTTCATTTTTTCTCCGTTCATTTTAAGTGTATTTCTTTAATTTTCTTTGAAGGCTTTGTCGATGAAGACCAAGTTCTTTAGCCGTCTTCGAGATGTTTCCTTCATTTTTAGTGAGAACAAAATCGATGTGTCCATGCTCCACTTCCGAAAGCGACTGCGTTTTAAAATCTGGAAGTGGTGCTGAGCGTTTTCCAAGTAGAGCTGCCTCGATGTCTTTGAAACTTGCGGGTTTCGTCATATAATCAACAGCGCCTCGCTTCACGGCTTCGACAGCGGTCGCAATGCTGCCATAGCCAGACAGTATAACGATTCGACAAGCAGGCGAACTTGTAAGAATCAGATCAATCGCATTTAAACCGAACTCGCCACCACTGAGTCTTAAGTCTATTACGGCAAAACCAAACTGACTTTTAGTTTGAATGTCCGAAATAGATTCTGCGATTTCCACATCGTAGTGATGGTCTTCGAATTCGCGTGAAAGGCTTTTTGCCAGTCGCAGATCATCCTCTAGAATCAACACTCGATTCTTCATAGGCGTGTACCTTCGGCCTGAGCAACCGGCCAACATAACGAAACGCGAGCGCCAGACCCTGCAATATTAGACAGAATCATATCGCCGCCCAACGATTGGCTAAAAAGCTGACTCACGTATAGACCTAGGCCCGTCCCGTTCACTTTCGTGGTCACAAAGGGTTCGCCAATTCTCTCGAGTATTGAATCAGGAAATCCGTCACCTTGATCTTCGACGGTCAGGGAGTATTGATTCTCGAATAGCTCAAATCGAATCGTGATTTCTTTTGATGGATTCGCCTCGAACGAATTGTCTAAAAGATTTAGAACCACTTGCGCGAAATTTACGGGTGGCACTTGGACAACTTCATCAGCCAATATCTCAATAAGCAATTGAGCACTTGGGTGCTCTTCTTTCCAAGATTCGATGACATCCGTTAGCAAATCTTTTATTTTCACCGCCTTAAGGTGAAAGTCTCGAGCGTCGAGCTGCGAAGAATTCATTTGGTGAATCACTTGTTCGCATGACTCAATCGACGCCAAAGCTTCCGTAATATCTTCCGAGGAACTCTCTGAGGTGCCATTGCGTTTCAAGCGCTCGAGTCTCAATTTTGTGGTATTAAGGGGGCTCGCAAATTCGTGCGAAAAACCAGCCGCCAGTGAACCTAGTGCACGAAGGCGATCTTGCTTTTCCAGATGAATTCGAGCTTGCGCGTGAGTTTCACTTTGTCGCTCGAGATAGCTTCCAAGGGATCGCATCACGAGCCAGAATGAAAAGACAAGGGCATGAGATACAATCATGTATCCCAATAGCGTCGCATCGACGCTAGCTGGGTTCATTTCGATGTGACCGATTTGAAGCAAACCAAGCAAAGTGTGAGTCAGCAGCAAAAAGGGCCAACCAAGCTTCTTTGAAATGAGAATTCCACCTAGCGATGCGTTCAGCAGAAAGAGGCCTACAAAGGGATTCGTAAATCCACCCGTGATTGAGAGCAGGCCAGAAAGAACCAGTAAATCTAGAGCAAGTTGAAAGCAAATAAAGTGCTGACTCACACTCTTCTTGGGCTCGACGAAAATCATTTGCGTCAGAAGATTGAACAAAAACAGAACACCAATGACGGCAATAAACATAGGAAACGTCGTTCGATTTAGTAAGCCGAACACCAACCCTGGCCCTGCCAACAAAAAGAAAAGTGTTATAGCCATCCATCGCAAGCGAACCAACCACACAAGTTTTGCGAGTTCAGAATCGGCCTGAAGACTAGGAAATCGAAAAAAAGTCGCGACGGACTTTCCAATTTGTTTGAAAGCAATAGCTGAAATCGAGCCCTTCGGTCGCAGCACGCGAGTCATGAAATCTGAATTTAAATTGGTCACCGTAGACATAGGAAAACTTCATATCGCAGTTTAAGGCCTTTGGCGACTACAGGAACGTCGCCGCAACAACTTGTTGCACTGGCATAAAGCATCTGGATCTGCTATGAGTCTGCTATGAGAATAAAACTATTTTTAATACTATCCGTCTGGTTTTCGGTCTCGGCATATGCCACGCCGCAACTAGCTGAACTTAACGGGAATGATCTCTTTAAGCCGTCATCTAACGTGACCGTTTCAGCCGAATCTAAGAAGGCTATGGTCGTTGTCTTTTTATCTGCGAAATGTCCGTGCTCGGATAGCCATATTCAAGAACTGAAAGGGCTTCGGAGGGATTTTCCCGAATTTTCGTTTGTCGCCGTTCATTCAAATATTGATGAGGGTTCAGACCTATCGGTTCCTTATTTTAAAAAAGCAAATTTACCATTTCCAATTCTGCAAGATCAGAAATCTGAATTGGCTAATCGCTACCAAGCGGCTAAGACTCCGCACGCGTTCGTGGTTCGACCGAACGGAGAAATCGCCTATCAGGGCGGCGTCTCGAGCAGTAAACATTTTGACAAAGCCGACAGGAAATATCTTCGAGAGGCAATCGACGACATTCAAAATAGTCGCCCGGTAAAAACGCCGAAAGGACGAGCGCTTGGCTGCGTGATTTCAAGAGGAGAAAAGAATGTTTGGTAAAACGCTTTCAGCATTTACGTTGGCAAGTTCGATTATTTTATCTTCCGGCTGCGCGCAGCCAAAGTACATTAAAGGAGAAAATGGCACCAGCGGTGAACAGTCCCAACAGGAAAGTAAAGCAACTTGTGCCAATGCGTTTTCTGTTTCTGGATATTGTGTCACTTGGAATTGGGAAACCAAACCCACAGCTTCAGCTATGGGAAGTTTAGTATTTAAAACATATCGCCTGAGTTCTTACGATCAAACCCCCATCGAAACTGATGCGGCCAGCATTCCTCGACTGATTTTGTGGATGCCGGGCATGGGACATGGTTCAAGTCCCACAACCGTTACACGAATTGAAGTCGGAACTTACCGAGCATCGAATGTTTTCTTTATCATGCCCGGCGAGTGGGAACTGAAATTTCAGATCAAAGAAGGAAGCGAGATCAAGGATGAAGCAGTCATTCCGATTACTTTCTAGCTTTCTCGTTTCACTACTTATTTCCGAAAATGTTTTCGCCGCAGCCTGCTGCGGTGGCGGGTTCGCAGCACCATCAGTGATCGCGGGTGACGATAAGGCTCTGTTAACAACATCGTATGCAATGACCGAAGTTGCGGTTGATAACGTCGATTCCCAAGGTATTTGGAGAAAATGGGACGAACACCAAAAAGTTCAAACTTTTCGAATCGAAGGGGCTCATATTTTTGCGGATCGCTGGCAGGCGGGCTTAGCCATTCCGGTAATTCAACGAACGCACATGGATTCAAATTACTCAGGCCTTGGCGATATCGCTTCGATGATTGGCTACGAATACCTTCCTGATTGGGACTACAATCCGTATCGTCCAAAAGGGATTGGTTTTTTACAAATCACTTTGCCGACCGGAAAATCGAGAGCTGATTCAGAAGTCGGCGGCCTTGATAGTCGCGGGAATGGATTCTGGGCGCTCGGCTTAGGAACATTACTAACGAAGGCACTTGGTAAATGGGATGTGTTTTCTTCTTTAGAAGTTCATCGTTCATTCGATAAAGTCGTCAGCAATTCGCAAATTTCCGGAACTCTCAAGCCCGGCCTTGGCGGAAACCTCGGCGTCGGCGGTGGTTTCAACTCAAAAGACTACCGTTTAGGCTCTTCCATCACGTTGACCTACGAAGACCCAATTGATATCGAATCAAACCAATCAAAAACTTCTGGTGCTGCGGAAAGATATGCAACGGCCGTTTTGTCAGCGAGTTATCTCGCAAATGACGAATGGGCGGGAACGCTAAGCTACAGTGATCAAACTTTATTTGGAAGTCCTGTGAACACAAGCCTTGGGCGCGGTATTGCCCTTCAAGTTCAGCGTCGGTGGGGACGATAAACCGAGAGCGCCATTTCAAGTGCATAATTATACGGTAAATATGTTGAGCTGAATTGGCGTAGCTAATTATCTCGGACCGCGCTCATAACCATCCTCACGGAGTTATCCACCATGCGCCTCAAGTCGCCTTTGCCGCTGGATTGATCCTTTCGGCTAACGACATCCATGCTCTCC
>JBGSKV010000065.1:0-2625 GCA_041740975.1 Oligoflexales bacterium | reverse complement strand
GGAGCTGATGCCAGCGACAAACTCGAAGCTGCGGGAACGCTGCTTCGTATTGTGGATTCGGTGCTCTTCTCGTGGGGCGCGCGAATTTTTGCGGGGCTCTGTGTGATGTCGGCTGGCTGGAACCTGAAAGAGCAGCGATTTGGAATTGCTGTGCTCTGTATCGTTGCGGCTCTTGTCCTCGGCACGGCTCCCACTTGGGTTAAGAACATTTTCGACATCGGCGGTGGTGGCGGAGTGTTTTCACAAAATCATATTGTGAGCGAGAGGAGTTTAAATGCGTAAGCAAGAACTCTTGAAGGCAAAATACTCATCCCTGGTGAGCCAAACCATCGACTCGCCAATTATGGTTTTCGATATTTGGGAACTGTCGGATGTGTTCATCGCGCTCTTCATCATTCTTGTCTTCGGCGTTCTCTTTTACTCGTGGGGAACGATGTTCACTTTGCTGAGCCTGTGCCTGGGGTTGGGACCAGTGATTAAAAAGAAATATCCAAAAGGAATTTTCTTTCACTGGCCCTTTTCACGCCTTCGGATGGAGCTTCCCGGCCTTGTGAATCCGAAGAGCAACGACCGCAGATTTTCAGATTGAGAGGAAGAAATGAAAACAACAACAAACCAAGAGGGAGAACTATGGACAACCAAACCGACGAACAAGGGGCAAAAACATATGACCGGAAACCGAATTTCAATACTCGCGCAAAACTATCTAGAGATGGTCGCTACTGGATCATTGAGCGCGTTGAAACGTGGATTTTGCCTCGCAAGTACCTGGATGTCATTGCTCAAAACCATGCTGCTGAGAGGAGTGAGCCCCAAAGTCCAAGTCCTGATGCGAAACCTAAAAGGAAAGGTAAACGAGATGCTAACAGCGATGGATAAGGGAATTGAAGCTGCACAGGTGGCAGTGCCACCTGTCGGTGTCTACCAAGGTGTAGATCTTCGCATTCTGCCAAAGTACGTGGCCTTTAAATCGGCGATGATAAAGCAGCGCCTTACGTTGCAGTACATTCTCGCAATCCATATTGCTGCATTTGCCATGCACTTTGCTCTCGCCAGGTTTGAGATTCACGGTCTTGAAACAAAGCTTCGAGAAAAAGAATATATCCTGGCTCCCGGTGTAATGGACTTCACGACCGCGTCTCCACAATCGGTGTCAGACACTTATGTGGTCAACGCAGCTCTTAGCTTCTTAAGTATGCTCGGGAACGTGAATGCGGCCAACATTGATGAGCAGTACAAGCGTTTATCCAATTTCATGACCCCTCAACTTCAGATTCAGTTTGAAGAAGAAGCGAGGGAGTGGCGCGAGACGGTTAAGAGCGAAAACATTTCTGAGATTTTGCGGATTACAGATCGCGAAGTCGTTGCGACCGGCGAGGGATTCTACAAGGTCACCGCAATAGCTCAAAGAGAGAGATACACCAATAGCGAGAGCGTGGGCCATGTGGACGAGGTCATTGAAATGCTGATGAAGCTCGTCCCTCCAGTTAAAGGCAAGGAATGGTATCTCGAAATCACGAGCCTTAAGCGCGGGCGAGCTGATGGATTTAAGCCAAGCGCCAACGGAGGGAAAACAAATGGTCGATAACAAATCAATTGATCTGGATCAGGGACTTAATTTTGAGATTGAGAGCCTTAAAATGCTTTTTCGAAAAGTTGCTTTCAAAATTGCATTTGGAACTTACCTCGTCGGAATTCTTCTACTGGTGTTCCTGCTTGTATCCCGTGCGGAGGCAAAAGTTGTAGTTTACGGCACAGGGACTGAGCAAGTTCGCATCAAGCATGGAGGGCCGACAATTTTTCGCTTTTCGAAGGCGGTTCAAACAATCTCCGGCGCAAGCAAACTTCAGATCAAACCTGCGAATGCATCTGATCCGAGTTACACAGATCTGGAAGTGACTCCGCGCTTTACGAATGGAGTTAACGAAGTCATTTTCTTTCTAGTTGATAAATCGGTGGTGAGGACAAAAATTATTGTAAGCCCCAATGATCCTGCCGCCGATGGTCTGTACGATTTCAAATCCAGAGAATCAGCAGAAGCTGGAGATTCCGAGAATGCTCCCGTCATTTCTGAAGTCGAACTGCTAAAGGCGATGGTTCGAGATGACGCCGTATCGGGATACAAGCTTTTTCGTGTCTCGCAAAGCTTCCCGTCAAAAAATTCCAGCGCGCGAGCTGAGCTGATCCGAATTTATCGGGGCTCTCCATTTAACGGGTATGTCTTTAAGCTCACGAACACGAGCTGGAAAAAGAATATTGAAGTTGATGTACGGCATCTTACCGTAGGTGATCCAAACTTAGCGATTCTCTCTCAGAGTGACGAGACCACTTTGTTTCCTAAAGGAAAGGGCGTCAGCGAAACATTGATTCGCGTTGTCGCTAAAAACACTTCTTCAAGCAGCGACGTAATCTTAGCGATGGAATCAGACGAAGCATCTACCAGCCCTAAGAAGGGAGAATAGAAATGAACGCAGAAAATATTCTAGTTCAGATTAAATCCATCGACTGGAAAAAGCATCAACTGAGGATCAAAGAACTTACTCAAAAAAAGCCAATCATCGTTGGCCTTTCTGTAGTTGGAGTTTTGCTCGTTATTAATCTTTTTGGACTTATCGGTGAAAAAGA
>JBGSKV010000064.1:0-66101 GCA_041740975.1 Oligoflexales bacterium | reverse complement strand
GGCTGGCAATCTGCTCGACTTCAAACTTATTCGCATTAAGCTCAAAAGATGATAGCGAAAGTTGCCCTTTGAATAGCAGCGAAAAAATGCCGGCTTTCATGGCAATATCGAATTCACCTTTTTCTTTCTTGCTATTGAGAGCGTCAATATTAATGTAGATGCTAAGTTTGCCAATTAAAAATGGCAAGATTCCAACGTTGAGTCGAATCGTATCAAGATCAACTTTTCGGGGTGTTCCCGGCTTGGTAATGCTGACATCACTCAGCTTGACGCCAATCGGAAAACTCATACCCATTTCGCCGATACTCACGTCCAGGCCTGTTTGCCGCTTAATATTGTTCGATAATGTTTCCTTAAAAATTTCATAGGGAAACGTTAAAAAAACAAAAAATACTAAACTCATAGCAAATACTACGCCGAAGGCTGCCCACTTTTGAAGTTTTGCACTATGCCAGTTTAGTTTAATTGCCATGCTATCCCCTTCCCGCATAACCACGAATCGTCAAATTCACTGAAAAATACAGCCTGCCGCCATAAATTTCCCTGATCTTCAAATCTGTCACTTTCAAAAATCGGTTTGATTTTTCAGCCTCTTTAATGAACTCGAGAAGTCGCGGGATTGAAATCTTTTTAAAATACATCTCGACGTTAACTTTCCGAAAGCCTTTTTTCGCCAAAGGATCGGACGCCAAAAAGTCTTCAGGCTTCTCATCTATGGAGTCGATTTTTACGTTTATCTTTTTCGAAAGCTCGTCAAAGAAAGGCTTGGCGCTGAACTGAGAAGTCGCACCCGAAAGCGTAGAAGTCACCGTCCGAAATCGCGAAGTTTCGGCTTCGAAGTCACTTACATTATTTTGAAGCTCACGGAGAGAGGCTAGACTATTGCTTAGTTCAACTTTGAGAGTGCGAATTCCGGCAAAATACACTGTAAAAACACCAAGAAAAATCACAAGAACCGCTGCTACTACACAACAGACGGCAATGACTTTACGGCGAGTGTCAAACTTATTGAAACTATCGATGAAAAAGTCGAGGTTTTCATTATTCGCACCAAAAACTCGCTGACGAGCTTTTTCGCTTATGTCTTGAAAACGATCTTTAATTTGCTCGGATATACCCGCTAACGCACTCACAGATTACTGCTCCTTCAAATAGTCAAAATCCGGATCAAACTTGGCGCTAACCTGAAATCGAATCTTAGATTCATCGCCAGGTTTTTTGTCGGCTCGCTTACTGACGACATCGACAAGCCCTGGAGTCTTTTTAAGTACGCCCAGAATTTTTTCATTGTTGGCAAATCCGTCAGTTTCACCGTCGATGGTGATCGTTTCTTCGCCTTTTTTACTGACATCAAAACCAAATCCCGTAATATCGACCTTTATGTCCGCCGGAATTGATTTGCTGATTTCCGATAACGCAATCAAGGCGTGGCTTCCCTGGTTGTCTTCTTGAAAACTCTGAATCGAATTTGACAGGTCAGAAATTTCAGTTTGAAACCTTTGCTTCACTGTCTTGCGCAGATCCGGAAACTTTTTCGTTTTGAAGTTTTTATCAACAGGAATCTGATTGGCGCGAAAGTATTTTTCAGAGGAATCAGCAAACTGCTGCTGAATCTTGCTCGTCCGATGTTTATAGACGACATAATGTAGGCCATAGCTTAAGCAAAGAAGTAAGGCCGCTGCAAAGAACAAAGAGGTCGCTACGCCTCCAAAGCGCATGAGTTTTTCATAGTCTTGTACGTAGGCGAACTCACCACGACGCAAGTTGATTTGCGATACCCGCTTGATAGAGCTGATTGCTCGCATACCGATCGCTACACTTTGGGGCATAATCGTCATATGCTCTGTCAAATCCGGATTGATTTTGAGGCTTGTCTCATTGAGGCGATTTAACTTCACTTCCAGCATAAGCTGCTCGGAGAAATAGCGGTCGATTCCGGAAATTTGCGCCGTGCCACCACTCAAAACAAGCAAATCCACTGGGGTCTTGTCCCAAGTTTTAAAGGCATAGAGCGTTCGGCCGAGTTCTTTTACAATTGTATTGAGACTCAACGTCAGCCGCGACGCAATCTCATGATCCTGCGGGCTGAGTTCCGCGATTTCCGACTCTTTGTTGATGACTCGACTCACCCGATGCTTGGCAGCCTCCGCTTCCGGATAGGTCATCTCCAAGTCACGCATCAAGAATTCCGTGAGAAACTTCCCACCCAGGTTGATCGAGCGAAACATTCGCAATACACCGTCTTTTACGATACAAACCGAAGTTTTTTCATGTCCACAGTCCACAAGCGCGGTACAAGTACCAGGCTTCAAATCCATTGTGGAAGACAGGTTGTAAAAGGACAAACTATCAATATCGACGAGTCGAGGATCAATATTGATACGTTTCAAGTTATCTAAAAATGTCGCGAGGTAAGCTTTACGTGTCATGACCGCAAGTACGACAGTCTTCTTATCGATTTGGCCTATTTGTTGCTGATCAACGATCATCTCGTCCATTTGAAAAGGAACATAGTCTTCAAGCTCCGAAGCGACTGCGGCTTCTATTTTTTTAGAGTCACTGAAGTTGAACGTCATGATACGACTGGAAATATATTGTCCGGGCATCGCCGTCACAATGCGGTCGGCTTCCGTAAGATTATTTTCGTGAAAGAGAAGTTCCATAATGTTCGGAATAATTCTTTCGCGCGGGGTGTCTGGATCATATGGAACAATCTTCTCGTAAAAATTGGAAATCTCATACGAGTTGAATGTATTAATAATTTCAACAGCCTTGATGGAATAAGTTCCTAAATCCAGGCCAATCACTTTTTGCATGATCTAATCCTTAATGGGATCGAAAAGACTTCTTTTTGAGGCGACTACTTACCTTATATGATCGCTTGCTTGGCATACCTATGTCAAACCACCACATCGATAGGCTTGGCGTCGCGTTGCCGGTCCATTTTATTGATTTTTCATAAAAATAAGATGAATTGCTAATTCATCTGCCAGTATAAAATGTTCGCCGGTAGATCTTGCGAGGGATCGGCCACGATAGGCATGGCACCGCCAGCGCCTGTTGCAGAGGGGGTTGAGCCAGAAGCTCCAGGGATTTTGCGTTCGACAATCACGATAAGCTTCTTGCTATAATTTCCAACAGATCCTTCTGCCGTAATCCTAAACGTGTTGGTCGTATTCGTGAACCAAGTTTCCTTCTTAGATGCGTCAGGTTTGTAACAAAACGAACGCTGTAACATATCGGCGATTTCTCGCGGCTCACTGACTAGAGCGGACTGATCCTCATCTCGCAAGCCCATGATTTCATAAAAACTGTCTTTGCATTCGATGCGTCCTCTTGGAAAAAAACAATTTAAAAGTGCACGAGGCATCGTATTGATATTCATTTTGGGCTTATCCTGCGACAACTTCTGCAAAGGAAAGACGGTGATATAAGGACTAAAGACGGCATGCATTTCGTCGTCCCACCCATCAATCATTCGCAGGCCTTCAACCGAATCAAAAGGCGCGTTTTGGGCCCGATAAGGCGGGACGCGACGTTGATATAACTCGTCCTCATCGGCATAACCAGCCTGCGCCTCTGCATCCTTATTGCTGTCGACCCAATCTTTAATGCGGTAGGAAAGTTCAACCGGATTGATTTTCTTACTTTGCAAAAAGTCTTTCTCAGCCGCGCAACTAAAAAGTGATTCTAACATTGACACGACTTCGCTACCGCGACCTTGCGCCAAAAAATTAACATTTATCTTACTGCTCTCATCTTCTACTGTCGTCGTGATGCTTCCTTCAATCTCTTTAATCTGTCCCAAAAGTTTTTCATCACGCAGGGCATTCAAGCCGAACTGTTCTTTCATGCCATCCATTAATTCGGCCGTATCGCTGCCGATGGGCATGCCATTGAGTACCGTCCAAATATCGCCGATCGCATCGTTAGCTTTTTGGGGGATAGGGCTCGCAGGACCAGATAGAAATTTGTCTAGCGCCAGATCGACGAGAATCAAAAACAAGCCCAAATTTAGGCCTGATTTTGCATTGTACTCGGCTTTCAGAGTATCTCTGCCGGAAACAGCCTGCTCCAAATTAATCTGCGAGTTTATGATGAGATCGGTTGAAAAAATAGTGATCATAGCGACAACCATAATCGCAATAAGCAATGCTACGCCTCGTTCACCTGGTGAACCTACCTGCTTCGGTCTTATATGTTGTTCCGTCGGTCCCATCATTAATACCACTTAATGTTTGCAGCACCCTGCTTAACTTCACTAAAATCACTGGCGCGCGAAAGGTATACTATAGTTTGCAGGGCATCGGTCGAATCATTCTCTTCACCGACGCCGCCTCGACCTTCTGCCGGATCATCATCCCAAGCCTCTAGCTTGATGCGAACCATGTGCGGAATCTTATCTCGCATCTCACCCTCAGATGAGTCCCAACGATCTTTCAGCCAACGGTCTCCGTCCCAAAACTCAAAATTCATAGTTTTTATGTTACGAGCCAACAGTTCCATAGGTGGATCGATATTGAAATCATCACTGACGAAATTAGCCTCTCCGCGAAACAAATGCGTTCGACCCGGATATTCTTCCGATTTTCTAAGTTCATAGACCACATATGTGAGATCTGATTCTTTGGCATTTTTACGCACCGGAATATGACTCATTGTCGTCAATGAGAGTTTTCCACCGTCAGACGTTTGGTAGCGAAAAATAGTTTTACCGTATCGGTCAATACTAAATCGAGTTTCGTCTCGCGAGTTAATGACATAAGTATGTTCGATATCTTTGGATAACCGCTGCATGACGCGCGATAAACTTTGCGTAACTTGCGCATTCTGACTTAATGCAAATTTCATGTCGAAACTTGCTCGTAACAGTGTCGATGCCCCAATTGCCATCACAACCAAAATCGACACACTCAAAATGACTTCTAATAAGGTAAATCCGCTTTGCGATGAAAACTTTTTATTCATCAGTTGCCACCACCAGTGCCACGCCCTGAGGGTCGAGACCCCGTGTTGGGCGTATTTGGACTACCCGTTGATGCTGGTGTGCCCGACATTGCACCGACTTGGGAAAGGACTTCGGAAATTTTCTTTAAGTTGGCAATAAGATAGCTAAGGGTAACCGAGTTTCGTTTGGCGCCTTCGGGCCAATAAACGGTAACTCTGGCCAACTTCATGACTTCATCACCTAAGAATTCTCTGACTGTCGAGTCGACTTGGTCTGTCAACCCATCCTTGCTGACATCTTTAATGGGATCGTCGTCATCTTGGCTACCACCACCCGTAAGGCTATTGGCAACGATACTTGAGATAGGTAGAGGGAAATCCTCGATCACGAGATCATAAGTAAAATCTTCGACCCCCTCGAATTCACCCTTAGTGACATCCACACCCTTCAAGGCTTCAAATGGTTTGACATGATAATGATAGTCCACCTGAGACATAAGTTGCTTCGCGAGCCATGTACCCTTCATGACATTGCGACCATACTCCGCAAAATATACGGAGTTGCCCTGAACAGATGCAATTTGAACAAGAAAAGTCGCCATGATGCCGACGGCCAAAATCACTTCAACCAAAGTGAAACTCGCCTGGCGAACCGCATCAAAGGGCGCGAGGAATCTAATATTTTTTTGGATCCGGAGACTTGAAGTCAATCTCCGTTTCTTCGTTTTCCACATCAACAATTCCTGCGTAAGAATCAACTAATAGTGTATACGGTTTTTGCTTTTCATCTACATTATTGCTGCCATCATTGTAGGCGATGTGGATATAAGCCGGTTCTATGTAGCCGCGAGGCAAAAAATATACGGCCGCTCGACCGTCTGCACCAAGCTCCGCCAGAGACTGATACTCACTATGATGCCAGGCCCGCATCCCTTTAATGAGCAATCCGGGACCAAGTGATCTTTTGCCCCACTCGGCGGTTTCAACGATGGTCCACTTTGGAATGCGCAAGTTTTTGAGCTTGTTTTTGGCAGCGATAAGTGGGGTTTCCACCGGCGTTTCGTTATTTGATTCGTCGTCCAGCTTCTCGCGACCAGTGATATCGATGTACTGCTCGAATTCGTCTTCGAACTCTTGTTCTTTTTGTTCTGCCTCTTCACCAAAGGGATCTTTGTCGATGCCATCGTCGCCTAGAAGAATTTGCTCAGAGCTGGATTCTTCTAACCAATAGTCACCGGACGCAAAATGGAAAACCAAGCGATACGGTTTATTGCTAATCACAGCCATATCGTAGGCACTGCGAAAATCAGATCGAAGCAACGAAAGTTTTGTATTGATGTCCGTGCCAAAAATATTGATGCGTGGCGCCGCCATGTACATCATACCAAAGACGAGCACGACCATAATAATTTCGATAAGAGTGAATCCACTCTCAGAATGAGTTGGCAATGCGAGATTTTTAAGAATTTTCCGGGGTTTTATCATCCCAGGATGCTACTCTTTGCTTTCGGCTTCTTCTGGATAAGTGACATCGTCACCATCGCCCACTTCCTCGTTAGGTCCGCCAGAAATCAATTTGTATTCACGCCCATCAGATTCGTATGAGTATTCAAAACCCCAAGGATCCTTGATTCTCTTTTCTTCAGAATATGGTCCACGCCATTTTCGCGCTCCACCCGGATCAGACAAAAGAGCCGCTAAACCTTGGTCGGACGTCGGATACTTTCCATTGTCTAATTTATACATTTGCAAATCTTGAGATAAACTTGTCATCCCCAACTTTGCTTGATCTTTTTGCGCGTTTTCTTGCTGAGTAGTCATCGTGCGAATAATAATCGTCATCAATGTTCCCAATAGCGTAACGACGATAATAATTTCGATGAGCGTTAAGGCCCGCTCTCTATGCGAGAATGGACGCATCAGTTTCATTTTAAGTGTTCTCAGATTCATATTCGGCTCCTCGTTATTACTAAAAACTAATCCAAATGAGATTCTTCGCTTCGCTCTGAATGACTACACTACGCCTCAGAATCACATTACCTGACTTGCCCCATAACCTGGAACATTGGCAGTAACATCGCCATAACGACCAAGGTTGTCACGCCACCCATGGCCACAATCATAATGGGTTCAATCATAGCAATCAATGAGGTTATTTTACGTTCGACTTCGGCATCGTAGGCAACTGAGACATGGCCCAACATTTCCTCTAATTGGCCTGTTTTTTCACCAGTCATGATCATATGCGAGACTAGAGGCGGAAACTCCCCACTTCGCTCGATCACAACCCCCAAATTTTCCCCTTCTTGGACAGCAATCTTTGCTTTTTCCACAACAGCGGCAATAACCGTGTTGGGGATAATATTCTTGGTGATATCCATAGCGTTAATAATCGTCACCCCAGAATCCAAAAGAGTCGAAAGTGTCTTTGTAAAACTCGACACACTCATCCGCAAAAATAAACCACCAAACAATGGCAGATTCAGGAGAATGCGGTCAAACTTGCTCTTGCCGGCCGTCGTTTTCACCCAACGGTCAAAAATATAGTACATAGCACCAAGCATGAGAATGATGAGATACCAATAGTTCTGCATAAAATTCGACAAACCAATGAGCAACTTAGTGTACCAAGGCAAGGTCACCTTCAAACTATCAAAGATCTTCGTCAGTTTAGGTACCACACTGACAAATAAGTAAATGATGATACCGCCAGATGCCAAAATCATAATCGCCGGATAGGTCATGGCGGTCAGAACCTGGCCACGAGTCTTAATTTGGTGCTCCTGGTAGTCGGCCAAGCGCGTTAAAACTAAGCCCAAACTGCCCGAAGTCTCTCCCGCTCGCACCATATTCACATATAGGCGGGTAAATGTTTGCGGAAAACTCCCCAATGCATCGGCTAGGGATTTACCTTCCGAAATCTGATCTTTCACTTCCGAAAGAATATTGCGCAAAAGCGGGCTATCGACTTGGCGTGAGAGAGCTCGCAAGCTTTCGTCGATGGGAACGTGAGCATTGAGGAGCGTAGCGAACTGACGAGTCATAATCGACAAATCCATCAGTTTGACTTTAGGTTGAATAAAACGGTCGAGAAAGCTTGGCGCCTCGGCCTTGTCTTTATTTGTGGATTGTTCTTCTTTGAGTTCCGATACAATTATTTTTTCGACACGTTTCAGTTTAACTTTGGCATTCTTGGCCGAATCAGACTCAATGCGACCCTTCTTGGAAGCGCCGGTCATGATGTCATAACCTTTGTACGAATAAACTGGCATCGTTCTAACCTAAATTACGAGTTCTATATCTGATCAATTTCCGCATCATCGGTTTGAGTACGAGTCACAGCTTCATCGATGGAAGTCAATCCATTGAGAACACGTTCTACGGCCGAGTCTCTTAAAGTTAGCATGCCTTTTTTGAGCGCGCGTTTCTTGATCACGTTTGAGTCCTGCGTCTTGGCAATTAACTCTTTAAGCTCATCATCTAAAACCAGAAGTTCGTAAACCCCCATTCGATCCTTATAACCAGTTCCGTAACATCGTTCACAGCCTGGTCCCGATTGATAAATTTTGCGGCCCTCAATATCAGCCTGCTTCAAGCCTATCCGTTCTAACTCAGACGGAAACGGTTTATGTTCGATTTTGCAGTTCGTACAAAGGACTCGCACGAGGCGCGTGGCCACCACACCCAAAAGCGCAGACGATAATTTGAACGGTTCAATACCAAAGTCCATCATACGTGTGACCGTGGACGCAGTATCATTGGTGTGGACTGTGGAAAGCACTAAGTGACCTGTCATCGAAGACTGCACGGCGATGCCGGCGGTTTCCGCGTCACGAATCTCACCAATCATAATAACGTCTGGGTCCTGACGCAAAATAGCCCTTAAACCCGCCCCAAAAGTCATACCGACTTTATCTTTGACTTCCGTTTGTCCGACACCCGCGAGCTGGTATTCGACCGGATCTTCAATCGTCAAAATATTAATATCGGGACGTGCGATGTGAAGCATGCTTGCGTATAGCAAACTCGTTTTACCAGATCCCGTTGGTCCGGTGACGAGAAAGATGCCGTGCTTCTTCTTGATGACATCCGTGTAAGCCTGAAAAAAACTTTCGTTGAGGCCAAGATCTTCCAGCCGCTTTGCGCCGGTTGATTTGTCCAAAAGACGCATAACAATGCGTTCGCCATGGGAGGTCGGTAACGTCGAAAGACGAACATCAATTTCTTTTCCGGCCACTTTGATGGAGATACGACCATCTTGTGGAATCCGTTTCTCGGCGATATTCAACTTGCCCAGAATTTTGATACGTGTGGCCACCGTTCCCATGTGACGTTTAGGAAGCTGCATTTTGTCTTGCAAGTTACCATCAATGCGAAAACGAACGGCGATTTCGTGTTCGTAAGGTTCAATGTGAATATCTGAAGCTCTTTCTTTGACCGCTCTGGCGAGGAGCTGATTGACGAGGCGAATAATTGGTTTTTCGTCATCGCTCGACTCTAATAAGTCTTTCGTCTCTTCCAAATCGTCGATTTCGGCAGATGGCTCGTTCAACTCATCAATCACTTTTTGGGAAGCATCTTGCGCGCGTTCATAGACGCGGTTGATACTATTGCGAATGACTTCCGGTGGCGTCACGACCATGTTGATGTTCGTAGCGAGGATCAAGCGCAAATCATCGAGTGCAAAAACATTCAATGGATCAGCGACGGCAACAGTGACGTTAAAGTCATCCTTGGCGATTGGCAAAAGATGATTATCCCGGCAAAACTGAATGGAAATATCGATGACTAAGGTCGGATCGATGTCATTAACGGGGAGTCGATCATAGAAGGGCAAATCCAGCTGATAGGCTAGCGCCCGAAGCATATCTTCTTCGGTCACGAACTTACGTTCGATCAGAATCTCACCGAGTTTTTTTCCTTCAGTATTTTCTTTTTGCAGGGTTAGGGCTTCGTCGAGCTGTTTTTCTGTCAAACTGGCTTGGCGAACAAGAATTTGACCGAGAGATTGACTTTGGCGTTTGCGAAAGTTCGTCGCCGGCGAGTTACTCCACTCAACTTCTGGCTCCGGCGCGTCGACTACAGGCGCAGCCGTAGCAGTTTCGGCAGGAACAACCGGAATGGGTGGCAAATTGGTCGGTCGATTACTTTCTGACATTCGTTTTTCTGCACTTTCTCTCTTGGTTTGGAATTCTTCCGGACCAATTGAACTTATTCACAATTTCTTACTCGTCGCCGCCACCAATATCCATTGGCTCGCTCGGTTCATTTTGTTCTGGCGGTTCTGGTATATCACGCGGTTCAATCGGCTGGTAGTCCGAGCCGCCGTTTCCGCCTCCACCATCACCACCCATCACACCAGCCGGCACTGTGGTCGGGCTTGAGTCGATCGGATAATTGTGTCCAACGTTTGGTGTATCCTCTGCGGCCGAGGCATCGTACATTTCTTTTAACATTTGATTGCGACGCTCTTGTTCCATCCGGTCAATGGGATCTTCCACGTAACGTCCATCTTGGTAGTTTGGAATCGTGGAATAAAATGGCGTCTTCTTGAAGGAGCGACCATAAACTTTGTAGAAAAATTCATCTGCTTCTTCACGTTTTGATTTATATATATCCGCCAAATCATCGGCACCATGCACGATATATGGCGTAAGGAACATCATCAAATTGCTTCTGATTTTGCTTTGCGTGGTATTACGGAACAACCACCCAAGTACTGGGATATCTCCCAGAAGTGGAATCTTGTTGTAGTCCTCGATCTCACCGTTCTTAATCAAACCCGAAACCACGATCGTTTGTTTATTCTTCACAGTCACGATCTGATTCGATTTCCGCGTATTGACCGACGGAAGTTCGCCAACACCAACGTTACCTAGGGAGTCCGCTTCGATTTTGATATCGAGCGTTACATAGTTTGAGTGGCTGATATTTGGCTTCACAGTCAAACTCAAGTTCGCATCAACTTTGCGGGTCGAAGTTGTCGACAAACCAGTGGTAGGCGAAGGCTCTGAATTAACTTTGAAGTATTTCGACTCACCGACTGTGATGTTCGCTTCTTCATTGTTAGCCGTCAGAATCTGAGGCGATGCAAGCTGCTTAGTGTTTCCGTCACTTTTGATTAGTTTAATAAGCGCGCCTGGTGTGACCGGCCCCAATCCTGGGATATCGATCGACTTGCTAGAAAGAATGCCGACCGTCAAATCTTCTTTGAAGGCATTGACGATCGAAGTCAAAGCATTCGCGACACCATTACCGTCTTTGATCGCCGTCGCAGACGTTGCCAAAGCGACTTCACCAATACCGCCACCCGCTTGCCAGGCGATCGGACCATTATATTTGTCGTTTGTATATCCCGCGAAAACAGACGTTCCGAATTTGAAGTTGTCACTCAAGCTCACATCCAAAATATCGGACTCCACGAAAACCTGGCTACGGCGAACGTCGAGTTTGCGGATGATCGTATTGAGGGATTGATAAGCCGCGCGGCTGCCCGTAATCAAAAGTGAGTTAGACGATTCGTCAGCTGTGATTTTGACGTTATCATCCAATTTTGCGACCGATGGGGCAGCATTCACATTGGACGCACCCGGTCCACCTGGAGCATTAGGAGGAGAAAAACGTCGAAATCTGTTTTGGTTATTGGCGGCACCGGTCGCCCCACCATTGGCCAATGCTGAAAGTGTCGCGGCAAGTTTGGTTGCGCTTGCATAGTCCAGTGGGCGTACATGAATAGAAGATTGGTGCGATGGATCGTCCAATTTAATGTCAAATTTCTTTACCAGATCTTTGACGTCTTGAATGGTGCGAGGCGGTCCGAAGACAGCGACACTGTTTGAGCGTTCATCGACGATAATTTTGTAAGACATGAAGCCACTGCTGCTACCGCCTGGTCTAGCAACTGCGCCTTTGCCTCCGCCAGATTTCAGAATCTCATTCACTTTGTCGGCTACATCTTTGGCGTCCGCGTAGCGGATCGGCACAATCGAAACCTGTGGTTGCTGGCCTTGCACGTCAATAAGCTTGATAACATCCAAAATACTGCGGATTCGGTACCCACTGTCACTGATAATCAACGTGTTCGTCGGTTCGTACGCAATCATCTGACCCGTGCGTGGATTCACCATCGAGCGCAAAGTATTTTGAATTGCTTTTGCATCTATGTATTTTAAAGGAACGATCTGAGTGATGACCTCATCTGTACGTGGCGTCCAGTCTGAGCCCATGAAAGTTTTTAAGTTACCTTTGACCGCGTCCATGATCGGCATAATTTTAACGACTTTGCCTGTTTCCACAGTGGTCAGTTTAAGGAGGTTCAAGGCAGACAAGAAGGCTTGATACGCTTCTTCTTTCGTGACACTTCTTGGTGAGATAATCTGAACTTTACCTTTGATGCCTTGATCACCTAAGATCACGTTTTTTCCGGTCCAAATCGAAACGGCTTTGATAATATCTTTGATTTCGGTCGGCTCAGGAAAGTGAATGCTGACAAGTTCTTGTCCTGGAGGAACAGCCTCAGCGCCCTTCTTCTCTGGTATATCTATTTTTACACCTATATCGACCTCAGAATCTGTGCTGGACGGACCCGATATCGGATCGTTAGGAGGACTGCTCGGCGTAGTCGAACCATTCTGATTAGCCGGTGGAGAAATACCACCAACATTACCGGTCGGTCTTGGCGGCTGAGCTTGCGAACTCCCTTGTGTGGGCACGCTTTGCAATGGCGCCGTACGCTTATTGATTGTGTTTACATTGCGCGAACCGGCGGCTGGGGAAACCGGCGGAACATAATTCTGTTCAGCAGGCTTAGCTTGTTGCCCTTGCCCTGGTTGCTGCGTTCGTGTTGGTTCCGGCGACGATTCTTCAATCGTTGCTGGCGGCACTGGTGCGGACTGCGCGAACAAGGAACTTCCTTGCATCCCACATGCACTCAAGAACACGATGACTAATTTAATCTTCTTCATACCTGCCCCTATTTTATCCGAATAATCAAACCATGAGGTCTATTGTTTCTGTCAAAGCCAACTTTTATTTCTTGCTCTTCTTGCATCGCTCTTAAAAAGATTGATTCATTTTCTGTGATCAACGTACTTTTACCATTAACATGTGTAAGAATATCTTCATCACGGAGGCCTAATCTATGGAATATAGTCCCGGGACGAATCTGCATCGCTTTAAGCCCTCGACCATCGACAGGAACAAACTGAATCAGCTCGGTTATTTTTCCGCCGCGCACACCTAAGATGGCGTCTACTTCTTTCTTCGAAATTTCATTTAATAGAGTTCTACCTGGCATAGGTGGCTTAACCTCTGCTACCTGACCAGACGATTTCTTTGTTTCATTCCATAACGCGTAATTTTTCTGACAACCTTGACGAGTAATTGAAAAAGTTTTTGAATCAAACTCTTTAGAATTTAAATCTTTCTTATATTTCAAAGTTACTCTTGTCGCTTTTTCGCCCCCAATTTTTACTTTGCTATTCGAGGCAGGTACAATCCTCCAAATTCCATTCTGAGTCACCATTTTATAACCATGGTTTTCAGATATAAGACTCATTAGATTCAGAAAGGAGTCTGTTCCAAATTGATTTCCCGGGTTATTGATCCTTACTTTACGCTCTCCAAACTTTGGAAGAACGACAGGTTCAGCAGAAGTAATGGCCATCGCCTTCATCAGGTCGTCTACCTTTGTTGGCTCAGGATAACTCAGACAAACGCCAGGTCCGTTCTCGTGGAACGGTCCGACTAGATCCATCAAAAGAATTTCAAGCGCTCCGCCGGTAGCTCCATAATTCTTAGCTTTTGATATGACAAACGCATCTTTCTTATCAACACCCGACAAACCAACCACTTCAAGTGCAGTCGCAAACAAATTCACAACTCTAGGTACATCCACATGTCGAGCCGAAACAATAGCAACTTGTTCGGCTCCCAAGCCTGGATCAAATTTGACGTTCTTTCCTGTTATTTTCTCATAGTCGCGAGCAATTGATTTAAGCTCCGTAGGCTGCGGGAAGTAAAAACTATGTAAGCTGCTTTTAGACTGATTCGCATAAACATGCGTGCTCACCCCAAGAGACATACCGAACACAAATTTTAAAATTCTCGCATTCACTTCAACTCCTATCGAATCCTAATAATCACAGTGCGCGGTTGTCCCGCTCGCTCCAGCTCAACTCTTATCTCGCGATCTTCCTGCATGGACTCTAGAAGAGCTGATCCGTTTGCGAGATCCAACATATTTTTTCCGTTCACGTTTTTGAGAATGTCTTCATTGCGTAAACCTGCCTTGAAAAACAAAGTTCCCTGACGAACCCGCAAGACTTTGTAGCCGCGGCCCTCGACTGGAATAACTTGGATAAGATCTGCAATCTTTCCACCACCCGCACCCATACTCTGCTCAACTTCGCTGGCCATGAGTTCAAAAACTTGCGGCTCACCGCCACCACCCATGTCCCCACCACCGCCACCGCCACCAAAATCACCCGGATCATTTCCCATTTCATTTTCAACCTGAATGGTCTTAGGAACGTCGATGCATTCTTTACGGCCGTTGTTGTTCAGAATAACGCTATAGCGCTCGATCGCATGGACCGAAACGCCGTCTTGATCAATGATGTTGTCGCCCGCTCGATAAACATCACCTTCCGAGTAAGTCGGATCTTGCAGCACGATGAGTGAATCAGGCGTGTTCATGTAAACCATACCTTGCAATTTATGTGGCAATGTCGTTTTCTCGCAAATAGCGTCTGGATCAAATTGACCTGCCCTACTTTTCTCTCCGGAGCTCTCCTGAGGATATTCGCCGCTTGAGTTAAAAATGTTACGGGCAAGTATTGCCTCTAAAATAGGATTATAGTTGGGAAGGTTATCAAGATCCACTGGAGCAGAGTCTGTGCCCATTGCCGCGGTTGCACTAGGCATTTGATACCCAGACATAATGATGACCATGGTGAAAACATTCAATATTGACGCGACAGTATAGGAAAGCAGGAGCACCAAGCAGAACTGGGAAAAATATTGCCCGGCAGTGACAAAATGCTGACGGTTTTTTTCGTAAACTTGCTGGAGATTCGCCACGTCTACACGCATCTACTCCACCCCCATATCGATATCAAAAGAAGAGCCGCCACGCTCGACTCGAATTTTGAACTTTTCTTCTTTTTGTAAGCTTCGCAAAACTTTTACAGCTTTGGGACCATCATTAAGTGAGTAGCCGTTAACTTCAGTGACGACATCACCCTCTTTAATTCCCATTTTTTGATAAATGGAATCGGGCTTGATATTTTTCATCGTCCAGCCATTGACACGACCATCAGGTCCTGTGCGCGGATCAGCCTTAGCGTCCTTCAACACTTTCTGCAACTGCGCACCCAAAAGATCGGCTTTATAAGACTGAGTCAGGCGAACCTGACTGCCTTTCCGCTCGAATCCATCTTCCACGTAATAGTCATTGCTATCAGATGAAGAAGCCAAGCTACGACCGCCGCCTTTTTTTGCTTTTCGACTGATGCGCACGACGTTCTTGATGTCAAGTTTGATAAATTCTTTTCGACCATTGTGAGTCAGAATGATGCGCTGCGGATAGATCTCATCGAGAATGGCATTTTGCGATTCCATGATGTTTTCAGTCACCATAAAGGAGTTCACAACGTTCTTTTCTTTGTTCTCGATGATTGCGATACCAATGTAAGGATTTCCACCAGAAATCGTCCCGACCAAACGTAGCGGCAGCGTCGATTCGACAATTCCTGGACCGCCCTCTTCGTCTTGCGTATCTTCTTCAGGAAACTTGCCTTGTGAGTTAAAAATATTGCGATCTAAAATCTGCTGAATGTCGATCTCTGTTAGAGTCTCCGTACGATAGTCGAGAATGGTGCCACTCTCTCCATCTTGAGCGCTATTGCTTTCAATGCGGAGATCTTTTTCGGTCGGCAAAATAAAATGGCCAATCAAAAGGGAAAGCAAACTCGCAAGAACAAATCCCACAGCCATGCCAAGCAACGCAGAGCGCCACGGCATCTTTCCGATCTTGTCTAATTGTTCTTGAAACTCTTCCATGGCCTCTTCTATTTCAACAAATTGTCGTTAAGACTCCGATGAGTTATCCGTATTGATCAGCAGATCTTCACCCGTCGGAACCACGACGGATTGGGCTTTCACCGTTGGGACGGAGCTGCTTAAGGGTGCAAAACCAGTTTCGGCCCCGCCCTCTTTTATGACTTCCCCACCAGTCATAAGAAGCGCTTCGAGCTGCATCGTATTTAATCTTATGCTTCGCTCGGTCGGTACAAACTCAAGGTCGGCCAGGTTGTAGATAGCCTGGCGCTGCTCGCGAAGGGCCGGCAGTCGCTCATTGAGCAATTTCTTTTTATCAGCGAGTGGCAGATCCGCTAAATCAGCCAAAAGCGGACGCTGCTTTAGACCCAATTCGTGCTTCAGCAAGTGACCAATCACCTGACCGACATTCGTATTAATCCATATCGTGCAACCGAGGTGCGAAATCTTTGGCCAGTCGAGTACACCGCGAATGGTTCCGCCACCCAAAGCGATGACGTGGTTTCTAATATTCTGTACAAACATCATTGCATCGTTTTCTCGCTGTCGAAACTTCTCTTCGCCTTCTTGTTGAAAGATCTGCGCGATGGACTTGCGCGCTCTTCGACAGATCCATTCGTCAAAATCGAAGAATCCCATTCCCAACTTTAAGGCCAGCGATCTTCCCAATGCGGTCTTCCCACTTCCGGTCATTCCGACCAGAATGACATTCTTCTCTTCTTTATTTTTATTCATTCAATACACTCAATCTTTTGCACGAAACTTTTGCTCGTACGGAAATTCTATTCTTGTTTAGTTCACTTACTTTTTTTAAATGTAGAAAAAATAACTTTGCGCAACGGAAACCTGTACGGTAAGATCATTTGTTTCAAATTGGCTTATTGCCATTATAACACCAGCTTGGCTTATGCTCGCAGTCACCACACAAGTTCAAAAACAAATCGTCCGCCTCAGACTTTCTGATCCGGAGGCAAGAAATGCCATTGGCTTCACCATGGCCGCAAAACTACAAGAAGAATTGGCAAAAATTTCCGAAATGTGTGATCAGAAACCCATTGCCTGTGTGATCATTGAAGCTCATGCATTTGAGGGCAAATCCCAAAAAATTTGGCTTTCTGGGGGCAATTTAAAAGATCTTCATACTCATCGCCAAAACTCCGACGCTACCCTGAATTTTTTCAAGACCGTGAACGATTGCACGCAAATGCTCATCGATATGCCTGTGCCTGTTATCATGCAACAGAATGGCTGGGCACTTGGCGGCGGCGCAGAGTTTGTCTTAGCTAGTGATTTGAGATTTGCGACGAAAGATAGTGGACTTGATTTTAAGCAATTAAAAATTGGTTTGCCAACTGGATTTGGTGGGACGAGGAGATTAGTTCACTTGGTCGGCTTGTCTTCAGCACAAAAGATTCTTTTAACTAGCGAAACTTTAGAAGCAAGTGATGCGAAAAAAGTTGGGATTATTCATGAAGTCTTTGGCACCGAAAAGAAGCTTACTCGGCACGTGGACGAACTAGCTAAACATTTATCCTCTTTGAATCCTGAAAGTTTGCGAGCCCAGAAAGCGATGTTTCGCATGGGGAGTAAGTCTGAGTTTGAAATTTTCAAGGCCCAACTTAGCAATGAGACTTTTTTAGACTTTCTCGTTAAATTTTCCAAGTAAAACTGGTTAGCAGACAGCCGTCGTCACTGGCACGTGGCATGCCGTCAGGTCGTGGACAAAATTCATATAGGAACCAGTCAATTGACACTGCTTCGACGCACCCTCCCGCAGGTGGGAAACCAATACATGAAAAGAAGGGGGCAAATCACTAAGAACCTTTGGATAGAAGTTCTTGCCTTTATATTCCTTAAGACTATGCAAGGCCATACGAACTAGCTTGACGTGTGCTTTGGAGCCGTACCACTTGGCCTGCGCTAAGTCATCAAGAAGAATCCCTATAAAATAACTCATCTGAAGGAGAAGAGGATGCGATGAGCACTCCGTTGCAAAAACCTCCTGCAATATTCGCTGCGCACTTCGATAAAGTCCTTCTAGTTCATTAAACTTATGGAAATCAGCGCCCAGTAAATGATCGGCGATGTCATGGGTTCCAAAAAAGGCGAGTTGATTTTGCGTCATGAGTTTCACTTGCATCAATGCAATATTGTTTTCAAGTTCCCAGGGATTGGTTTTTAGGTAGGAGACCTGCTGAGTCGGGTCTAAACTCAGCGCCGAGGTTAACAACCAGTCCCGGACCACCACCAAATCAAATCCAACTTCTTTGTAGCGTGCGGCAACGCGCGCGGGATAAATGACTATTTGATCTAATTTCCCATCAGCATCCAAAGACTCAGAAGATAAAATATTCGCAAGATCTGGATGACGCGGTAACAGACTTCGACCATCCATCATCCACAAGCGAATGCCAAATTCAGTCGCCGATGAAATAATCTCACTGCGCCATGGATTCTCGGAAAATTCATTCAAATCGACATTGAAAAATAAGCTAAGCCTATCAAACTCACGGCTGCCCATTTCAAACTGCAGAGCCAGCACAGTGCAGAGTGAAGCCAATACAGGTTCTTCCGCAAAACGAATCACGTCCGGTTGTGATTGCAGTGTTTTTACGAGTCTTCGTTTCACACTTTCGGTTATCGGAAAAACCTGTGCTTGGCTCGACATTAGATGTCTCCCAAGAGAAGGGCTTTTTGCAGTGCGTCCATGCAGTATTTTGCTTTCTCGACATGGATATCGGAAAACGGTTGGTGTCCACCTTCGGTGTCAAACTGACCTTTGATAAATGCCAAACACTTTTCAGCGTCTGACATCTCCTGGCAAAGGATGTTGTACTCGCCGGCCTTCATGGTTTGGTGGAAAGGACCGACCTCGCAGTTTCCGGCTTGCGGCCGCACATCTTGCCCGCGCGGAGTGTCTGCCAGTGCCGTTCCGGCAGCCGCCAGGCCTGAACTAGCAAGAAATAGAGTGAAAAGCTTTCCTAGTGTCTTGTTGGTACGGTTCATCGTGAAGTCTCCTTATGTGTTGTTCTCAGAATAAAGCGCTGAATATATTAGTAAATTAAAATAATCCTTACAAAATCATTCAAATTATTTGAATAATAAAAGCATGAAATTAGACCAGCTTATCCATTTTCAAGAGACGGCCCGCCACCAACATGTCGGTAAGGCCGCCAAAATTCTTCGCATCAGTCCATCCGGAATCAGCTACAGCATCGAATGTCTCGAACGAGATCTCGGAGTGAGTTTGTTTGAGAAACGCGGCAAAAGGATTTTTCTCACGGAGGCGGGACGCCGGCTCATGCAGAAAGTGCCGGAGGTTCAACACAGCCTTGAAGATTTGCGGGCTTTTGTTTCTCAGCAAACTCCCGTTTTTCAGGGTCACTATAGGCTTGGCGCATCGCATCTCTTATCAGAACATATCCTGACACCGAAAATCGCCGAAATGTTTTCCGAAAGCGATCAGCTTTCAATTGAGATTTTTAGTTTACGTTCGGCCGAAGTTTTGGCGAATGTCTTGGATGATAAATTGGATCTCGGCATGTGCTTCAGTCCTCAGCGTCATCCGCGCCTGGAGAACAAAATTCTGCACAAGGGTCAGATTAAAGTTTACGTGCGTGAAGGCCATCCACTTCTCAAGCAAAAGAGCGCCGTTTCCAAACTTTCTGATTTCCCAGCTGCTTTACCTAAAGCTTTCGGCGGCATTGAAATCTGCCAAACTCACCCGACGTTCGCCGCGCATCAGCTGAAGGTCCAGATGCGGCTAGCCTATGACCACTATGGTGTCGCAACCCAGTTCGTAGAGAACAGTGACTATTGGGGCTTTTTACCGGATTGGCTGGAGTCCTTGCCCGACTTCGCATTGCGGTCCATTCCCCTGCCGAGAACTTGGCAAGCACCATATACGATCGAAGCGGTGTGGAATAAAGATCGCATTCTCAGCCCAGGACTCGGGCACTTTCTAGAAGCGCTCAATCTGAACTAATCTCCAAATCGTTTCGGTTTTCACCAAAACCTTATCTGCCATCATGAATGATCAATACTTATTAGGTGGCACACACACAGTGTAGTCGCTAAACTACTAGAACAAAATCAAGGAAGATTTGTAACGATGCGAATATGGACGTTTGTAATGTTTACGCTATTAGCATACGGCTGTCGAGAAGCGCCCCGTGAAGCTCAGTCTCAATCCCCTGAAAAAAACTCCTTTGACCTCACTCAAACCGCCAACAAAAAGCGGTGGATTCATAAACTTTCCATGAAGCTTTGGGATGGCCGCGAAGCTACGCCCGAACAAATTGAAGAATGGATAAACTATTCTCCTGAAACGATCGTTGATTTGGTCATGGCCGATCGCTCTTATGACTTCGGATTGGCGAAGTTCTTTCTTTATTATCTCGGCACAGATAGCGACAGCATCACCATACCCACCAGCTTCAGACCTCTACAACCTCAAGCGGGCAACAACTCAATCATCAACTATAGCGCGGTCGTGGAGGGCGTGCGCGAAGCCGTCAAAGCAAATGGCGATATTTGGAAAGCGGTAGGATTTGGTGATCAAATATTTTTATCTCCGCCTAGGAATGGAATCGTCAATCTACCTGACGGTAACGAAGTCGGTACACCAATACAGGCTCGCCATTTATTCATAAAAGCGATGAAGGATTATCAAGCTTTTATGGAAAATGGCAGCGAATATCGTTGGCCAGATTTGTGTAAATTTGTCATGACCTCCTTATTCGACTTTAATCGTACCGGAGTGGACTCTAGACTCGATTTATTTTTTAGTTCACTTTTTAGGGTCGAATGTCTCTCTAGCTCCCCGCCCGAGAATGAAATACCGGAAAGTGTTTTAGTCGAACTTCGAGCTGGACTCGACGCCGTCAAGCAGGGCATCGATATTCTGAAAATGTATACTCAAAGTGAATATAATCCTGCCAGCTTTTCTGAGCTCTACAACTTGGATATTAGTGGATCTATTGGACATTTACGAACACCTAACTATTGGTTCTGGGGTGCCCATCTCAATTCCTCTACTAATTTTAATCGCCGACGTGCGTCTTACATTTTCAATCGTTTTCTCTGCGATGATTTGACACCACTTAGTGTCGATGTTCCCACTGACCACAGTGGCGGATCTCATGCATCCGATCCCGGTTGCTATGCTTGCCACTACAAACTGGATCCATTGGCCGGCTTTTTTCGCAATATGGATGGTCTTGGCAGAGATTCTGTTGGAAAAGAGGATCTTGAGTTTTCCGACGGTGCCAGAATAAACCGACTTGAATACGCCAAAAATTGGCAGGATTCGAACGGTCATCTGCAAATTGGCTTTATTCGCTCCGTGACGGACTCCGAGAATAATGTGTACCCAGAGGATCCCGCAAACGCAGGCGTTCGGGAACTCTTTGGTCTATTGAAAAATGTTCCCGAAGTTAAGCAATGCTTTATGCGTCGTGGATTTGAGTTCTTGACCGGAGCCAACGTATCCCTAGATCCAGCGCTCCTTGAAAAGTGGGCGCAAGACTTTGAGGTCGATACCAAAAAGCAGTCCTCTAGCTTTGCCTTGCGAAGTCTATTCAAGAAGATTTTGCTATCAAAAAGTTTTATTGCAGAGTCACCTGAGACGGGTCTGTGTTACGACTTCGCCGATGAGAAGCCTTCGGATTTGCCGTGCGAAATTTCGCATCTCCTCACGAAAAACTGCATAAGTTGCCACGGTGAAAACTCCGCCACCAATATGAAACTTGGCAAAAAAGGCTCGGCCACGCCTTTCGAACATCTGGATAGTCAAGGCAGACAATATCCATGGTCAGAGTCGCTTGGGTTGATCAAAACTCGCTTGGAGTCGAATGATTCCGAAATCCAAATGCCCCCGGGTTACATCAATCCAAGCGAGCGCGCACGATTGCATAAATGGCTGGTAGAGCAACTGGGAGAGGTTAAAAATTGAGAAACTTATCGATCTATTTGTTGCTTTTGGCTTCCCTCGGTTGTGCTGACGATTACAAACCGAGTCCAACCTTGCCTACAAAACCAGGCGATCGTCAATTCACCGAGTCTCCTTCTTCGCAAAATCCTAACGAATTCCGCGGCTATGTCCTCATGAACAAAATAGTCGCGCAGCGCATCGTCAACCTCGGTAAGAACGGTATCGTTTCTCTTCTCGCCGATCATGAACTTACCGAAGATGAAAAAACTGTTTTGGTAGCCCTTCTCGGAACAAAAATTGCAGATGGCCGGCGGCAATCCATTCTCGAGAAGCAAGCGAACTCTATCAATACGCTTTTGTGGTCAAACTTGTTCTTTAGCTTGGCCAATAAGTTAGCGCAAACTTGCTTTACGAGTGGGTCTGGTGCTTTACCTGATCTCAATAACAATCTGAAAAATGTCATTTTGCAGTTTTGTAACCTGCCCTCTTTCGACATCAGCATGACACCCCTTTTGGACGCCTTATATGATCAACTTCTTTCGCAAGACCGCACGAACATCCATCATGAGACATGGAAGAGTCAGATTCTGAGCAAAAAGCAGATGTTCGCGGCAGATCGACAAGGCTGGCTTAGACAAGCTATTTATTCGGCGCTTTTCAGCCCAGAATTCCTCATCAATAGGTAGGATCGTATGATTAGTTTGCCGCGCAGAACATTTCTAAAAGCATCCCTTGGAACCGTTAGCTTTCCACTATTTTCCGAACTCGCAGCCGCAGACCACACGCAGACTGAGTTGTCGCCGCATTTTCTCATGATCTTTATGACCCCTGGCGGCATGGACGCGACGTATACTTTTGACGCGAGGCCGCTAGAGTTAACCACGGCGAGCCTTCTGCAGAACTATTTGGGAGTGGAGCCGGCACTTTTTACTGGTTCGAACGGGCAAAATTGTTTGATGACAAGTTGTGTCCAAAGTCTCCTTCCGCATTTGGATCGTTTCTCAGTCCTCAACGGTGTCGTCATGGATCCGTCTGCAAATTCCCACGGCGAAAACCAAGCGTTCCTGCTGACCGGAGATGTTTTCGGTGGAACTTCACTGTTCCAGCAGCTTTCTGAACAAACCCATCAGCTCATGAACCTTGCCAAAATCACGCCTGGTTATTTTGAAGGTGAAAGTCGCATCCACACGAAGGCCGCAATTGATGCATCACCTAAAGCCGTGAAGATGCTCGCCGAACAGTACCAACTCGCACTACGAACCCAAGAAGATATCGAACTAAACAATGACATCAATCACCTGATGGGACTACGCCGTTTCCCTAGTGGTGGGTTCAAAGCAGCGCATGACCTCCTTCTCCAAGGGTTTGGCAAAATACCTTTGCTTACGGAAAAACTTGGTTCATTGACACCTGAAGACTCTGGCGAATCAAATGTTGTTGGCGATGTGGCGGCAATTTATCAGTTCTTTAAAGGAGGTCTGGCAACTTGTGGCTTTTACAAATTTGATACAGATTTGAGCGAAGATTTAAATCTTGACGTGCATGACCCAGGATCCGCAAAGAAAATGCCACAAGTTGCAAAAAAAGTGGCAGAAGAAATTGCCGCAGCCATTGAATATATGAAAACAACTGCCTTCGATGAGCAGAACTCTCTCCTCGACGTTACCACTGTTCTCATCGGCAGCGAATTTTCGCGCACCATGCGCCAGATGAATGTCGCTATCGACAACACGGGGACGGACCACAATCCTTTAACAAACACGTTCCTGATGGGTGGCAAAGGGATTAAGGGTGGGCTCGTGCTTGGCGAGTCCGATTTTGCCTCATCTACGGAAGCTCTCAGTGGCGCCCATTTGCAGCTCGATAAGAATAAAATGTCTATTATGGGCCGACCGTTCGACTACACCACTGGTCGTTCCTCGCAAAAAAAACCACCCGAGTATTTGAGAACGGACTATTTGAGCTCACAATCTGTCGTGAACTCAATCTTTGAAGTGTTTCATGTAAAAAAATCTATTTATCGCCTCACGGAACGCAATGGTTCTGCTTGGCCGGTGATTCGACATGTTCTCAATTAAATATTCTTAACGGATACTATTTGATGGTTGCGGAGAAGGCTATGGTGTCGGTGTACTGCTAAAAGACGGCCTTGGTGAAGGCGAATAAGAAGCACTGGTCTCCGGTCCCTCGACAACAGGTAAATCCGTATCGCCTTCTGCCTCAGTATTCAAATCAGTTGGTGATTCCGCATCTCCATCAAGAGCATCACCATCAACTGTAACAGGTTTTTTATTTCCATTTGCATCAGTACCTTTTAAATCACCAATACCAGGGATGCCGTCGGCACATGCCCAAAGGCTCACAGTCAAAAACATAATTGAAGCCAAAATGCTAAATTGCGATTTCATATGTTTCACTTCCCAAGTTAAAATCGTACTGACAATGCATACATCGTCAATTCACTTGGGCGGGTTGAATATGTGTCAATACACCAATAATATCGATAGGTTATCACAAGGCAATTGAGAGCTTCTCGCACGCTTTAGACGTTAAATCGAAACTCCATCACATCCCCATCCTGGACAATGTAATCACGGCCTTCAGTTCGGATTTTTCCGGTTTCTTTTAACTTCACTTTGCTCTTCGCATTTTTAAGATCATCAACGGTATAGACTTCCGCACAGATAAACCCGCGCTCAAAATCAGAGTGGATTTTTCCTGCTGCTGCCGGCGCTGTATCTCCGACCTTAATTGTCCAAGCTCGGACTTCTTTTTCGCCAGCGGTAAAGTATGTCTGCAAACCAAGAGCTTTATAACCAGAGCGAATCAAGCGATTGAGACCAGGTTCAGTCATGCCTAACTCCGAAATAAATTCTTTTGCATCGTCATCAGACATTTGCGAAAGCTCTTCTTCGAGTTTTCCGCTAAGGATAATAACTTCGGCGTTATCATCTTTAGCGCGTTCGCGAACTTTAAGAGTGTATTCGTTGTCTTCAGTTCCCGAGGCCAATGACTCGTCGACATTGCATACGTACAGAACTTTCTTGGCGGTTAATAAGTGCAACTCGTCCATGGCTTTGCCAACTGCATCGGCCAGCTCTAAACCTACATCTGGCTTAAATCTCCGGGCAGGTATAAGTCCCTGCAAGTGGTCGTTGAGCTTCGTCATCACTTCTAGGATTTTCAAGTTTGCTTTGTCGCCACCCTTCGTCATTTTTGAGTATCTCTGAACAGCCTTTTCAACGGTCGAGATGTCAGCGAAAATAAGTTCAGTATCAATTGTTTCAATATCACGAACGGGGTCTACACTTCCTTCGACGTGGATAATGTCATCCGACGCAAAGCACCGCACGACATGTAGCATCGCATCCGTTGAGCGAATATTTCCTAGGAACTGGTTTCCCAACCCCTCACCCTTGGAGGCACCTCGCACAAGACCAGCAATATCGACAAATTCCATCCCGGCTGGAACAAGCTTCTGTGGCGGAATAAACTGAGTTATCACCGCAAGGCGAGGATCCGGCACATTGACTCGACCAATACTCGGATCAATTGTACAAAAAGGATAATTTTCAGAAGCGACGCCGACTTTAGTAATCGCATTAAAAATTGTCGATTTTCCGACGTTAGGTAAACCAACAATTCCACAGTTAAAACCCATCTGCTTCGCCTTTTAAAATATCGTTAAGATCTTTGATTCGTAAACTGAAGTGGCATTTTCAAGTCGCCGTTCCGTAACTTTTGCTGGACGTCTTGCAGGTCATCGATTTTTTTGGCGGTGACACGCACTTTGTCGTCTTGAATTTCTGTGCTGACTTTTAATTTCAGTTCTTTAATGAACTTCGTCACTTTTTTCGTTTCCTCTTTATCCATTCCCGACTTCAGTTCAATTTCTTGTCGGAGAATGCCCATACTACCCGTTTCCGTTTTGCCATATTTTAAGCACTGCAAATCGATGTTTCGTTTCGCGAATTTGCCTTCCAAGACCTGTGTGATGGAGCGTAGTTTAAAGTCATCGTCTGCCACTATCTTGATTTTTTTAGTGTTTTTATCCCACTCGACAGTCGACTTCGATCCTTTAAAATCAAAGCGTTGGCTGATCTCTTTGGATGTCTGGTTTACAGCATTATCGACTTCTTGTAAGTCTACCTCTGAGATAACATCAAACGACGGCATGGTTAGAGACTCCCTTTTGATAGGCGCGTCTTTTTTAGCAATTTATCGCCAACCTGCCAAGCCACATATGAAAACAGGATATCTTGTGAGCGGCATTGACCTAGCAATCAAACGACTTAAGGACCAAGTCCCGTTAGCTAGTCTTATCCGCGAAAACGTCGAGCTTAAGTCACGTTCAGGCAAGCTCCTGGGACTTTGTCCCTTTCATAACGAGAAATCCCCTAGCTTTTATGTTTATGACAATAATTACTACTGCTATGGATGCCACGCTAAAGGCGACTGCATCGAGTATGTCAAGCAAACTCAGGGATTGGGCTTTGTTCCCACTTTGAAGTACCTGTCAGAAAAGTACTCTATCGCCCTTCCAGAGTTAGAGAACTCGCAGAAACGTCTCGATGATCGCAACACTTTGGATCCTCTCTACCGCTGCTTTCAACTCGCACAAGAAATGTTCGTCAAAAACCTTTGGTCCCCATCTGGGCAAAGCGCCCTGCAGTATTTGAAAGATCGTGGCTTTTCCGAGGACAACATCAAAGCTTTTGGTTTTGGCCTTAGTCTCGACAGTTACTCGCAACTTCACGACTACATCAAAAAAGCTGGGGTACACCCAGAGAATGCCATCAAGGTTCATTTGCTTCGCGCGTCTCAACGCAGTGATCGCAGTGATCCTTATGACTTTTTCCGAAATCGCTTGATGATTCCAATTCGCGATCAGTTTGGGCGCATTGTGGGTATGGGTGGTCGAACTCTTTCTAAAGATGACCCAGTAAAGTACGTGAATAGCCAGAACCATGTTCTTTACGACAAAAAATCAGTACTCTTTGGTTACGACCATGCCCGAAAAATTATAAAGCAAAAAAATCGCGCCATCATCGTGGAAGGCTACATGGATGCACTCCAGCTTTGGCAGCATGGCTTTAACGAGTCGGCAGCGGTGCTCGGCACGAGTTTATCACTCTCGCATTTGCACCAGATATCAAACTCAACGCAGAATGTTTTTTTGGTATTTGACGGGGATGCGGCGGGGCAAGCGGCCTCACTGCGCACAGTGGATTTGATTCTTCAAGTTGCGAACTTGAACGCTAAGATTGTTCACCTACCGAATAACGAAGATCCGGATTCTTTTCTTCGTAATCAAGGTCCTGAGGCCTTTGAAAAGCAGCTCGAAAACGCCCAGGATTTACTAGAATTTACGATTCGTCACGAAATCAAGCAAAGTGGCTCGATGAGTCTTCCCGAGACGATCAACAAAAAGTTCATCCCTTGGCTGGCTCAAGTCGAAGATCCTATTAAACGTGGATTTCTTTTGCATAAAGTTTCGGAGCAGACGGGCGTCAGTCGAGCCGAGCTCGAAGCCCAACTTCGCAGTCCTCACAAACCGACTCCGAAAGCTATTGTCGATCCGGAAAGTGTTGCGGCCCAAAGTGAAATGCGGGTGACGCCACCTTCACGAACGCAATTCGAAATTTTGGGGCATTTGTACTTTTCGCAGCCGGGTGAACTCCCCGTCGAACGGATGAGAAGTCTTTTGACGGATCGCTTTGTTCTCGACCCATTTTGGATGCGCTTTGCCAACGACCTCATGCACTGTTTGGAAAAAAACACATCGCCATCCATCTTTGAGAATCCCCCCTGGATGAATGGCGGCGTCGCCGAAATTTTCGAACTCATTGATACCTTCAAAGATCAGACCGGTGCCTTCACCACCACCTCCTCCGCCAATCGCTTGCAGCTAATCGAGTCCCTGGCTACTGACCAGACTATGAAGAAGATAAAGGGTGAGATCCTCCATTACAAACAGCAGATCACCATGTTGGCAAAGCAGTCCCCCGATGAACAATCCGAAATCATGAGTATTCTTAAGAAGATAGATCAGCTAAATGATAGTCTGAATGCATTTCGCAAGTTGCCTGACCGGCCGGCAAACCCTTGAAATTTATAAAAAATATGGGGTTTTTGTTTGACTTTTCTATATAGTTTAGAGTATATTAAGAAGTTATATAGTAGTATTTCTAAAACTGATCGATTTATTGAATGATTTAGCGTCCGACCTCGCGGTTATACGATCCTCTCATATCTCAACTTTTGGAGTATGGAAAAGCTTATGGCGAAAACAAAAAAGAAATCCACCAAAGCTAAGCTAAAGAAAACGGTCACGACGAAGACCAAGTCGGCAGCGCGATCGACAAGTCGCACTAAGCTTGCCGCTACTCTTAAGAAAAAATCTGCACCCGCATCGAAGGCGTCGCAACCTTCTACGAAAACTCGCGCAACAAGCGAAGCAACAGGATCTAAGAACGCCGTTGCCAAAAAAGTTGGTAAGAAAACCAAAGAGGCCGATGCCAAAGCCACCAAGAAAACTAAAGTCGCTCCGACCAAGCCTGGTAAGGCCGGCCTTAGCAAGACGGCTGCGGCTATTGCCCAGCGAGTTCGCAATCCAATCAAACGATCTCCACACTTTATGAAAGTGTTTAAGAAGTTAGAGCGTCTTGCTGAAGAAAACAGTGCGGCTGTTACCTTCACAGACCTTAACGAATCTTTACCGAAGTCGATGGCTCGTCCTGAAATTATCGATGAAATGATCGTGGCTCTTTCCGAATGCAAAATCAATGTTATGGACGGCGGTCAAGTTGTTCCATTGCCTATTTTTCCGGAAAGCACAGGCTCTGATGATTCTGATGAAGTCGAAGTCGGCTCTGTCGATGTCGACGGTGAAGCTGCTCCGATGTCTCTTGACGATGATGAACCCATTGATTTGGAAGTGATCCCGGAAGTCGCAGACTTTGAAGATGACGATGCGACACCTGTCGCTGCAAGCAGTGACGATGTCCACGAACCGAAAATCTCAGCTTCAGCAGCCGATGTAGGCTTTTCAAAATCAAATGACCCCGTGCGAATTTATTTGCGCAAAATGGGTGGTGTAGCGCTTCTTTCCCGTGAAGGTGAAGTTGCGATTGCGATGAAGATCGAAAACGAAGAGAACTCGATCCTTCGCCGCTTACTGCATCTTGAAATTGGTCTAGAGACGATTATCGATGCTGCGAAGAAATTCGTGGCTGGTGAAATTCGCGTGAAAAGTTTTATCAAAGGCTTCGATGATGACGAATCGTCAATGAACGAAGAAGCCCATGCTGAGCGTATTCTTGCGACGACGCAGGAGTTCATGAAAATTTACGCGGACTTCGAAAAGGCCCGTAAGACAGCTCGCAAAAAGAACGCCTCAAAGAAAAGCAAAGAAAAAGTTGACGCTAAACGCATGGAAATGTTCCAAGCGCTGACTGATCTTAATATTAACCGTAAACTTCTCGCAAAAGCGATCGCAAGATTCGCGGAATTTGCCAACGGCGTACTGGAAGCTCATCAAGACTTGAAGAGCTACTCTCGTCGCGTCGGCATTACGCCAGAAGAGCTTCTGGAAAGAATCAAAACTGATCCCAATACACCGGCAGGTTCGGCAACGGACCGCGAGTGGCAACGGATTGTGCGTAACTGCCAGGCCGCTTTGGAAACAGTAAAACATTGCGTGGATGAAAGTAAATTGGCGGAAGACGAAATTCGTCCGACCTATAACGAACTCATCGCGATGCAACAACGTGCCGAGTACGCGAAACGAGAACTCGTGGAAGCCAACCTTCGCCTCGTTGTCTCGATTGCCAAGAAATACACAAACCGTGGTTTACAGTTACTCGACCTTATTCAGGAATGTAACATCGGCTTGATGAAGGCCGTTGAGAAGTTTGAATACCGTCGTGGCTATAAGTTCTCAACTTATGCAACTTGGTGGATTCGTCAGGCCATCACGCGTGCCATCGCGGACCAGGCCCGTACAATCCGGATTCCTGTGCATATGATCGAAACAATCAACAAGCTCATCCGTACTAGCCGTCTCCTGGTTCAAGAGTTAGGTCGCGAACCAACTCCGGAAGAGATTGCTTACCGCATGGAAATGCCGATCGATAAAGTTCGTAAGGTTCTCAAAATTGCCATCGAGCCTATTTCTTTGGAAACGCCAATCGGTGAAGAAGAAGATAATAGTATAGGTGATTTCCTCGAAGACAAAACCACGATGACACCAGCCGAAAACGTCTTGGGCATGAACCTTGGCGATCAAACAGCTAAAGCCTTGGCGACTCTGACGCCACGTGAAGAAAAGGTTCTTCGCATGCGTTTTGGAATCGGCGAAAAGAGCGATCATACCCTGGAAGAAGTCGGCCAAAACTTCGACGTAACGCGTGAGCGTATTCGCCAGATTGAAGCCAAAGCCCTTCGCAAGTTGCGCCATCCTTCGCGCAGTAAGAAATTGCGCGCTTTCATCGAGCATTGATTCATTGATTCATTGATTCACAATTTTTGTGAAACCCCGGGTTTCGACCTGGGGTTTTTTTTTGGTTCCAGGCTAGTTATTCTGAGACTTTGTAGTCGGCGACAGCGGTGAACGAATTGCCGCCAAGGAAGGTTGCTTCCGATCGCACATAAATAAAAGGGATGACGACTCCAAAAATGACAGACATGCTTCGGCGGTTCTCAAGTTTTTCTTCGACGCCGCCAAAATTACCCTTCCCCGAAAAGAACGGAATAAATTCGAGTCCTGCCATAAAATTCACTTGGCCTAGCACTCGCAGCCTAGCCATAGCCCCGACGTGTGCCTCAACATATGTTGCTTTGAGGTCAGAGTCATAAGTTTCATTCGTGTAGTTTAAATCCAGGTACGAGTAGATCCCAGCCTCTGAAAACCTAACGGCCAAAAGCTTAAGGCCAGCGCCTAAGACAAAACCAGAGTCCTCACTGGCGATACCTTCAAGCTCGGACTTCAAATGATAGGCCCCAAATCCGTACGCATCGATTCGTTTACCGACTCCCATTGCGAATCCAGCCCCGATCATATGCCGTTCGACGTCGAGAGTAGATCGCACTGTTTGCGCTGCTGTTTTTCCGACTTTGAGTTCAGATTTTTTGAATACAAATCCGCCACTGACGGTTATCTCGTTCACCTTGGAAGACTTCGCGCGATAGATCAGGGAGTTCTGTCCGAAGGCAAAACTAGAGAATGGAAATAAACTCAGTAGAATCGATATTTGTAAAAAAGTCATTTTCACAGTTTGCGCTTATATGATTATAATGCCCTAATATTATGAGATTTTTATAAATTGATCAAGAATTGTTTCACTCAGTCCGATTAGTCTTGCAGGCTCGTTGCAGACTCGATCTTGAATTAGTGGATTACAAATCAAATCGAGGAGCCCCTATGATACGCCAGCTTTTTATCGTGATCAGTGTATTTACATTTACAATCGCCTGCAGTGAAAAAGAAGATTCTAGCTTCTCATCTTCATCAGAAGTTAAAATAGACCCAAGAACAGGCAATCCTATCGCTCCTGGTACCATCGACATCGGTGCATCTGCTCAAGCAACTCCCGATCTTTTAAATTGTTCAAAGAAAGCCGTTACCGCTGGTTGGGGCGCCAAAGCTCAGGAACTAGCTGATTGCGGAAAAGTTGCAAAAGAATTGCAATACGTGCTTTGCTATGACGACAAGAAGGTCGACCTAGAATGCTTACCTTACCGCACTGGCTTAAATCTCAATAAATTATCGGCTTATGATAAAAACAAAGCTTCTTTTGATGTCCTCCAAGCAAGCATCGCGGCAACTTTGAATGTTGCGGACCACAACGCATGCCTTGCATTGGCAACTCGGGCTAATGCTAGTGTTGCAGGATTTCTTTGCATTCGCTTAGCTAACAAGTAGAATACCTTATACACCTGGGTTCAATGAATGTTGCAGCGCCTTCACATGGTTGGGTTATTTGTCGTTATCTTCATGTCCTCAGCATGTGACATTGAAGTCGAAACTAGCTCGCAAAATGCAGGCGCTCAAGAAATTCAAGGCATCATTCAACAACGTTGCGCTGGATGTCATAACAGCGCCGCCGGCGAGGGAGACGCATTTACCGTTCCACGCACCAATGATGATCTTGTTTTCAGCGGATACGTGATTCCTGGCAAAGTCAAAGAGTCTCCTCTCACCAAATGGCTAGATACTCACGGACAAGACGAAAAAACCCCTCTCAAACAGCGGATATCTCAGAAGCGCAAAGACTGGCTTAGCGAAGCCGAAAAAAGCAAAATCATAAAGTGGATTCGGGATGGCGCTGGCGGATACTTTCAGAGTGACCTCGGACGATTTTCGCCTATTCAATTGCTGGCCGCCATAGAAAGTGACTTTGAAAAACTTTCAAATGAAAAGAAATCGAGTGTTCGCTATCTTTACTTCACCCACTATCTAAACTATCCGATCAAAACAGACGTCATTAAAGCCGTACAGCAAGCAGTGAGCACGGCTGTCAATAGTATTTCGACTTCAGAAAAACTGGCCTTGCCTTTTTACTTTGGCCCAGAAAAATTAATCGTTCGATTGGATATGGATGATTATAACTGGAAGAAAAAACACTGGGAACAGCTCACCAGAGACTATCCATACGCACCCTATTTTAACGGCCATGACAAAACGAGCTCGCTCGGCAAAATAAACAGCAAAACTGAAGCCCGCCTATCCGTCATTCGTGGTGATTGGTTTCTTCACCATGCCGTGGCCGAAGCAAGTTACTACAGATTCTTAGAAATCCCGCAAACTTTTGACGAGTTTGAGAAATACATCGATTTGGACTTCGCTAAACAGTACGAAGGTCAGAACTATATCCGTGCGGGCTTCGCAAAGTCGGGTGTCGCCACCCACAATCGAACCATCGAAAGGCATGATCGTAAAAATGGATATGTTTGGCGAAGCTTTGAGTTCGCGACGTCCACAGGCACCAATAATATTCTCGAGTTTCCATTTGGCCCCATTGAGGCCAGAACCGCAAAAGAAGATCCTGCCTCCACGGATGCGAAAGATCCCAATGCGCCCGTTGAACCCATCGAGCCAGTCGATCCTGATGCGGTGGCCCTCGCTGCCGCGGAAAAAGACCATAGCTTTACACCTCAGGGCAGTGAGTTCATCTTCAACTTGCCGAACGGCATGCTTGGTTACTATATATTGCAAGGCGACCAGGCTTTGCAAAGTGCGCCGGCTGCCGGTGGACTTCCTGCCGTACGCGTCGGGCTTTCTTGCATGCGATGTCACGAGGGTTTGATCTTTCGTAAAGACGAAGTCAGAATTCGGTTCACGAAAGCCCTCCCTGAATCCCTTAAACAGAAGCTTCTGAGTATTTATGTATTGCCAGACAAATTAAATGAAAAAATCAACGGTGACTCAGTAAACTTTCGCAAAGCCTTGCGCGAAATTGAAGTAGGCATTGATGTCCAGCAGCCAGTCGTTACCGTTAGTGATGATTATGAGAGTCAGCGCTTGAGTGCCGCCCAAATCTTTGCGGAACTGGGCCTGGAGCCTATTGATTTTAAGAAGCAAAATGCTATTTTTTACGGGACCTCGCCTTCGAAGGTCCAGAGCAACTTTGATCGCGCTACGGTGTCCAGCAAATTTCAAGGTATATTGGACCAAGTGAAGGCAAGACTCATTGGAATTGATGTAGAGCCCATCGTGAATCCCAACAGTCTTCCTAAAGACGAGCGGAAATAATATGAAAATCATTTGCACAATGATACTGAGTTTAGTTTTTGTGGGTTGTGATATTTCCGAGAATTCGGCTCTAACAAATTATTGCAACAAGCAAGCCCTCGCAACCAAGGTTGACTATCGCGTCGAACAAGCAAAGTTGAAAGTGACATACATGCAAAACATCAAGCCATCCATGGATCAACATTGCATGTCTTGCCATGCGGCAGGTCAACATCGTCCTGATCTGACCTCGTGGGAAGACATGAAAAAATCCGACTTTAAACTGGCGAAGCTTATTGTCAAAAAAGTTCGCGAAGAAGATATGCCAAAGGTTCATCCCCTCGATGCGGTGAGCCAGGAAATGTACGCCAAATGGCAAGCTGACGGCTTCTTGCATACTCAAGATCTTTCGGGTCAAATGGACTGCGGATCGACCAATACTTTGAAATCAAACTCGTCAGAAGATAGAAGAGAAGATATGATAGAGGTGAACGCCCCTGGATCCGGCACATTTCCGCCATCTAAATAACTCAATTTAATCAGCTAGTTAATATAAACATCTGCCGCGCCTTGACTTCTTTTGTAACACTTGTTACATAAAGCTCATTCTTCTTGTAACATCTGTTACATCCAGATTAAGGCGCACTCATGACGACCCAAAACGACAAACAAGTCAATAGTATGCTCAACGCCTGCGTTTCTTTTGTCAGTAAGAATGGCATGAAGAACCTCTCGTTGCGATCGCTTGCACAAGGCGCCAATATGAGCGCTCGCATGTTGATTCATTACTTCGGGACTTCCGATAACTTGTTCGGCAAGATCATGCATCAGTTTATCGAGCTCGAAAAAGAGCGCGCCGATAAGATTTGCGCTGAGGCGCTTAAATCCACATCCCCTTTGACAGCTTTTATAGAGAAGTATTGTTTTCGTCTTGTGAATGCCAAGGATTATGGTGTGGTAAACAATATTTTCGAAATGTATGGCGCTGCTATTTTGGGCAATGAAGCCGCAGGTGGTCTTCTCGATGACCTGTTAAGTCACTGGATTAAAAAAGTGAAAATGATTTTGCCTGGCACTTCCGATCACCAAGCTAGTATGGTCATATCGTTCGCCAATGGCCTTGTATTTGATTTGTTGGCGACGAAAGATAAGAAACGAGTGCAGCTTTCCATCGCCGAGTTTGTTTCCATGTATCAAGCTAAGTTTCCACAGTGACAACCTATTTTTCATATTTGAAGACACATTTTACCGGAGGAAAAAACATGATTTTCAAGAAAGCACTCTTTGCAACGGTTTCGGCAGCCATACTCATATCCGCTTGTGGTTCGGCCACGGTTGATTCTGACAAAGTGGAGGAAAGCGTTTACTACCGGGAACTCGCTATTTATCAAAACGAAAATACAAACAACACCCGTGCCGAAATGCAATTTACAGTCGCCGGCTTCCACTTTGGATTGGATTCTGCGACAACGATTAAGCTTGTCGAGCCTTCTTCAGTTACGATCAATAACAGATCGACAACATTTTATGATGCTCGCGAGCGCACAGACTTACTTGGTTCTGGTTCATACTACTATGTGAACCTATCTAAAGAACCACCAGGCAAGCAAATTCCTTTTTTGTGGGAAAGAAAAAATGGTTCGCTTGAGTTAACAACCCTGGCCATGCCCGAGCCAGCTTCTATTGCTTTCTTAGATGCGACGACTGCTCATAGCCGGTCGGAAGACTTGAAGTTGAAAGTGACCGGTAAAGCTTTGAAAAAAAATGAATCACTGAATGTCAGTCTATCCGTCAAACCTGACGACAGTGACATACCAGCTGACCAAAGCCTGTACTTTTCTAAAGATGTGAAATCAGTGGGCGATATTGTTATCACCGCTGCGGAACTTGCCAACTTGCTTCCTGGGCAGACTGAAATCAAAATTCAGCGCGTCATGAATGAAACCAACGAAGAAGTGAAGATTTTGAAGTTCACCCAATACACTGGGAAAACTCTGAAGTTTGAGTTGACTGAGTAAACTCGCAAATAAATTTATCTGGTGATTTTTTTAAGGAGCTTCGTATGAAGTCGTTCTCTAGAATCCTTTTGCCTTTAGTTATCGTTATTTTTAGCTTATCAACCCATGCACTGGCGGTAGAATCCAGAATGCCTTCAACCACTCAGTTTGAGATTGGTACCAGTTTGGGTGCTCCCGGTATCGGCAATGTCTCCATGGGCATCTGGCACAAACCAACATCTCTCGTTTACCGCATGTCCGGCTCGTTCTGGTTGTATGGCGGTGGCATTGGATCAGAGGTCGCTTGGGTTTTTAGTGAAAGTCGAAATTTACGTCAGTACGTTGGTGGCGGTGCGGCCTTCGGTATGGTGGGTGCGGGATTTTTGGCTGGTGGCGGCGGCGTTTACGGATTGAACTGGCATGGGATTTCTTTGAGTGGTGGCTTATATGCCGGAGTTGGTGGCGTCGTATTGCCTATATTTCCCGTCGCTCAGGCCGGCATTTTACCGGTCGCTCAGCTGGGATACTCTTGGTTTTTGGATATGTAGTCTGGTCCGTCCCAAGCTTTGAGTACACGTTCCATCGGAGCGAGAATTGTTCATGGTGGTGCCGCTGATAGCTAAAAAATGAGGAATAAGTATTCGTTATTCCCTGATTTCCCGTTATTTTTGAACAGGAATGACTTACCATTTCATCGGACGAACTGCTTTTGTGTAACTTGCAAACGACCGGATTTATAAAAACCTTCAAAGCATAGCTCTGGTTGATATGCGATATAGAATGGGCAGGTTTCGTGCCAATAACTCAAAAATACTAAGATAAATTGTGCTTATTTTACACAAGACTCGATATTCTTTAAGTTTCAGACGTTGTCGGCCGCAAGTAAGTTTGATAATTTTTCGAGTTCCAACTCATGCGGGCCCATAGCTCAGTTGGTCAGAGCAGTCGGCTCATAACCGATTGGTCCCTGGTTCAAGTCCAGGTGGGCCCACTTCATTTTCAAAAACAATTTTAGAAGCTTAAAGACTTCGAGGGAAGGCTAGTATTTTCCCATTTTCAGTTTCATGACCCATATATGACCCAGAGGAATTATTTTTTTCAGGCTCATGACCCAGTTGGGTCATAGATCCACATAAAATCTCTGTTTTGGCTACCAAATGCTCGGGGTGAAGATGCGCATTTCGCCGCGGTTAGGAACTATTAAGCGTCTTGAATTTTAGCCTAGCTCGCCAAATCACACCCGGGGCTGCCTACACTTCCTTAATATCGGCTGCCGTAGCCCAATTTTATCGGTCTGATTGAGCCTTTAACAGAAAAATGTGCCACATACGCGCCATAATCTGATTTGAGGGCGAATGCTGTCATCACCTCGTCGAGTTGTACATCCGTAGACAACAAATCATTCATCAAAGTAATAGGTATATTCTAGCTCTTGTAGTGTCCTAGGAGGAGCGATGGGTGGGGCTCTTGCTTCTACACCAATCGTGTCTGCCGAGACGTCGAGGGAGAAGAGAAGGATCTTTTGCACAACCTCGGGATCTTCAATCATCGCAACAGCTGCCGATACTAATGAAGTTTAGGCAAGCCCCGGTGGGGGTAGGGGAGCTTGGGCTAAAAATCTAAAAAGCTTAAAAGTTCGTAAACGCTTTTCCGTCATATGTAAGTCTTTGTTTTTACAGGATAAAAAGTAAAAATTTTATTTGAATCAACGATATGCCGATAAGTCATCTAGGTCATTTTGTTTTAGAAGGAGATGGGAGTAGAGATGAAGATAGTTTTTGCATTGATTACGCTAGCAACTTTGGCTGGAGGTTGCAAAAAATCTGAATTTTCTTCGTCGTCTAAAATCATAAAACAAAAGGATGGTAATCCGCAAGGATTGGATGCCGATCCCAACTTTAATCCAAATGATAAAAATACTTGGCCAAAAGATCCCAATACTAATGTTGCCTACAACCCTGGTGACTCCAATACTTGGCCAAAAGATCCCAATACTAACGTTGCCTACAACCCTGGTGATTCCAATACTTGGCCAAAAGATCCCAATACCAATGTTGCTTTTAATCCAGGTGATTCAAAAACTTGGCCCAAGAATCCAACGACAGGCATAGCTTATAATCCAAACAATCCTAAAGACCCAAATAATCCAGGTATTACGGGTGGTGGAATCACCACTGCTGCGGAATGTGCATCTAATCCGATAGCTGATGCCAGTGCGACTTTTGTAACTCCTCTCATCACAAATGACTATAGAGCCGGTGATATGGGTCGAAATAATACAGCCAGTGAATCAAAATCCAACCTTGCCAATCTGATCAATCCATTATGTTTACAGACCTATGTTCCGAACTCGGCGCTTGGTACAGCGCTAACGAATCCACAAATTAGTTCTGATCGAGCAACAAGAGATACGGTCTGCCGATTATTTGGTTATAATTCGGCCGCTGACAACTCTTCGTTTGGCTATTGGAGTTTTGCAAGCCCTCATAACAATACCGCTGCCGCTTGGGATGCATCGACGAACCGACTGAGGCCAATGCAGGCTTATAAACTTCCCGTGATTAATCGCATTTTAGTTTGGACAAAATGTGTGGGTAAAATGAAAGATGGTTGTAAGAACAATTACATTGCCAATACTTTCAAATGTGGGATTTAAGCTTCCTCTCGATAAGAAAATTTTGCCGGTTGTTGATTCAGATTGTACAAATAGCTTAAGCGGCAAACGGCAGTTCAATCTCTTTATATTTAGCCACGGGTCTTAACGTATTGCGTGGACCTTCTTCTTTTAAATCCAGCAGCCCGATGTCAGCTAAAAACTGGACATCCGTGTGAAGAATCTGAGCAAGAATTTGTAAACGAGTAGGAGACATAAGCTTTCCAAGTATCTCGGTTCAAAACCTGTCTTTCTCGTTAAATCCCGAAAATCTTGGAGCAGCTTTTCTTCATTAATATAATCATAGGTAAGTTCACGTGAACCAAGGTGTAGATGGGGACCTTTTGGCTTGTGGTTGTCCATGCCAATTAAAACTTCTCCTTGGACTACCAAAAACAAAGAATATTTCCGCCCTTCTGGGCGCGCTTTTTGCTCAATTTATTTTAATTTTATCAAGCAGCTCCTCCGACAGTGAATAGCTTGTACTGCGCCCACCACCCTTATCTTTGGCAAAAATTTTGCGATCAATGAGATTTAAAATATCGCGATGAGCGGTATCTTGCGAACATTTTGTGATTTTGGCCCATTTGGATGATGTTAGTATTCCTTCGAAATCATCGAGCATGAAGTTGAGAATCTTTTTTTGGCGTTCATTTACTGGTTCACTTGCAATGATTTCCCAAAACTTTGCTTTCATCAATATATTAGAAAGTGAGAATTCGGCATTCTCAAGTGCACGGCCGAGACAACTTAGAAACCATTCCATCCAAGTCGTAACATCAAGTGTGCCTTTTTGCGTACTCTCAAGTAGGTCGTAATATACATTGCGCTCAGCACGAATTTGAGCCGACATACTGTAGAAGCGGTTTGAGCTTAGCTCGGATCTCGCAAGCACCAAATCAGCAATAGCCCGAGCGATGCGGCCGTTACCGTCATCAAACGGGTGAATAGTCACAAACCACAAATGGGCTAATGCTGCTTGCGCAACAAGATCTATTTTTGGGGAAGCATTAAACCATTTTAGAAATACCAACATTTCATTTTCAAGGCGCGGTGCATCTGGAGCTATATAGTGAACTTTTTCTTTTCCCATAGGACCCGAAATCACACGCATGGGACCTTGGGCATCGTTACGCCAGCGGCCGACGATAATTTTATGCATGCCGCTTCGGCCAGTTGGAAATAAGGCGCTATGCCAGGCGTAGAGTCGATCTTTACTCAAAGAGTTTTGATAATTTTGCGTTGCATCAAGCATCATTTCTACCACGCCATCCACATGGCGGTCAGCTGCGGTGAGTCCAGCGATATCCATTCCTAGTCGGCGAGCAACAGATGAGCGAACTTGATCTTTGTTGAGAACCTCTCCCTCAATTTCACTTGATTTCAAAACATCTTCAGTCAGAGTTTGAAGAACTGCTTCTTGTTGATATTGAAATCCCAAGGCCCCCATTTTTCCAATCAGACGCCCCTGCTGATGACGGATATTTGCGATTTGCGATGAGAGCTTGAGTTCATCCCAACGAAAATGGGGCCAATCTTTCTGTTCATGGATATACATATTTTCTCCGCATCGTATGCGGATATTATGGAGATTATCCTCCAATTATGCAATATTTTTTCCGCATATGATGCGGAGAATAGATCGTTCAATCTCCGCAAAATCATATAATACATTGATATTATTATATTTTAATGTCATATCCCAACTGAAAAAATCTCAGCCATTTTGCCAGCAATATTTTCAGAATTATTCTTTCCATTGAAGCCTGTTTTCCGCGAAATAACCCCAGAGCAATCGGTTAAAAACCCAATGCTCTGTGGCCCATACGTGGCCCAGACGAATGAAACACCTGGTTATAAAAGGAAACAAACGGAAAGAAAAAATTTGAATAGTCGTGACTTCAAGTTGTTGTCGCTCAAGGATTTGAGCGATTTTCCTAGTAGTTCTAGAACATTAAATTTAGTGTCGTTTTTCGAGAGCAATCGGCTCATAACCGATTGCGTGTTTTTGCGAACCGGTGAGCAAAGACTGGTTCTCTCCCTCGCCGGCTCGGCAGACACTCAGCTGGCCCCACTCTTAAAACTCGTGGGATAGGTTTGGGTAGTGCCTGAAGCAACGCCCGTTACCTACGCATGCAAAATGAATTTCAAGTAATCTCAGGTACTTGTGCATAGTTCTTATAACTAACTGTTCATATGAACCTTCGTTATTCGAGTCCATGCGGGGTTTCTATAAATAATTTGCATTTTAATACAAACTATAATATTAGTTAATTTCTAATACAAATTGTATATTTTATTAAAAGGCTTTAAAAAATGGGAAGGCGCCTGAAAAGGGTCCTATGGGCACATTCGGCTTTGATGTGCCTGGCAAATCCAATCTTCGCAAAACCATTGCTTCTACCAGATGTGGAATTGCGGTCGTTTGGTATTGTTCATATGCCAGAGTCTCAGTGCACGGCAACTCGCGTATCAGAGGTGCATTTAGTGACGGCAGCACATTGCGTGTCTCAATTTGAAAAGAGTAGCGAAAAATACCAAATTCATTCCGATAGTTTCGAATCGGCGGCAAGCGTGGTGATACGCGGCACACAAGAATTCGACAAATTTGTTAGTCAAGATTGGGCAGTCCTTAAAACTGAAAAGTCTTTGCCCGTCGCTGTGCGTATTCAAACTTTGTTACGTGACGCCAGTCTCACCCCAGTGGACGATAAGGTGGTTTTTCTTGCAGCTTTTTGGCAGCCCATTTTGGATTTGTTTGAACTAGGCGGTGTAGATGAAGGTTGCTCTATACATAGACGTTATCGTCAAATTGGAGATATTGCCGAAGTCTTCATTCATAATTGCGAAGGCAGTTGGGGAGCTTCGGGAGCTCCGCTCTTTGCTAATATCGATGGTGAAATTGTTATCGTCGGGATCCATGCTCGTTATGGTCTACCGACGCGTGCGACGTGGGACCCTGACAGAAAAATAGAAACGAATATGGCCGTTCCCGTGGCAAATTTCTTGAATGAGTTAGAATTGCTATTTTAAATACATACGACTTGAAGTTTATCCGTTTTCTTAAATATTTCTGAATTGTTTGGATCACGGCCAATTTGACTTTTTGGAATATTATCAAAGCGCGGATGCTTAATGGCATAAGCCCAACCATTTTTCTCGCGACTTTCGTCGGTGCTCCAATAATAATTTTTATACTGCGTGCCTATTTTGCCTTCAATTTGTGCTGATTCTGCAAATTCTGTAAGTTCTTTGAACGTGGGAAGTCTCATGCCATATGCTTCGCAACCGGGAATACGGTCAGGATGGACTTGTCCATCGAACTTTGCACTAGCGCTGTACCAGTCCATAGCTTCAGGTAATATGCTTAGCTTTTTATTTGAGCGCTTGCCGCTAGCGACGCTAGTATTTAAAATTCTTTGTGCAAGGAGTTCTTTGGAAACCACACGCAAACATGCTGTCCAAAACTCCTGTTCTTTAGCGTGGTGCCTTTGGAAACCTGTGCCAGGTATAAAGGTCTTTGCCCTATCTTTGTCACTTGGATCGACATCTGCGGTCCAGTAACTTCGTCTTTCGGGAAGCGTCTTGTCAAAAGGTTTCAATTCATCATACTGGGGAAGTCGTCCCCCAAAAGCTTCGCAACCAAGTCTTTTTGTTGGATCCAGAGTTAAAGAAAATGAAGCTTTGGCATCATCCCATGTCATGGGCGTGGCAATTACAAAGATTTCATCATTCGTACTGATTGAGTTCAATTCACTTTGCGGTCGCACTTTGCAGCCAAATGCCGTCATGGAAATCGCCACTGCCAAAAAAATTATTGAATGCATAGCTGAACCTCAATTGAATAGAGTTGTACCACTATGCTAAGTGACAACTGCATAAATCGCAATTGGAGACTGGCCTAAGCCCCAAGCCGCTAAGCAATAAGGCTTTACAGACTTAAAACAGTGAATATCTTGATCCGCGTCCATACCTTTTGTGGCGGTTATTAAATAATAAAGCTTGGCATGAACGGTGCCGAAGCTCCGAATTTAATGAGACTTGTCAGATCTTTAAGATTTTGTATTCGCAGCTCCATTACGACAACATCTTTAGGATAGTTTATGGCGGGTGCAAACTCGAAATCCAACTCATCTAAGGCGCGTTCAAGGTCGCTTATTTCGCCTTGAAACCGGTTCGAGTCCAACTGACTGAGAACATCGAGAGCCGATCTCAGAACAACCATGGAAACTTTTCGAGGTTTATCGATTTGGCCCTCTTCCGCACTTGCAAGAACTAGCGAGATTCCTGCGGCAGAGATTCTGCCGTTTCTACCGAGATGAAATAAAGCAGATTGAATTTGCGAAGAAGGATCTACTAAACCAAGTCCCTTGAGCTCGATATCAGAGAGCGCAAGAAGTGCTTTTTTTGGATTGTATCCTTGACGAACTAAACTCACTTTATCTTCGAATGGATGTTCGCAGCGGTCATTAGCGAAAACTGTTTGAAAAGAAAGCAGCATGAATATCATCGAGACTACAAAAAATCTTAGTATCATGGTTCGACCTTTAACAGTGGCATCATCGTGAAAGTCCCTTCTCGTAACCTGCCATCCAAGCGTATGTCAATGATTTTTGAGACTGTAGCAACTCTTCATTTAAGTTCAGCGTGTAGGATACCTTAAGCTCTTTTTCAACCTAGTCATCGTTCCAAAAACCCAGGGTTTCGGTACGGACATACTTCCGGTTGTACTGGATGCCAAAAATGCGTCACTTACTTGAACCGCGTCCGTAAATTCTGCCCGTGACTTGATGTTATTGGGATGACCTGAGTCTTTGCAATGAAAAAAGCGGAAAAAGCGCAAAACCCCTTCGCCCACGCGTTTTCGTGACGAGCGTTTGCAGTACCTCAACAAATCATTCATCAAAGTAATGCTTGTATTCTACGTGCAGGAAACATCTATTACCCGACGTCGGCTCGAATTGGTAAACTAAAGTCCATGAACGAAATTAGCTGTCGACGCAATTAATATTCCGGCCCAAAATACGTATTCAGTTTTGTTTTGCTTTTAAGGCCTTCAATTGATTCGATAGGATTGTTCGAGATATCCAAGAATCGCAAACTGTTATCCCCTCCAATATTGCGAGTAGACTTGATTTGATTAAAACTTAGATCCAGGTATTCCAGTTTGCTGGGCGCCAAGAGAGCATCACCCAATTCAGCAATTCTATTATTTCTCAGATCCATTACTACCAAATTATTTAAGTTACCAAGAGGCTCAATATTTTCAATCTCTCCGTGTGGCAAATAAATATGAGTGATAAACCGGAAATAGTGAAACGCCGATAAATCTTTCAGTTTAAAAATTTCGCCTGGATCCGCCTTGAATTTTGTATTGCCTTCCACTAAGCGTACACCCAACCGAAACACATATCGTTCCTGGCCATGGGCAGCACTGGCTTCTTCACGTATCGATTCCATAAGTCTGACAGTAATGCCGTTGCATCCTTCAGCACCGGGTGTTTCCACACCCGCAACAAATTTAACCCGATCGATTGTATAGCGTATTGCATTTCCTTTATCGTCTTGAGGAAACCGATCGTAACTTCTGCAATAACTATCAAAATCTGTGTAATCAACCCCAGTCTTATTATCTTTTAGATAGCTTGCTGTGCCAAAGCCACACCCGGTGGCCGTCAACAACAATGTGGCCATAAATAATTTCTTGCTCATAGTCATCCTCCAAAAGAGTGAAATCAGATGCTGAGTCATTTCAGCATAAAGACAAAAGCAAGACCTTTGCCATTATCGCAGACCTGAAATGACTTAGAAAAACCCGGGAATGGCCGTGTCCATTTGGCCCGAAGTGGCCCACTCGGTCCGAATCCGCCCATTATAGCGCGGCTTTCCATCGAGATTTATTGAGAAAAACCTTGGCACAACCATTGCTCTATCTTCACTGCCGGACGTGACTCCCGCACATTCGGTACTAACTAAAACTTTTTTGGAGTAGACCATGAGCAACAAAACTTTAGCGACGATACTTTTGTTTATATCCATAGCTTATTTGCCATCATTGGCTCAGTCCCAAAATTCAAACGACGATAAAAACCTTCGCGCTGAGATCCAACGTCTCGAACAAAATATTGTCAATCTTCGAACCCAACTTGCCACGGCGACTGACCTTGCCACACGCGCTCATGAACGACTAAGCGGCATTACCTTGAAGACAGTTCAGTACCAAGAAGGCAAGCGCTTTGCCTGTGGCGGTGGAGACAAAATGTCTGCTAACGACACTTGGGTGATGAGTGGCTCACTTGATGGAACGGGTTGCAATGTACACAATCAAAACTATTTCAAATTATTAACTGTCGAAGTTCCTAATTAACCAATAAAAATTTATCTGAGAGGGTTCGTGATGAAAAACATTTGGACAGCAATACTGATCAGTTTCGTATTTGGATACGTAGCCGCAAACGCGGAGTCTAACCCTACATATTCGGCGGATATCAATTGGAAGGTAGAAATGGCTCGCCTTGCTCACCATGTCAAAGAGTTACAAGAAAAAGTAGTGCTTTTAGAAGCAGGAAAAGTTGACGCTTCCTATTTTACAAAGTTTGCCAACGGTGAATTGGCAGTTTCCGCTATACGAACGAATTCGATCTACATGCCAGGAGGCGATATAGTTTCTTCCGATCACCATATCCAAATTCGTTCCAATGGAGGCGTGGTTCACGTTGGTGCCGCACCAGCGATAATAAACGCGGGTCGAACTCTTGATTTGCAGACCGACGGGAATCTTGTTCTTTACAAAAACAACTCAAACCCCTTCATTCCACTTTGGGATAGCGCTACTAACGGACGTTAAAATCAAAAGAAAAGGTTCTAGCCATGAAAGTTACACTTTCCATATTGTTGATGATGACGGGAGCTTGCTCCATTGCGCCGCAAGCCTCGCACCTCAACGGCAACGATTCGGGATCACGATCCATATTTCTTGGTGCAGCCTTTGACTCCCAAAACAAAACGACCGCTGCCGTTGCAAATCTATCCTGCGTTTCACCGGCCGGAGATCTAGAATACAGTTTTCAGTCTCGCCCCACAGCAACGATCAAAACAGATTTTAGTCGTAGCTACGACTACCATTACGACCAGTTTACGGTCGATTTGCAAGCTTCAGCGGGCCTTATCGAAGCGCATTTGACTTTCCTCGAAAGCCTCAAGAACTCTAAGTTAAGCACTGCTCTTATTACACAATTTGATTATGGATATGGCACGTTGAAACTTGAAAATCCAGAGCTCAACTTATTGGCCAAAGGGCTTCTAACCAGTGAAGATCGATATCGTAGGTGTGGTGACTCATTTATTGATGAAATCGATGTGGGTGCAAAATTCTATGCGGCACTTGTATTTAACTTTAAGGAATGGCATGAAACTGACAAACTAGAATTCAAAGTTTTGCTTAATTTACTTTTTACTTCAGTTAATCTCTTTAAAGTTGAACTAGCAAAGTACAAAAATCCAGTAGAAACATCTGTGGACTTTAAGGTTTTTCAGGTGGGCGGCGACCAGGAAGCTTTTGCGGCCTTAAAGAATGATCTAAGCAGAGAAAATTGCGGCTATATCCGCAAAACCGAAGTGAAAGATCCAAATCCTGATTTTGAGATGCAACTTTGCCTAAAAAATTACAATAAAGCCTTGGCATACGCGCGGGGAAGTTTCCATCAACAACTTACAAAAGCAAAAAAGTCTCCAAAGTCAGAACATGGTCTGGCAAGCCTTGCCAAGGTGGGCTTTCATGCCAAGCGCTATAGCGATGCGGGATTCTGGTGGTTTCAACCATCAGCCGAGAGTCAACAACGACTGCAAAGCGTCGAGCTGCGCAGGAAAGCCCAGCAAACTTTGTCAGCCTATCGCGGCACTGTTCTTAGTTTAGACGCCATTCAACGCGACCGCGGCAATGTTAATCGCGCTTTTAGTTTAACGGAAGAGCGTTATCAAGTTGCCATCCGCTCACTGAAATGCGCACAAAATACCGTGAAAGTAGTTGAAAACGCATTGGAGGCATGCGGTCCAGCTGAGCGAACAGACCCAGTATCATGTTTGGAAAAGCTAAAAAATCTGAGCGTAAAAGCGATCCCTTACTTTGGCGAGCCCGTTTTGGTGAATATGCCATGGAACATTGAGCCCTGTAACCCGTAATTTTTTAACCCGAACTTAGGAGAAGAGTGTTATGAAATCAAAATCGTTATCAATCATCATCGGCGCTTTGCTGACAACGGCATGTGGGATGATAGATTCATCGTACATGGGTAATTCCAACGAGAACGCCCAAGTTCCGCAGCTTTATTGGAGCTACAATCCCGTGAGTAACCGGATCTTCCCACCTTGTGTGCAACCGCCTGCAGCTGCGGTAGACGACAAAGGCAACGGGTCATATTCAAAGTATCAGGCGGGAAGTGGCCAAGTGGTAATGATAAAGGACATTAGCTCTGGAGATTTTATTGATTTTCTCGATGCTAAAGGAGATGTCACGGTGGGTGGTGGAAGTAGCGCCGGGTTCACTGTAAAAGGATCTGCCCAATTTATTAAAGACAATGTTGGTAGCAATCTCTCTAGTACCTTAACTATGATTTCTCGTGTTAGCAATTATGACGAATACATATCTGTCACACCAGAATTTAATGAGACGGCCAGAAAGGCCTCACGGTTAAATAACTCCGTAGCTGAAATGAATATTTGCGGCAATTCGTACATTAGCAAAGTCAGCCGCGGGGCCTACTTCGTCGCTGTTCTTTCTGTTGAATTTGAAAGCCGCACGGACAAAGAAACTTTTGATGGTGAACTTACCGTGGATGTAGAAGGTGTCGTAAATGTCAAAGGAGAAGCGCTTAAAAAGCTGACCGAAAACAAAAAGAAAATCCGCGTTAAATACGATCATTTTCAAATCGGTGGCAATGGAGCTTCCGTTAATGGAGCCATCTCGTCAGAAGACTTTGCAAAGTGTGACGGTACGCCAGAGGGTTTTGAACATTGCCTTAAGCAGTTCACGGCAGCTATGCAGTATGCAAAGCATTCGTTTCCTCGTCAGCTTTTGAAGAAAGAAAGTATGGAAATCATCGGCTGTGGTGATGCTTCGGTGGCAACAGAAACCAAACCTGAAGCGAATAACGTCCAACAGGTCGCAAGATTCTGTTATATCGATGGCGACATTCGTGACGAAAGGCTCAAAGTTATGAGTTTCGGAACCACTAATTACGATTCGGTTATCGAGTATACTCAAGATGACAAAGGAAAGTCAGAGCGCCTAACTTTGCCTTCTATACCTTTAAGTGAAGAAGACATTCGTCAGCTGCAGGATTATCAAAGTCGTCTTATAGATAAATTCTATGAAGTCGATAGCTACTTAAAGCGAATTAAGCTTCTTAAGAAATGGCAAGCACGGGTAAGTAATCAGGTCATGGCACTAGAGAAAATTGAAGAAACCATTCTCTTGTTACGCAACGAATACCGAATCGCTATTCCGATCTGTAACTCCATGGGAGAGGGTGAATTTTCACCTTTAGCTTGTAAAACAGCTTATGAAAGCGCCGTAGCCAAGTCTAAGACAGAGTTTTACTTTGACGTTGGCGAGCTTGCCATTCGTCCAGACTCTTTTGCTGATTGGTGCAAGCTAATGGAAAAGGAACCAGATGAGTACACTCAAGTGACTATTGATGCATTGATGGAAAAAGCTCGAACTACTGCAGGTAATGAGAATATTAGTTGCATTGATGCCGCTTCCGCTCTAAATGGTGTTACTGCAATTACGTTAACTCAAGCCGGCAACCTTGAGCCTCTCACGTCCCTGCCACATTTGACAAGAATTGATTTGCCGAGAGTTTCCGGCGTTCGCAATGTGAGTTCTTTGGCAGCAATGCCATTCTTGGAAGAACTGGATCTTAGTGGTTTGAAGCTTAAGCCAGCAACCAGCGGTGTATCGGATCTCAAACACTTACGCCGTTTGCGTAAAATCAATCTTTCACGGAACTTACTTGTTGATCTTGGTTTCCTAAGTGAGATGCCTAGCCTTCATACTGTTATTGCCACCGACAACTTAATCCAAGACGTAGATTCACTTGCGAAGGCAGATTGCAAAATCAAAACTCTTAATCTTGCTGGTAACAAACTGACATCCGTAAAGTCAGTGATGGATAACTGCAAGAATTTGGTAGGATTTTCGTTTGATGCCGAATGGTTGAATGACGCAGATCGTCCGTTTTGCAGTGATCCAAGAGTAGAATGCACTAACTAGGTACGCTTTGGGCCGAGGCTTGAATTCGGCCCCTCTCTTTTTCTCAGAGGAATATGTCATGAACTGCCGAAAAGTTCTTGCAGCCTTAGCTTTGATCATTCTGTCCAATTGTGGCTATGGTACAAATCAGACCTCGCGCCTTCAAGGGGAGAGTTTAATTGTACGTGATCAGTCCAATGCTTGGTTGGGATCCGGTTACAATTCACTTAAAGGAATTCATACAGGTAACCGCTGTTTGGCATCGGGAGCGATGTCCCTCAGGCCTGCATTACCCCAATCTACGGCTAGCTTGCCGACGCCAGATCAAGTTTTATTACAGCGCGATCCTTTGGTTGTAGAAATAGGTTATGGCACTGTGAATTTTGATCGAAATTTATCTTTTTCTGAAGCCATGTCAAAACTTGACATTGGGCTCGAACTTAAAGTTCGCATCCACCCGCTTATTCAACTACGAGGTGAGGTAAATTTTGTTAACGACACAGCGCATTCTACGCTTGATGAGACATTTTCATTAACGTCGAGAACGGTGTATCGTACTGATCGTATTAGTGAGCCAAGATTAGATCAGGATTTGTGGCAACGTGTCTCCACTCCCCCTCCGTCACCTACAGATCAGTCTCGGCCATTCCCAACCGATTTATGTGGTGATGAATATGTTAAAGAAGTGGACAAGGGCATCTTGGTTCATGCCACTTTGGCCGTTCATTTCCAAAACCGTTTTGATCGCTTGAAATGGGACGGCGAAATCGGTGTCACTTTGTTGGAATTTATCAATATTCCCGCCGTAAGAATCTCAAAAGAAAATATTGATGTGGCGGAACGTACAAAAGTCACTTTACACGTTATGCAAAAGGGGGGTAATCCCGAAGACCTGCTCAAGCTTATTCCTGATGGCGGCGATGTGTTTACGAAGACTGGTATGATCAGTTGTAACCTAAATCATATCCAACCTTGTTATGACGCCTACCAAAAAGTAATTGCCTATGTCGCAAGGCTTAATGCAGAAGATGAATCTCAAAGTGACGAATTATATCCCTTAGAATTTCGCACCCAGCGCTATGCCGATGTTCATTTCGAGCCGACCGGCGACGCAGACCAAGAAGTCTTTATCCAGCAACTTAAGAATGGGAGTCATGTATCGCAAGCAGACCGTGATACTGTCGAACGCACTCGTGGCCTGATTCTTGAAGATATCGATCAGGCTCGCGATCATTTGCGGATTGCCGAGGCAGTCGTAGCTCGTGAAGCATCGTTTATTGGCAGTGAACGGCATACAATGTACCGGAAAATGTTTCAGGATTTGCAAGACAACTTGACATCACTTCTTTCGGCCTATCAAGATTGCTTTATCTCACCGGCACAATGTGAGCAATCCTATCGAAATTTGAATCAAGTCATCAAGCCTGTGGCAACAGCGTTTTTATATACGCAACCTGCAAGTTTCAAGGATTGGTGTGAAGATTACAAAGTTGAAACAGGAAACCCCGAAGATCTAGTAACGGTTCGCGGCATCCTAAGATACGCTGCTAGGCAATTTGGTGTGAATACTGCTGATTGTGCAGAAACATCTCGTGTCTTAGATGAGGCGTACTATATAGAAGTAGGAGAAAAAGAGGGTATTACCTCCCTTGCACCATTTACTTCATTTAGAAATATGATTCGTCTCACTGTTCGTGACAATGCCATTAAAGATATCGGACCTCTGGTGGATATGCCGCAATTGCAAGCTATTGATTTGTCCAAGAATCTTGTCGAAGACCTTACGCCAATTCTTTGGACGCAAAGGAACTTAAAAATTGTCAACTTAGATGAAAATCCTCGACTCACTCCCCCTACTAAGGATCTTGAGCGCGATTCCCCATTGCAAAAACTCTACTTGCGATGGAACGCGATCGAGAATTTTTCAAAGTTTAATGCCTTGGCAGAAAATATTTATATTTTGGGTAATCCCAGCAATGGCGAAGGTTGCAGCCATTGTGAGTTGGACTACGCAAAACCCTTTAAATTTCCCAGTAACTAAGAATAGAGAAAAGCCACCTCGCCTTGCGGCGAGATGGCTTTCTTTTGGAAATTTTAAAATTTCTGCAGTTAGGTTTTATTGCTTCGTTGCTTTAGCAAAAAACTTGCCGCCGCCAGCGCCAATCTTGTCTTTACACATCGAAAGCGCTGTTGTTCCAGTTGGGTTGACAACCGACATACCTTCCATTGTCTGTGAACGAAGTTCTGCATAACCTACGGATTGTGACTGATCAAACAAGACATTAAATGGCGCAGAGCCTAAGAACTTAATCGAAAGTTCTTCTCTATAATGACAAGTCAGTTCGTAGTGAGCAGATGGACTTGAACAAGTCGCATTATTAACTTCTCCACCAGAAGTCAAACAGTGAAAACGCCTTTCATCGTGATGATGTTGACGAAAGCCTGCACCACCAGGGAAAGAAAGTAGAGGTTCAAACACTTTTCGAGCTTTGGGCGCGAGACCAATGCCATCTTCCTCTGCCGTTGTAGCCGACAGGTCTACTTTTGTCCAAGGATGCGGATAGTCTAGATGTAGACCTTCGAGTTCAACATGTACATAATCTTGCGCGTCGGCGTCATAGTATTCGAGAAGTGCGTCGGCAATATCTGAACTCACCAGACAACCCTCATGATCGCAATAAGAACGAACTTCGACGCGAGGCAAGATGTAGTCTTCTTTGTCTCTTAGGGCCTGCAAGACTTGATTCATACAATCATTGTTGAGGCTAAACAATCCAGAAGTACGAGCAGCGGCATCATTTGGTCCATATGTACAATCAAAGCCGGCCGCTTGTGCAGCATCAGCAGTCGCGCCAATCCACGTCATCCATTCGGCGTGCGTTGCAGGAAGTGCGAACCTGCCTTTGGCGGTAAGCGAAGGAAGCATGAAAGTGATTTCTTCGTCATCGTCGTCGATTGTGACGCTTCCAGAAGTCCAAGCGATGGCAGCGGTAGGATTGAGAGGAGTTGTTGCCCAACTTAGTGCGCCGCCCAAGTCAGACACACCTTCTCCTCCACTTCCTTTAAGGGATGTATAGGGACCAGAACCCGTCGTTCCCCAGATTGAAATCGCTTTGATTGCAGTTCCATTAGGGATGACACCGTCGTCTTCATTATCACCCATCGGAATATCTTGGTTCGCAGTGGCGTTGTAAATGTACATGCCAATTCCGAATTTCACCGTCTCCGTAATGGCTGCACCGGAACCATTCGGGTCATTGAAACAAGCATCATCATCTGCATATCCTGCAGCAGCAAAAAATCCTTCGCCAAGAAAACACTTACATTTTCCAGCGGAGAATTCATTCCCACCAGCATTCGAGTTACATTCTAGTTTCCAAACACCGTTTATGGCAGCCGAAGTGAATGTAGTTGAAGTATCAGACACACCTTGATCATCCAATTCACCTGATACAACTGTCGCGGAGATGGTTCCCGAGTCGTCAATGCTGACACTGAGGACAACATCACCGCTAGTCACTAAAGTATCAGAAGAGCCATTTATGTTGGATGCTGGGATTTGAATGGCACCAACAGTTTCGGGGTCCGTTGAGACTGCTGATTCATAGCGGACAACGAAACAACCGACCGGAGCGCCTTTTGGCAGTCCTTCAACTGTAAAAGCTCCATCGCCAGCACAGTCAACATCTCCCTCTGCTGCAACGGGAGGCGACGAGTAACTTAAGCAATACACGGCATAGTAAAATCCATCTGTACATACGGTACGCGCCGCAGGTCGAGCTTGTGCGGAAAGTAAGTTGGGTGGATTGAGTTTATATGCATTGAAACTGGCATACGATCCAACGTCAAAATTACCTGAAATATCGTAGGTTGTAGTCACATCATCATTGTCATCTTCAGCAGGACTCTTCTTTTTCTTTTTATCACTGCCGCAAGCGCTCAAAATAAGGCCCAGCGCTAATAAATAAGCAAACGCTGGTCTCAGACCCGATATGAACATAAAAATCTCCTAAGTTTATTTGAAAGAAAATTCTAGCAGAGTGAAAATGCTTAGCAATAAGATCTATTGGAATGATGAATACGAAAGGCTTTGATAAAAATAATTTTGTTTTTACCAATTAAAAAAGCATCACGGGGATTTTGGGGGACTTTAAAGCGTTAACAAATATCAAAAACTCGCAGAGAGGATTATTTTACGCCTATTTGAGCTTAACCCATTTGGCTAATTCGGCTTTCATATCGGGGGACTTGTCGGAAAGTTGTTTAAGTTTATTGGCCAACGTGGTGCGAGGGTAATGACATTCTTCGGAAATTTTACGCAAAGAAAGAATGCCTTTTTGCTTATAGAGACTATTTATGACGCGAACCAGAAGTTCATCCGAAAGGTTTTCAAAAATCAGCGGAAATTCAAATTCATCAGGAAGCAATGAAGCCTCTGCATTATTTGGGTCTGATTTTGCATTTTCAAATAGGACTTTTGGCACCCCAAGAATAGAGAGCTCGCTTCCCACTTTGTACTCAGTCATGGCTCGTAAGCAACTTCGCAATTGTCGCACATTGCCTTCGCGCCAATCAAAATTGTTGAGCAAAAGTCTGACTGCGGGTGTGATGGAATATGGCCCTTTGGCAAAAGAGCCTAAGAAGTGATCGATAAGTTCATTAATTTCATTTTTTCGATCGCGCAGTGGAGGCAGAACTATCGTAGTCTCTTTGAGTCGCTGTTGTAAATCACCACGAAACTTGCCTGATTTGACTAGTGTGGTCAGATCTTCGTTGGTAGCGCTTATGACGCGAACGTCGAGCTTGATAACTTCGTTTGCACCTAGGCGAGTCACTTCTTGGTTTTCGATCACGCGCAGCAAACCCTGCTGGGCTTTATCAGTCAATAAAGCAACCTCGTCGAGATAAATAAAACCACGATGGGCCGCTTCGAAGAATCCGCGCCGATCTGTGGTTGCGCCGGTGAAAGCGCCTTTCACGTAGCCAAAAAGTTGCGATTCCATAAGCGTAGGACTCAGCGATCCGCAGTTCACAACGACAAAGGGCTTGCCGGCTCCCATATAGGCACGGAATAAGTCCGCGACGACTTCTTTGCCGGTACCGGTTTCGCCAAAGCAGTGGATGCTACGGATGTCGGAATCAGCAATTCGAGGGACACGCTGGGCTACAGAGCGCATCGTTTCGCCCGCAATTTTAGTAGTGAGAGATTTATTAAGATGAGTGTTGGGGCCTAGAAGATTATATGTCTGCAAAAGACGAAGTTGCACCATTTCAGATTCAGAACTCTTCAAAATATAGTCGGCTGCGCCGGCCTCAATACATTCACGAATGACTTTAGGTGATTCATGCCGAGAGCGCATCAATATAGGAGCATGAGGATATTTTCGCCGAGTGTCTCGACAAATATCGACCCCACTGCGATTGGTGGGAGTGGCTTCCAGCTCAACGTCTAGGATGATGAGGTCGGGCTCGAATGCCTTAAGTGCATTTTCAAACTCAGAGAAATTGAGCACAGATTCCACAGCAAAAGAACAGGCGTCAAAAGGCCTCAGCAACTGGTTGGCAAACTCAGTGAGTTCGTATGCATTATCATCAAGATGTAGAATTTTTAGCTGCATTGTAGTTTAATATATTACTATAAGTGTCACAGCGAGGCTACTCGTGAATTCAACTAAATCGACCGCTAAGAAAAAACTTCACGACCTTGAGTCTGCGATTTTTACACTTAGGCAGGCGGTAGCTGAACTCAAGGAGGGTTATCGTTTTGACGATCGGTTTGCCGCCGCCAAGATCGATAGCCTAAGCCGGGCTTCAACAAAAATCATAGAAGCCGCTCAAGAGGTTATCTCTGACTTAAAAGATGCCGATACTACTAAGACTGATTAACCGAGTGGTCTAAGGAATGTAACGTCTATAGAAGTTAAACGACCAGCTTCACTTCATCGATAAACTGCTTACTGTGAAGTTTTGCGCCGAGAATTTCAACGGTTTTCTGCACTTCAACTTCATGCCAGGTCGAAGTGATTAGAAGGCAATTTCGACCCAGTAATTTACGAATCATCTCAATACCCAGCATTTCATTCGCAAACATATTATCCAAAATAAAGAGCGCACTGGGATCGTGCCACAGATGTTGTGGAATTTTGGCGGGACTATCAAACAACATGACTTGAATGTCGTAAGGCAAAAGTCGGTCGCGCCAGTACTCGCGAAAATACACGTCATCTTCGACAATAACCACCTGTTTGAACTTGGAAATATGAATCGACTCCAAATGCCAACTAGGTTTCTGAGCTAATGGGAGAGATACTACAAATTCGGAGCCGACATTTACTTCAGAGCTTACAGTGAGACTGCCGGACATTCTTTCCACAATGTTTTTCGCGTGGAAAAGACCTATGCCCGTACCGGCTTCTTTTTTTGTAAACCCTTTCTCGAATATATGGGGTATCAAATCTTGCGAAATACCGCAGCCTCTGTCTGCAATTGAGATGAGACAGCTATCGTTTTTTGATCGGCTAAGTCGGATTTTGACTTTATTGTCATCTTTGGAGGCTTCTAAGGCGTTGTTCAAAAGATTTGAAAACATCCTACAAAAGTCAAACACATGTCCTTGGCACCAATAGTCGCTATCATTGCCTTCTACAATGAGTTCGCAACGAAATTGATTAACTTCGCGGTTTTTTTCATGGACCAGTAGCCGCAACAGTTGCACGACAGGCATAAGCGACTGCGACTGTTTCGAGCGAACTTCTGTACCCTTGATTTCGAGGTCATCAATAATTCCCCGGAGTCTTTTGGCAATATGGACCAACATGCCTCGACGCCTTTGATCGTTCTCGTCTTCAATCATCATATTGAGCGCTGCCATCGGAGAGCGAACATCATGGATGACACTGTTTAGTTCCACTTCGACTCGACCTAAAAATTCATTGCGATCGTGAAGATATCGCTGTTCGGTTTTTTTGATAACGAGCTGTTTGAAGAAAATAAAAGACAAAACACAAATAGTTATGAGAACCAAAGCAAAGATCGCGGAGAGGAGTAATAATCTATACATCCACCCAGCAAGGGGGAAGTGACTCGTCAGCGCAATGTCCGTATCAATTTGCTGAGAATGCGAAAAAACAGGGGTAGAGTTGTGACTTCGAGTTATAGGAAACAACTTCTTATCAATTTGTAGGTTGAGGCTCGGATTTGGCAAAAGGAAATAATTCGGAAGGTTACGAAATTTGGCATTCGAAATCAAGACATTGATTCCAAGCGCCACAAGAGAGTAGTTTGGTTGATCAGTTTTGATTTGGCCAGCGTTTCTAATATCAATGATGCAGAAGAGAAGTTCGCCATTAACATAACACGGCCTCAATAGTGTTCCACTGGTTATGGTGTGGAAATCAGATTCACCGGCAATCTTAACCTCACCTGAATTGTCTACACTACCATGGCGAAAAAGCTTTATGATGGTTTCTTTGTTATACGTTCGAAGCATGAAATACTCATAGTCCATACCGAACGATATATTTAAGAATGAACCTTCCGCTTCTTTGAGTAACTCGCGACGACTACTGGAGTCAATCTGCAGCTGATACTTTTGCATAATCCAAGTTGTGCTATGCAATAACTTTTCGTATGGCGCGATGGAAAGAAGTAAGTCGCTTTCTGACTCAGCCAGCAAGCTCTTGCTTGCTGAATCAGCTTCTAACTTAGAAATGCCAGCTAAAGAAAGGAAAATAGCGGCGTAACCTACAGCGACTATCCAGATGTATTTTGCCTTTGGTTTCATATCATTCCTGATCACAAGCAAGGGTATGGATAGGCGCTGATTTTATCGTACTCATATTGCAATAAAAAGTCCGTCCTTTCATTTCAACTTTGGCATTCATAACTTTTCCAAGGGCTGCAAAAGAACTTTTTTCAAGGGCATATATTTTTGTGAGTTGGTCTGACTCAATACGCAGAACATCATCTGCCAAAGGTCTAATGGTTTCCCAGGCCCTGGGATTCGAACTGCTGTTAAAAATGCCGACTCTCTTTCCGTCTTTATGATGATAAGCATAAATAAACGCATGTTTGGATGAAGCTTTCTTAGCGAAGGCAAGCAATTTATCGGAATAAACCTGCATGATCTGCGATACGCGCATATCGGCTCCGACCACGACCGGAAGACGCTCGGCAGCGAGTTCAACCTCCTGCGTGATCATAATAATCTTGCCGGTTCCGGCAACATCCATATGGACTCCAGACCAGGCGAGATTAGGGAAGTTTTTCTGGGCAATAGTTACAAAATTAAACTTAGAGAAATCCAAGTCTTCACCATAAATGCTAGTGGCATTCTGAGCAGGAAAAATACGAAATCCTTTCGACTGCTTATCAAAAACATACTGCCAGCTGGTTGTTTTCGGGTTGTCCTTGGACCATATTTCTTCGAGTCCGAAGGAGGCTTTTGAGAAACAATGTAAGTCTGAATTATGTTTGGCTGATTTTGGGATGTACAGTGTGCTTTTCATTGCATTCTTTTGATTGCTAGACGGACACTGATTGTCGAGCCGCGAAAATTCTTCCTTGAGTTTGTCGACAGCCCTCTTGTGCTGCTGTTCCATCGCGGTGAAGGTTTCTGTCAAATAATGATGAAACGTCGTCTGCAGCTGATCCAGCTGCTTTCGATTTGCAGATTTTTTTGTGCACGCAACGGTAGTAACGAAGGCAATGACGATCGAAATGGCGACAAGTTGATGCCTCTTCATAGACCCACCAATTTTTCGCTTGATTCCGAAAGCCATTTAGGCATTTCTTTTGAAATGACTCCTGCAAATCGCTGATCGAATAGTTCATAACCAGCATAGGCAGTGCAAAGGTAAATTCTTGCAAAACCCAACTGAACAAGTTGACGCGCCAACTCCAGTCCGTCGCGTTCGCCTTGAATGGCAACATCGACAAAAACTGGTATTTCACAACTGAAGCGTTGAATATTCTCGAAAAATGTTTGGCCATCGGCAAATGTATCGATAGTAAAACCGCGACTTACCGCGGCGCTTTCCCACATTTGGCGAACATAAATCGAATCATCTATTAGAACGGCAGCAACAGGTTGTGACACGGTCTTTTTCTCCAGATCAGATTGGGCATGACCTAGACAAAAGTGCAAAAGCCATACCCAATTAGTCCCCAATAAAACAGACACTTATACCTAAAGGAGTGTCCAAATCATTGACGGTGTCTGGGCCTCAGTCATCCATTCTGGACGGGGCGCCTATTGAAAGGCTTTTTCCCAAACTGGCTTGGCTTGATCGATATATTTCTCGGCGTACGTTTTGGCTGATTCATCTTCGACATCGAAGGCAATGCCGACTCGCAACTTTCCAGCTTTCGAAAGAGATCTGGCGCCTTCAGTTCCCTTCCCCGAGATGATTCCAATGATATGGTCTACGAGAGGACCGGCTTTTGCTGAGGGTAAGGGAATTAGTTCAATTATATCCATTAAGATTTCAATGTCTGTTGGTTCATATTGAATGATTTCGCCACTGTTTGCCGACAGTGCGCCTGAGACTTGCCACAACTTTGTTTTTGCCCATGACGGTAGATTTCGATAGAATTGGTTTAAATCGATTTTTTCTAATGATTTTTTCCAACCGTTATCACCTTGTTCGTATGTGATGCTCCAAGCTTCCATCTCTGCAAGTTTACCGTTTGCATCAAGCGCGAGATACTGGAGTTGATATTTCACAAGTTTATGTTCAATTTGGAAAGGACTTAAATAGTAGTAATGTCCAATCCCAAACAGAATTGAATTTTTTTGCTTCTCTGATTTATCGATTTCAATTTGTTGAATAACAACGGAGCGAAACTCACGTCGAGCCGCGTTGTCAGTACCAATGATTTCGCCAACTCCTTGTTGCTCCATTTGGCGCATACTGATTCCGTTAAAAATTCCGTCATTTGGGGTTTCTAAATAAGGGTCGCGTGCTTCGATGGAAGTACTATCGTCGGCCTGCAAAAGGGAAAGTTCATTTGAGCCACAGGCCATTAGTAAACTGAAAGCGAGAAATACAAGTTTGTTTTTAGAGATTCCGTTCATGTTCAGCCTTTCTCAAAAATTGGCAATGAGTAGAACGAGTCATTCGTCCAACCTTGTTATGAGAACTGCATCTACTGGACCACGAAAGGACTAATGATTTCAGGGTATATAGTCAGAAAAACGGACGCATTCGGACCATTCGGTTGGAGTCTGCCCACTCTTCGAGGCCCAGAAGCATGCCGCCGCCAAACACCCTGAGACATCGCAGCCTTTGAATGATTTCTAAAAGTAGTCGAATCCGGGCAAACCATTGAATTCACCCTCGACCAAATCCGCCAAATACAGCGCTAGGCCCATATCGCCCAGCCAAAGCGAAGGTCGCCTTCGTTGATATTTATCAGCCGCAACTTGCGATTGCATGATCGCCTCCATCGCAAAAACTCGCGCACGTTCCAGCCATTTTTGGTCCTGGGTACGCTTGAAAAGCGCAAGGAAAGCATAACCATTGCCAGCATTGCCGTGACAAAGACCATGGGGTTTAGCCAGTGGACCCGCTTGCCAGATGAGTTCTCCACCTTTCAATAGCAAATCCTCAAAATCTCCATCAAGATTTTTAGGAATATTCATCATCCCTAAAATGATTCCGGGTGCCCCGTGGCAATACTGAATCAACATCTCAGGCCGGTTGGGGCGTTGAGGATAGGATGCAGTCCAATTGGCTGTTTCAGATTCTACCGTGGCGGTACTCTTAACAGTCTCTAAAGTTCGACGAATCAATTGAATCGACTTTTCTTGGCCGAGGAAATCAAAAATCATTGCTAGCGACGCCACATTTCCCGCAAACCCATGCACGGCACCCGTAAACTTAAGTTGCAAGCTATAAATATGTTGAGTCCAAAGAAAACATTTCAACTCAACATCATATTCCCAGTTTCTCCAAAGAAACTCCGCCCCTAATTCAGCTAGATCTTTCCATCGCTTTTCTTGAGTGGTTTCAAATAAATACTTGGCGACAGCAATGGTGCCCGCAGCCCCCCACATGAGGTCGAGCTCGGGCTGGGTAATGGCGTCTTCGCCAGCTCTATTGATGAGGTCGAGGTACGTCCTGTCTTTGGTGACGAGCCAAGCCGTGAAATAAACGCCGAGATCACCACATAGCAGACCCGTTCTTTTGTATTCCGCAAAATCAGGTTCTGCATTATGCACCTCAACGATTTTGGGGATAGCATCACCGTAATTGTGTTTGAGTTTAACTAGGTTTCGATTCGCTAAGTTTTTAAGTGCAAACACAGTCCCGCTGGCGCCAAAATACATGGAAGTTAAACGCGTACTGGTAGACTCGTCGCGCTCAAGAGGATGCTCTAGCCAAAGCGCATCGCCTTGAAACTGATTTTCTACGTCGGAAACAATTCGCACAATCTCACGACGAGCCACATCAATCGACCAAGGGGTCATTTCACATGGTTTGTGACGAGTTTTATCGAAGAGCGACATAGATGAACTCCGGAATTCCGGGGACACCCGGAACCAAAAATAGATGAACTGGCAATTTAACTATTTTATCTTGCTTAGATAACTGTTCCATAAGTCGCGTGCCTGTTGGACTTTGTTATTCTCATAAGTGCGTCCACGACGCTTAACCCCTTCACCCATGATCAGTAACTTAAAGCCGCCACGACCCAACCCAAAATAGACGCGGTCCGCAGAACCAGTAATTTTGATTTCATAAATACCAGAGTAAACCAAAGGTTTGACAACCCGCATTTCTCTTATTGGGCTGCCTTTTTGTAAAAGTACGATCGCATCAAGAGTTGTCAGAAAATGAGCTTCATCAGCATTTTTTTGCCAAGCCAAAAAATCTGTATAGAAATCTGCTGTTAAACTCGCCGCCTCGACGAACGGAAGTTTTTCTTCGACGCTCATGTTTCGCACTTCCAGTTCAGTTAACGGAGACTCAACTTTTTCTTTAGGTTCCTCGCTTCGATCCTGCTTATTTTTCTTCTCACGTATGGGCCGCATGGGGACCACTTTTTCATCGCTAGGCAGGATCATCGAGCGGCTTTGGCGTGGCGTGGGAGCTGAAGATAGATTCTGTGAGCGAGGAACGCTCGCATTCAGTTTCGAAGCTTCGTTCCGCAATAAACGCAACAAATCACTTTCTACATCAATTTTTACTCTTTTTTGCGTCGAAATTAAACCTAGAGCATGTCTTAAGTAGTCTTGCACGTGTTTGGGAAGCATTGGGTCGGAGTATATCTCGTGGAATTTGTCATCTAGTTTTTGAAGTAGTAGATCCCAATCAGAAAAAGTCAATCGCTGCCTCGCTTTGTCAGCGGTAGCTGAGTGTCTTCCAAGTGTAAAGTGATTGAAAGCCTTTAGGTAAAATTCCTGATAGTGCGACAGTTTAACTACTTTAAGTAACAAACGACGAGGATAGTCAGGTGTAATTTCTTCGCCAGAATTAAACTGCAGACCTCCACGCTCAATACTATAGTTCAGGATTGCTATTTTGGCGACCTTCGTTAAATGCTTGGAAATGAAGTTCTGCGTGCGTTCTTCTACTGTCTTCACTGCAAGATCGGGATAATTACTAACAATCGGGTAGGTCACTAGCAACACAAGTATATAGTCGTAAGACTCCTTGCTAATCGACAATCCCGTTTGATTCAAAACGTCATCTAATAGACGCCTACGAGCCTCAAAAAGTTCATTCGATTTATCGACAGATGAAAATAAGCTTCTCAAAACGCGAGCTACGAGATTTGGCCTGTCGTTTGGTGAATACGCATGATGCTGCAGCCCCTCTGCCAAGAGCTCAAAGAAGTCATCGGGTAAAGCAATGGTGTCTTCGAATGCTTTCGTTAAATTTTGCAAGGCAAGGCGAGAGTGGGAAGAGTAAGAGGCAATCCTTTGGCTATCGACATCGCTAAGGTTAAGTTCAAAAGGAACCATTACCACAGGCTCGGGTGCGTCAATTGCTTCAGTGGGACTGCGAAAAGTCTCGGAGCAATAAGCCTCAGGGGTCACCTCAGATGGTTCAGCGGATAAAAGCGGCAAAAAAACCACCATGGAAAGAGGCAAGATGATGAATTTGCTAACTAAATTCATAGACTCTCACATATTCAAATTTAACATTATCAGGTTAAGTTAAAAGGACGGGCGACTATACTAATTCTTTACAAAAATGCAATTTATTTTATGAATATTAAGATTTTTAATGAGTCCGGAATGCCGGGACACCCGACTGGACCCGATTTATCGATAAAGTTTTAACTCCGGTGTCGCTTCGACTTACATGTAGCTGCGCCGCTCCCGTAAAGGATCGCTACCCCTTTAAAGTTGGCGTTAGCGCCGCTGGCCTAAGCTAAAAAAAGCACAATCAAAATTACTCATAAACTTGTCATGCTAAGGTTTCAGACCTTTATTTCTTCCATGACATATCACGCTCGTTTTGAAAATCCCGATTTGGTTTCATTGGTTCAATGTAATATGTGAAATTGTGGTTAGAAATTTTGATTTGGTATCATCTCCGTCAACACTTATCCATAACGCAAGAACGTCAATAGGTTTACTCAAAACAACATTAAACTCGAAATCTCCAGGCGCTGTCGCTAGTTTTTCGATACTTTCGGAAATAAACTGCGAAGATGGATGTATCCGATGCTTTCCTACCATGGACTTTCTATTCGTAATCGAATAAAAATAAATTTTGTCCAACCCTTGTCCATCGGAAGCAAGCGAGAACAGTGTCTTAATCCATTCTGGTGCAAACATTCGCTTTATGCCAGAAAGGGTATTGACCCCCTCAGCCACCAAACCAACTCTCAATACGGAGTCTTCATCAAAGCCCTCATTCTCGATTTTTTTCTCGCCACTATAGCTGCCTTTCAAACTAAAACGATTCACAACAGTTGATTTAGCTAGCTTGTGGACTAGTGGCCCCGCCGAAGAATTCACCGATATGCCAATTGCCGCCTTACTGAAAGTAACCGTATTGGGTGGAATATTTTTATAGGACAAGGAAAGCCATTTCTGCTGGTCAATGGGAACTGAAACTTTTGCAAATTCACTGCCGTCCGCTTGGCTATAAAAGCTCAATGAAAAAACAGCCATAGCAATCCATAAAAAAACTTCTCGCACATACCGTGAAAAATACATTCTGAAACGTCTCCTTCTACTCGCGCTTCATAAAAAACTGACTTGGTTACCTGGCTTCAATGAAGTGGTGTTTTTCACCGCTTGATTTCTCTATGCCGATATCTTTCGCCTTTAAACTCTTAACTATCTCTAGAGGTGTTTTATATGCGACGCTGTGCCCGCAATCAAAAACGCACAAACCAGGCAGCTAATTGCATACTTCATAAATCACACTCCCTTATTATTATCGCTATAAAAAGATAACATGTATTTTATTTAAGTTTAAATGCAAACTCGTTCGGGGATGAGGAGACACCCGGAATACGAAATCAGCGCTTCTTTACTTTAGCCGATACGCCTATACTTGAAAGGGGTCAGCAAACCCAGAAACAGTCATACAGATAGGAATCATACTTTGAAGCAATTACTTTTGTTCTCATTAGTGCTGGGCCTTTCGTCGAACAGCCTTGGCCAGTCTTTTTTTAGTCACGATCAAAAAGAAACTTACGTACTGCACGCCAGGATTTGGCAGTTCGGCTGGATGGGAGTATTTGGAGGATCTTTAGCAACCAATGCCTTGATGTTGTCATCCGATCAAGCGACCCGGGCTGAAAAATTTGACGCCCGTCTCAGTTTGTTAACTTCTGGTTCAGGCCTGCTAAGTTTGATTTTTAATCCTTTACCCGCAGCTTATGCAGGTCGATCATCGTGGGAAAGCAATCCAAAATACCTTGACGCTTCGATTGCGGAAGTAGAAAGACGCCGCGGATGGGGGCATCTTACTTTCTTGCTTACGGAACAAGCTATCGTCGCTAGCGCCATAGCTTTTTACGACGACCGTCCGCGCGACGCAGTCAAGAGATTTGCTTTGGGGGCAATCGTATCAGGACTTTTTGCGTACACCACCCCGCTCAATTCATTTTCCCAATCTGCGATGACCCTCCAGCCGTTCCACAACTGGGAAGGAATTGGGCTGAATCTGACGATAAAAATATAGAAAATGTCGTGAATGAAATTCGCATAGAGTAGAAGAACTCTGTTTATTCTTCTTTAGCCCAGATCGCTTCGAACCTACCGCCCGATTCAAGATTAGCGGATAGCACCAATTTTTTATTTTGGAACTTGAATACTCGCTTTTCTCTGCTATTTCTATGATGACTGGACGTGGCAAGCTCGACGACATGGGTTACCACATCGCCTCCAATAGTGAATCGGCCGCTATAAGATATAATGTCGTCAAGTGACTTCGGCTCTTCGGTCTTATGAATAAGAACCGTCATATGCCCATCGTTGGAGTAGATAAGTTTGCCTGCAACATCATTTGAAGTGGGAATGAATACGCCGTGAATGTCGTACTTACCATGCTTTTCTAAATTCCACGTTCCTACAATATCAAGCATAAATTTCCCTCTCGAGGTCGAGTTTATGACAAAATCGAACTAAATTTATACCGATATCTCAAAGCGACAGGCGATTCGGCATTTATGAGGATTTTTTGCCGCCTTTTTCCCCACCTTTCTTTGAAGCCGAGCGATTTTCTTTCTTACCCCGTCCCGAGCCGGACTTTTTGCCACCACCTGATTCTTTGTTTACTGTGGCCCAAGCTCGTTTTCTTCTAGTCCCTGACGAGCTTCTGCGCTCATATGATAAAAGCCTTAAGATATATCGCCAGATCCACTGAAGATTTTCTATAAACACAATTAAATCCCTTGATTTAGTTGAGAATTCCACGCACGCTACATTCTAAGACCATTAGCGCCGTAAAATAGATAGTACGAGGAAACAATGAAAAATGTGTTTACCAAACTTAAGTTGTATTGTGACGACTGCAAAAATACCAGTGGTTTCACTCTTATTAAGTTGATGGTTGTTATGTCCACAGTTGGTCTGGTTATCTCCATGTCTGTATCCTCGCCCGAAATGGATATGTTAAGGTAGCAGGCACTCTATGCAAATGACGATATATACTCACAAGCAACCACTTTTTAGCGATCGACCACAAAAGGCCTTTTCGCTAGTTGAGTTGATGGTGACTCTGTCAATTATAACTTTGATTGCGAGTGTGTCTTTTCCTAGTATGATGGCCTTTAAAATTCGGGCTGCTCGGGTAGAAATGCAGCAAAACACTCGTGCACTTTCTAGCTTATTGGCTGCCTACCATGCCGATAGTTCCAATTATGGCGCCGGGATTGTTTACGGCGCTTTTAACGTTAATGACAATGGATTGGAATATGCTTTTGCAGAAAACTGCATGACAAACTATTTGGAATTTTCGGCGACTGGACCGTGCAGCAAGTTACGATTTTATTACGTTGTCATGCCTGGTAGCCTCAATGGCGGACTTATGGATGCAGCAAATACCGACAAGCATTATACAATTACAGCTTTATCTACGGCTACAGTTGCCGATGGCGGCAACGCGACGGAATTTTACGGTCGGCCTGCGTTTAATACTAGACTTTGTCGCCGATTCATCGCGGCAGATACTGAATTTATTGATTATTGGATGCTAACTCAGGATGGAATTTTATCATTTTTCCAGAATAATCAAGATTATGATGGCCTCAAAGTCTGTATGGACGGATAGTCCAGGTAAGGCTCGACTTCAGGCGAAAGCGCGTCCGCACTTGTGCCTTTTTTAATAGTAATAAAATGTCTCCACCGAAAAACCCAATTTTTGATCAAATAGATACTTAACTCTTACTTGGTCGGTTTCATATGTATAATCCGAAAATTGAAAATCAGAAACCTTATACTTCACTAAACTAAGCATGAGATTAAGCTGGTAAATCAAATTCGTGCCATTCTCAGTTTGAAACTGAATGTATTGCTGTTTATATTCTGTGGTTCCATCGTCATATGTCTTCTTGATGATGTAAAACTTCTGATCTCCACGGTCAGTTTTTATGGTATACAGAAGGGTATTCCTATCAAAATTTTCTAGCGATCTACCTAAATTCAAGGGGCCAATTGCAAATGCCTCACCTAAAGATGGCAAATAATCAACAAACACATACTGCGTGGTCACAGGTGCTTCTGCGTCTTTTTTAAAAGTCACGCGCTGGTTTTTAAGGTCATAAGTAGTTATCTCACGACGATCCGGTAGTCCGAAACCAAGCGTGATGAATACATCTTGAATGACAGTATCAGCATTAGGATATGTTATGTCTGTTGTTCTTTGTGAGGATTTTATTTTTTTTAATCGTTTCTGCGGATCATATTCGTAAAGTCGCTCGAGTTTGACACCACTGGGTGAGACGTCTGTCATCTTTACCATTAGGCCATTTTGGAAAAGTTTCGTAATTGTACGTACAGAAGCGCCCTTCGCATTGGTATCAGTCCAAATAATTTCTGCAAGCATGCCGTTTGGATCACGTTT
>JBGSKV010000063.1:0-2446 GCA_041740975.1 Oligoflexales bacterium | reverse complement strand
GGTCCGTCGATGAAATCCCAATATGGAAGTTCTTCCGCAAGACTTGCATCTTTTTGTTTCTTACTCATTTTTTGTTCCTTAAAAATCGCCGATAGATTCTGTCGCCTCGTCCTGCCGCGAAGTACACAGGACGGACATAGTGCTCAACTAGGTGTTGAAGATAGTTGTCGTGCCTTCCGCGTTTTGCGAAGAAGAGGAACAACGCCAAGAAAAGCGTTGTTCCCCATACTAGCGGATAGCGAAAGGGCGAGGTGCCAAACACAAGATTTGTGATCGCAAGATTCATAAAAATCAAAAGCAAGTCCGGCAATTCATAGCCGAAAAGCTTTGATTTCATCTCTAAGGCTCTTGGAACTTTACTTGTCATTAAACCTTCGTCATCCATCAGCTGCCTCCGTGGTTAACGAACAGTTTGGGCGATAAAATCCACTATGGCCTGTGCGCCAAAGCCGAACATACAACCCAGCACCGCGTAGACGATGTGCTGCTTGGCCTGCGGATTTCCGGTGAAAAAAGAAATCGCGGCTATCGCAATTCCAATCACCGAAAGAAGAGGCAGGATCACTCCCGTTAACTTCGTTTTGATCCCAACCAAACTAGACTCAAGCCCCGCATGAGCAAGCTCCGGCATAAGCATCATCGTCAAAACACAAATTCCTAAAATCAAAAAACTATTTTTGTGCTTCATTTGCACTCCTTACGAATTAAATCGAGGTAGCTCAAATGGACGCGCAATTGGATTTTGTCTAAGCAACGTTCGAGAGCACGTCTGGTTCTGGTAAACTCGCCGAAAACGCAGAAGACTCTGGGTGGATGTTCATGTAGATGGGCTTATTTAAGAGATCGAACTCAATTTGAATCACGCCTTGAGTGGAATCGACAAAGCCGTTTCCAACGATATTCCAAAAATATTTATTTTTGGCTGCCGGATTCTTGTTCGGCTCTCTTGTCATTACGAGATACTTTGAAGAATCATTTTTATTCGGCAAAACGTAATAGCGATCCCAAGAAAAGGTCCAAAGTCTCAGAGTGTAGATATTTTGGCCGCTTTTTAGATAAGCCATACCAACGCTTTTGGTCTTTTTAATTTTTTCGCTCGAATCCTTTTCACCTTGAAAGACCTGAAAACGGAAATACTGATTTGATTCATCATTTTTGGCGTGAGTGTTCGTTTGCTTTTCCATAGGAAAAACTCCTTTGTTAAAAAAATTGTTTCGTTCTATTTATGCAGCTTTTTGCTGAGGGCTTAAGTGCCTCGCAAAGAATCCTTCGCGAAGCTCTTTTATGGAATTCTCAATTAGTCGATCCGTTTCATCCCACGAGCGGCCAAGAATGTTGGCGATGTCTTCAATCAAGAGCCGCTCCCAGAATCGGAAGTAAATGGCTAAGATTCCCTCATCACTCAGGCTTGGCATCAACTCGTGTAGAAGTTGGATGTCTTTTTCTTTCTCAGGATTTCGCGCAGGTAGAAGGGCGGCAGCCTTTGCCAAGATCATTTTTTGCATTCATGCCCCCGATATTTAGCGGGTTTGTGATCTCGAAACTCAAGGCGTTGCCAATCTTCAATGTTCTCGCTTTTTCTAACTAGCTTTAGGCAAAATGCCTTGAGCCAGCGAAAGAACTCCTTTGTCATCCTGGTCCCCATTTCTGAGCGGGGATTTTTCCCCTCTCATTAAGGGCGAAACGGGTGACACCTGCTTTAAAAGAGCCGTTAGCTTTCTTAAAGCTCTCTTCTTGAGGGTCTTAACGGTTGAGCGCGATAACCTTAATTCAAAGGCTATAAAACGTTCGCTACGACCTTGCCAAAAGATCATCGCTAGGATTTTCTGTTGTTGTGGCGAAAGGTTTTTCATAACCGCCGCTATTTTGTCCTTAGTTTCCTCGTCCGCATCCGTCTGTGAAAACTCGAAACAGCCAAACTCCATTTTTTCGGCTATTTCATCGTAATCACGAGGATTGAGTTGTTGATCCGAAAGACTTGTATCAAGCGAGTCCAGGTATTTCTCCCAGGTAGAAAGACTCCAATCTTTTGAAACCAGTTTAATTTCGCTCTCGCTGAGAGCGTGGCCCTTTTGATTGAGCCAAGGTTTTTCTCCATTCGCGGAGAGGGTGGCCTCATTCGAGGCGATGGTTTGATTTACAGAACCCATATTGGGCTCCCTTCATGGGGTTCAACCGATCAGATTCCTAAATCTGATTTTGTTTTGGTCAACTCCACGGCCAAGTCTCCTTTTTATCGGTCGTCTTGATCCATATTTTACAAAGCCTCCCTTTTTTCGGGTGGGCGATTTTATTAATTACTTGTTCAATTCTTCGACAACGCGCTTTTCGATTTCAATTTTTGGATTCCATTTCCCTTGATGGAATCTGACCGTGATGCTTCCGAACTCAATACCTAGTAACTCACCTAAAGCATCCAATGCCTTAGAGAGCTGCTTATTTTTTG
>JBGSKV010000062.1:0-53837 GCA_041740975.1 Oligoflexales bacterium | reverse complement strand
GACCAGAGCGATCTCTTGCCTCATTTTCAAAAATTAGTTCATCCTGTTGGCATTTGCCTCATCGGAAAGTGGAAGATTTCTGAAGATTCCCATTACACGGGGTATTTTAAAAAAGGCTCAGAAGGCCTCATTATTTTGCGTGCCTCAGAAGCCATGGGTCTCCCGCTTAAAGGTGAGCATCGCGCCTTTGGTTTAGCGGGTAAATTGTTTCCTACCACTCAAGAAGATGAAATCGTCAAAACTGCCAATTTTTTTACGGTGGACGATCTTGGTGGAACTTTGATTGATGATTTCACAAAATCCTCTTTCTTAAATGAACCAAAACTTACGATTCGTTATAGCGACCTGAATATGGTGACGATTGGCGTTGCCACTGCCAAAGCTTTTACCAAAGCCGATTCAAATGCTGGCATGCGACAGCTGTACCCCATTGCCGAATTAAACTTAGCGGCGGGTGAAAAATCCGTCACACCTCGATATTTGGAACTTACCGGAAGCAAGCAAACCGTTCGCATCAAAGGCAATCAAGATTTTCGCGATGATTTGCTTATCGAAAACTTCGAAAATGGTTTAGCATTTGATATATCCGTACGCGATGATGCCAAGAAGCCTTGGATGAAACTTGGCCAGATAACGATCGACGAGACCGTCGCCAGCGAATCCTGCGATCATCGACTGCACTTTAGCCACCCTAAATGGCGCTAGTATAAGGCGGAAGTATTCCTGAGGGATTATCAATGTTAATCATTCGAAGAAGCTTAATTCTGGGTCTGTGCTTACTTGCACAAAGTGTCTCAGCGCAGATTGACTATAGCTTGATAGCCTCGCGTATCATCGAAACTTACGAAACTTCTCTTGTGACCTTGCCGCTTTCGCGGCAAGAGCACTTTTCGCTTCGCATGTACCGAACTACTGGTCACGGAAGATACAAGCCTGCCATTCAACTCATGGCCGATCATTTTCAAAACAATTTGCGAAAAAATGTCGCCAATATCGAAGATCAAATTTATATCAAGCACTACTTAGCTAAATTGAAAGCCGATCAAAAAGATACCGCCAAAGGCCGCTTGAGAAGAGAAAGCCTAAGCCAAGGCAATCAAGTCATTTTCTTTACCAACGGTATAGTTTATCCACTAGTCAAACTCCAAGAATTGAATATTTCTTTACCCGAGAAAGATCACGCGATAAAAATTCTGCGTAAAATAGACTTTAAGAAAGAACTTCTGAAACCATCCATTTTACGGGCTTGGGCGGCGCCGACTGTGAATTGGATCTTCTGGCTATACCAGTTGGGTGTGGTTGATTTGCGAAACGACTTAAAGCTAGCATTTGCCAAGGCTTTCCCCATGGACGGCTCACTGGAAGGCGACGACTTTGTCAATCAACTCTACGGCTTGACACATTTTATTATTGCAGCGAGCGAATATTATCAAAGTTACGTCGAGCCGGAAAGCTATCAGTGGATTCTCGATTTCTTTGAAAAAAATCAGGCCAAGATTTTGACTTGTGGCAATCCAGATATTATTGCAGAAGTGGGCGTGAATTTTTTAATTGCAAAACAGTATGATCACCCATTGGTGGGCGACACTCGTAACATTGTCGCGAAGTATTTTGATCAGTCCCACGGCATCATTCTGGCAAAAGGAATGAGTTCGAATATGGAAAAGGCAGAGCATCGAAATGTCTTGGCCTATTTACTATTTCGTTTGCCAATGCCGCTTTACAAGGGGCCCGATCTAGAACATTCTACCTCTCGGTTTCGGATGTCACTTTAAGAAACTATGTCCTGTATGAATTAAGCGACACAACCTGAACGAATCATTCGGTTGTGTCGTTCTATCAATCCAGCTTTAAAATTGACCACTACACAGAAACCCTAAGGTTTTTGTTTATCGAACTGATCTCGAACATTTTTCCGCAAATTGGCAATACTGGACTCCTTTTTGCAGTTCTCGACATGTGTAGCAGTTTTGTTTCATTTAGGAGGAAATTATGAATCGAGAGAAGAAGTTCCAGCAAGATAAGCAAAAGATTGAGGCAGAGAAAGAGCGTGAAGCTAAAGAAAATGCGAATAAAGATTATGCGAAACGCGATGGTGGAAAAGTTTAATCAGGACATCACTCTGTTATAGTTAAATGAACATTCGGCCGCTCCGCGGCCGGATATCTAATTTTGCTCCGCCTTTCACAGGCGGAGTTTTTGCTTTTGTGAAGTATTGGCGCAACCCAAGCCAACAAACTCCAACAGCGAGGCTCCGCACTCGAGTGCGTACCCGCACGAGTTGCTTCCGCAACGGCTGCTGGATGGAGGCACCCTGTTTGGCGGAGCCTCACTGTCGGAGATTTTGAACTTTGCGAAGAGTTGGGTAAAACTTCTCAGCACTGTCTCCAGAGGGGGTTGTGAGCGCAGGACGCGCGAACACCAGCGCAGCCTGGGTAGGAGCTCTGGTACAAATAAAAATCCCGGTGGCTATTCAGGCAAGCGTACCCTCTGGAGACAGTGCTGAGAATTTTTACCCAACTCTTCGCAAAAAACAAAAGCTCCGCCTGTGAAAGGCGGAGCTAGATAACGTTACGGCCGCGAAGCGGCCGTTCAATAATCTATTATTTATTTGTTATGGAAACATGAATCAATTTGGCTTCTTCAGACCCATTGAAAACGAGATCCACTTTTTGGTCTAGCGCTGTTGCCTGCAAATCACACAAATCGTTAATGGCAAGGCGGGTTGTACCGAGTGCTCGCACCTGCACTTCACCAGCAACACAAAATAAAAGATCACGATTGCCCACTAGTGTCAGAGGTAGGCTGCCCGAAAAGACCAGAGGATTGACTTCGACACCAACTTTCATTGGATCATAGATTACATTGAAATCCCACGCTTGAGGCGTCTGTAAAATTGCTTCTGTAGGCATCGCCCCGTCGAACTTGTAGGGGCGCATATTGTCTAAACGGAAAGAACTTCCCGAACCATGCTTAAGACTAAGGCCCCCTTCCAGCGGCACCAAGACTCGCATGTAGCCTTCAAAGTTTGAAAATGGGCCGGATTTCTCAATCGTCGCCAGACTTAAACGATATTGAAATCCAATGGCTTGTGGATAAACCAGTATTTCTTGGGTTTCACCGCCACCGTTCTTCCAAGGTTGTTTCAAATAATCTGAAGAAGTTTTTTTGCGGATATTAGGCATAACCATCAATCTCATTACAGGGAATAAGTTAACCGAATTGCAGCTTCGGAGTTGGCAATTCAGATTCGGGCGACCACTCGATGATGATATCACGGCCGCTACGTTTTGCTTCATAAAGTGATGCGTCGGCACGCTCGATAAGAGTGTGAAGTGCCTGGCTTTCAAACTGGTTGTCACTGACACCCATACTGAGCGTAACGCGAAGTGGCCCTGCGGATGTTTCGAAGACTTTACGGCGAATGCCACTTTGAATGCGCTCGGCGACGATCGTGTGGGCTTGACTGGACACGGCCTCTGGCAAAAAGATGAGGAACTCTTCTCCCCCGTACCTTCCGACGATGTCAGAAGTACGCGAGCTTCTTTTGAGAACGTCCGAAACTTGCTGGAGAACTTCATCTCCTACGCCGTGACCATGGCTATCATTGATTTTTTTGAAGTGATCGATATCAATCATAATGACCGCAAATGGTCGGCCGTAACGCTCGCATCGTCGATACTCGTGCTCTCCAAGCAATAACGTTTGCCTGCGATTATTGAGATCGGTAAGTGAGTCTTTCGTGGCTAAAAGCTGAACTTGCGCCAAAGAATTCTTCAATGCACGTCTCTGCAGAAAGTCCTTCTTTTCCATCCAGACTCGCTGATGTTGCGCAATCGCCGTAAGGACCATTACGGATACAAAAAAGAATTGATTCGCAAGTGCTGTCGAAAAATCCTGAAAGGCGATAAAACCAAGAAAGAATGGTGCCGTATAGAAAAGGTAAGTCGACAGATTGTAAATCAAAGCCTGGCGAACACTCCAGGAAAACTGCATTCCCAAAAATAATACAACCATATTTATGCCGGCGTAGTAAGGAGACTCGTAACCTTTATGAAGCCAACACATAATCGCGATGGACCAACTCAATAATAACCCTAGAGTTAAAGTCAAAGGCCAATGATGTCGCTGAACCCAGCGGCGACTTTTTTTGTATGCTACCAAAAGAAAAATTGCGTAACTTGTGCCAGTGGCACGTAAAATGAACGAAAATACAACATGGTCCCGAATGATATACCAGTCCAGCACCCAGAAACCCGCGAAAAAAACTATCGTCAGGATTGCGGACATCCGCAAAGCATACGCATTGCGAACGCCCTGCAACCTCGCAAATCTATTTTGAATATCCACCATCTGTCGTTTCCGCTACGCGTTTAATCCCTATTATGAGTCGGCAGTATGACAAGATATGTGAAGCATTCCAGGTTGATCGCCCCAATCGTTGCTCCTCATTGCACTTATTGGCACCGTTTATGCGGCGAGTTTCGTTCACAATTTCATTGGGTATTGCGACTTTATCAAAAACCCAAACAATTCCTGAGGGGCTGACTGGCAACCATATTCACAGTGCGGCCGGTCTCCATCTAATCAAGAGTTCTTTGGGGTTAGCCGACGTCAATTTTAAATCGTTCAAATAGATAGAAGATTGAAGTGAATCATGTTAGTTGAATTCGTCGTTTTCATTGAGGATTGCTTCCATGCATTTGTCTGACATACCTATCTTTCTGAAACTCATTGCCATGACTTTTTTTGCATTGTTTCCAGTGGTCAATCCCATCGGGACTTCGCTTATCATAAGGGCTTTAACAAAGAGTCTTAACGATGCAGAGTACCGAAAACTGTCCTTCAAAATTTCTACTTACATGGTCGGCCTATTATCGACCTTCCTCTTCCTAGGTCCTTTCATACTCAAGTTGTTTGGATTATCTATCCCCTCCGTTCAAGTTGGTGGTGGCTTAGTCTTGATGATCATGGGATGGAAGCTACTCAATAGTGATGACCAGCATGAAGACGAAAAAAATGCCGCAGCGCAAACGGCTGCCGCAAGTGGAGTTTCTGATGTGAAGGGGCGGGAGTTCTATCCTTTGACTTTTCCAATCACCTCTGGCCCCGGAAGTCTGTCGGTCATACTGACTTTAAGCGCCCATTCTACGAAAGGTTATTTAGACTCTTGGGTCTTTAATTATCTCGCCGCTTTTCTGGGCGTTTTGGCCATGGGAGTCTGTGTCTTCTTCAGCTTTATCTATCTTCCCCGCTTGACGAGCAGGTTGAGTCAATCTGGCCTCAATGCTCTTTCCAAGCTTTTGGCCTTTGTTATTCTTTGTATTGGAGTAGAGATCGTTTGGAACGGCATACATGCGTTTATTTTGATTCGCTGATGCGACACTCTTAAATGGAACTACTCAGCCGAGCATTGATAAGATCATCAAAGTAAGCAGCGAGGGATTCATTGTTATCGACTAGCTCCTTGATCATTTGAGCTGGAAGCAGGTAACACTCGCACTCAGAAATCGTACGCACAGTGGCTCGACGCGGCAGGTCATCTAATATTCCCATTTCGCCAAATATCATCTTCTCGGTCAAAGTCATCACTTGAACACCTTCACGCCAAATGCCTACCTTCCCGCTCTCAATGAAATAAATCGCGTCTGGAGCGTCTAACTCTTTAAAGATTTCGGTGTTGGCGGACCACTGTTGCTTTTGCGTAAGCATAGCGAGGTGCTCAATGTCAGCTGCCTCCAGATCCATAATACCGTCCACCTGGCTTAGAAAGGCCACCGTCTCTTCAACGATACAGGGAATAACTTTGCCAGTACTACTCGTCACGCCGATGATCCTAAAACATATAATAAGATGAATGTGAATATCTTACCTGGAATCTGACAAATTGCCACTATGAAAAAACCACTATAACTTCTTAAAAGTCACAGTGGTTTACTTAAAACTTTTCATCTAACAGAACAAAAGAAAGCAAACATTTAATTTACTCAGATGGCTTCCCAAGCGCTGGTGCGCTGACTTTCATATGAATCCAGTGATTCTCAGTCTTAACGCTTTTCAGGACCATGCTGGAAAGATCGTCCAAATCTCCACCTTTGGGAAAGTGGATTCCATCCAAATAAAAAACATCATCAAACAAACCGTGAAACTTCCTCATAACAAACGACTCAACCTCAGGGTTTACATGATCGCCTGCATTAACTGCTTTAACTGTTATCTCGGATACTCTCTTGAATTCCATTCCAAGCGATGATGCAGAAATTCCAAAAGTCGCCTGTATCTCGTAGGGGACTGTAAATTCCACATCGTCAATCGTTATGCTGGAGTATCGGAAAATGAAGGCCATACCATCATCTGTGAATCGAACTTGCACGGGATGATTCCAATCCCACTCGGCACTCCATCTTTCTTTGGTAAGTCCAATCATGAATTCGTCAGTATTCGTGCCTGTTAGTTCCTTTTGCAAGTGAGCGAACATCAAATCATCCCATCGCGAACCACCCAAAGTGTGTTTAACTAACTTGCCAATAGCGTTTTCATGAGCAGATAGTGTGAACGTACCCTCTTCATTCATCACAGAACTTTTGAACACCCCCGCACCTATCCCAGAAGTCGAATGAGGAAACAACCCGATCTGAAGTGAGTTGCCGCTCAATGAAGTATTCGCAGGCAATGGCAACATTCCCGTTTTGCGCATCAAACCCATAATATCCGAAGATTTTTCTTCGAGATTTTTAACGGCTTGTGAAAGTTCAAGTTTCATTTCGTCGCCGATTTGACCTTCAATAATCCTCGCGCCTTGGGCTTCACCAGCAGGCTTCGCTTCTGCGGCTTTTCTTGCCCCTATTCGACGAATGATAATTGGCCCATCAACGGACTTAATTCTGGAGCGAGTTTTGGCATCAACTTGGGGTGCCGTATAACCAATCTTATTTCCATCCCAGAAAATCTCAGCAAAAGCTGTCCAGTTTGTTAGGGCGCTGCTAAGCACCGTGACGGGACCCTTTGTTGCAACGTTGTTTGGCGAAGTCACAGTTCCTTCAATGTCAATTCTGATACGCGCGTTGTGACTTGACTCGACGCTTGCCGAAGTATGGGCATTGACTGTTGATTGACCGACAACCCAGGCACCCTGAATGCTATTGCCAGAAGACTTCGTTTCCGTTTTTGTTTTCTTGAACTTATTCAAGGCATCATCAATGACAGCGCGATCTGTATTCAGAACGATGGATGGGCTGCTAAAGCTTGCTTTGAGAGTTGAGACAAGTGAGGGAGACTGATTGGTTACGACAAGCCAAGCCACAATCTCATCAATCTCGGGATAATTGCAGGTGTCTAGGCTAAGAAGACGCTCAAGCTGAATGATGTTTAACTGAAATTTATCGCCGATGGCCGACATGTTCATACCGGCGGTAGCTTCGTTGAAATCTATAAAATGAACCAGGGCGATTCGAAGTGCAAGAATCGTTGCATGATCAAATCCCGGACCAACATTGTAAAACAAAGAAGCGACCCGTTTCATAGATCGCAAGTCTAAGATTTTCGTGTCCAAGAAAGGCTGCGCCCAAACATTCCACTTCAGATAAGCATGCCAGCTTTCCCGAACCTTCGGACCATTTGCAATAAGCGCTTTGTCAAAGGCAACTAAAGCTTTGCGAAGGCTAGCATCTGTTAATGTCATCTTTTTTGTAATGGCTACAGCATTGAACGGCTCGGCAAGCGTGTTTGATTCGACTACCAAACATTCGCTGTAGGCTGTCGCCGATATCGTGACCATCGACAATAAAATTATTCGCAAGAGTTGCATGGATTACCTCTTCCCAATATTCTGAAGACGCGGATCATTATCTTCAAGGATTTCGTAAATAAATAAAGTATTGAACATTTCTTGTTCAGTCTGCTGACCCCAAGGCACATCTTCTTCGAAATTCGGATTGCGTGGATTGTGTTCGGTGTTATCCCAGTATGCAGTCGCAAGGAAGGCCTTGTCCGGCGTAACTAAGATTGGCTCCTTAAATCGGTATAAATGTTGCCAGTTAAAATCCCAGATCGGTAAGCTAAGAACGGTTTCACCGCGAACATCATTATGTTTCGAGTAAGTAGCTAACTCTTTCGGTGAGAAATTCTTCGCATCAACAAGTTCTAAGCGGTAATTTTTACCCCGAGTATGAAGATGAGGGCGTACCCCATGAACCAAAACAGTTTTTCCATTGGTTTGACCACCAAAATGATACAAATCTTGCAAACTATGATTTTCTACATTTGAAGGAATGATCATGTCGGCTCGTTTGCGAAATGGAAACCAAGTTTGCAATTCTAGTTCCGGCTTGCCTTTGGCAAAACGGATTGCCACTGATGATTTATCGAAAGTGGTCGTTCCATTTGTGGTGTAGTGCATCTCAAGCATGAGATTCGAACCTTTAGTAAGCTTCATTCCAACGGATTTTGCCTTATTTCCTGCGCCGAGGTAGCGCGTGTAGTCACGGGCATTTTCTTCTTCGTTGCCGGGCGTGTAGGATCCGATTAAACGGGCATTTTCTATGGAGAGTCCGTACATCATAATTTGTTCGAGAGGAGTCGGAGCTTTGTCTACAGGACCTTTGTATTCATGGATCTGAATGTGATGTACAACTTCAGGGGCACCAGGACGGGTTTCGATAGCTTCGATCCAGCGATCTTCATCAAACCCTTTGCCGCCGTTAATTGCGATGGGCACGTAAACATACTCCATCACCCCAGTCGCAGGAATTTCTACCGGGTCAGGCATTGTGAAAACGAAATCCGGATCATTGATTATCCATTTTTGCTTTGAACTAAGGTTGATTGCATTAGGTAATTGTTCGCCTTCATTCATGTCACTGCGTAACCATCGAAGAAAAGTGAGACGCTCTTCAGATGTTAATGTTTCAGAATGGCGAAAGTCTCTAGAAGATACTGCAGGCCATGGCGGCATCCGCTCATCTAGTACAACCTCTTCCAACATCGACGAATAATCGACTACGTCTTGATATGACTGCAAAGGCATCGGGCCAACCGCACCTTCTTCATGGCATTTCTGACACTTGCCTTGTACGATTGGTGCAATGTCCTGAGAATACGTGAGATTATTGTATTGTTTGGTCGGAGGATCCGTATCGATTTTGCAGCCTACGGATGGAACTTTTGAAACCTTAACGGGCTGTCCTGCCGCCATACTCTCTAAAGCATCTGCCAAATAATTCTTATTTGCTTTTGCTTTGGTCGAACCTTGGACGTTTTGATAATCGACTGGACCTTGATATTGAATGTTCGCATTAGGATCCAAAACTGTGACTTCGGACAAACGTGAAATGCCAAACTTTTTAACGAAACTAAGTTCTGAGTCGTGCAATACTCGGAAAGGTAAATGGACTTCGGCCGCATGCGCCGCCATCGCTTTCGCGCCCATGTCCGGCTTGACGTAGATACCTATAAAGCGAACGAGATCTCCAGGGTATGGTTTGCCATCGGCTGGTCTTCCCGCGCGGTCCTTTTCAAAACTGTTATATTTTTTATGAAGTTCGATTAACTTAGGGATGATCTTTTGAACGACTGGGCAGTGGTCGTCAAGGATGACGAATACGATAGCCTCAGTTCGGTCATCTTTAAACTCATCGAAGTAATGGCTGGTTCCGTAAATGTCGCGAAGCATCGGCTTGTCATCCGCCAGCGCTGCGCTAACAAGGAAAGGAAGTGTGAGTAAAAAGGCAAAAGCGAACGTGATAATGGGTGGCATGGGGATCCCTCAAGAGTGAGTGCGCGTTTCTAACACACCAAGGGATCTACTGCAATAATATTGACCAGCAAGCCAAAAATATCTTTAAAATTGTGAGTTTATAATCAGATAGGTACGAATAGAAACGAACAGACAAAGTTTTTCGTTAGTTTTTGAAACGGCAGGACAACATAGTTGCCCTTCTGGGCTACATCTACAACTTTATCATTACACTTTATGGCGCCGCCATATTTCAGCTTCCCCAAATGCGTCGTAATCACAGCGGGCATACGAAACACAACCTTGCTATTGGCAGGATATTTGGCTTCACAATCAAATAAAGTGGTGTTGTTGCAATTGATACCTTTGGTTCCCTCAATCCCGACTAACGCGCCACCTTCGAATGGAATCCCCCCGCTTCTTTTAAAAGAAACAGTAAACGTTTCGCCTGAGGCTGCTGACGTGTCTTCTGACAATCCGTTTGTAGCCGACTCCTTGCACGCCACTGCCATAACGATCAAGAACAACAAATTCATCAATTTTTTAAAGTTCGCATTTGTCGGTTTCATAGTACCCACACCCCACCATTGCTACAAGTGTCAGGAAAAGATTCGCAGAATTCTTTAAATGAGTAAGGCGTGACTTTGCTATTGGTGTTAGGTGACTTAGAATCTGTAGTTTTTGTGTCAGTCGTTGGAGGTAATACGTCACCTGATCCAGGAGGAGGAGGCAGAATATCACCTGACGCTTGCGGTGAAACCATCGGTAATATTGGAGTGATGGTCAACACAATATTTGCTTGTTCAGTCACGGGAACAGGGTCCGGCTCTGCAGGGGGCGGAGTCGAATTGCCACTGTTACCGCTGTTATCGGGATTCCCGGTATTGCCAGTGTTGCTGGTGTTTTCCGCGATGGGCGGAAGATTGCCAGTCACACTCGCGTCGGTTTTTCCTCCGGGTGGATCCACATTTTCAGGCTTTTTTGTATCATTTTTGGGTTCTGTTCCTGTTTCGGTACCAGTTTCGGTACCAGTTTCCGTCCCTGTTTCAGTTTCCGTTCCAGTCTCAGATTCTGGAAAGAACTTAGTATTGTCTTTGCTCGTGTCTATGATCGAGTCCCCAGCCTTTTTGTCATCGACTTGAATGCCGCGCTTTGCATTTTGCGTACATCCCACAAGCATCAAACTTATGCTCAAAACATTTACCAAATAAAGCATGTGTGACGTTTTAAAAAACATTATTCACGCTCCGAAAATGAGAACGAACATTGTTGGTTGCTTTTGAGCGGACCCACTGCAAACTTTACGACTGCACCCGTTGCACTTACTTTCTTGGGAACGTCATTGCAAATAACCTGGCCACCGTATTCATAAGTTTTGCCATTCGCTTTGATGACGGTCGGCATTTCAAAATTCAGTACCGATCCAGCGGGATATTCTCTCTCACAAATCGTCGCTGTAGATCGATTGCAATTCATACCTTCGCCAGTTAAGGCGCCACCGGAGAATGCTGCTCCGCCAAACGAGACTTTATAGTTTGTGGTACCCGCTGGAGGCGGATTGTTTTCTTCGGGATTTTGCGAGCCTGCCGGACCGAAGCCATATGCTTCGCCAACAGCGGATATAGCTAAGTTTGCGTTAATATCAAGCTTTCCACCAGGAGCAGCTTCTAACTCCGCAATTGTTACAATTTTCTCACCTTCTAATATCCAATCTACTTTCTCAGCCGATACTTTGGCCCCAATCTTTATCGAGACCGTGTATTCGCAAAGCTTATTAAGCGCGATATCTAGTGACATGTTTTGAGTGTATGGTTTTGAAATCGTTTTCTTTATACAAGCATTGTTTTCCGTAGAATGAGAGACTTTGACTCCTACCATATTCAAAACGTCATCAACTAAAGTGCAATTTTTAGTTGCGAGACCGGACTTTGAGGCTAACGTTGCAAGATTAAGATTGGCACAATCGGCACCAAAAGCAGCGACATAATCTTCGCTGGTGAATTTTTTTATGATGATGGCAGCGGAGTCGGAACTTTTGCTCGAAGAGCTTTGCGAAGGTGTGCAGCTATACAGTAAGCTGATTCCTATGAGTGCGATGAAATTCATGAATTTCACAGTTCGAACCTCTAGAATAAATGTGTATATATCTTCAGAAGTTATCGGCACTTTGGTGCCAAACCTTGAAAGTATTTAAAAAAACGTTAAATTTCAGATACATGGGACAATAAAACTCGTTGCGCCTATTTCTGGGGATGTGAAATCGATTCCTTTAGATACGCCATCTTAATCCTTTCGAACCCCTAGTTAGAATATTATAGTCCACTGTCTTAAAAACTCAATTTGATAGGGACGTCCTATATGGCCCACTTGCACGAAATTTTTATTTTCCTGGCAGCTGCACTGGCGGCTGTACCCATCGCCAAACTATTGGGTCTAGGGTCCGTGCTTGGTTATTTAGTCGCGGGTCTTATCATTGGACCGGCCGGTCTAGGGCTTATCACCGACGTCGAGTCGATACTGGCATTCTCTGAGTTTGGAGTCGTACTTTTACTCTTTATCATTGGCCTCGAACTTGAGCCCCGAAGACTATGGCGCATGCGTCAATTAGTTTTTGTCACGGGTGGCCTGCAGGTCTTCGTGACCATGGGTGTTTTTGCGATTGTGGCGCTCGCATTCAAGTTCAGCCTGGCCTCATCAATCGTTATTGGTTTGGGCTTAGCCCTATCTTCGACAGCCTTTGTCTTATCGACGTTAACGGAAGGCGAACAACTCTCTACAAAACATGGCCATACTACTTTTGGCATTTTACTTTTTCAAGATTTGGCCGTCATCCCCGCTCTAGCCGCCCTGCCACTTTTGGGAGCCGACGCCCATGCTGTGTCGCAGAGTGCGATGATCATCGCGACGATGAAAGTGGTTGGTGTATTTGCGATTCTGATTTTGGCAGGGCGATTCCTGATCCGACCCGTTTTTCGATTGGTGGCGTTAAGTAAAAGTTATGAGCTTTTTACAACAGCATCTCTTTTTATTGTGATCGGTACGGGACTACTTATGGAGTCAGTCAGTTTGTCTATGTCTTTAGGAGCTTTCGCCGCGGGGGTCTTACTAGCAAACTCGGAGTACCGACATGAAATGGAAGCCAAAATCGAACCCTTCCGAGGCCTCCTCATGGGGCTGTTTTTCATGGCTGTCGGTATGTCTACCCATGTCAGTATTTTGTTGCAGGATCCACTGCTCGTTCTAGGTATTGTATTTGGCTTCATCGCGATCAAATTTGGCGTCCTTTATATGATTGGACGGTTCTCCGCGATCGGCAAGGACAACGCCACTTGTGTTGCTCTGAACTTAGCTGTTGGTGGTGAGTTTGCGTTTGTACTTTATGGACTTGCCGCACAGTACAACATCATTGACGCTCAGGTGAAAGAAACTTTGATATTGGCCGTAACACTTTCGATGATTGTTTCGCCACTGCTCCTGATGGCGAAGGATTATATTTTTACATGGAGCGCCGACGAGAGTGACAATCGGGAGTTCGATAAAATCGACGAAGACGACAATCAAGTGATCATCGCTGGATTTGGGCGATTCGGTCAGATAATTGGTCGGCTCCTGAACACACAAAAAATTTCTTACACGGCGCTGGAAGCCAGCGCTCAACAAGTCGACTTCGTGCGGAGGTTTGGTACAACGCTTTATTATGGGGATGCTTCCAACTTAGAACTTTTGCGCGCGGCTAAAGCTGATCGTGCCAAGATTTTGGTTGTCGCCGTTGATGATCATGCAGCAAGTCTTCGCACGGTGGAGGCTGCCCAGAAATACTTTCCGCATTTGACGATTTATGCGAGAGCCCGCAATAGGCAACAATGTTTTGATTTACTGGATGCTGGCGTCACCAATATTTACCGCGAGACGTTTCTGTCGAGTCTGGAAGTTGGTGAACATGTGCTCTTAAATATGGGAATGACACCTGAAAAAGTGCGCTTGGCTTCGGATAATTTTCGGCGATATGATGAAGAAACCATCCTGAGGCAACATGCTAATATGATTCATAAGGATGAAAAAATGTTACAGGAAGACGCCAAGAAATATCTGCATGTTTTAGAGAATCTCATGTCACTAGACGAAACGATTATTGCAAAAAACTGAGTGGTATTGGCGAATTTTGTTTACAGTCTTAAACAGTTTTCGACCTCTGACTCCCCCACATTCACGGTGTCTAAAATGCATCTTTCACTCATGATGAAAAGCAGTGAAATCAACTCAGCTTTCGCATTCTTTACGAGGATAACCCCGCTGATGTCTTTGGGTTTAATCGCAAGATCATTTTCATCAATGACTTCTTCTAAATCTACGGAAGTAAGCTTGCCAACTTCGTACGATGCAAATGGAAACTGACTCAGCTTACCGTTGATGGAAGTTATAAAAACTCCGCCTTTGGTATTTTTCTTGGAAAATTTATACACGAAAGATAAATGCGTATGTTGTGTTTGGATGGAACTTGTCCACCGCGATCCGGAAAGTTTTTTTGCAAAACTTTTCAGATCAAGTGCCAGCACACTCGTGGCACCGAGAGAGATCGCCAACGCCACAAACCCTATTTTTACAGCTATCACATTTGTTCTATACATAGCGTTCGCCTTTGATCTGCTGGTATGCAAGCGTTCTATCGGTGTGGAGGGTGAGCTGTCAACGGGAAAGAAACCCTTGGCATGAGACTCTGCCGAGTGTTCATGCCAAGGGTTGTGCGAGCTTCAAAAGATTTCTTTGATGAGACTGTGGATGGCGTTACACTGGCGAATGTATTCGGACTTATCTCCGTTGTGAAATTCTTCGACAACAGCGTCTTCACGACCGTAGCGGTAGGTGGCCACATGGACATCTTTATCTTTAAACGCCGCTTGAACGTTTTGGTTGTGGTTCGGCTGGTCATCCACGAACACTATTGCTTTAACAGGACGTTGTGTTTTGTGCAGGAGCGTTCTGAGCATGGCACCTTTGTGCATGCCGGAGGTCATGTAGACGCCAGACCGGTAGGTCACCGACCGAGGATTGCCGAGTTTCCACTCCATAACTTCTCTGGAGGTGAGGCCAGATGCTTCGAGATTGTTTAAGTCGTATGGAAAATACACATCCGAGAATCCTTGTCCCAATGGTGAGGTCTCAAAGGCGTAGCCATTGTCGCTGAGTTCTCGCATAGTTGCCGTACGAAAGTCTTCGCCACGTGATGTCAAGGTGATCACGGGATAACCCATGGCTTTCAGTTCTTCGATGGATTGTACTTCTGCTGGTTCTGTCGCCCGCATGTCTCCAAGAAAAAACAAAATGCCCTGAGCCTTTAAGATTCCGGCGAAGTCGTTAGCTACGAGGCCTTCCGTTGAGCCCCGGTTTAGTAATGATGTCTGCCAGGTAAACCATTGGTGGCTTCCGAGGTTCGTTTGAGTTGCCAATAATGTGTTGTCGATGTCGAAGGCCACGAGAACTTGATCGTTTCCGTATAGGCGCCCCAGGTCCTGAGCTTTGGCGACAGCGTCAGCCAGTGTGTTGGTTTCGTAATGCTCGGAAATACCAGCGAAGGCAAATGGACTGATCCAAAATAGTGTAATGATAGCGAAGCAAACTGAATTCATAAGTATCCCCTGTTGATTCATGGTTTTGAATGAAGCAGGAGGTGCACCTCTTACGTGCGTCAAACTTAACTGTGGCTTTACTTTTAGTAAAACTAAACGTTTTTAGTTTGATATTAAGCCTAGCTTATTATAGAAATAGCCCATGCTGAACAGTTCGTACCTCAAATATTTTCATGATGCCGTGCAAGCCGGCAGTATCGTCAAGGCGGCAAAGCAAAACTTTGTCACTCCGTCGGCGGTTAGCCAGGGCATTCGCCAGCTTGAATTGAATTTCGATATCGACCTGCTTCGGCATCGTAAAAATAATTTCCATTTAACTGAAGCGGGCCAGGTTCTTTTTGATCGAACCAAAGATGTACTGAGAGCTTTCGATCAGCTCCATACAGAAGTGAACTTCACAAAAGAAGAATACCGCGGTCAAATCAACTTTGGCACGCAACAAAGCATCGCCCAGACTTGTTTGCCAAACGCTCTCGCCTTAATGCAGAAAAAATATCCAAAAATTGTGCCGCGATTCAAACTTGGAACCACAAATATCGTGAGACAATGGCTAGAAGAGGGCACCATCACGTTCGCTCTAACTTTAGATCACGGGGTCAAATCCGGATTCGTAAAAGAGATCATCCGGGAAGGTTACTTTGTATTTATTGGAAAGAACAATCCCGATCCAAGTAAAGTGGGGCTTATCGTCACCGGCGAAACGCCCGAAACGCTAGAGCTGAAAAGACTGTACGAAGATAAATTTAACGTCGAAATGCCTCTAAAAATTGTCGTAGATAGTTGGGGCGTCACGAAAAACTTGGCCGAGAGTGGACTAGGAGTCGGATTTATCCCAGATTATTTTTATCCGGATGGTGTTCCGAAGAGATTCCAGATCAAATCTTTCTTGCCCAAAATTCCTTATAAGATTTGCGTTGTTTACCACAAGAATAGGCCTCTATGTAAGAATTCGAGGGCTTTTTTGGAGTGTATGCAAGATGGTTGTGCGACAAAAAATTAAATCTATAGATTATTGAATACTCGCTGCGCGAGTGAGGGCAGTTTTAATTGAGCTCCGCCTTTCACAGGCGGAGCTTTTGTTTTTTTGCGAAGATTTGGGCAAAACTTCCCAGCACTATAACCAGAGGGTACGCTTGCCCGATAGATCACGGGGATTTTTACTTGTGTCAGAGCTCCTGCCCGGGCTGCGCTGGTGTTCGCGCGTCCTGCGCTCACAACCCCCTCTGGTTATAGTGCTGGGAAGTTTTGCCCATCTCTTCACAAAGTACAAAAGCTCAAACAGTGAGGCTCCGCCAAACAGGTTTACCTCACTCGAGCAACCGTTGCGGATGCAACTCGTGCGGGGCGCACTCGAGCGCGGAGCCTCGCCGTCACAGTTTTAACCGGATGGTTGGCTGGGACGGTTTAGCCGGCTTAGATTTGTCTGGGCATTGAGGCTGCATCAGCCGACACCGCCCAGACAAATCTAAGCCGGGAGAACCGGACCAATCAAACATAGAAATGAAAACTGTGAGTGTGAAAGCGGAGCTTATTTAAAACATTCCTCATTCGCGCAGCGAGTGTTCGAAAAACTAAATATTTATGTCTCGGACCCGCATCCCGCCGACATTTATTTGAGCAGTGATCCTGGAGGATTACACCCTTGATTAATCTCTCCTGAAAGCGCCTCCGAGGGAATACTAAACTGTGGGGAGAAGGTCAGGAACATGCGTTTTAAACCCTTAAACAATGCAATGGTTTTTTTCGTTATGTCATTCGCCTCACCTGCGGCCTACGCCTATGAAAGCGAAGAAGATAAAGAGCTCGACGAACTCATGCACGCGCGCTCATCTAGTATGATTTTCTCAATGTTTCCTGAAGAAACCCAAAAAGAAATCATGGGCATAGTGAAGGACATATTGGACGAATCTAAAGATGGCCCGGCAAGCCACGTGGAAATCTTTCATAAAAGTGGTGCCGAAGCAGCCATGTTCTCATTTTCTCCTAAAGTGCAGGCCAAGATCAAAGCACTTGCCGATAAACTTACAAACACACCTAGCTTCAATAACCCGGATAATTTGAAAAGAATGGAAAAAGCAATTCCGGCCAGCATTCCTAAAAAGTAGAATTTTCTTTCAATGCCAGCGTCTCATTAGACATTTTGACAACTTTTTAATGCATTGACATGACATATAAGAGGCGATATCACACCCACGGAAACCAAACTCCTTTCGCGGTTGCTCTACAAATTTGAAATCTCGAAAATCAAATCTAAAACTGACGATCAAGATTGGCGCCTCGCTGATCTTGATCTATTTTTTTGCGGCCTATATTGCCGCACCTCTAGCCTGGTATTTTCACACCAAAGGCAGCCTCCATGAAAACGCGCCTACCCTGACGCACACGGGCAGCGGCATTCCTGGCGATCCCATAAACGTAGCATTGATAGGATCAAAGTCCTTAGTGATGAAAGCAATGCTTACTGCCAAGTGGTACCCTGCCAACCCGCTTACTTTAAAAAGTTGCCTAGAGATTGCCGAAGCGACAGTTTTTGAGCGTCCTTATGATATGGCACCGGTCAGTAGTCTTTATCTTTTTGGTCGAAAAGAAGATCTTGCGTTTGAAAAACCCGTCGGAAATGATCCTCGAAAACGACATCATGTTCGGTTTTGGCATTCTGATGAAGAAATTGAAAATGATGTCTTATGGTATGGCTCAGTAACATTTGATAAAGGAGTTGGATTCAGCGATACGACCGGTCAAATCACACACCACATTTCTTCAGACATAGACAAAGAGAGAAAACTGATTTTTCAAGATTTAGAAGACAGTCACTTTGTAAAAAAAGTTGAAGTTGTGAAGAATTTCCAAAAAGTCCGCGACGGCAAGAACGGTGGCGGAGACGTCTGGCGAACCGACGGAAGGCTTTTCGTTGGATACCTGCAGTATTCTCCTAAAGATCCCAAAATCCCTTAAACGCATGGCCTGCAGAAAACACCAAACGGCTAGATTGGCATCTTGTTTCATAAAATACTAATATTACAAGAATAATTAGCATTCATTAAAGATCCACACGAACCACACCGATATCGCATTACGACTATTACTTATCAATTAAAAGAGGCCATGCATGAAAAAGACCATTACCATCATCTCCTTAGTATTAGGTTTCACGATGATTTCCTGTAAGAATGTCTCCGAGCAGTTTGGCAGTGAGAGTTCTGATTCTAGTACTTCTGAAAATCGCCTCAATACTCGCACTGGTGATGAAGAAGAAATTAAGAATGAAGAAATTGCAGACCAAACACAACAAGGCCTCGCTGAAGGCATGTCCGTTTGCGAAGTTGATTCTTTAGATATGTCTGGTGGCAAATGGGTTGGCGGAGTGAAAGTACTTCCGGTCGTTTGCGGCTCGGACGTTAAAGCAACAACCGCTACTTATGTTTTTTGCCAAAAGAACTCGTTGGGCGATTTGGAATGCGCTCCCTTCCTTTCTACTATCGACTTGAAGATTTTCGGTATTGCCAAAGCTTATACTGTCAACGCGGCAAACCATGCACAGTGTTTGCAAATCGCGAAAGACCATTCTACTGCCGCTAAGAAACTTGATTGTTTCGTGATTGTTAAAACTAAAAGCTTATAAAAAATGCGGACATGAGCATAACTATTCAAATTTTTGCACTGCTTCTTTGCCTATGCTTAGCTTCCTGCAAGCAAGACGAAGAAGCAGACAAAAAACCCGCAGAAACTCCCGGACTCCCTCAAGTTGACGATTCCCCTTCATTTGGCGCAGTCAGTGATCTCTTCTCCACTAAATGCGCTTCCTGTCACAATGGCAAAGAATCCACCCTCAAGATTGATTTCAGTAAAGTAGAATCGCTTATCAAATCCGATCTGATCGCACCCTTCGATCAAGATAATTCTATGATTCTTGTCAAAATCAAACAAGGTCATGGTGGACTCGCAGAAGGCGATATTCAAACCATTACGAATTGGATCGACTGGAGTATCGGCTTAGGCGCAGAGACGCATTTAGCCCAGAATTCAAAAGCGGCCATCGATGCCGTCCGACAAGATCTGGAAAAACATGCAAGTGAAGATCGGAAATTCCTCAAGTACATAAGCCTACATGAATATGTTAGCCGCTATGTCAAAAGAATTGAAACCCCATTGGCCGTCAAAGGCATGGTTAAAGGCATCAACCTTTTGTCACAAGCTGAGGATATTTTAGATTCGGTTGTCATCGATAAAGATCGCGGCGTTGTTCGAGTAAATTTACAGGCTGTCGGTTGGCCGATCTCAGAATGGGAACGGGCAACGAAGGAATATCCTTATCTTTATGAAAGTGAAGCATTGAAAGACGCCTGCGTTGATTGCGGAGTCGTGATAGTTCGCGCTGGATGGTTCCTCGACAATGCCTTGCGGGCTCCGACTTACTATCGTTTAGCTGGCATTCCTCGTCAGCTTGATCTATTTGAAAATCATATTGGCGTCAATTTCGCTCAAAGTATCACGGACGGTCATACCATTCGGGCAGGATTCAAGGAGTCTGGAGTCGCCGAACACAATCGAATTATTGAACGTTACAACAATGCGCCCAAGTTCGTATGGCGTAGTTATGAATTCAATAGCAATGTTGGAACGGAAAATGTGCTAGAGAACCCTTTTGGTCCAGGCACTCAAACGGCAGGCGGTCGCATATTTGATCACAAAGGTAGCGAATTTATTTATCAACGTAAGAATGGCTTATTCGGTTTTTATGCGGTGGCCAGTGGGAAAGAGGCCGTCAATGCAACCCCTTCTCTTCCTGTCCGCGGAGTACGGACGACCATATCAGTGGGTCTGACTTGCCTTCAATGCCACAAAACTTTAATCTCACGACGCGATGAGACCCGAGAACATTTGGCTAGCGCTCTCGGCGTCCAGCAACTTCACTTGAATAAACTGGCGACTTTGTATCCAACCTTCGACGTCATGGCAGCAAAGATGGCTGAAGACAACGAAAGCCAGGCGGCAGCACTTGCAAAAATAGGTCTCAATGTAGATGTCCGCGATCCTATCTTCGACATTATCGACACGAGTAAGAAAGTTGACTTCAATCTCTTGGCCTTTGAGCTTGGAATTCCACTTAGAACAATAGTTGAAAAATCTTACGCGCTGAAGACACAAAACATGCCCGCTGCTGGGTCCGGACCAGCACCGTCTATTCGGGATTTGTCGGACGCGACTAGCACCGCTCCCAACGCCACAAACTTCTTGCGGATCATTATTCGCAATGCATTTGCCGACGGAAATAGGATGTCGCGTGAAAAACTGGATGAGCTGCTTTTCTTTCAGCGTCAGTTAGTGATTAGCGAGCTAAAATAATGAAAAAAATTGGTTTTACATTATTATTTCTAGCAAGCCAGATGAGCTGCCAGGCACCGGCTCTGGAAGATCCAACGCAAGGTATCAAAGCGATCGATCCGACGCCACGTGTTATCCAACTCCCCACGTACGCGTCTTTCACAGGGGAAATCGAACCACTCCTTAAGTCTAATTGTTTATCTTGTCATGCTTTAGGTCGCCAAGCTCCCGATCTTAGCAATTATGAAGCTTTGGCCGCAAATAACTGCGCACTTGCAAAAAAAGCAGTTCAAGAAGTTAAAGATTTGGACATGCCAAAATTGCACCGATTAACATTTGAAGAAATTCAGGCCTTTAAAAAATGGCAAGACTCCGGATTCCCGAAAATGCCTGCTGGACAACCCAATACAGTGCTATGCGATCCAAACTAAATTAACCAATCTCACAATCGACCCCGCATCATTCCATGCCAGTACATTTTGGGTAAGAAGTGCTTCTTCAGAAGATACATACTCCGCCGTTCTTTGCTTTGGTCAAAGGGAAACGTTTCCGCCGGATTTCCGTCATAGTCAAACTCTGCAAGCACAAGTCGACCATAGCCCGTAACTAATGGGCAAGACGTATACCCATTGTATCTACGAGTAAGTTCTCGCCCTTCTGAAAGTGCTAAAATGTGATCGACTACGATGGGAGCCTGTCTACGAATCGCTGCTCCCGTCTTTGAGGTAGGAAGGCTACTTGCATCGCCTAAAGCAAAAATATTGCTGAACGCGGTGTGTTGCAGGGTGTATTTGTCCACATCCACCCAACCATCGCAATTCGCAAGAGGGCTATTTTTAACAAAATCAGGTGCACTCATTGGGGGGACCACATGAATGAAATCAAATGATATATCTTCGCTAGTTCCCGAATCTAGATTCTTGAAACTCGCATGCTTTTTTTCTTTATCAACAGACTCCAAAAGAGTACGAAACTGTGTATGAATTCCACGTTTTTGCACTATCGTTTCTAAAGTATCGGCATACTTTTTGACGCCAAAGATTGATCCTGCCGCACTCATAAAATAAATATTCGTCTGATCCCGAAGCTTTTTCTTTCGCCAGTAATGTTCCGCGAGGTACATAATTTTTTGCGGAGCTCCCGCACACTTGACGGGTGTATTGGGGAATGTAAAGATCGCATTCCCGCCCTTAAATTTCTGAATGGCATCCCAAGTATATTCCACGTTATCAACAGAGTAATTGGAGCAAATACTGCTCCTCCCGACTTGGTTTTCTAATCCGCAGACTTTTTTCCAATCGAGTTGAATGCCTGGACATACAACCAAAAAATCATAGGCCCAAGTTTCACCGTTGTCTGTTTGCAGGCGGTTTGCTTGGGGCTCGAATTCTGCGACGGATGCTCTCACCCACCTGGCTCCACGGGGAATCAAGCTTTGCATGGAACGCGCAGTATCACTCAGCTTGCCTATGCCGGCCCCGACCAGAGTAAACAAAGGTTGGTAATAGTGGACTTCAGAAGGATCTATAATAGTGATGTCAGGCTTTGATACGATTTGCGAAAGTCGCGCCGCGACACTCATGCCGGCTGTACCGCCGCCAACGATGAGGATCTTAGGAGATTTCATGTATCGGTATCCCTAATGACTTAACTTCGGAAACGCGTCTCAACACTTAGCTCTACGTTGCCTTTTTGATTATCAAAAGTGAACAATTGGTTCTTTTCGGAAACGTTTCCGTTTTTTTCCACATACTTGAGTTTCATAGTTTGTTCATTGCCGATATTTATGCCACGTCTGAAAATGAAATCTTTCTCGTGATCTCGCACGGTAATGGCTGTCGAAATTGTTAAAAGATTCTTATCATTTTTTGCCACTTTTTCCGTCAAGTTTACGGCAATATCAACGTAGCCGTCAGTTTTGCTCCGACTCAATTTATCGGACGAAAACAACACTTCGGTCTTGGAAATCTCGTTATTCACTTTAAAAACCGCAACCACTATGAGATCCCGACTGCGCACAACATCGATGGGAAGCTTAAGCTGCCATGCATGATCCCAACCTTTGGTGCCCTGAACGTAGGTGATCTCCTCAGAAACCGGCGCGGTCGTTGGGGCCTCTTCGATGATTTTAGCCGCTTCCGCTTCAGCCGCAGGAACCTCTTTCACGGTGTCAGGCTGTTCGACGATATCAAGTTCGACAGTGGGTTTTTCGGCCAGTTCCGCCGCCGTAGGCGGTCCAGATTTTCGGGGCGGAAGATCCGTAGCAGTCTCAACGGGATCTGGCATATTTTGCTGTTCAGAAGAAGCAGCAGTCGCAGCGACGGCTGGTTTGGCTTTACCAGGCCCAGCTGGCGTTCCGCCACTTGCCGCTATCGCCTCTTTACCTACTGCACTGTTGTCCAATGCTTTTATCATGCGCGCGTACATAGGGTTTTCAGGCTTGCCTTCTGATTTGTCTTTTTCGATTAGGTCAGCATATTGCTTTCGTCGTTGGTGATATTGTTCAATAGTCAAATTCTGTGGAATGAGCATGGCTTCAATGCCACCCATTCCCGCTTGTCCTGGATCGACTCTTTTTGGAATAAAAAACATATTGATAAGAATGTACGCCGATGTTCCAAAGCAAATGACAATGACAGCAATCTTTTTATGCGTACTGGTGATTTTACTCTTTTTGGCCATATTCTTCTTCTTATGAAATATACCTAAAATATAATCATATTCGTCGGTTCGAACAACCTTAATAGTATGAGTCTACTGAGTTATGAGAAGAATGAAATTAAAAATATGAAACACTAGCATCAAGGGAAAGCATGCAAGGTGGAATGGTTGCGGTCAAAAACACGTCTCTCAAGGCGGAAACCTTTACCCGACATGGGTTTCTTGACCGCACGCCTCATCTTAGTAGTCCGAGGAGCCTTTCGTGGTTGCGGAAACAAGTTTCTGCAATAATGAGCTTGTACCAATGCGAAACTTCATAGGATCAAGGCTATCGCTCGTCTCAGAATAGGGCGCGCCAGCAGCATTGAAAAATCGAATGGCGTCTTCATAAGTTGACACACCACCTGCCGGTTTAATTCCAAAGACTCCTTTGCTTGCCAAATGCATTTCTTCAATATCACTTATGGTCGCTCCAACCGCAACTCCAGGTTTAGGCTTAGCGAAGCCGGTAGAGGTTTTAAGAAATCGTTTCTTTAAAATTTCGGCTTTAGCTTGGGTCGAGTCTCGAAAAGCTCGGACAATCAATGCGTAGGCTTCCTTTTTTTGATCATCGTTCAGATAAGAAGTTTCTACGATAACTTTTAGGACTTGATTTCCAACTTCCTTAGAGACTTCGACGATGTCGCGATAAACTCTTTCATGTTTTCCGTCTTTAAAATCTATATAACGCATGACCATATCGTATTCGTCAGCGCCATCCTCACGAGTTTGTCGCACGAGCCTAATTTTCTCATCTGTCGTAAACTGATCACCTTTGGGAAAGCCTACAACTGTCGTCAACTTCACAGAACTGCCAAGCTCATCTAGCTTTTTTCGCGCAAATTCTACCATGTGTTCTCGCACGCAGACCGAAAAGGCTCCAAACTTATGGGCTTCTAAAACAAGTTTCTGGACTTGCAACCGCTGCTCTTCAACAGAGGCGCCTTCCTCTAAAGTTTTAAGGTAAGTGTGATCAATGACTCCTGCGATCATTTGTTTTGTTGGTTGAGACATAGCTTCTGAACTTATACATATGGTAAACAGAACTAATAAATACCGCATTTGTTGAAACCTTCCTATCAAATAACGCCTTAAGGGCGGACAAACTTTACGTTTACGAAATCGTGGTGGCCAATAGAATTATCGAAATCTCGCGCCCCTAAAAACATATCAAGATCCATAAACTCACTTGCATCTGTTGCAATAGGCCCGCCATTTTTTCTCATGGCTTTTTCAAAAGCATCTTTCGAGGTCCAGTTTTGATAGGCAATCTCATACCGATCTGAAGCCATCATGACGTAAGCGTTGAGGCCTTGAGAAGAGAAGGCACTGATCACGTCCGCAACATGGTTAGTTAACCGATCAGAAAACTGGCCTGGACTGATATGAGGTCTTTTGATGCCAACATAAAAAGTGGAGTAACCTCTTTGCCAATCCACCGGTAGCGCTAAAATGTCATAGGCTTTATTGAGTTCAATTCTCTTGTGGCTTAGTGCGGAGTAATTGATTGGCACTAGACTTGCCGACGTTTCTTTCTCGAAGATTTCCCAATGCATATCCGCATAAGCGACTCCCTCTGGGGTCGCTTTTGCTTTTTGATAGGCCTCTTGTGACTCGTAAACCACCAATGCATATTCATCAGGAATAACATCCGAATGATCTTCTTTGGGAGTTACAACGAGATAAGCTTCCAGCCCGTTTTTAGCGTGAGTCTCAGGCGCTGCGGGAATAAAGCGATCGCCTAAGATTTGATGAAAATTTTCCACCCCTGGTTTTTCAAACCCACGCCAAAATCGATAAAGTGGTGCGCTCGCCTTACGATATTCACTGATGTTCGACTCGGATGCGCTTCCGCATTGAACAAAGAATGAACTCATCAATATTAGCGGAACAATTCTATGTAGTTTCATTATTTGCATCTCCAAAATTAGGAATTTAAGACCCCGGGTGAAGCAGTTATGACATATGAGAGATTGACCCCGAAATTATTATTGATTATAGTCGCCATCATATTTCATAATCACATTTTATTAATATTATTAGTGAGTTATATTGAAATCCAAATTTGCATTCGATCAACTGGACACGCGTTTATTCAAAGCCTTCAAGGCCGCTGCGGATACGTTGAACTTCACGCATGCTGCTAAACTTGCCGCGATGACACAATCCGGCATGAGTCAGCAAATCTCAAAACTGGAAGAACAACTAGGATCACCACTCTTCAAACGTCTGCCAAAATCGATGCAACTGACTCCGACCGGAAGAATACTGTTGCGTTTCATTGAACAATATAATGACCAAGTAAATTCACTCTTCGAACATGTGTCCGATGAGCAGGTCGGTCTTAGTGGTCGTATTAGTTATGCGATGCCAAATAGTTGCCTGGCTTCCCCACATTTACAAAAGCTTTTAAAGCGTCGCGCGGAAGAAGCCAAAAGGCTTATTTTGGATATTGAGATTATTCCCAATCAGATCATTTTTAAGAAAATCCTTGCCGGTCAAATCGATTTTGGTTTTGCGACGGAAAAACCTACTCATCCTTTAATTGAGTCTGACTTGTTTTGCGAAGAAGAATATGTATTGATAAGTAAGAGCATTTTTGGCGCTAATCTAACTCCAGAAAATCTCCTTCAAGCAGAATTCATCGCCTTTCCTGGAATGGACGCTTATTTTGACACCTGGGCAAGAAAGCACTTTCCAGGTCAAAAAAATCTTCGGTTTGAAAACCTCAAGATTATGGCTACGATTTCTACCTTGGAAGGAGCATTTAAACTTCTAGCCGGAGGTGTTGGCTGGGCCGTCATTCCACAACATGCAGTCCGTAGCGAACTTGAGAGCGCCACTTTGCATATCTACGGCGACAAGACTAAAGTTGCGAAAAATGCAATATACATCGCGACACTCAAAGGCCTGAAACAACCGAAGCGAGTACAGGCGGTCATAGATTGGTTTATGGAAATGGTTCATTAGCTCATTCGAGACCACAAATGATGATTTAGGTTTCTTCGAGAGAGACTTTTAATGAGTCGCTAAATTTCAGTTGCTTTGATAACTGAAATACCGACATGGGGTTTTTTGGCTTGGCGAATCATGGCTTGCGCTAGTTCTTCTGCTTCGGTCACCAACATTTTACGCAACTTGATGGGCATAAGAATCGACAAAGGGCCTGCGATTTTAGAGGCCATTTTTTCGCCAAGTCGAAATTCCTTTCGCTCTCCCATTAGTAGAGATGGTCGAAAAATGACTAAGGATTTGAAGTTAAGCTTCTCAATAGCTTCCTCCGTCTCACCTTTCACTTGATTGTAAAAAATCATAGATTTGGTATTGGCCCCCGTAGCTGAAACTAAAAGGAAAGCTTGCGCTTGATGATCACGAGCGATTTGCGCGAAATGCACGATGGCGTCAAAATCTATGCTACGAAAACTTTCCTTGTTACCAGCGGCCTTAATCGTCGTACCTAGGCAACAAAAGTAAACGTCCCCTTTGAGTTTCGGGGCTTGCGAAGGAAGCTTGCTTAGATCAGTGAGGATCACTTCCTTAAGCTTAGGAGTACTCACCGATAGAGCCGTCCGAGAAATGGAAACAACTTCAAGGAAATCCTTATCGTTCAACAACTTTTGGACAAGAATTGTTCCCACCATTCCGGTTCCACCGATGACAACTGCAATCATAAGACTAGTATCCTTTAAATGAAGTCGTAGCGCTTTGCAATTTAAGACATGAAGGTATCGAAGCGACCCCATTTTGCAATCCTTGAATGTTTCGATTGCTTGGCACATGTACCTTAAGGAACTCTAATGTAGAACTAAATTGGGCAATAAGGCGAAAATCAAATCCAAAGTAATCAAAAGACTGATGGACGTTATTCATTCGAGACAAAAGAAGGATCGCTTTCGGGTGGACATAGGGTTTTATGGTTTCCAATAACCTCGCCAATTTTTCAGTTGTCAGATATTGTGGCTCCCAGGCGTTGCTAAGATCCAATATACTAATCTTTTTGCCGGTAGCCGTCATATCTCTAAACATACTTTCGATATAATTGACTCGACCAAAATCTGCAAAATGGGCCTCTATATTACCGGCCTTGGCCATCTCAGCTAGTTTTGTATAGAGAACATCGTCAAATAGATAATTGGCACCCGAAAAGCAGTCATGACAAGGTTTTTTTTGTCCATCCCACCGGCGATGAAAATCTGAGTAGTCATGCGATTTTGCTGCTCGGACATCCCGGTTCCACGCGTCCCAGTGTGTTGAGCTCAGAATCTTTCGATACATTGGATTATCAAAGGCGCTTGAAGCAAGTCGTGACACCCATCTGCTATGATCCGCCTGAAAACGCAGAAAAAGATAGTCTTCACGTGTACGACTGAGCGCCAAAAGCACCGCATTGATTTGATTGTATGCCACCACTTCAAAAGAACTATCGAGCTGAATGAGATGGTCTATACCTGCGCCTAGAGAGGCGGATATAAATCCCCTTTCTGTGCCCACACTGACCAAAACCCCGTCCGGGGCTTGGGCTAAAATGTCTCGCGAATTCTGAGGGTGTTTTTCATTTGGCGCAATAAAAACATAGTCTAGCTTTTGAACTTGTTCTGCGACCAGTTTTATAAGGGGCTCCGCCCTAACATTTGAAGCAAAAGTCAACCCGCATAGAAAAATGGATAGGCTGATATTTATTTTGGGAAGTCGTCGACCGAACATGCAGCGTCACCTTTGACCTTCATTTTATAAGGAATAGGGAAACACAGTCAAGGGATAGGGCCCCAAGCCCTGCGAGAATTAGGTGTTGCGAATGATCATTTGTCGCTAAAGTTAATCTCAGACTACGCTTAACTATCCAAGGGTCAACTTAACGTGTATTCAGCAGAATCTAAAAAATCTGTTTTTTTTTCAGGATGGCGAGAAGTTTTACGAATTTCCTGGCCCCTTATTGTTGCAAATAGTTTTTGGAACCTTCAACTCACTATTGATCGGCTTTTTTTAGGAGCTTATTCGACTGATGCACTTGGGGCAGCTATGGCGGTTATGGGAGTTTTTTGGACGCCCATGGCCCTCGTCCAGCAAACGGCTGGCTACTCGATGGTTTTTGTCGCGCAGTACTTTGGTGCCGGTCGGCCCCACATGATCGGTCCAGCTATCTGGCAATCCATTTATTTGAGCATCATTGGTGGCTTGCTATTCCTATTGTTCATCCCATTTTCGACATCGATTTTTTCCTTTATTGGACATTCGGACCGTATGGTTGGGATGGAATCTGAATATTTTGAAGCCCTCTGTTACTCCGCGCTACCCACCGCTCTTATGGCTGCGATCGGTGGATTTTTTTCTGGCCTTGGCAGAAGTCAGGTTATCATGTGGATCAACTGTGTGGGTTTGATTGCCAACGTCATTTTCGATTACGTCATGATTTTTGGCAATTGGGGAAGCCCAGCCCTCGGCATCGCGGGCGCTGGTTACGCCACCGCATTAGCTAACTGGGCGGGCGCTTTCTTCGCCATTTATCTATTGTTCTCAAAAGAGAATGAATTGTCCTATGCGATCCGTTCCGGCTGGCGGTACAATCAAGATCTCATGAAAAAATTTGTTCGCTACGGAATTCCAAGTGGCATGCAGTGGGCATTAGAAGGCCTGGCATTTTCAGTTTTTCTTATTTTTGTTGGACGCATGCCAAACGGTGATGCGGCCTTGTCGGCAAGTGGCATCGTCGTGACACTTATGATGCTTTCCGTACTTCCGGCAATGGGTGTTGCGCAGGGCGCATCGGTTTTGGTCGGTCAATGCCTAGGAGACAAAAAACCAAATGATGCCGAACGATTTACATGGACAGCTCTGCAAATTTCTTTTCTATATATCATTACAGTCGGCTTGACCTTCGTCTTCTTTCCAAATTTCTACCTAAGTTGGTTTCGAAACGAAGAAAACGTAGCTCTTTGGGAGCAAGTCAGTACGATTGTTCCCTACCTACTCATGTATGTAGCTTTGTTTACGATGTTTGACAGCATGAACTTGGTTTTTTCCTTCTCCCTAAAAGGTGCGGGCGATACCAAGTTTGTGACCTTCGTCGCACTGCTTGTTCCCTGGCCGTTTATGGTTTTGCCTACTTGGCTCATCCACGACTGGCAGAATGCGATTTACGTCGCGTGGGGAGCGGCTAGTTTTTACATCATTCTGCAAGCTTTCATTTTTCTGGCTAGGTTTCGGGGTGGAAAATGGAAACACATGAGCGTCATCAATTAAAGGTATCTGCTAAGAATAAAGCCTCATAAAATCGTCCTGCTGTCACAAGTCTTTCAAAAATACGCACTTCTTCAGGACTACGATTGGTTATTGATACTTTAACTTTGGCTGATTGGAGAGAATCGAAAACAGCACTCTCAAAGTCCGCTTTATAGGACTCAAGGTGTCGACACCCAGCATAAGTTGCGGGTGACGTCTCTCGTAATGCTACCTGGCATTCCGACTCCATGCCGAGCAGTCTTTCAGAGGTGAGTCGAAGCTGTGCCAACGGAGGACTTGTACTTTTACGCAAAGAATCGAACTCTTTAATTTGGCGCCGAGACTCCAACAAAAACTCGTCCGATTCGGCAACTTCATCGGCATAGGTTGCCAATCTTGAACCAGCTAATCGCACTGGTGTTTTTCGTGACTCAACATATTGCTTCTCACCGTGACGATCTAGCACTTCGAATGTCGAATCCACAATGGCATCCATGCCAAAATAAATCTGATTGAGGCAAAAAATCGTGAGCGACTCTTTTACAGTGACTCTCAATGCACCAGACTCATATCTTAATGGTGCCACGATAAAATCATGATAGGAAATCGGATAACCTGACGCGTTTGACCAATTCTGGGCTGGATATCTGACTTCGCTCGTTACAACCTTCTTAACCTTTGGGTTCGCTGTTGGGTAAATACTTCGCACAAAATCGGTCTTGCTTATGGGCCACATATAGGAAATCCGAACTGGGTGATCCGACTTTTGTACCGTCGCTAAATGCGGTGCAAATGAAAGGATCGTCTGGCGAAGTTGGGAAAGAACTTCAGATAAAATCGCGATGTATATTTTTAACTCATCGGGAGACGAGTTTTGAAAGTCTATGAAAATACCATCCGCAAGCGAAAGCAGTTTTTCGATGTCTTTGCTATAGATCAAACTCCAATGATAGGACGTTTTTACTTCGGCGCAGGTCCGAGAATAATTGGGTGCGGCGTCGCCATCAAGAGCGAAACTTCCCCAGTAAGAAAATCGGTTGTTATCATACGCAGGGTTTTTCAATTTTACGATACCGTCTTGCCCACTCTTGATCGAAACTCGCCATTCTTCGAATTTGGGAATGTCTTCACGCACTAAAACATCTGGCGAACTCAGTAGGACGGACATAAGGTCATCTGGATAACGATCACCAAAATATCTGATCTGATCAGCAGTGAAACCCTGCGATAGAAGTTCGGAAGCAGACCCTAAGAAAATAAGAGATAAAACGACCATTTGCTGGAGTATTTTGACAATCATGGATGCCTCCACTTTCTACAAAAGGGGCCCGGTCGTGTCATAAACGACCGGGCAAGATAAAACTTATTTGGCCGTAAAAGTTAAGCTCGTGCGGCGTCTCATAATAGCGACTTGATTCACGTCATCAGTAGCCCAAACATTATTGGTACGTTTGAACTCTGACACTGCAGTCGAACTTCCAAATATGCTGTCTAAACCAAGCAACACGAAGCTGGCCGCACGACAGTAAATCCAGAATCCGCATACTCCGTTGATCCCACGACCTGTCACCGAAGCGCCAGTTTCCGGCATATTCGGAAGGGCAGGTGGTGTTCCACCAGCACCAAATGTTGTCGCAGCAACGTGGCCTAACGATCTTTCGATAAGACCCATTTTCACTTCGGCAGTTATGGCATCTTGTTCTGCTGGGGTGTAAGAAAAGTCAGGATCATTGGCGTCAAAATCGATTTTAAACCAATCGTCTGAGTTGCTCTTTTCAGTTACACTGTGAACTGTTTTGGAAGAAAAGAATCCGCCTCTCTTCGTCTTTTTCTCGATTCGTTCCATCATTCGAGTTAAATGATATGTGGCTTTGTATTTACGGCGGGCCTTTAACGGAAACTCATACTCAGCATTAACCGTCAAATAGGCCGTCAGCTCGTCAGATGAAATGTCTTCTCTGACCGTATCAACACCTTGTGGGTAGTACGGACAAGCCCCTACTGCACTTAAAGTCATTTGTCCTGAAATCGCCGCATCACCGATGCCGAGCGCAGTGCTTGCCACTTGAGGTGGTACATCAACATCAGGCGCTACTTCCGGGTTTGCACTAGGTACCGACACACCCATATCGCCTAAGCCAGGAATTGCTGCGTGCATCAATACCGGAATACCAACTTGATTGCGATTTCCGTCCACGTAGGCAGTCGCATGTACCTTTGCCGAAATAACTGGTACCCGAATAAAATCAAGTCCAGAGCTCTGGTTAAGCTCGGCGTACTGGTTCAAAATATTTGCCCATTCGACGGAAAAAACAACCTGACCAGTCAGGGCGCGCAATGGCGCATACTCTTTGTAAAGATCAGAGAGCTGCGTACGAAGATCAAAAATTTTCAGTTGCAGGTCATACAATGGCTCTAAGTTTTCGGCTAGCTGAGATGTTTGGCGCGCTATGTCGTTTTCAGCAATCTCGAGATTGTATTTGCTCTGATCATAGGCTGATTTGAAACTTCGGTATTCGCCCAGCTTGTACGACCGCCATTGCGACTCCGCTAGACTTTTGGCCTTTTGCTGCTCTTCGCATTTTTCAGGTGCGGAACTATTTAGGGTTAGACAATCATCCAAAGCCGAATTTGCCGCGACAATACCTTGCTTGTATTCTTCAAGTTGCTTTTCTGCAGTTTCGAACTGACCCTTGATAAGATTGTTTTCTGCTTGGGCCTTATCGCGAGCCGCACGCATGTCAACTAAGCGTTGTTCTTGTGGTTCAAAATCCTTGATCATAACTTCGATTTTACGGGCGACTTCGTCAATAGAATTAACGAGACGTTCCGAAACTTTCGGAATTTTGTTCACTGAAGAGCAATAGTTAATGTTAGAAGTCACGGCCATTGCGGACATACTGGCATCACCACGCTCGGGTGGAAGTACGTACGCCGTTCGACATTCTTCGTCGAAAAGCACACCCTGAGCTCCGTCTGGATGCTTGATTTGAGAGCTTTGCTGAGCGCACTTGTTTGAGGCATAAGGAACTGCCGCTGCTGACGTTGCTAGTGCTTGCGTGACTAGCAAGCCTAACAGCGCTTTACTGGAAAATGATTTGAAACAGTTCATAAGATAAATTCCTTTCGTTTGAACACTAGTTTTATAAATCCGATTTCGACTCGACATTTAGCCCCTCCTCTTTTGTTTTCTGATGTTTTGCTGTCATTTGATTGACTTCGCGGGACAGCGTCGCCAACCTCCTTTGTAAGATTTCCTTCCTTAGCGACACCAATCTCTCAAATCGTGGCCCCCACATTTGACGAAGCTTCGCGTGAGCTTCTCCATCTGCCGAATTGAGCTTTTCGATGACGCCTTGACTCTCAATCTCTTCCTCCATGTTTTCTCGCTCCCTTTGAAGATCCTCCATGGAAATGCCACTCAAGTCCTCCGAGGCAAAGTCATGCTCGGCTTGAGCCGAAGACTCCGAAATCGGAGCAATGTGAGGATGTTTGGAGGGAGAAGACGGGATCAAAGGTGATGAGGCTTTGCCCGCAACTACGTTATTCAAGTTCTTTGACTGAGACGCTGCGTTCGAAGGTTCGCGCTCCTCTGAAGTTCCAAGGTAGCCGAGAATAAGCAATCCCACAGTCAGAATCGTTAGGATAGATATGTGTAGATTTTTCATAGTGGCACGGTCTCCCATTGTTGTAACAAATTATTTAGCGTCACTAATCTTTCACTCCAACCGTTCATGCGGAACATCAAATCATTTCTCTGAGTCAGCAAAGACTGCGGAGTTTCTCGTTGGGTAAGAATTGTTTTGATGGTTTGGCGATCTTCCGGGCTCAAAAAATCTGCAATGGTCAAAGGCTCACCATTGGCGTCATGCCAACGACTATCATTGGGAAGAACCGCAATAATCTCTCGAAGTTTGAGAAGGCTTTGTTTGTGATTCTCGGGGAGATTCAACACAGAATCGCTAAGCATAGCATCGAGATCTCCCAGAATATTCTGCGACTCCGCAGACAAGGCCTGCCGAGCATCTGAGCCTAATTCTTCCAGAAACATTTCTGCCAAGTGATTGATGAAATCTAGCGCTTCTTGATACAGAATCAGTTTATTTATTTTGTCGAGCGCAGAAGCGGCATCCGTTAGACGACTCGCAATGTCCGCATGAGTTGTCCGCCATTCTTGAATTGTTTTTAAAGATGGCTCACTCACCAAATTGCGGAGGATTATTTCGCATGTTTGATTAAAGTATTGCGTCTCCGACATTTGCCTGGACTCTTCACTCTGCACAACTTTTAGATCACCGCGCCCTTCTAGTGCAAGACTGGTCCACCCGGAGTTTGATTTCAGATGAATTTGGGTTTCCCCGGCTTGCCACAATAAGGGTAGATCACGGTCGCTACAGTTGAATGAATATTCAAACGTGAATCGACTGTGAACCTTCTCAACCTCATCATCGAGCTGTACTTCATAGGCCGCAAACAAATCAGCGACACCTTGTACTTGGCAGTTTGTATACAAATTATAGAATCGATCACATTTTATAGGCACAGCAATGGTGTCACCTTCCTCGGCTTTGGCCTCTTCGTCACCACAAGCCGCAAACCCTAGAATGACCATCACAAAAAGAGTCGATTTCCAAATGGCCGAGCACTTCATAGGTCACCTCCTTCGTGGGGTAAAGCGGACGCCAATAATTTATTGGCCTGTGCTTTACCTAGTTTCGGGTAAAGAAATAGAAAGATCTCATCGTCAATAGCTTTCATCAAATCAGGCTCTCGCACATCAGCTAAACCCGTTTCACTGAGGAAAGCCGTGAGATTCTGAAAGTCACTTAACTGCTCAAAACCAGAAACTTGCATCTTGGCGTGGATGAGATCTTTAAAGTCAGTGAGACGTCCAGCGTCTTTCGCAATCGCCGAATGCTTAGAAAAATCCCTCGCGAATGCCTGCAAAGTCTCATCTAAAAGGTGGCTTTCACCTTGTTTCGCCACGTGCAGAAGGGCCTGGATGCCGAAGTAGCGTAGTTCTGCGCTTAATGACCCCGCCAGGTCTCCTCGATCGTCTCCTGTTTGTAACAACTCTGCGCGAATTGCTTGCATCATGCGTTCGTCTTTCGCCCATGCTGAATAGATGCTACTTCGGGTCTCATCGACATTAAAAAAGTTGGCGCTATTTTTAACTGTGGCCAAGTCTTCGCGGACTCTTTCTTGCAGAGTCTGATCAGGCTTGATCTGACTGCCCACTTCTAGCTTTTCGTTCACTTTTGCCGAAAGATCCGCCAGAATTTGACGCGATGATGCTCTGGGTATTTCTTGTCCGAATGGTTTCGCGGATGGCGTTTTGCTGGAAACGAGGAACGACGACACGAAAATGATCGCGGCCAGAACTAGTAAGACCAATATTTTATAAAATGCATTCATATCCACGCCCTTCAGTTTGGATCGGTAATGACAACGAAGCTGTCAAATCTAACTTCTGTACTTTCAGCAATATTGCAAAGTGCGACTTGAAACTCGCCATCTTCAGGCAAGTCTACGGATTCAAAAATCAATGCTTGGCTGGAGTCCGGCGACGCAAAGTTAGTGCCGATTCGACTTTTGAACTCGGCGCGAAGATAATTTCCGCCATTCGGATAAGTGGCTATCCAACGTTCGCGAAGCATGCCCGTGTGCACAATAAAACGCTTCTGAATTGAGTCTTGGCCGTTTTGACGTTTGTACACGCGGATTTCCAGTACGTCGTATTCGAACATGTTATCTTCGCCATATACTCCCCACCAACGCAGTCCCATGCGAGGAATGATTTTCAAGGATCGATCCATCGCGCCAGCCTGAATCCAGGGTGAGCGTAGTGAGCACCCGCTTCGCATTCCGGCAACGCGACGGGCGAAGAATTCTTGGTCTTGCAGTTCTCCATGCGCCGAATTAACTTGGAAAATTTCTACAGGGATATCGTAAGCCAGACTATTTTCACCAAAACTCGTCACGACCAGATCTCTTGATAACGCGACGGACTCAGCACTCGCAATTCCAAAAACGATCATGACCAGGTTTACAGTGACTCGAAAACTTTTCATAAATTGGACCTTCATGATGGCACTCCTTTACCAGTAAAGATGACTGTGAATTGATGTTTGACGATATTTGAGAGGATCTTGAAAAATACAGACTTGATTAGGTAGGTCTGGACAAGATTTGGGTGTTGCCGCGTCTTTTAAATCGCCTATTAAAGATTGATCGAACGTTCGATCCTTAAATTCGGCTGTTTGCCGTAGGTAAATTATTTTCGAAAGACCAAGGGGGGCAGCTTCGGAGGTACTGGCAAAGTGGCCTATACGGCCCATTCCCATGCCAAATCCCAACGAAGCCATAAGTGTATCCGGCAGGTCTTTATCTCGAAGCAAGCTAAAATTTACGTAGATATGAGCACATTCACCTCTAGTCTCAAACTGCACTTTCAACATTTTCTGAAAACTATCGGCCCTTGTCCAATAATCTTTCTCTGGCAATCCTGAGCCGTCAGATAAAAAATGGGAATTAGGTTTATTCAGTGACCCCACAAAAAGAATATTTCTCAAATCAGGATTGCAATCGTATGGTCCTTTATTGCCCGGATAAGGAGCGGATTGTGCAGTCAACAGCTTTGGATTTTTACCCAGCACTTCAAAAATTGGCTTTAACGATTTGATCGCTATTGCAGTAATTTTTTCTAATTCCGAGGACTCCAAAGAAAAGTTTTTGCACAGTCTGCGCAGGTTATTCCTAGTTGCGGAATGCCAAATGCCAAAAGAAAGAGAAGCATATCGAATGTTGTCAGTTTCAATGATATTGGCTAACATTCTTGAAAACTCAATAGAACGCAGCTTCATATGCATTGTCTTTTGTTCAATGGAGTCTTCTCCACATACGGCGTTTTTATCAAACAGCCTACCGACGTCACCTAGGCCATCTATAGCTACAACTGGAGAATGCGGATTATATTCGTAAATGATTTCTATAATCGCAGTGTTATGTTGCGCATAATCAAACTCAAAACCAGGATAGGTTTCGTCAATAGCTTCGGAGAGTACCTCTAATGCGTGAGCAGGATAGAACTTGGGACCTGTAAAACGCTTGCTAATATTCAAAAGTGTTCTCGGCAAACGTACCGACTTACTGTAATTTACAAGTTTTCCGTTTTCTACCGAATAGAAAGCCTTTGTACGGCCTCGGTAACGCGTTATCGGAAGCAACGGATCTACCCCTTCTTCACCCACAAGGATGGCTTCTTCGGTCGATTTCTCCATCTCGAACTCGCCATCTGCAAACCGAACTTCTTCAAATTGATCGGCGCAATCTCTTTTGTAGTCTGGCGAATCGTGAAAACATGTGTCTTGTTTTATCTCCTCTAAACTATCGTTAATAGCGTCCAGCATACCGAATTTCTCGGCCAATTCTTTCCAGTTACGTAAAGAAGCCGAATTGGCCTCTCTAAGTTCTCGCCCGTGATCTGATTCAGTTTCAAGGCGACGTGCATTCGAAGCACCTTGTCCACATGCACTTTGTGTCAAAAGGAGCAAACATGCCAATCCGATACCCGTTTTCGCCGAGATACGACTGATGAGCAATTTTAACTTACTTGCTTTGGTTATGTAGAGTGACATGTCTGATCCTTTCGATGTGTAAAAATTAAAGACGCAATTGAATAGCGTTGAGATCTTTTTGTAATTGGTTTTGCCAAGCAAGATCTCCGACAAAAATATCTTCTGCTAAAATAATATGATTCAAGTTGTCACCACTGGCTGTTTCCAAATTGAAAACATCGCCTTTGGTCGCAAATTTGCGAATTGTTTTTACTTCAACACTTTCACCGTGAACATTAAGAAATGAATCCGATTCTAGAACAGCTTTTGCGGCTACCATTTTTCCGGACGACAGAAGCATACCGTGATGCTGAGTGACCGTAAGAACCGTTCCATCCACCAGCTCAAATTCATACATTTGACCCATTTCCGGTCCACGAGTCACAGCTTTGACAGCTTTGATATCGGACTGCATAGAATCAAGTTTTGAGCCTGATTTTAATGCCAAAACAACATCTTTTACTTGGACGTCTTCTACCGCTTTGAATCCATCTGGCACTGAAATACGCGTGCCTAGCGCAAAACATCCGCACTTGCAAATGCCGCCAATTTTTTCACCTCTTTTTCTGAAGATTGGATAATATCCATTTGCTTTTCCCCAATCATGCGTTGCTTGGTCAATCATTTTACCTTCTAAAGCGTAAGCCAACTCTTCAGCACATTCAGGTGTTTTGATACCTTCAACGCAACGCACATTGCCCGCCGTCGACAAAGCCTTAAACTCTGCCAACGTCATCATTTGCGCATGGGCATTTTGTGTGAGAAGAATCCCAAACACAAACATACAACTTAAAAAATTTGCGAAACTTACTTTCATAGAAAATCCTCCGAGAAATTTGGAATGCAGGACAAGTCACCGGCATTCAAGTTTGATTCAAACCATGTTTTGCAATCGCGAGGCCAATCGCTAAACAGTTGATATTGAAAATTATTTTTCACAAATTGATCGAAAGTTACTTTTTGATTGGCAGTATTCTGTGCCACGACGGCAAGAGGTTGGTCCAGATTGGTACCGTTTGTGGACCGGATTCGGACCAATTTAATACCGAAAACGGAAGTCGAGTCGTGGCAACGTGAATCAAAATGAGTCTTAAGGGACTAATTTAATTGCGAATCCACGAAACCCGTTCACTTGGCACAACAAGTGCTTATAGGGGCTTGTAACGACAACTAGCTGCTGAACATCTCACGAGTTGGGTATGGACATGACCATGGACATCCAAAAGATAACTTTACCAAGCGCTTCGCGCGTACCACCCATGCTCGTACACCTGGATGATAATATTTTGCAGCACGATCATATGAAGATTGCTCTCACAAAACATTTTTTAGTCGAATCTTTTGATGCTTCAGAAGATTTTTTTAATCGAATGAAAGCCCGACCTATGCCAAACCTAGTTCTCATCGATATCGACCTAGGGGACGATGAATACTCCGGAATCGGTGTCGTGAAGCGATTGCGAGGTTTATATCCGGATTTGGTAATCCTGATGCATTCCGGCAAAGTGTCTGCGGGAACCATAACTGATTCACTCGTAGCTGGCGCTGATGAATTTATTGCCAAAGGCGACGACGAAAAACAGCTTTGCAACCAAATCATGAATGCTTTCGTCCACGTTCAATTCAAAAGGGGCGTCAAATTCTTAGAAGGGATTAGCTCAAAAACAATTTCTAAAGTGGTTCCCCGAAAGTTTGCAGGATCCACATTTGAGCGAATTCAGCAGCGTTCTGAAAAAATTGTTCAGTCCGCCGTATCTGCCGTGCATGTCAGTGGCGAAAGTGGTGTCGGTAAGGAAATTGTTGCCGATCTTTTCGAGCAAGCTATTGGCAAACCTATTGTCCGAGTCAACTGCGCAGCCATCGCACCCAGCCTTCTTGAGAGTGAGCTTTTCGGATACAAAAAAGGCGCCTTTACAGGAGCCGTTCAGGACAAAATTGGTCTTATTGAAAGAGCAAACGGAGGTTGGATATTTTTAGATGAAGTTGCAGAACTTTCCAGCGAGGCACAGAGTGCCTTGCTGCGTGTTCTGAGTCAGAAACGTGAACTGATTCCGGTTGGGGGAACCCAAGCTCGCAAAGTTAATGTCCGCGTCATTTCAGCAAGTAACAAAAATCTGGAAAGCTTAGTGGCCGAGGGAAGGTTTCGGCAAGATTTATGGCAAAGACTATCCGACGTCGTCATCGAAATTCCCCCTCTCCGTGATCGTCGCAACGAAATCGAAGACCTTGCCAAGTATTTTTGTAGCAAAATGGCTGATGGTCCCTACGTTCTGTCGAAAGCGGCATTGGAAGTTCTCAAGGAATTACCGTGGGCCAAGGGCAACGTGCGCGAATTGGAAAACTGCCTTCGAGCCATGACGGAGCATGCACAGGATAAGGTTCTAACCCCCCTTTCGATTCCTAAAAAGTCTTGGGAACAGCTTCTGGATACCGAGTCAGATAGAAACGATATTGCCGATACCAAGAAAAACAAGGTTCCTTCAACCGAATATGGCGCCTTCATATCGTTCGAAGATGGATTTCTCATGAGGGATCTACAGAACAAATTGTTTCTGCAAGTTCTTTTTAGTTTACGGCAGAGTGAAGGTCGCCTCACTTTGCGAGGTGTCGCTAAGCAGACGGGCCTAGCACGCACCACCATTGAATTACGTTTGAAAGAGATCATCGCGAACCAATTGGCCAGCATCGATGATATCAATGGATTGTTTAAAAAAATGGACTTTCACTGAAAGGGTTATGCGATGGATATCACATTTCAGTCCACTGAAAAGAGATTAGAAAAATTTGTCTTAGTTAAGTTCGCCGGAGAAGACTGGCAAGACCAGCTGGCAGATCGGCGGCACGACTTGGCAAATGCAATGTCAACGCTCAAGGTCGCAAATAAGCTCTTGCAGAATGGTTATCGGTTCGACGACGACAATGCGGTCAAAAGAATTAAAGCCATTCAGGAGGCCATACTTAAAATTACGCAAGAAATGGATCAAATTGTAGTCCCATTGATAGACTCTTAGCTCAAAAAGGTACATGCATGGAAAAAGTTATCGCGCTCCCCACGTCTTATCAGAGACCCAAAGACTTGATCTTCGCTGCAAAGGTTTTTCTAGCATTGTTAATTGCGACCATAGGCATTGGCTTAACCCTATCTGCCAACTTACCTGCAATGGTTGCAGGAATTTTTCTAATTGGCGCAATGATGGCTCATGCCATTGAACTTCAACACCAGACTTTACATGGAACGGCCTTTCATAACCGTTCCCTCAATCGAGCCATGGGGTTTCTGCTAGGGCTGCCTGCATTGGTTTCTTACCGACACTATCAGATCGCGCACTTACGTCATCATCGGTATTGTGGGACATCGAAGGACTCGGAGTTTTTTGTCTACAGTAGCGCAAATGGAAGCGGTGATGTCATGACCTATCTTCGAGCAGCATTTAACTACCGCCGACTAAAAAAAGTCGTCACACTTATTTTTGCTTCTTTCTTCAGATCGAAACCCTATCTTGAGTTCCCATCTTCCGCAAAATTAGAAAGGTCCATTCACAATGAATATCGTATCATCGGGTGCATCCTAACCATGACTTTTGCAATATGCCTTTACTTCGGATGGCACTGGCAGCTGGGCGTGCTTTGGATCGCTCCACTACTTTTCGTCGCCGAGCCGCTTCATTTCTTAATTGAACTACCGGAGCATTTAGGATGTGATCGGCAAAGTCACTCTGCTTATGAGAATACGAGGACGATTCGATCAAATAGATTTTGGTTTTGGTTTACAAATGGAAACAACTTTCACGTTGAACATCATCTTTATCCAAATCTTCCCATGGAGCGCCTACCTCACGTGCATCAGTTTATTCGACGTAAAATCGTCCATCTGAACATTGGTTATGTGGATTTTATCAGACAGACACTTGGAGGAACAAAATGAACTCGTTGTTAAGCGGACTTTGGTTAGGACTATGTTACGCGGCTCCCCTAGGACAGCAGAATTTTTTCGTCATCGGCGCATCTTCGAAGGGCGGTGTTGCGAATGCTCTTCGTGTCGCTTTCATCGTTTCCATGATGGATATTTCACTTGCAGTTGCATGTTTCTATGGCGTGGGTGCGGTCATCGAACAGTGGCCCTTTTTCGAATCTGCAATTAAAGGTGTAGGCGCCATTTTCCTATTTTATATTGGGTGGAACTTACTTCGACCCGAGATTGCCGAACTTGACGCCAAGGATAAACAAAAGTTAGCGGTATGGAGCATAGTGAAGTCGTGTTTTATATTAACCTGGTTCAATGTTCAGGCACTGATCGATGGTACTGCCATTTTCGGCGGAATGAAAGCCGCACTCGATCCCAACCAAGTTAACTATTTCATTACTGGCGCCGCATTAGGTTCGGCATTATGGTTTTTTACGATCTGTATTTTCTTTGGCATTGCTGGAAAGAAGATTTCACCTCGCTTTTTTCGGTGGGTCAATTCAGTTTGTGGACTTATGTTGATGGGATTTGGAGTAAAGCTGGTTATTTCATTAGCAACGGAGATATCATGGTGAAGTTTATGACATGTATTGTAATGTGTGTATTCAGTCAGATCGCGTTTTCGGAAACAACGCCAACTAGAGTCGTCAAGATCGCTATTCTTGACACATTAATCTCAGAAAAAATCGCCACCCATAAGTACGTCCTCGACTATCACAAAGGCCTCCACCTTGCTCATGCCAAAACCAGGGAAAAAGGCATAGCCATTGAGTACAAAGTGTTTGAATACTCCAAAGAACCAATGGCCATTTTGAAAGTCCTACCATCGGTAAAGGATTGGCATCCACATTTGATTGTCGGACCCCGGGCGTCCAACTTATTTCTACTTTTGAAAGATCAGTTTAAAAATATTTTAGTCATTTCACCACTGGCAACCGCAAATGATGTCGCAAAATTACCAGAGAACTTTTACAGCATTAGCCCTTCCAATGAAATTCAAGTGAAGGCTTTAGTGTCATTTAGTGAAAATCGTTTTTCCACTCGCCCCATTCAACCGGTGGTTGAGCAAGATTGCAAGAATTGCGTCGACTTTGTTGACAATTTCATTCAGGAAGCCAAAACGACTCGTCTAAAAATCTCTCAGATAGAAAAATCCTACATGGAAAATGAGGTTGAAACGCTGGAAATTTCTAAGCTACTTAAAGGCGTGGCGAAGGACGCTGTATTCTTGATACCGAATCGCTCTTATACCTCTGGGGTCCTCATGGGACGAATCGCTAATGAAAAGAAACAAAATGATATTGTATTCTTGGGCGGTGATGGATGGGGAGATTGGAGTTCAGGCTACACAGGAAAATTTCGCTCTCAGTTCAAATATAAGGGCTACCGACTGGCCCCTTGGAGCCTGGATGTCAACGACGAAAGTGTCCGTCAATTTCACAAAGAATTCAGGAAAGTTAATGGAACGGAGCCAACGGGCACGATCAGTTATATTTCCTATCGCACAGTCATGACGGCAATTCAACCGACGCTAGAAGCTAAAGAGAAGAACTTTGATAATGAGACTATTTTGCAGAACTTTCTGTCCACGGTAAAAATCAACCGAAATTATGGACGTCCAAAAAGTTTTGGTGTCTACGAGCTCAATCAAGAAGGTGAAGAACTTATTCAAACCTTTGTACCTGGGAATTTGTTATGAAATTGCATAGAACTTTAGTAACTGGCGCGACTGGTGGGATTGGTCTCAGCTTATGTCATTATCTTGCATCCAAAGGACACGAACTTGTTTTATCGGCGCGAAATGTTAAGAAACTGAATGATTTGAAAGATTCGTTAGTAGCAATTTATCCAGATCGTTCTTTTTCCACATTGCCTTTTGATTTCGGTACCCCCCGCGAGGTCATCTCGATAAATTCGATCCTCGAGGGTCGACCACTCAACGGCATGGTGGTGATGCCGCCTCAAGTTGCCCCGACAGAGGACTGCTTACCGCAGTCTGATGTTTGGCAGAACATTTTCAACGAAAGCTTTATGGGACCCTTAGAGTTATTAAAACTTTGCCTTCCATCACTCATAGAGTCCGGAAAATCAAAAGTTGTGATGATCTCTGGCATTTCGTCTGCCCAAGTTCTCAGTCACTACGCCACAAGTAACGTATTGCGAGCCATGTGGTTGGCCCAATCCAAAACCCTTTCCGTCGTCCATGGCCCTCAGGGTATTCATATCAATACGTTATCTCTGGGTGGAGTGATGACAGAAAAATATAACGAGAAGCTCAAAACGAAAGCAAAAATGTCACAACGTACTTTCGAAGACCAAATGGCCTTGGAAGTCAGCAACATCCCCCTTCGAAAGTATGCGTCGCCAGACGATGTGGCTAAAGCGGTGGAAGGTTTGCTCGGGGATTTTTCAGACCATTTTACCGGCATGAATTTCTTGTGCGATGGTGGATTTACCAGAGCTTACTAAGGTGACTTGTGATTAAAAAAGAGAAATCCATAAGCCAAGAGATCGAATCCAGTATTCGCCGCCGAGTGCTTGCGGCTTTTGCAATATTAGTCGCACTTGTGTTGGTGGTATCGGCATACGAGATATACTTTAGCATCGAAAAACTTTCAAAAAAACTGGCTCAAGAGAGTGAAACGCTTTCTTACGCTATCGTATCGGAAATCTTAGTTGCCAATGAAGGTTCTATAAAGAATCGCCTGGATGCCGCCAAAGAAACCAATCCTCATATCTCGAAAGTGGAATGGAAGAAAACCGTTTCACGTCCCCGTAAACAAGGACTCTCTTGGGAATTCCCACTTTCTTTTACCTACACGCATGTCGTTAGCTATCAAGATATGGGTCGATTCGGCTATCTTTTATTCCATGGCAATATCGCGAAAGACAAAACGTTCCTTAATCCTGTCATGCTTCGATTTACTCTCATTGGAATCTTCGCGATGTTTGTTATTTCCATTTTAATGCCGCTTAGTCGGTCCATTCCGGAGAAATTCGTCCGCGGCCCCATCCATAACCTCGTAAAGCTTTTTCAGGATCAGTTGCCCGTCGACTCCGCCGATGAATTGATTGCCTATACCGAGATTCGTCCGGCTATTGAGGATTTGAGACGCTATCTCGAAAGTAAGAAGCTTATGGATGAGTCTCGCGAACATATGCAGAGAGTAGAGGCCATTGCCGACGCGGTACAAATGCTTGCACATGACGTTCGCAGGCCTTTTTCAATGCTGCTTGCCGGTATCAAGCAAATTGAGGACGTGCAAGACCCCGCGAAAATGCAGGCGGTCATCCAAAAAGTAACTTCATTGACCAAGGATGCAACGAAGAATGTTGATCGCCTTGTAGCCGGGGTCATGGATCTTCAATCCAATCATGCGCCTCAACAATCAAAAGTCAATTTGGTCGAACTCATTCGATCGTCGCTTATTGAAGTCTTTGGTGTGAAGTCAAAAGGCGATTCAAGTTTTCGATACGACTTCGGTCACACGCATCTTGCGGATGTTGATGAAGCTAAAGTGGGTCGCGTTCTTGCCAACTTGATTGAGAATGCTTTTGATGCACAAAACGGGTGTGGCTCGATTTGGCTTCAAACCCGCCAAGCTGGTGAACGCATAGAAATAATAGTAGGCAACGATGGATCATTTATAGATGAATTGAGTAGAAAGAAAATCTTTGATCGATTTTATACCAAGGGCAAATCCAACGGTACCGGCCTTGGTCTGGCGATTGCAAAAAAGGTTATAGAGGATCATGGTGGCGAGATCCTTTGCGAGTCGGACAAACAAACCGGGACGGTCTTTCGGTTCACCGTTCCTAGCAGTGGTGAACTAGCCTTGGTCAACACGGTGGAACTACCAAAAAGCTGCCTGGAAATCAGAGAAAACTTTTCAACCTTGGCAAGTCTCGCGCAATCCTCAAAAGTAAAAAAAGTTGCTTTGGTTGAAGATGACGAAATCTTTGTTGAGGAATGGCGATTGTCTTCACCCAACAATCTTATTGTTCATTTTGCAAGACCTGACGATTTTATTTCTACTCTACAAATCGACCGAAATATTATTGATTCGTTTGATGCCGTCGTTACCGACTTCCGCTTTCGCAATTCACAACTCAATGGTGACGATTTAGCGTTTTTTATGCGTAACAATTTCCCAAATGTTCCCGTGATTCTTTCCTCCAACTCATCAAAACGAGAATACAACAAATCTCTCTACTCTCGAGTCTTAACTAAAGGTGACACACCAGAAATTTCCACGTTCGCTTTTGTGAAAAAAGACTTCCGAAATCGCAATGCCGGCACCGACGCGAAGTTGAACTGACTTCTGTCCTATTCATTTCCATTCTTTCAAGGTAGTTCTGCTATTAACCCACGAGGATAAATTACTAGTTGACGCAAAAACAGAACCATGACTATTGAACTAATTTGTCCCTAGCCAATGCCTCTTCCTCCCTACGCTGCGCAAGAACACGACGAGCATTAGGAATGGAAAAGAGTACAGACAGCAATAGAATCCCCGCAATCACTCCAAGCGACACGGAAATAGGAAGTTTGTACCAGCCCGACATTAGCATTTTGCCACCCACAAACATCAAAATAAACGCCAAGCCATAATGTAAAAAGTGGAAGATATCCATAAGTCCTGAAAGGGCAAAGAAAAGTGAACGAAGCCCCAAAATCGCAAAAATATTGGACGTAAAGACAATAAAAGGATCCTTGGTAATGGCTAAAATAGCCGGAATAGAGTCCACCGCAAAGATGACATCCGACGTTTCAACGACCACCAAGACTGCAAACAGAGGCGTAGCAACTCGTACTCCGTCTTTGATCGTAAAAAACTTGTGCCCGTCATATTCTGAGGTCATACGAACGAATTTCCGCAGTAGGCGAAGCACGAGATTCTTCTCAGGATCAATCTCCTTCTCATCTTCAAAGAAAAGTTTAACTCCTGTGAAAACTAGGAACACGCCAAAAACATAAATGGTCCAATGGAATTTGTTGATAAGTGCAATACCGGCGAGGATAAAAACTGCTCTGAGAACAACTGCCCCCAAAATCCCCCAAAACAACACTCGGTGCTGATAGATTGCGGGAGTTCGAAAATATTTGAAAATCAGAATAAAAACAAAAATATTATCAACGCTCAGCGAGTATTCGATCAAATAACCCGCGATGAACTCCATCGCCGCCGTACGCCCCATCCAGGCATTGACTATAGCCGCAAAAATGAAGGCCAAGGTGACCCAGACCGCTGTCCAGCTCAACGCCTCTTTCATTTTTACGACGTGGTCTTTTTTATGGAAGAGACCCAAATCAATCGCAAGAACTGAAAAAATGAAAACTAGAAAAACGCCCCATGCCCAAATTGGTACTTGCATGCATTACCCCACTCGCAAGCGGGCATTATAGAAAGATTGTCGTCAAGAGTTCAATAGGATTCGGAAAATAACTGAAGTCAATCCAGAATCTTCCTAATAATTATACAACCTGAGTCTAACTTAAGTCCATATCCATGAGTTGCTGCCAATAGTCATGAAGATCCACCTGGCATCGAGCATCCTTCAATAGATGGTACATGCCCCCAAGTTTCCGATTCAAAAAAATCATCTGACGAGCGGGCGTGGTATTACGCGCCTTACTTGCAAAGCTGAGTGAAGAATGCCGCATAGTTTTTAGGTAACTCTCATCGGCAAAAGCGAATGGTTGGCACTCCGGGCGGAAAATTTGGACAATATTTTCCATGAGTTCGACAAAGGCTACCTGGGCCTCATCGGTTTCTTTCAAACCTAAGAGTTCCATTTCACGAGCTTGCTCAATCACGGACTTAGTGTCGCGATCATAAGCTGCCAAGAGAATTCGACGAACATTCTTACGAAAGTCTTTGCCATACTTATTAGTTGCACCAAAATCAAGAAGGACCAAGCGCGGAACTCTCGTTTGCGTATTCATCAGAAAATTCCCGTAATTCGGGTCTGTTTGCACCAATCCGCATTTGAAAAACTCAAAGATTAGCAAATCCAAAATAAGTTTGGCAAAATACGCACGTTGATCCTCTTGCGTAAGGGTAGGTAAATACTCAGACAGTCGAATACCACAGATATGGGACATGGCCAGGATACGGCGAGTAGAAATTTCCTCAAATACATCTGGCACAATATATTCGTCGCGATCAGCAAAGGCCAACCCATAGGCCTCGATGGATTTTGCCTCACGTTTATAGTCGGTTTCCGCGCGTAGACTTTCGTTAAGGGCCTTAAAAATATCATCCAGTAACCAAGCGCGGCCCGAAACTTTCATGACCGTCTTCGTAAGATTTCTAAGTATCAAAAGGTCACTTCCAATTGTCTTCTCGACACCGGGAAACTGAACTTTGATAACAATGTCCTGCCCCCTAAACTGAGCTTTGTGAACTTGCCCTATGCTCGCGCAAGCAATGGGCTCTGGGCTGAGATTGGTGATCTTTTCGCGAAGCAAATGTCCCAACTCTTTGCGAAGAATTCTTTCGACCTCCTCAAGTCCCATGCTATTAGCACTGTCGTGCAACTCGCGCAGTTTACTTGTCACTTCTTCTGGTAACAAGTCGCTCATTTCGAGACTGAGCAGTTGACCAGCTTTCATCGCGGCACCCTTGAGATTTCCGAGGGTGGATACCAAATCTTCCGCTTGCTTTACATAAAGTGTAAGGCGAGGATTCTCACCTTCTTTAACCTTCTTGAGTTGACGTGAGACTCGTCCAACCACTTCGCGGCTGATCATACGAGTTGATGCGCCAAGGAGACGCCCTAAGCGAGCGGTAGCAGACTGAGGAATTTTCTTTTGCTTAGAAATCTTTTTGTCGGCCAAAAGAGACTCACTTTTCGACGACCGTCTGAATTGCCAAACGGACCCAAGGTTGGAAGTTAGAAGAATATTCTATCAGCTGTCGGTCTTCGGCGTAAACTTCCATTGTGTCCGACCAAACTCCGCCGCGCAGTTCGAGAAAGACAACTCCGCTCAAACGAAAACGAGTGCCTATGAAGATCGTGGAGACGTAACCCTCGGTCCACGCGGCTTCGGTTTCAATGTATAAGGGATAGTCTGCTGCGTGCAAACTTGCACCACCAAACAAAGTAAGATTTCCATTATAAAAGTCACGCCCCACAATCACTCGAGAAGGCAGCCGAATGTCTATGTCATAGTCACCGGCTTTAAATTTATAGTAAATGAGCGGGAGCCAACGCGTGGCATGCCGGTAATGACGATATCTTACTAAGAGCGTCAATTTTTGATCCGACAAGCCAAATAGACTTAATTTTTTGACATCGGCACCAGCGATCGCTTCCCACATTTTTGTGTTAGGATCAGAACTTCGAAACGAGTCGTAGATCATCATCATACCTGTCAGATCATAATCAGCGAGGTGGTACACATTCGCAATTCCATAACCGGCAGATGCCATACTTTCGGGTAAATCAATACCTGTAGAAGGGGGATTTTCTGCTTTCCGAATTTCGTGACTATAAGTGAAAAGAGGATAAAAAGTTGAGTTCAATGAACTAGCTTCTATGGGATAAAAGAGCTCCGCACTAAAACGAATTCGAGCCGAGTCGGCGGAACGCAACCCACCTTTTTTGTCATCACGCTCGACTGCGCCACTATACTCCATTGAAGTAGAGGGCCCGAAAGCTTTCTCCGCGAGAAGCTGAGTTGGGCCCAGCATAAAAATCGACACAATATAAAACCGAAAAACAAAGTACATACAACGCTCTCAAAAAGGTTAAAACCCGCTCGCTAAGATGGCGAACGGTCAAAAGAAAGTCAACGGCTTTCCCTGATTGAGGTTTTTATTATGATTTTATCGGTACTTTTTTGGCAACTGCATTTTCTACACGCCATTTTAGATCCGAACTATCAATAAACAGCTTATGAGTGTGGCCATCCACTTCAGTTGTCTCTAGTTCAAACTTTTCGCCAGATTTAATTTTGGCAAACTCGGCTGGACCCAAGACGAACTTATGCATGACACCATTGTGTCCATGCCAAAACTCAACTTCCACATTCTTATTGGCTATCAAGTATTCCATTTTGATGACGGCGGCGCGTGGGCCGAGACTTCCATCTTGAAAGTAAGCCATGGCGTAAAGATCAAACATTTCCGTAGTGGGCCCCATATCAATAGCAGCGTCATCGGGATCGATGGGATTGGCGTCATTGCTAGTCGCATATCCGCGTTCATTAATAACTTCAGAACCACAACTTAATACTGAAGCAAACATGAAAATCACGAATAATTGGCGATAGAGCCTGACAATATTGCTTGGCATGTGAAACCTCTAAGAAACTTCATTCATTCAACATCGAAGCCACTGTCCATCGTCACCACTACCCGACTACATTAGGATTTAATTCGAATATTTTGAGTCGGTACCAACCCTAATTTTAATATCCCGAAATAATAAGCTATTTTTGTCCTTCCGTTCCCGCCCCCTTAGGAGTCGAAGACTTCTTCTTCATTTTTGCAAAAAGCCGCCGAAAACCTTTGTAGTTCTCGATTGATTCAATAGAGGTATCTATGAGCTTTATCGCAAAAACCTGTTTGACGGTTATTGGTCTTTTCACATACTTAGCGCCATCTGTCTGCTTGGCTGAGCTCTATGAAATCAAACCTAATGCGACTACACCTTTTGAAATGAAGGTTTCGCAACTCCATTCTGACTCGATAACTGTCGAGTTCTCATTGCATCACTTTGAATTCAAAAACATTTCTACTTTAAACAAACAGTTCTCGGAAATTAGGCTTGAGGGCGCAAGCCTGACTGATATTCGCGGGCTTCCTTCTTTGCCACGTATCTCGAAGGATTTGGCTATCCCCTATTCATCCACCGCATCGATTCGACTCATTGACCAAAAAATAAAAAACATTGCGATGCTTCCTCCGCTCCCGAGTCGTGGAGAAATCTCACGCTGTACCCCTTTTGATGAAACTACATATGAAATAAATGAGTCCTACTACAGTGGTCAGAAGTTTTACGTAGAACCAGCTTTCTCTTTAAGTCTGCCCTTTTTGTTTCGAAACGTGAAAGGTGTGAAACTCCAGCTCCGGCCTTTTTCCTATAACATAAAAACCCGCGAACTGATCGTAACCGAAAGCATGACGTTAGAAATCAAACTGAACCGCACATATGGCGACAATCGCATGATCAAGGGTCAGAACAATAACGAATCGTTTCAAAACTTGTATCGCGAACACTTCTCAAACTTCAAACAATCCATTGAAAGTCGTTCAAATCGCGCCACCTATGCAGACGTCAAAGATCAAGGCGAACTACTGATTATTTCGCATGATAAGTTCATTGGTCAGATGGCACCATTTGTCGAGTGGAAACGCAAAATGGGCTTTCGCACCCACCTCAACAATTTGCGTGATATTGGTGACACCTACGAAGATATCAAAAAATTCATCAAAAACTTTTACACAGAAAATCCAGCTCTAACCTTCGTCCTCTTCGTTGGCGACGCGGAGTTTATACCATTTCACGAAGGCAAATCCGGTAACGCCAATGGCAATGAAGCCGACCCGATGTACGGCCTCATCGAAGGAAATGACAGCTATCCAGAGGTCATCATCGGTCGTTTCCCTGCAAAGAATGCTAGCGATGTCTCGAATATGATTTATCGAAGCATTAACTATGAAAAGAATCCAGCTTCTGGCGACTGGTACCGCAAAGCCATTGGCATTGCCTCGGATGAGGGGTCTCCAACAGATGGTGAAAGAGCTAATGCCCTACGCGAAATCCTCATGGAATCTCGATACACTACAGTCGAAAAACTTTATGACCCGGGCGTCAGAGCTAGCGACATCACGGCATCACTCAATGATGGCCGCGGACTAGTCAACTATCTAGGCCACGGCAACGAAACGAGTTGGGGAACCGGGGATTTCAATAACTCCGACATCAAAGAACTCAAAAACACCGGCAAACTTCCCGTTATCGTGGATGTGGCGTGTCTCAATGGTCGCTTCGGTGCAAAGACAGATTCATTTGCCGAAGTCTGGCTGAAGGCCGGAACTCCTGAAGCTCCAACGGGCGCAATTGCCATTTTCGCCTCTTCAACGGAGCAAGATTGGGTGCCGCCTACGGTCGGGCAAAAAGCGATCGCCAGTTTTATTTCTAAAGGCACCTATCGTACGGTGGGATCATTGTTTACCAATGGAGCAATAGCTGTACTAGAAGATGATGCGAGTACTGCCGAACAAACTTTTGAAACCTGGCATATTTTTGGCGATCCCACACTTAAGATAAAGACACATTAGAATGATAGTGTAATGTGACTCCATGGACTATCTCACTCTTCAACATGCACAGAAAATTTTAAACGGTGTGGCCCATCGCACACCCGTTCTGACCTCACGAATGGCAAATGAAGCCATGGGGTGCCAGGTCTTTTTCAAATGCGAAAACTTTCAAAGAGCCGGAGCCTTTAAGTTTCGAGGTGCTTATTTTGCCCTCTCGCAATTGCCTCCCAAGATCAGAAAGCGTGGGGTTATCACTTATTCATCTGGCAACCATGCGCAGGCCATCGCACTTGCCGCAAACTTATGGCAGTGTCCCGCGACGATTGTTGCTCCCACGGATGCACCAAAGTTAAAAATGGAAGCTACGAAGGCGTATGGTGGTGAAGTGATTCTTTACGACCGATTTAAGGAAGACAGAGAAGCCATCGCCCAGAATCTAGCGCTGGAACGCGATCTCACCATCATTCCCCCGTTCGACCACCCACATATCATCGCAGGTCAGGGAACGTGTGCATCTGAATTTTTTGACGAGGTCGGCGACCTAGATATACTTTTGGTACCACTGGGTGGAGGTGGCTTGTTGGCCGGAAGTTGTATCGCCGCTCGCCAACTTTCGCCCAACTGCAAAGTCATCGGGGTCGAACCGGAAATGGGAAATGATGGGCAACAAAGTTTGAGTAAGGGTCACATTGTCAGGATCGCCACCCCAAAAACAATTGCGGATGGAGCGCAGACTCAACAACTGGGCGCACTAAACTTTGAAATTATAAAAAACCATGTCTCGGAAATCATCACAGTAAGCGACGAAGAAATCAAAGAAACCATGCGTTTTTTAGCGATGAAGATGAAGATCATTGTCGAACCAACCGGCTGTCTAGCGGCAGCAGCTGCACTTTTTCATCGTTCGAACCTGAATGCTAGTAAAAAAAAGGGTATGATATTGTCCGGTGGGAACATCGATCAAGCTACCTTGAAGCTATGCCTTTAAAGGCCGATGTATAATATCTTTGGGGCATGAGCCTTTAGAGTCTTTTCCAGTGCGCAGCCATTGTTCGACTCGATGCTCTCCAGACGGCACGAGTGTTGTGTCAAAGAATATTCCTACCGAGTCTTTGGAATCGAGAACTGATTCTTCCGGCCACTGTGCCTCTTTTTCGAAGGCGGAAACATCTTTCACAAACTGCGGGAAGAAGCCGACTTCCACTAGGTACCGAGGAACATTCATATAGATCGTAAAGGCCTTCCCATCAGCAGTACCGGTCAGGCTATAAATGCATTCTTTTTTGCAGTATGACAGTCCTTTTTGGGCGAGTGCGACTGGATCATTCAAAATCAAGTTGGGGTCTGCCATTGGCAACGTCTTATCACTCCCGACCGCATCAAGCTTCAAGTCTTTACCTTTATTCCACCAATAAAACGAACCACTGCCCCGGTTCAGAACCCCGGCGATTGGAGCCTTAAACTGCAGGGGAATCAAAGCGGAATCTTCAAAGAAAGATACACTCGTATCCATTTTCAAATCGAAATTAAAAAATAAAATCTTCAGTGTGAAACTGTAGTTTGCAATCGCCGCTAAAGGTCCGATGTAGGTTGAGTTCACCATAGATGTGACATTTCGGTTGTCAAAATGCAGCGTCAGGAAGTTTTTGACATTGAATCGTAAAAACAAACTGGAAGAGTTCACGGCATTGATGAGGTTTTGACCGTCGACCAGGTCAATCTTTTTAAACATCAACTGATTTTTAGGCTTAAATTCGTACCTGTAAGCGGGGGAAGTGACCAGTGAAGCCTTGGCGTCATAAGAAACTTTTTTTGTGACGTTTGGCGCCCCGTCGCTGCAGACTGCCAAATATGCGAATGCGTTCTTCCGACTCGGGTCGCTCACTTCAACGAGCTGTTTGCTACCACAGGGGAATGTATCGCTAGAGGATTTTGCAGGCCGAAAATCTTCTACGCGCATGGCTATTCGATCAGTCGGCTCTATATTCGCCTTTTCAGCAAGTGATTGCTCGCCAACTTTCAATGATCCTTCTTCGTTTAATGGATCAACTTGTACGGGAATATCGCGCCAAACCCGAACGTTTCGTTCCGCATCGATAACAAAAAGCCGCAGATGATGCCGCTTCGCACCTTCCGGTAGGATCAATTGCTTTGCCGGTAGAAACGCTGGACATGAATATGCGGTCGACCATGCGACTAATGCACATACGTTTATAAAAAGTAGAGTGAAAAATTTTCTAGTTAACACTTGAACAGTACTGACGAACATAAGGATCGTGACCCCAGCGATTCTGACAGAATTGTGCGTCACAAGTCGTCGATGGTTGAACCTGAATTGCAAATCGACGCTGTCCACCTTGAAACAATCCGCAAGCTCGA
>JBGSKV010000061.1:0-2877 GCA_041740975.1 Oligoflexales bacterium | reverse complement strand
GTTTCTCAAAGTGGTGTTCAGAGGGGGTTGTGAGCGCAGGACGCGCGAACACCAGCGCAGCCTGGGCAGGAGCTCTGTTACAAACAAAAATCCCGGTGGCCAGACAGGCAAGCGTACCCTCTGAACACCACTTTGAGAAACTTCGACCAACTCTTCGCAAAAAACAAAAGCTCCGCCTGTGAAAGGCGGAGCTTATTTAAAACAATCCTCACTCGCGCAGCGAGTGTTCATTAATCTATTATTTATTTAGTGCTGAGTTTCTTGATTCATCTCAGCCGAAGCGTCTTTGTCTCGAAAGATGAGAACAGGTTGGATCTTTTCAAACCCAAGGCGTTCGCGTAACTGATGCGTCAGGTAACGTTTATAGGATTCTTGAATCGCCTTAGCCACGTTGCATTTGATCACAATAGTCGGTGGTTGAATTTGCACTTGAGTCGCATAGTAAAACTTTGCACGCTTGGTGAAAGACTTCACGAGAGCGGGTTGATGATGATGGACAATATCTTGCAAAGTTGAATTGATCAAAGCGGTGCTCGCGCGTTTGCGAAGAAGGAGGGCGACAGATTCGACTTCTTGCATCACTTGGTGAACCCGTTGATTGATTTCGCAAGATATAAATAGAATCGGACTATAAGAAATATCTTTAAGTTTGCGACGGATCGCGTCTTTCCACTCTTGAATGGTTTTGTTGTTCTTGTTCTCAACCAAGTCCCATTTATTAATGATGATGATCACGGGCTTGTTTTGCTCGGTAGAAAGCCTGGCGATACGGGCATCTTGGTCTTCGAGTCCACGCGTCGCGTCGAGCATCAAAAGCACGATGTCGGCGCGTTGAATCGCACGGTAGGCGCGGATCGAACTAATAACTTCGATTTTATCGTGCACGTGGGTTCTTCGGCGCATTCCGGCCGTATCAACAAGCTGATAGTTATTATTATTGTAATGGACCACGACATCAATGCGGTCTCGAGTGGTTCCGGGTACGTCACTGACGAGAGAGCGATTGGAGCCGACGATGCGATTTAGGAACGAAGATTTGCCGACATTCGGACGCCCAACAATAGCGACACTTGCAAAGATATCTTTTGGAGTTTCTTTGCCGGTCGATTGCAATTCTTCGAAAATTTCTTCAATGCGTTCGATGAGTTCATGCATTCCCGAGCCGTGCGTGCCGCTGATGGGATAAACCTTGTCGACACCTAAAGCGTGAAACTCGTACATCGCATGCTGCGTCTTGCCTTTATCAGTTTTATTGACAGCAATGACAATGGGCTTATTTGTTTGGCGTAAATGCTGATAAATTATCTTGTCATCAGGATGCAAGCCGACAGTGGCATCAACTAAGAACATCACAATATCGGATTGTTCAATCGCTGCGAGTGTTTGCTGCCAAACTAAATTGCCGGCGAAGGGTTGTAGAGTGTCTTTGTCGGTTTCAAAGCCGCCCGTGTCGACAAGCATACAATATTTTTCGAAGTCGAGTTCCCAGTCGCCATAGATACAATCTCTGGTGACACCCGGTTGATCGGCAATAATCGATTTGTTGCGGCGGATCAAACGATTGAACAACGTTGATTTACCAACGTTCGGTCGTCCTACAATGGCCACAATTCCAACATTCATGGTTGATTCCTCAAACTCTTTTGATCACGTGCTGTGAGTGCGGCAAGTGCTGCTCTTTGTTCGGCGCTTTTTTTACTGGAACCCTTCGCAGATCCCAACATTTCATCGTTAAGAAATACGCCCACTTCAAACGTACGGGCGTGGTCGGGGCCTTCCGCTGTCAGCGTTTGATAGGAGGGAGTCTTACCATAAATCCGTTGGCTCCACTCCTGTAAATCGGTTTTGGCGTCGTGGTGCAGGAGCTCTCCGTCGGTTTTTGCGAGGTGCGATGCGAAGAGAGTCTTTACGACGGTGGAAGCTGCGTTGAGCCCACCCTCTCGGTATACGGCACCGATGATGGCCTCAATGGCGTCGGCTAGTATGGATGGTTTTGCCGGTCGCTCTCCGGGGCCAAGGACGAGAGCCTTTTCCAGTTGAATTTGCGAAGCCAGCTCGCAAAGGATCGCTTCATTGACTAAGGAGGCGCGGAGTTTGGAAAGATCGCCGACTTTATGGTCTGGGTATTTCTGCATGAGAAGGTCGCACATGACTACGTCTAATACGGCATCGCCTAAGAACTCCAATCGATCGTTATCTTCATGACCATGATGCGAGTCGAGTTGGTTGAGTGGGCCTAATGCCGAGCGATGCAAAATCGCGTTTTGCAAAAGAGTGGAATCGAGAAATTGGTACGCCAGTTTTTTTTGCAAAACAGAAAGTTGCTTGTCCAGTTGCGGATTTAATTTGAGGAGAATAGAAGGCATTGGTTCTTCAATGTGAGACTGTAAAGCCTTTTATTACAAGGGTTTAACGGCTAACGCAAGGTTTTGGTGAAAAAATGAACAATATTAGGCGGCTAGTCCCGGACGCTCGGCCTTTGCTATGATGATATAGTCATTTTCTATTTTTATTTGGGTAGGGAGTCTAGTTTGCGTCGTCTCCTCGCAGTTATTTTTTTTATAGCCTTCCTTGGCGTGATGGTTGTTGTCGGTAGTTACGTTGTCCTTAATCGATGGGCAAATCAGTCCGTACAATTGACGCAAGATGTTGAGGTCGAACTCGAACGCGGTATGGGCCTTGAAAAGCTCTCGCAAGAACTTCAAAACAAGGGTGCAATCGATCAAGGATTTGTTTTTAAGATGTGGGTTCGCCGATTCGGCAACTATGCCAAGTTTCAATCGGGGCGCTACAAGTTTTCGGGTCGTATCACACCACGTTTGATCGCTGAAAAAATGCTAAAGGGTGAAGTGTATACTCCGGTCGTGGCGAAACTAA
>JBGSKV010000060.1:0-3817 GCA_041740975.1 Oligoflexales bacterium | reverse complement strand
CCAGCACTGTCTCCAGAGGGGGTTGTGAGCGCAGGACGCGCGAACACCAGCGCAGCCTGGGCAGGAGCTCTGGTACAAATAAAAATCCCGGTGGTGAGACAGGCAAGCGTACCCTCTGGAGACAGTGCTGGGAAGTTTTGCCTAACTCTTCACAAAAAACAAAAGCTCCGCCTGTGATAGGCGGAGCTTATTAAAAACAAACCCCATTCGCGTAGCGAATGAGTCCAAAACTAAAGGTGATTCTGAATCTCAGCCTCTATAGCTTCCTTCGTCGCCGGAAAAATCTTCGTGCCATTCACAAAGATAGTCGGTGTACCGGTAACCCCACGATTGATACCTTCCGCTACATCGGCTTTGATATGCGCAATAATCGCTGGATTTTGAAAACAGGTGTCATAGGGACCGCTCGCTAAACCATGCTGGCCAGCCCAAGTCTTGAAGTTTGCAAGACTATAGTTTTCCTGCTGAGAGAAAAGATGATCTTTGAACTCCCAAAACTTACCATTGTTCAGACCGACACACCTTGCTGCGATGGCTGCTTCACAAGAGAACTCATGCAAATATTTTCCGTCATAGTTCGTACAACTTTTATCTTTAGGATAGTTCTTAAAGACCAGCTTGATTTGACTAGAGTTACTGGCAAGAATCTCATCGAGTATGGGGCTGAGTTTTTTGCAGGCTCCACATTGTAAGTCAGCGAAATATTCAATTTTTACTTTTCCTTGGGCATTCCCTTTGACGAAGTCGGGTGATGTTTGGACTATTCCTACGCCCGGAGCTGGTGTGGTTTTTTTAGGTTCGCTTTCTCGGGTTCGACAGCCGAGTGTCGAAATTATGATGAGACCAAGGACGTAAATTTGCTTTTTCATTTTGAAATTCCCCGACAAAAAACCAGATGATTGATTTGATTGAGTTTATTTTAATTCATCTCCTGCGAAACGCAAAGGTTTCGGTCCAAAGTCACGTCCCATGCGGGCCCAAAATTTATAAACTTTTTAGACAGTGTCGATTCCTTGCTGGAAAACTTGCCGAATTGTTTGGGCTAAAACCCTGAAATGACTTGCACTAAGCTAAGGGCATAAAGTTTGCACTACCGTCTATGGTCCAACAGAGTTGCTTTTCCAAGAGGTTTGAATATGAAGAAACTTTCCTACGCTCGCTCCCAAGTGAACATCCTTACATGGACAGTGGTAGCAAGTTCCTTAGTCATCGGTTGCTCGAATAGCGGCTTCGATGGTCAAGGTTCGACTGGCAAACCAATCGCTCGCGTCGAGCAACCGAGTACAGTGGTGCCAACACACCAAACTCCGGTAAGTCCTAGTGTAACGCAACCAACTGTAACGCAGCCAAATGTAACGCCACAACAACCGGTTGTTTCCCAACCTGTACCAGTTGTTCCGGTTACACCAACAACTCCCGTTGTTGTAAACCCTCCGGCACCTATTTCCAATACACCTCAACCGATTTCGCCACAACCTGCCACTGAGTCAGCGATGGTTCGTGTACCGATCATTGGTATCGTCAATATGGATTCTAAATACCAAATCACCAACGTCGGCTACCGCGTAACAGTGGAAAACGAAGCAGGCAAAGTTCTCGCCTCTGGTCCCCTCAATGTCCGCTCGGTCATGGATGGACAAGCATTTGATGCACAAGGGTCCGCTTATTCTCGCCCATATTTACTTGGTGTTAAGCCACAATACTTAGCTCCGGAAATTTTGAATGGTCAGCTTCAAGGTCAGCAAAGCGCGCGCGTATCGATTTGTATGCCGGAAGATATCAATCAAGCATGGAACACATCTCCAAAATGTCGTGATCTTAATAAGTTTGTTGGTCATTCTAACGGTAGCAATACCTTCGTTAGATTGAAGTCAGACGTTACCATTCAAGGCGATCAAGTCGGTATCACAGCTATGTACAATGCGAGCAGCAAAGGCAACTGCGGAACCAATAAAATTGCTTGCGCCTCCGTTATGCATCCCATCTATGGCTTCGCAGCAGAATCAAATGCCTTCGCATACGATAACGCTTCTCCTCTTGTCCTTGACCTTAACAAAAATGGCAAGATTGACTTGCTAAGCGCTTGGCGCAAAGAAGGTCCGGTGAAGTTTGATCTTACGGGCAGCAAAGAAAAAATCCGAATGGGTTGGGTTGCAGCTCAAGACGGTTTGTTAGCACTCGATAGCGACAAAAATGGAACGATAGACAGTGGTCGCGAGATTTTTGGCGAGCACACTGCGAAAATTGATGCAAAAGCAAAGAATAATTTCATAAACGGTTTCCTGGCTCTTGCGCAGTATGACTCAAATAAAGACGGCGTCATTAACGCGAGCGATGCAATCTTCAAAGACCTTCTGGTTTGGCAAGATCGCAACAGTGACGGCATCAGTCAAAAAGATGAGTTAGCTTCGATGGCGAAAGCTGGTATTGCTGAGCTTAGCTTGACATACGAAACTCTTAGTACTTTCAAAAAACCAAATATGGTTGCAGGTAACGACGTGAAACTCATGGGCGGATACAAAGCGATTGATGGTAAGACTTACAAAATGGCAGACGTATGGTTTGAATTGCGCCTTCACAATAGCCTCGCTCAAATCATGAACTTGAGCAAATAAGGGAGTGGATATGAAATTGTTCGGAACTCAAAGAAATCTCGGAATTCTCTCAGTCCTCGCTCTCACAGTAATCGCAGGTGCTTGCGGCGTTGCGGTCATCGAAAAAGAGCAAGCCTCTTCGGTAGATGCGTTTAGCTTCGAAGGCCAAGGCGCCATCGTTAGTGTCGCGGATCTCGCACAAAAACCAATCGGTAATGTCTTGAAGAACCCATCTCTTTGCAAGGCTTTCGTAGCGCAGTCTATGAATGTAGGACTTTGGGCGGGTTACACAGACTCTGAAAACAAGTGGGGAAAGGCCCGTGCAAAATGTGCAGTTAAAGATGGCGGCACTTATTGCGAGGGTGACGATAGTGTGCTTTGGGACGGAAGTGATTCGAGCGGCATGGGAATGGAAGTTCCTCGCGTATTCGAACTTCAAAGTACCGTCGAAGACATGTGTACGGCAGCAGGTCGTGCTCTAGGTTTAGTTGCTGGAGCTCCACGCTCAACCTCACTTGGAAAAGATGATGTTGTCATTGAACATGTTTCTAATTTGAATGCTAGTATCAGCGGCAAAAGCCGATCCGTCAGTGACGTTTATGTCATATCGGTAACAAGTATGAATGATAAGTCAAATCGTCGCATGTTCAAGAAGTTCTACTTTGCAAGCTCCGGTATGCCCATCGGTGTTCGTAACTCTCAAGAGCAGAACTTTAACGCAGTCGTTCAAAGACAAACGGCCGAACTTCACTTCTTGTATCCTAGCTCTGATAATGTGATCAAAGAACCAAGACTTTAATTATAGTTTAATGAACGGCCGCGAAGCGGCCGTTACGTCTTTCAAGCTCCGCCTTTCACAGGCGGAGCTTTTGTTTTTGTGAAGTATTGGCGCAATCCTCCCGGTATTCTTTCGTCTGGGAGGCTCGGTCATAAGATTCCCTCACAATCCCAGCCGCCAGAACACCGGCTCGATTGCGCCAGCACATCCCAAGCGCAAAGTCTCCACCAGTGAGGCTTCGCACACGAGTGCGTGCCCGCACGAGTTGCTTCCGCAACGGCTGCTCGATGGAGGTAATCCTAGTTGGCGGAGCCTCACTGTTGGAGAATTTGAACTTGCGAAGAGTTGGTCGAAATTTCTCAATGCGGTGTTGAGAGGGGGTTGTGAGCGCAGGACGCGCGAACACCAGCGCAGCCTGGGCAGGAGCTCTGTTACAAACAAAAAT